>JAHDEX010000065.1 GCA_020628545.1 Paracoccaceae bacterium | reverse complement strand
TCGGGCCAGATTTCCTGCACCGCGCGGGCCATGATGTGGGCAAGGTCGTGGCGGACGAGTTCGAGCGCTGGCTCCTCATCCTTCATCGTGTTGATGGCGATCTGCGCTTCAGCCTCAATCGGCCACTGAAGGTCCCAGTGCTGGCCGTCCACGGTGGCAGAGATCGCCTTTTTACGCAGTGATGTCGAGATGTCGGCCGCGACATCGGCAGGGGTGATCCCGGCCTCATATTGGCGCGCGTTACCATCAGGAAATGTTAGAGAGATTTGGGCCATCTTTTGGCTCTCCTCGTCAGTTTGGCGCCCACGGAACGCCCGGTTGCGGGTTATGAGTGGCGTGCTGGGTCGCGTATTTTCGCCAAGCTGTCAATTCTTCAATGCGCTAATGATTGAGTGGCTGCGACGTTGCTGCCATACTCACCCCCAATAGGGCGCGTTTGAACGCCCGCATTGAGGAAGAGCATATGACCTACATGAAATGCGCGGCTGCGCTGGCAGCCATGACCCTGTCTGCTTGCGGCGGCAGTGCGACAAGCAACGACGACCTGCTGAATGACCGGCTTTCGCAGGCGCAATCGATCTTTGACGATCAGATTGCCGCACAAAGTGTCCTGGCCGCGTCCGATTTGCCAGATGACGGCAGCGGCCGTTTCACCGGGCCAATGGTGGCGACCGGCGGCGTCGGAGATCCGCGCAACGATACGGAGCAAACGCGTGTCGCATTCGTTGGCGCGGCTGACATCACAATCGACTTTGCGACCGGCGGGATTTCGGGTTCGGCGGATGATTTTGTTGATGTCGAAAACGTTGAGGATTTTGGCAGCGATATTGATCTTGTGTCCGGTGGCGCGGTTGATGGCACGCTGACCTTCGAAGGGGATCAGGCAACAACGACGAATGCGAGCTACATCTTGACGGCCAATGGCCGGCTTGAAGGGCCAAACGACGCCTTCCTCGATTTCGAAAACGTGTTGGGTCTGGCTGAGGTCTATGGCGACGATGCGGACGCGCTGCAAGTGTCCGGGACGGATGATGCGGAGTTTGATGGAGAAGACGGTTTCGTGTCCTACACGGGCGTTGCAACGCGGTAATGCGTGGTGCGCGCTTGTGCGAATTGGAACGTCGCAATGAAATTGGCGCGTGAGCGCGAAAGTTTGCGAAATGATTGTGCGAGGCAAGGCTGATGATTACTTTGGCTCAGTTTGCCTCGCCTCTTTCTGGTTGCATTATTTAAAGCGGGCTACGGCGGCGTAACACATTTTACTATTTGATAATTTTGACGTTGGGTAAACACGCCCTTCGCTTTGTGCAGGCGCAGAATGCGTTCTTTCAACACAACCCGAACATGTGGTTGCCATATTCGATTGATTTTCCCGACTGGAATACTTTCAGCAATTGGAGAATGAATTGAAACCTTCTCAGACCGTCGTTGTGTTTGCTCTTCTTGTCGCCGGATGTGGCGGATCAGAGACTGGGTTCTCCGGCGGGACGACTTATGTCTCTCCCCCCAAACAGCCGATTGAAATTTTGCGGGAAGAGGCGTTGCGCCTTGCGGCGGAAATCCAGGCGGTTGATCCGACACCGGGGGCCGGGACGCCCGATGTGGGGACCGCGCAATTTGATGGCATTGCAACGTTTGGAATTTTGGCGGAGTCATCGCTGGGCGAGGGGATTGGTGGAGACATCGTGCTGCTCGTCAATTTTGCGGACGACAGCTTTGTCGGGCGGATAGATGGTTTCTATAGCCGGGATGGCGATGCCCGTGAGGGCGCATTCACAATCACCGATGGATTTATCGGGCGCGGCTCCGAGGGTGTGTTGCTGGGCGCCAATCTGGAGGGGTCGCTTGAGATTTTGTCGGAGGTGCGGGACTTTGACGGCGGTATGCTTGGCGCTTTTGCAGGTGAGACGGCGCAATACGCAGGCGGTCAGATCCTTATCGAATCTGAATTTGAAGTGCCATCGACCGACCTCCTGCCGTTGTCGGTCGAAGGTGCGTTTTTGGTCGAGCGGTAGAATGCCTGCTTGGCAGGCCCGCGATTGTATACCCAGATAGACCTTGCAAACGACACTTGAGCCCTTAAAAGCGACAGAGATTTCCGATGGGAAACTGCCGTCACTGAAAGGGGATACGATGCCGAAGTATAATCGCACGTTTGAGCTGTCTGTCGAAGATGTTGATTTGATTGAAGAAGCCTTGCGCGCCCGTGGCCGCGAGCTGTGTCAGACCCGGCGCGCCTTATCGGACGAGAACCCGGCGCATCTGGAATCGATTGGTGTGATTGAGCGCGACCAGCGCGCCGGTGAGGAATTGTTGGGTCGCCTGCACGATCAGAAGATCTTCTATCGCCCCAAGGCCGCTGTCTACGTGGGCGGCTAAGGTCACTCGCCGAACACTCTCAACAGCGAAATTTTGCGTAGTCCCGAGGAATCAGACTGTAAAAGCTGGTGCGATGCCCTAGGTTGCGACGGAGCGCCGCGGGTCGACTGCTTTCAGAGGGTGGGGTGGGACCAAACGGTGTACTTGAAAAATTCCTAAGATCGGAGAGGTCGCCGTGAAATTCCAGTTTGTTGCCGCAGTCGGTGTTGTCAGTCTTTTGGGAGCCTGTGGTGGGTCCAGCACAGGCACCAGCCAAATTGACGCTTTGACAGAAGAAGCCGCGGCCGCACTTGCACGTGTTGAGCCGCTTGGCTTCACGCCACTTGCCGACATTCCCGATACCGGCACAGCCAGCTTTAGCGGTGTCGTTGCGATCAGCGACGAAGATGCCACCGATGCGGCGGACGCGTCTGTTCTTGGCCGCATGACCATGACGTTGGATCTTGGTGACGACAGTGCCTCAACCGGCTCGGCCACCGATTTCTACGACTTGGCGAGCACGCCGGTTGGCGGAACGCTGACGTTGGATGACTTCGTTTACTCAGAAGGCACTGCCACTGGCAGCTTTGCGGCAAACTTGTCAGGTCGTCTGACGAACGTGGGCCGCCCCGGCACGGATGCGGATTATGACTACGATCTGAATGGCGGCATCCTGCTGCTGGGCGATGACCTCGACGCGGTGCAAGCGGTGATGTCGGGCGATGTCTCAGAAGTCGGCTCTTCCGAGGAGCGGCAGGTCACCAGCGCCTCCGTCCTCGAAGCGAACTGACCTATTGATCGCGACTTGCAGCCTGTGACGGGCTGTGCATTTTTGGCCGTATGACAGATTCAGACCCAAGTACCTTCGTCACCCCTCAAAACCGCCGGATCGCGTATCATCTGACGGATGGACGCGGCCCGGCCGTTGTATTTCTTGGCGGTTTCAAATCCGACATGCAGGGCACCAAAGCGGTGCATCTGGAAGACTGGGCGCGCAGCCAGGGCCGCGCGTTCCTGCGGTTTGACTATTCCGGCCATGGCGAAAGCGATGGGGCCTTCACCGACGGCGCAATCGGTGATTGGTTTGAGGATGCGATGGCCGCGCTTGGGCTGATCGCGGGGCCGGTTGTTTTGGTCGGATCCTCCATGGGCGGCTGGATTTCGTTGCTCGTCAGCCGCGCCATGCCAAAGCGGATTGCGGGCCTCGTGACTATCGCGGCCGCGCCGGATTTCACAGAAGACAGCATGTGGGGCGGGTTTGATGCCGACCAAAAGGCCGCGCTGGAGGCTGAAGGCCAGGTGGCGCTGCCGTCTGATTATGGTGAGCCCTACATCATCACAAAGCGCCTGATTGAAGAGGGGCGCAGCAGGTTGGTCTTGCGCCATCCGCTTCATCTGCCATTCCCCACACGCTTCCTGCAGGGCACGGCTGATGCCGACGTGGATATGTCTGTGGCCTTGCGCCTGTTGTCCCATGCCGAAGGGCCGGACATGCGGCTGACCCTTGTCGATGGGGCGGATCACCGCTTTTCGGATGAGACTTGCCTTGAATTGATCACCACAGCGATTGATGAGGTCACGGCCCGCGCCTGAGCTTGGCCGTAACGTTATGCTTTGGCATTTGTTGATTGCCGCGTAACGTCCCGCGCAGGGACGGGAGGACATCTATGGCATTGAGTTTGGGGCAAAAGGCGGGCTGGGGCCTCGCCGATATGGGCATCGTTGTTTTTGTGGTGGTCAAGCAGCTTCTCGTGCTGGTGTTCCTGACCGCCTATCTGGGCGTCCCGGTTGGGATTGCGGGGGCGGTGACGACCGCCGTGCTGGTCTTCGACATGATCACCGACCCACTTGTGGGGTATTTCAGCGACCGCACCAAGTCGCGCTTCGGCAGGCGCGCGCCGTGGATGGCGATTGGTGCGGTTGTCATGGCCGCAGCGATGGTTGCGCTGTTTGCGGTGCCTGAGGGGATGAGCCTTGTTGGTGACCTGCTTTGGGTCTTTGCGTTCTTCGGCCTTGCCACCATTGGGTTCACGATGGTGGCCATTCCTTACTCCGCCTCAGCGGGCGAGATCACACAGGACCCGCAGGAACGCTCCGCCATGACCGGGTGGCGCATGGGGTTTGCGAGCGTTGGCATCCTCGTCGGTGGTGCACTGATCCCAGGGCTTGCGGATGGCATGGGCTACCCGATGGCCGCCCTGATCGCGAGCCCACTCATGATTGGGGCAATCTGGTTTTCGATCTATGCGACGCGCAATGCGCCGCGCTTGTCGCAAGAGGCCCCCGTGCCCCTGCGTGAAGCTTATCGCACCGTCTTTTCCAATAAGGCCTTCTTTGTTTTGGCCATCATCTATGGTGTCATGACGCTTGCGATTGCGTTGATTACCGCCGGACTGCCCTTCGCGGCGCTGTACCTCATCATCGACAGCGGCGACACGATGCTTTCGGGCGCGGCCAAGGCATTGACGACGCTGAGCCTGATGTTTGCGGCCTTTGTTGTCGGGTCGATCCTTAGTCAGGCGGTTTGGGTGATGCTATCAAAGTGGCTGGGCAAGCTGGGGGCGTTGATCCTTGGCTTAGGCCTTTATGTTTGTCTGCTTGGTGGGCTGTATGCTGTGCTGCCGTCTGTGAATGTCACGGCGATGGCGGGGATGTTCGTCCTTGCTGGCTTCGCCAACGGCTCTTACCAGCAGATTCCCTGGGCGATGTTCCCGGACCTGATGGATGTGACCCGCCGCGAAACCGGAGCGGCCATTGAGGGGGCGTTTTCGGCGGTCTGGTTGTTTGGTCAGAAGCTTGCCAACGCTGTGGCGCCTGCGCTTTTGGGCATCATCCTTGCCGTCGCGGGCTGGCAGGAAACAACGGTCGGTGTTGTTACGCAAAGCGAGGGGGCACTGCAGATGCTGCGTGTCGCGATCACGCTGATCCCTGCGGCGATCCTTGTTGTGGCGATTGTCGCGCTGGCTGTGCGCTACAGGCCGCTCGCGAAGGCAGCGCTGGCGATGTGATGCATGACCTGACTACACTCGAGGCTGATCTTGCCGCGGCGGAGGCAAAGTATCCGCGCTTGCGCCCCGGTAACGACAAGCGGGTGATCTGGGCGGATGCGCCCGGAGAGCAGACGCCGCTTGCGTTGGTGTTTGTGCACGGGTTCTCCGCCAGCCCGGAAGAATTGCGCCCGTTGCCCGATCTTGTCGCACAGTCACTTGGCGCAAACCTCTATTTCGCGCGGCTGATGGGGCACGGGCAAGATGGTGTGGCGATGGGGGAAGCGACGCTGGCAGGGTGGCGCGCCGATCTGGATGAGTCTTTGGCGATTGGTGGGTCCTTGGGCGAACGCGTGCTGCTGATGGGGTGCTCCACCGGGTGTACGCTGATCGCTGATGCTTTGGTACGCGGGACCGAGGTGCCGGTGGCGGGGACCTGTCTGGTATCGCCGAACTTTGGCTTGAAGCACAGGGTTGCGCAGATGATCCTCGATTTGCCGGGGGCGCATATCTGGGGGCCGTGGATCGCGGGGAAAGAGCGTAGCTTCCCAGTCGAAAGCCCCGAACACGCGCAGTTCTGGACGACGACATATCCGACGAAAGCAGTCCGCCCGATGGGGGACGTGTTGCGCGCGGTCAGGGCGGCGGACCTGAGCCGCCTGACAACGCCACTGTTATCCGTCGTAAACCCCAACGATCAGGTGATTGACGCCGCAAAGGCCCGTGCGACAGCGGCGCGATGGGGTGGGCCGACGGAGGAGATCATGCTGACCCAAACGCCTGAGGATCACGCCATGGGGCACATCATGGCAGGGGATGTGTTCAGCCCCAACCAAACGGCGCCTTTGGCTGAAAAGATCACGGCGTGGGCAAAAAAACTCTGACGCTTGTCTGCCGTCTTGCGACGCCTCGGGGAACGCGGCACACTGCTGTTAAAGAACAACAATAAGAGCAGACAATATGACCTACCAAGGGTTCCCCATGCACCCTGAAGCCGTTGTCATGATCCCCCCCGTTCTCTGCGATGGCCGCGCGTTTTATGACCAAATCGGCGTGCTGTCTGTGGATCGGCCTGTGATTATCGCGCCGACGACAGGGTGTGAGACCATTGGCGAAATGGCAGAGAAGGCGCTGACCTGCGCGCCGGAGAGCTTTGCACTGGTCGGGGCGGGCATGGGTGGGTCGGTCGCGCTTGAGGTCATTCAGCGGGCGCCGGAACGCGTGAGCCGGATCGCCTTGATCAACACGGTCGCGCAGGCGGATACACCTGCGATTGCGTCGGACCGTGAAACGCAGATTATCGCTGCGAAGTCAGGCCGATTTGAGGATGTTGTGGCTCATGAGCTTGACCCGGCGCGCTTGCATGAGGGGATCAATGCGGCGGCTTTGGTGCCGCTTTTCCAGCAGATGGCCGCCGGGATCGGGCCTGATGCCTATGTGATGGCGTCCCGCGCGATGCAAAAGCGGAAAGACCAACAGAACGTGCTGCGCAAGATCCGGCAGCCCGCGCTGGTAATCAGCGGTGCCGCTGACCCACTCACACCGCTCAGGCGGCAAGAATTCATCGCTGAAATGATCCCCTATGCGCAACATGAGGTCATCGAAGGTGCGGGCTTCATGCCCTCGCTGGAACAGCCCGATCAGGTTAGTGAGATCCTGAAGGAGTGGGTGAAGCAACCGCTGGTGTTGCGCTAAGTACTCAGCGGCAATCGAGCACTTTCAAAGAGTTCGGACTGATTTCGTTGAAAGCAATCATCGGCCTGCGGGGACGTTGACAGCTGACCGCGGCGGGCGCTACCTTTGCCGCAGGCTCCGGTTGCCTGCCGCGCGCGCCCTTTGGGTTTGGTGAAAACCGCTTTTGATTGTTTGATCCCCTGACTTTGGGACTGACCCGTCAGCAATGCGCGCCCTGAATGTTCGGTCAATCCCACCAGACAGGAGATCTGACATGACGTTTTCTAGTGACCCGAAATCTATGGCGAAGGCCTTACGCGCTGAGCTTGCAGCACAAGACGTGGCGCTCAGCCATAGTAAATGCCTTGAAATTGTGGCCAAGCAACTCGGCTTCAAAGACTGGAACACAGCATCCGCGGCGATGGAAACCAATGCTGCCAAGCCGCTGCCCGACTTACGCTTACCCTTTGGATGGCAAGTCAGCGGCACGCAGGCGCGAGACTATAGCATTGGCATCGATGACAGTGACCCGGACGGCGTTGCCACCATTCGCGCGCTGGACAAAGATGCGCCCAATGTCGGGTTTGCCACGTTGATGCAAAGTGTGACCGCCCATCCGTTTCGCGGGAAGCGCCTGCAGCTGAAAGCTGCCCTGAAGACGCTGGACGTGCCCGATGCCGCGACGATCTGGATGCGTGTCGACGATGCGCAGGGCAAGACCGTCGCGTTCGACAACATGGAAAAGCGCACGGCCGAGGGTGTTTTGCGCGAAACGACGGATTGGACAGCGCGCCAGATTGTGTTGGATGTACCGTCAGACGGGGAAAGCATCCACTACGGATTTTATTTGCGCGGCGCCGGGCAGTGTTGGGCACGCGACTTCGAGCTTCAGACCGTTGGACAGGATGTCGCTGTTACGACCATTGGCAAGGGGCACCTTGATGTGCCGACAAACCTCGGCTTCGAAAGAGCAAGCTAAGGCAGGGGCAGGGGCGGTCATCGCCGCCCCGCTATCATGACGCCTTTTCGGTGCGGGCTTTCTTGGCGGTTGTCTTTCGCGTGGTTTTCCGGGGCGCTGCTGCTTTGGCGGATTTGGCGGTTGCCTTCTCCGCTTTCGCAGCTTTCGTCGCGGGCTTCTTCGCGGCTGGTTTGCTCGTGGAGGCCTTCTTCGGCGCCGCTTTCGCAACCGGCGCGGTTTCAACCACCTTCAATGCCGGCTTCCCGGGCGCAGGTGCTGTGGTGTTCGCCGGAACCGGGTCAGAGTTTGCATCGATGAAATCGAGGACCAACGGACGGATGTTGTTGCGCCAGCTGCTGCCCGCGAAAATCCCGTAGTGACCCGCGCCCGGTTCAAGATGCGATGCCTTCTTGCTGTCGGGCAGCCCGGTCAGCAGGTCGAGTGCTGCAAGGCACTGGCCAGGGGCTGAAATATCATCCTCTTCCCCTTCAACAATCTTGACGGCCACGTTCGTGATCTTGCCGAAGTCGACGTGGCGCCCGTTCACCGTAAAGATGTTCTGTGCAATTTCGCGGCCTTTGAAGATCCGCTCGACCGTCGAGAGGTAGAATTCAGCCGTCATATCCATCACGGCGAGGTATTCGTCGTAGAACGCGTTGTGCTTGTCGTGCTCACGCGCCTCGCCCTTTGCGGTGCGAATGATCTGATCGCGGAAGGCGTTGCTGTGCATCTCGGAGTTCATGGAGATGAAGGAGGCGAGTTGCAGCAGGCCTGGATAAACCATCCGGCCAACGCCTGCGTATTTAAAGCCAACCCGCTGGATCATCGTCTGTTCCAGCTGGCCCATCGTGACGGTGCGGCCAAAGTCAGTGACTTCGGTGTGGTTCGCTTCGGGGTCGACAGGCCCGCCGATCAGGGTCAAAGACTTCGGCTGCGCGTCCGGGTGGTCTTCGGCGAGGATGGCTGTTGCAGCCAACGTCAATGGCACGGGCTGGCACACCGAGATGACGTGGATGTCCGACCCAAGCTCTTTCATGAAGTCGACGAGGTAGAGGGTATAATCCTCCACGTCGAATTTTCCCGCGCTGACCGGAATGTCGCGCGCGTTGTGCCAGTCTGTCACATAAACTTCGCAGTCTTTCAGCAGACTGAATACAGTCTTGCGCAACAAAGTCGCGTAGTGGCCGGACATGGGCGCAACCAAAAGGACGCGACGTTTTTTGGGCTGTCGGGCGGGGATCGAGAAATGGATCAGGTCACCAAAGGGACGTTCGATCAGCTTTTCAATCACCACCGGGCTTTCCTTACCCGTCTCGCCTTTCATGGGTGGGATATTCCAGTCTGGCTTGAGGATCATGCGGCTGAACGTCCGCTCTGTCACCTCTCCCCAAGCGCGGAGCCAATCCATGTAGGGGTTGGTCGCGATCGACATCATCGGGTATTCTGCAAAGGCCCGTGCGGTGGCCCCCAACCATTGGTTTGTGTTACGTACACTTTCCATCAGGTCGTAGGTGATCATATACTTCATGAGCCGGGCACTCCTGTCGACACGTTAACAATCGGTTAACATTTAATGCTGCACGTGCACGGTAGGGTTAGGGGAACGCGATGACAACAACGGAATCCGATAAATCACAAAGTGATGTAAATTCTGTGACTAAATTGGAAACAAACCTCGCTAAAATCGAGGAGTTAACCCAACGTCTGCTTGTCGCGATGAACCCGAAACGGCACGTTCCGCCCTCCCTTCAGGGCCCATCCCCCGACCTTTATGCAAAAGCAGCATCCGCCTACTGGATGGAGATGATCAACAATCCCGGCAAGATCATCGAACAGCAGGTGTCGTTCTGGGGAAAGTCGGTCAAACACTACGTGGAGGCCCAACATCTGTTGGCGCAAGGCAAGCTGGAAGCCCCTGCGGACGAGACGCCGAAGGACCGGCGCTTTGCGCATGAGCTGTGGGAGACGAACCCTTATTTCAACTTCATCAAGCAGCAATATCTGATGAATGCAGAGGCGGTGAAAGAAGCGATTGCCGGGATCGACACCATGGATTCCGGTGAAAAAGCGCGGCTGGAATACTTCGGTCAGCAGATCGTTGATATGTTCAGCCCCACGAATTTTCTTGCCACGAACCCCGAGGCGTTGAGCCTTGCTGCAGAAACGGAAGGCGAGAGCCTTGTGCAAGGGCTTGAGAACCTGATCCGCGATCTGGAGGCCAACAATGGCGATTTGGTCGTCACACTGGCTGACAAGGAAGCGTTCAAGGTCGGCGAGAATCTCGCGACCACGCCGGGTGAGGTTGTGTTTCGCAACCATATGTTTGAGCTGATCCAGTATACTCCGGTGACAGAGCAGGTTTATGAAACACCGCTTCTGATCTTCCCACCGTGGATCAACAAATTCTACATTCTGGACCTGAAACCCGCCAACAGCCTGATCAAATGGGCGGTGGAGCAGGGCTACACGGTTTTCGTCGTCTCTTGGGTGAACCCCGATCCGACTTACCGCAACACCTCCATGACCGACTATGTCGAGGAGGGGTATCTGCGCGCAATCGCCGAGACGAAGGCGATTTGTAAGGTGAAGAAGGTGAATGCGGTGGGCTATTGCATTGCCGGGACGACCCTGTCGATCACGATGGGTCTGATGGCGCAGCGAAAAGACACCTCGATCAACGCGGCGACGCTGTTCACGACATTGACGGACTTTTCTGACCGGGGTGAGGTGGGTGTCTTCCTTGACGATGACTTTGTTGACGGAATTGAGAAGGAGTCTGTCGAAGAAGGCATCCTCGACAAGTTTTACATGTCGCGCACGTTCTCCTTCCTGCGCTCAAACGATCTGATCTACGGACCCGCGATCAAAAGCTACATGATGGGCAAGGCGCCCCCGGCGTTTGATCTGCTGTATTGGAATGGCGACGGGACGAACCTACCCGCGTCCATGGCGGTGGAATACCTGCGCGGTCTCTGCCAGCGCGATGAACTGGCAACGGTCGGGTTCCCAATTGCCGATACCACGGTGCAGCTGTCGGATGTGAAGACACCGGTTTTTGCCGTGGCCTGCGAAACCGATCACATCGCCGCATGGAAAAGCAGCTATCGCGGCGTGCAGAAGATGGGGTCAAAGGAAAAGACCTTTGTCCTGTCAGAATCCGGGCACATCGCGGGGATCGTTAATCCGCCGACCAAGCAGAAGTATGGCCACTATACAAATCCAGAATTCGATCTGTCGCCGGAAGACTGGCTTGCCGATGCTGATAAACATACCGGATCCTGGTGGCCCCGGTGGGATGCGTGGCTGTCAAAGAAGTCTGGCAAGAAGGTGAAAGCCCGCAAACCGGGAGGGAAGAATCATCCGACTCTTGCCCCCGCGCCGGGGACGTATGTCGTGTCTTAGCGTCGGTAATGCGACATTTTCAGCGCGTGTTTACCCCTTATTTTATTGGGACTCCGCGATAGTCTTCCCCTAAGTCATTGATTTTGTGCAGTTGCAGAAATTTCTTTGCTGCAGTGCAGAAAAACCCTTGAAATGCCGCGCTGCAGCATGCATATAGGTGTCACGAACAAACGTGGTTGCCCCCGCACCACTCCGACACTGAAAGGCACATGACAATGGCTAAGACACAAGACTTCACCGCGATCTTCAAAGACATGATGGGCGCATTCCCAGTCGACACAAAAGCAATGGAAGAGCAGTTCAAGAACCAGACTGCCCTGACAGAAAAACTGTCCGCAGTTGCACTCGACGCTGCTGGCAAATCTGCTGAGCTGTCCGCAAAATGGACTCAGGACACGATTGCTAAGGTCGAAAAAATGTCCAAAGCAAAAGCAGAGCCTGCTGACTACGCAAAGGCAATGACAGACTTCGCATCTGCACAAGCTGAATCTGCCGCAGAGCACATGTCCGCGTTCGCTGAAATCGCGAAAAAAGTGCAGACACAGACAATGGAACTGATGATGGCTGCTGGCAAAGACATGACAGAAGACATGTCTGCTGCTGCTAAAAAAGCTCAGTCCGAAATGACTGCTGCTGCAAAGAAAGCAACTGCTGCTGCAAAGTAAGTGACTGACTGGGTTCTGAGTTGAACTGAGACGAGTTTCTTTTCTCCTAAGCGCCAGCCTCCCTTGGCGCTGACAAGAACGGCCCGCATTCTTGCGGGCCGTTTTTTTTGATATTTGGCGCCTCGCAAAGTTCGAATCGTGTGCAAACGGGAAGCGCTTTGTATTTTCCTTTCTTTTTGCGCAGATGCGGCATAGGCTTCTCTGCACTGCAATATGTCTTGGGAGGGACGCCAGTGGCAGAGACGAACAAACCACTGCTAATCAAGCGCTACGCGAGCCGCAGACTCTATAATACGGAGACCAGTGACTACGTGACGCTTGAGGATATCGCGGCCTTCATTCGAGAGGGACGTGACGTTCAGATTGTTGATCTGAAGTCTGGTGACGACCTGACGCGTCAATATCTGCTTCAGATCATCGCCGAGCACGAAAGCCGTGGTGAGAGCGTTCTTGGCGTCGATATCCTGACAGATCTTGTGCGCAGCTACACCAGCCAGGCATCGTCGATTGTTCCCCAATTCCTGCAAGCCAGTTTTGAGATGCTGCGCGACGGGCAGTCAAAGGCGATGGAGAACATGACAAAGGTCAATCCGATGGCCAGTATGCCCGGGTTCGACGCCATGCGCGCCCAGCAGGAGGCATTCCTGAAGGCCATGACCGGCGGCATGATGGGCGGCGCTGCAGCGTCGGGTGGGGGCAATGCCGCAGCTGACAGTGGTGAAGGTGATGATCTGGACGAGATCAAAGCCCAACTGGCCGCGATGCAGGACAAACTGTCGAAAATGGGTAAGTAGCGGCCGTCAGTCGTTACCGTGAGGTGCAGCAAGAGCTTCTGCTAAGCCGCTGTTCTCTATCCTCAAAAACGCCGCGATCGGCGCTTTTGTCACGTTTAGGAGGGAACAATTGCACGCATCTTGCGCGCGCGAGCGCCTCTTTGGCAGGCTGACCATGCGTAAACAAGGTCAGCGCAGGAGCGCGAAATGATCAAAGTCATGCATGTCGACGCGGACGCCGCAGTGCGCGAAATGGTGGATATGGTCCTCTGTTTGACAGGCGAGTTTGTGGTGATGCCTTGCGAAGATGGGGCCGAAGCACTCTCGCAATTAAGCGTTTTTGGCCCAGAGGTCATTCTTATCGACACTGTTGAAGCGCATCGGGATGGTGCTGCAACAATTGCCGCCATCCACGCCAGCCCGGAATTTCGGGAAACGCCGGTGATCTTTGTGACCCCCGAGGAAGCGAGCACCGATACCGCCGCGCTGCGGGCCGCGGGTGCTGCCGATGTGATTGCAAAGCCATTTGATCCGATGGAACTGGCAGGACGCATCAAGGATGCGCTTCCGACCCACGTCTAATCAGTTCAGTTCGATTTCGGAAAACGGCAGGTCGATCAGGCCCAGCACCGTCGGTTGTTCGGTCAGCTTCTTGCTGGCCGCGACAAACGCGTGGATGTCCAGAATGACGTCAGTGAGCAGCTTGTGATAGTTTGGTGTGCCCAGACACCGATCAAGGAATAGTCCGATCAGATGTTCCACCTGATCAGCCTGATTGGCCAGATCGGGAAAGCCCAAAAGGCGACCGGATTCTGAGACATTACTCAGATCCACCTGCGCGGCCTTCAGATGCCGCGCGATCATGTCGTCTGTATCGGCCTCACCGGCGGCAATCGCGTGTTTGGCAATCGCCCACTGCCAATTCTGGAGCTTCACCAGAAAATGGCTGCGCACACGAATGACTTCGGAAGGGATGCGGCAATTCTCGTTCATGCGCTCCGATCCATGAACCAGAATTCGCGGCGCAACTGGCCGAAAGCGATGCGGGCCTGGTCGGCGCTGTTTTGTGCCTGAGCGAGTGCATCAAGGACAGAATGGCCCGACTTCCACGCCAGACGCACTGCTTGTCCTGCACTCACCCGCACATCAAGGCTCCGCCCGTCGCCATCGCAGAGGTCCGCCTTGCCAAGGTGCGTGTTCACGCAGTTCATCACGCGCTCTGTCTGGGGGCGCCAGTTCTTTTCGGCAATGCCCACGAAGATGCCGTCGCCGGCGTAGGACAGCAGCGTCTGACAGCCCTGCATTTCCGCGCCAATCGCATCGGCGACGTCGTTGACGACGGAGTGGAAGTCAAACGCGCTCAATTGGGCGTGGAGTGTGGCGATGTCGCGAATGGCGAAGGCGTAGGCGGATGAGCCGTAAAGCGTGCTGCGCGACAGCTGCTTGGCGTAGTTTTCAAGCGCGCGCAGTTCAATGAAATTCTGGGCGTCGAAGATCCGCAATTGTGCGCCCAATGCGACGGGGGCATCGAACGCGGGTGCGTCTTGTGCGGTCTGTGCCTTTGGCGCGGCCATGTCAGCCGTCAGGACCGCCAGACGCCCCAGTAGCGCATTCACCTCAAAGGGTTTTGTCATGTAGTCGGTGGCACCCGCTGCAAAAGCCGCGTCGATATGCGCTTTGCCGGACTTACCCGTCAGAACCATGATTGGCGTTTTCGCGTAGGCTTCACGCCGTCGGATGTCCTGCAGCAGTGTGTAATCGTCGTGCTCGGCGTAAGCGACGTCCATCATGATGCAGTCGAACGGCGAGATCTTGCGATTCTTGAGGACTTCACGCGCCGCTGATGGGGTTAAGGCCGCAATCACATCATGGTTTGTCCGCGCCAAAATCAGCTGGACAAGTGTCTCGATCACAATTGGATCGCTATCGACAAGAAGGATGCGCAAGGTATTCCCTCAGGTGTTGAGCACATAAATGGCAGGCGACAAATCACCGAACACTCTCTTATTGGGCGAGTAGATGGGCAAAAGTAGGGCTAAGGCCGCGTCCAAACAGGATGAATTGCGACGAAACCATGACGTAGCGGAATATCGCTTAGTTTCGGCCGGTTGCCGTTCCGCAGGTCCTCTCCTATGGTCCGCTTTAGACTGGGGTGAGGGGGTTTTCGTGAACATGATTGCAGAGCGTGGCCTTGTTTTGCTGGGATGCGGCAAAATGGGATCAGCCCTTCTAGCAGGGTGGCTGGGCGACGGTCTTCCGCCGGATTCCGTTTGGATTATTGACCCTGCACCGTCCGATTGGGTCATGGCGCAGGGCGTGCACGTAAACGCAGACTTACCTGAGGCACCGGCTGTTGTCCTGATCGCGGTCAAACCGCAGATGATGGGCGCGGCGCTGCCTGCTTTGCAAGGGTACGGTGGCGGCGAGACATTATTCGTGTCGATTGCCGCAGGAACAACCCTCGCCACGTTTGAAAACAGTTTTGGACCATCAACACCGATTGTTCGCGTGATGCCAAACACGCCATCTGCGATTGGGCAGGGGATCAGTGCGTTGATCGGCAACACCCGGGTCTCCGCTGATCAACTTCAGATAGCAGAAAAGCTGATGGCGGCTGTTGGTGAAACTGTCCTGCTCGATAGCGAAGATCAGATGGATGCGGTAACAGCCGTATCCGGGTCCGGCCCGGCCTATGTCTTTCATTTAATTGAGACATTGGCGCAGGCCGGTACGGCGCAAGGTCTGCCCAAAGCCTTGGCCCTGCAACTGGCAAAAGCGACGGTCGCCGGTGCAGGCGCTCTGGCACAAAAGTCCGAGGAAGACCCGGGCCAATTACGTGTCAATGTCACCTCGCCCAATGGCACCACACAGGCAGCTCTTGAGGTGTTGATGGACACCCAAACCGGTTTTCCCGCGCTGTTGGACAAGGCGGTCAAGGCCGCTGCAGATCGATCAAAGGAGCTTTCGCAAAGTGTCTGAAATCAGCTTTGACGACTTTCTGAAAGTTGACGTGCGTGTAGGTCAGGTGGTCAAGGCCGAACCGTATCCGGAAGCCCGCAAACCTGCGATCAAACTCTGGATCGATTTCGGTGCAGAGATAGGAGAAAAACGGTCTTCCGCACAGATCACCGCTCATTACACGCCGGAGGCTCTTGTCGGCCGTAAGGTCATGGCCGTGGTGAACTTTCCTCCGCGTCAGATTGGCAAGTTCATGTCCGAAGTGCTCGTCCTGGGCTTTTCGGACGACGCTGGCGACATTGTGCTGGCTGTGCCAGACAAAGACATACCAATTGGGGGGCGCTTGCATTGAAAAAGCTACTGATTACCCGGCCCATCGCTGAACCTGTCGTCGCGCAGGCCGAAACGCTGTTTGATGTGACCGTGCATGAAGACGGCGCGCTTGACGTTGCCGCTGCTGCGCAGGCGCTTGCCGATTACGATGCGATCCTGCCCACGCTCGGCGATCAGTTCAGCGCGCAGGCATTTCAGTCGGCCAGCGAGAAACTACGCTGCGGCATGCTCGGCAATTTTGGTGTCGGCTATAATCACATCGACGTTGTGGCGGCCAAGGCCGCTGGCGTTGACGTGTCGAACACACCGGACGTTCTGACCGATGCAACCGCCGATATCGGCATGACGCTGATCCTTGCAACCGCCCGCCGCGCGGGTGAGGGGGAGCGACTGGTGCGCTCTGGCGAATGGGGCGGGTTTGGCCCGAAGGCGCTGCTGGGTACCCACGTCACCGGCAAAACGGTTGGTATCGTTGGTATGGGCCGTATCGGGCAGGCGGTGGCACATCGCTGCCATTATGGTTTTGGCATGCGGGTGGTGTTCTTCAACCGCTCTGCCAAAGAGGTGACGATGCCGGCAGAACAACTGCCGACCCTGACTGCTGTCATGCAAGAGGCTGATTTTGTGGTGGTCACGACCCCGGGTGGGGCCGAGACCACGCATCTGATTAATGCAGAGGCCTTGGCCGCCATGAAGCCAACGGGGATCTTCGTCAATATCAGCCGGGGTGAAGTCGTTGATGAACCCGCGTTGATCAAAGCGCTGGTGGACGAGCAGATCGCAGGTGCGGGCCTCGACGTCTATGAGGCAGAGCCGCATGTACCAGAGACCCTGCGCGCCTTGGACAACTGCGTGCTGCTGCCACATCTTGGCAGCGCGACGGTTGAGACGCGGCAGGCGATGGGGCAGATGGCGTTGGATAACATCATCGCCTGGTCAAAAGGTGAGAAACCTCCGCAATCCGTGACCTAGCCCTTTATTTCAAGGCTTGGATCAGCGATCACCAACCGCCTCGCGCCAATGGCGCCGGCAGAGTGAGACGTACCGCTCGTTCCCACCGATTGAGACCTGATCACCGTCGGTCATGACCTTGCCATCCGCGTCCTTGCGGACCACCATCGTTGCCTTCTTGCCGCAAAAGCAGATCGTGCGGACCTCTCGCATTTCGTCGCTGAGGGCGAGAAGGGCAGCAGAGCCGGGAAACAGCTTGCCCTGAAAGTCCACGCGCAGACCGTAGCACATGATCGGCACGCCAAGATCATCCACCGCGCGGGCCAGCTGCCACACCTGATCTTCGCTCAGAAACTGCGCCTCATCGATAAAGATGCAGGCACAGGGACCAGCGTCCCGACGTGCGGCGATCTTGGCAAAAAGATCCTCATCAGGTGCGAAGGTATCCGCGTCTTCGCCAATCCCGATCCGGCTTGCGATCCGCCCTTCGCCCGCCCGATTATCGAACTGCGCGGTCAACAGATAGGTCTGCATCCCCCGTTCGATATAGTTGTGCGACGCTTGCAGAAGCACGGTCGATTTGCCCGCGTTCATGGTCGAGTAGTTGAAGTAGAGTTTGGCCATGGGCGCAGATAGCGTCCACCGGCAGGTCAAGGCAAGATGTCCCGTTCGTCATCCTGACCCGCCGGTGTCCCATGATCCGATCAGCGGTCGTGAGTGGCCCGTTCTTTTGGAACTGTCGGCGTCGGCTTTGATGGCAACCGAGGCCTGCTGATCAAGATCGTCGTCGTCCCTATCCCTAAGGGTGCTTTCCCAATGACAAAAATCCCGTTAACGATTAATGGGAACACTGGGACGGATTTCCCCCTGTCTGGCTTGGATATGGGGAATGAGTAAGAGAACGAAGGGGCGCAGAATGTCGGCCACTATGGAGAGCTACCTCAAAAAGCACACAGAGGCTTTGGTCAAGGATGTCGGGATCGAGCGCGCCTGCGCCTTGACGGGGCGATCCAAGGCAACCTTGGGGCGCTATTACTCCGACAGTGCTGAACATGCCGACCGCTTTATGCCTGTGGATGCCGTGGCAGCGCTTGAGGCTGAATCCTCTTATCCGCATGTGACCTCTGCGCTTGCCGAAATGCGCGGCATTACAATGTCTTACAATGATGAGCGCCCAAACTCCAAAGGCGGCATCAACTCAGATGTCATCATGCTCAGCCAACGGTTTGCGATGCTGATGAGCGAATACAACCAATCGATCGAAGACGGCGTGATCTCAGCCAATGAAGCAAAGCGTTTGCTGCGTGAAACGCTCGCGCTGCAAAAAGTTCTGGTGGATATGAAGCTGCACCTCGAAGACGATCAGAACACGCCTCTCTAAAATGGAGATCGATCTGAGTGACTTGCCTCTGATCGTTCCGGGGGCCCTCAAGCCAATTGACGTCACGTCACTCCTTCTACCCGGCGCGCCCGACCATCCGGCGCGCATCCTCGTTTTGTACGGAAGCCTGCGCGAGACCAGCTATTCGCGACTCGCCGCCGAAGAAGGCGCGCGGGTTTTGAAGGCGTTGGGGTGCGAGGTGAAGTTCTACGATCCGGCCGGGCTGCCTCTGGTCGATGACGCACCCGCTGACCATCCGAAGGTGCAGGAACTGCGCGATCTGGCGATGTGGTCCGAAGGCATGATCTGGTCGAGCCCCGAACGCCATGGCGCCATGACCGGGATCATGAAAACCCAGATTGACTGGATCCCGCTGGCCCCCATCGGTGGCATTCGTCCCACTCAAGGCAAGACGCTGGCCCTGATGCAGGTCTCAGGTGGGTCGCAGTCGTTCAACACCGTCAATCAGATGCGCATTCTGGGCCGCTGGATGCGGATGCTGACGATCCCGAACCAGTCCTCAGTGCCGATGGCCTGGAAAGAGTTCGAGAATGGCCGCATGAAGCCGTCCTCAATGTACAACCGCATCGTCGATGTCATGGAAGAGCTCGCCCGCTGGACCTACATCGCCCGCAGCCGGCCTGAGCTGGTGGATCGGTATTCGGAGCGGGTTGAGACGTTGGAAGATGTGCATAAGCGGGTTACGTCTTAAGTGGCGATGCGGTTGGTTTGGGTTAGGGTGGGATTGACCGCATTGAGTCCAGATCTACCATTTTCAGCCGAGATGATTTGCGAGTGTCAGCATTCACAACAGCGATCCGGCATGACAAAAACTATTTATGGAGAACTATCGGAAAATGATTGCTGAGTGCGAACGTGAGGTAAATGAACTTCACACGACACTTAAGAAAACAGTCGAACACCGAAGCAAGTCACTTCATCAACACGAGCAATGGGTGCGGGCTGCAGATGCTTTCCGCAATCATCAGTCACCGATAGATGATCTGATAGATAAGTGCCTTAAATGCGGACTGGAAAGCGACGGCGAATTGCGGCAATTTGCTTTTGCTTACATTGACGAAGACCCCTATTTCTTTAGGTCTGGATACGTCTTGGAAGACCTCTTGCGCCGCGTTAAGCGGCTTACCCTAACAACTGATGAAAAGAGATCAATTCAACGCCTAATTTTGAAGCGTATCGAGACGCAAGCTCTTAGGAACTTTCGCCGCATTTGTCAGCTGATCAATAAGATCGATACCGATGGATTCCGGACTGAAGTTAGCAATCGTTCAAAATCAACTGATCCCAATGTAAAGCGGCGAGCCGAATTTGCTCTAACGTATTTTCCCGAGGAGACTTGACGATAAGCCGCAAAAGTTAACTTCTGGCACAGTCCGCTTTGTCCGCAAAGCCGACCTCCAACGCTTCCCGACGCGGGAGGAGCCTGACGAAACCGATCAGATGTCCCCTTCGAGCCCAAATCTCCTAGCTGCTGCGGTGCGTTCCAAAGTCAGCTTCTGCGTCGGCTAAAAGCAAAGAGCCACAAGCTGAGAATTGAAATCTGACATTGCGGTCAATGCCGCGTTTGTACTTGCGGTCATGTAGTCTGTTCGACCCAGAACTAGCTTATTGTACTCGTCGACTTCAGGCTGGGCGATATTCTCTGGAAGTAAATTGAACTCACCGAAGCTGCCCTGCCAAGAAAGGAGAATGGGGTCTTCGCAGTATAATTGAGGTGCGCTCCCAAGGCCTTGTTCTGCTAAATCGACGACCCAAGGCAACGAAAACGGTCCCAAACCAATGCTGCCATAAATCTTCAAGTAGGTCATCGGAGAGAAAATCACGAGTAAATAGCTGGCGGCGATAAAACAGCCGGAAAAGCCAACCAACCAAAACACTGCTCTCATTATTTCGTCCTACCACGCGACATTGCTGTTAACGACGTGGTGACTTTAACCAGACATTCAAGCGATAGAAATGAACGGCAGC
>JAHDEX010000139.1 GCA_020628545.1 Paracoccaceae bacterium | reverse complement strand
GCATGAAAGACCTGTTGGAGCCGCATCACCGCGTGCTGGAAATCGGCTGCGGGACAGGCTCCACCGCCCTCGAACTGGCCCCCGGCGTCGACCGCTATATCGGCACAGATATTTCTGCGGAAATGATTAACATCGCAAACGCAAAGCTGGGCACCGACAGCCCCGCCAGCCTCCGCTTTGCTGTGCACGATGCTGATGACATCCCAGCAGCACCACACGATGCAATTCTCGCGCTGAACCTGTTGCACCTTGTGCCGAACCTGGAAGTTGCGCTCGACCGTATCTATGAGGCGCTTCCGTCTGGCGGCCTCTTTATCGCAAAAACCGGCCTGCTGAAGGATGGCGCTTGGTTCCTGCCCCTGCTCATCCCCCTGATGCGCGCCATCGGCAAGGCCCCCTTTGTGCGCAACTTAAGCCAGCAGGAGTTTCTGGCCATGCTCACCGACGCCGGGTTCAAAGTGACCGAGACGAGCCTGCAATCCGGCACCGCCCCGCGCCTCTTCACCGTCGCGCGCAAACCGTAAGCACGGTGGTTTGATCCAAATGAGCGCCCGTGCCGGGCGCACGATATATTTGGTTTGGTCACGCTCTTGTTGTGATTGAGGAGACTGCGGGACGCCTTCGGCGGGAAGGTATTTTCGTCCAAAAGAAGATCACGCTGCGCTTCACCTCACGCGTGAGGTATGCCACACCATCGCGCATGAATGATATTGCGTCCGTCCGCTCGGTCCGCGGGTTCTTCCAGCTATTCTGGCACTTTACGTGGAAACAGGCCTCGGCCTGCATCTTCGGGATTTGCTTGCTGGTTGCGATGATCGGCACGCGCATGATCTGGCAGGATGACTGGGCGGTGGCGCGCTACGATGCGCTTTTGCTGATCGCAATTTTCTTGCAGGTGATTTTCCTGACGACAGGCATCGAAAGCTGGGAAGAAGCGCGGGTGATCCTGCTCTTTCACCTCACCGGCACCGCGATGGAGATCTTTAAGGTCAACGTTGGATCGTGGAGCTATCCGGACCCCAGCGTCGTGCGCATTTTCGACGTCCCGCTCTATTCCGGGTTCATGTATGCTGCTGTTGGTAGTTACATGGCGCGGGTTGTGCGGCTCTTTGATATGGAAATGGTGCCGTTCCCACCTTTGTGGGTGCACTTCGGTCTGGCCACCTTGGTGTATGTGAACTTCTTCAGCCACCATTATACGGTGGACATTCGTTACATGCTCTTCATTGCCACAGTGCTGATCTACGGGCGCACGCGCATCTGGTTTCGGGTACGCAGACGCTGGCTTTGGATGCCACTTCCGCTTGCGGCCTTCCTATCGAGCTTCTTTCTCTGGATCGCAGAGAATGTCGGCACCTCCACCGGCACATGGCTTTACAAGGGGCAAAGCACCTTTGACATGGTCAGCTTTGCCAAGATGGGGTCATGGTATCTGCTGCTTTATGTGTCGTTCGCGACGGTCACCTTAGTGGTGCGGGTCACCCCAATTCCGGGGACGGAAAAGCACCCTGCCAAGGCACTACAGCCTACACCAGACCGCGTTGCACCATGACATAAACGACCACGACAAAGGTCACGATCAGTGCCGCAGATATGGCCCCAAGGATCCCGAGCCAGCGGTCCTTGAACCTTTCCCACCGGTTGATCTCTTCGAGATGCGCGATGATCCGGGCGCCACCGGCCGTCACCGCATCGAAATCCACCCGGTGAGCAAACTTCGGATGCGCCGCGATCTCTTGCGCCTCAACAATCCGGTCCAGGTCCGCGCGCAACTGGCGTGGCAGCCGCCGCCCGACCTTGCGCGCCTGCACATTGAGGTCCCGGCCCCGCACGCGCAATTTCTCGTCCAGTAGCCTGGCGATCTGGGCGACCTGGGATTGCAGCATTTCCTCTGTCATGTGGTCCGCGTATAGGGGGACTACGGACGGGTCAATCAAGGAACGCGCGATGCTGAACACGGTGGTGCATGGGGACCGCACGGATGAGCCGACGCTTCTGATCGTGCACGGGCTCTACGGTTCTGCCCGGAATTGGGGCGCGATTGCGAAGCGGCTGTCGGCCGACCGGCAAGTGGTTGCTGTGGATATTCGCAACCATGGGTCCAGCGCGTGGTTTCACACCCACAGCTACCCCGACATGGCCGGTGATCTGGCAGAGGTCATCGATGGCAAGTGGGACGTGATCGGCCATTCGATGGGCGGCAAGGCCGCTATGGTGCTTGCGTCCCAGCGCCCCGAACTGCTGCGCAAGCTGATCGTGGCCGACATCGCGCCCGTCACCTACACCCACACACAGATGGGCCCGATTGAAGCGATGCGCGCGGTCAATTTGAACGTAGGCAGCAGGGCGGAGGCGAAAGCCCAACTGACGGGACTAGAACCCGGCGTCGATGACTTCCTGCTGCAATCGCTTGACCTGAAAGAGAAACGCTGGCGCTTGAACCTCGAAGTCCTCGCCGCCGAGATGGACAAGATCATCGGCTTTCCCGAACTGGCCGCCCCCTTCGATGGCCCCACCTTGTTCCTCTCCGGCGGCGCTTCCGACTATGTGCAAGCGGGCCACCGCCCGGCCATCAAAGCACTCTTCCCGCAAGCGAAGTTCGCCAAGATCCCCGGCGCAGGCCACTGGCTCCACGCCGAGAAGCCGCGTGAGTTTGAGGCATCGGTCTCGGCTTTCCTCGCCATGAACGGCTGACTTGCCCGGGGCCTCTCGCCCCATTATCTAAGGGCAAAGAGCAGAAAAGGGGCACACCCAATGGCACGCATTTTCCTGATCACCGCCGTTTTGGCGCTGACTGCCTGCGAAACCGTCAAAGGCGTCGGCCGCGACATCACCCGCACGGCAGATGCGGTGGACAACGCGCTGCTTTAGGCGGTTGGACAAAAGGTGGATCAATGACCCAAGACTTTGTCTGGATGTCGCGGGCCTTCACGAATTCCCGTCGTATTCTCTATACTGACTATTTCTGTGGTCGACCGGAAAATAAGCGCGGGCTTGAAATCGTTTCTGGTTACCCCCCGCCAACCGATGAAATTTGGACAAAAGTTGTGTTGTCTCGTGCGGATCACCCTCATCCTTGGTTATTCACAAGTGGCGGCATCCACATTGATGAGTTAGCTATGAAAACGCTGCTTGAATTCGACCTCGGCGACACAACCTACGCTCAGATGGATTTTCGCTGGTCCGACACGATGGAGCCAGTGGAGACAGTTTTCTATACGATCTTTCCGGGAAATCCGCGCCGTACAATTGGGCGATTGTATATTTGACAAACCAGTACGAAGGGTGAACACTTCCTTGCGAGCAG
>JAHDEX010000010.1 GCA_020628545.1 Paracoccaceae bacterium | reverse complement strand
AGTACCACCATCGAATGGATTGGACGACCCACCGCAAGCGGATAAAAGTGTTACCGCAGAAACGGTTGAGAGAACTGTCTTATGCATAATCAATATGTCCTTAGTCTTCGGCTGTGGCATCCGCCCGGCTCATGCCAGACACATCCATCGCTAGTGTTGCGGCCATAAATCCGTCAAGGTCGCCATCCAGCACCCCTTGCGTATCGGAGGTTTCATGCCGGGTGCGCAGGTCTTTGACCATTTGATAGGGCTGCAGAACATACGACCTAATCTGGTTGCCCCACCCTGCGTCGCCAGCGCTTTCATGCGCTTCGTTCACGAGCGCGGATCGTTTGTCCAATTCCATCTGATACAGCCGCGACTTCAGGGCCTTCATGGCGATATCGCGGTTCTGGTGTTGCGACTTCTCCGAGGAGGTTACCACAATCCCGGTCGGATGGTGGGTGATCCGGACAGCCGAGTCCGTCGTGTTGACGTGTTGCCCCCCTGACCCGGATGACCGGTAGGTATCAACGCGGATGTCCGAGGGGTTCACCTCGATCTCGATATTATCGTCGACCACGGGGTAAACCTTCACCGACGTGAACGACGTGTGACGCTTGGCGGCACTGTCGAAGGGTGAAATCCGGACCAGACGGTGCACGCCACTCTCTGACTTCAACCAACCATAGGCGTTATGCCCGCTGATTTTGTAAGCGGCAGATTTGATCCCCGCCTCTTCACCGGGTGATGTGGACTGCAATTCGACCTTGTAGCCCTTCTTTTCAGCCCAGCGGACATACATCCGCGCGAGCATCGCAGCCCAATCGCAACTTTCTGTGCCACCGGCGCCGGCGTTAATCTCAAGGAAGGTATCGTTGCTGTCGGCCTCGCCGTTCAGCAATGCCTCCAGTTCTTTCTTCGCAGCAGTTTCCTTCAAGGTTTCGATGGCTGCTTCTGCTTCCGAGACAACCTCTGCGTCTTCTTCCATCTCGCCAAGCTCAATGAGTTCGACCTGATCGCTCAGATCTTGCTTCAGGCCCTCATAGGTCTTGATTGCGTCATCAAGCGACTGGCGTTCGCGCATGAGCTTTTGTGCAGCCGTTGGGTCATCCCACAAATTGGGGTCTTCGACACGGGCGTTGAATTCTTCCATGCGATGCGCAGCCGTTTCATAGTCCATCCGCTGCGCCAGTAGCGCCAGGGACTTCTCAATCTCGGCAACAGTATTTTGTGTCTCGGCGCGCATGCGATCGTCCGCTGATGAAGCTTCGTTGTTGTGAGGTGATAGCCCGCACGCGCGAAGCGGGCAAGCTAGAGCGCCGCAAAGATCGTCGCCAATACGGGCAGTTAGCGTGATTATGTCACGCGGCCTACATCAGTAAAGACCACCGGACGACAGTGTCCCGAAACTGGCCTTTGGACCGACTGTCGCAGTGCTCCCCGTCGAGGTTGTCACCTGACGCGCAGATTGCGGCACTTCTTCGAACAGCGGCAAGTTAGCCGAGACACTGAAACCACCGTCGAAAGTGATCCCAAAGAGCGGCTCTTCACCAGCACGGAAGCATTCGCTGATCACGTTTTCACCTGATGCTGTGTCTGGCAGACGGGCGCCGGAGTAGCGATCAATGCGTATGAACTGGCAATCCTGTGGCGCGCGGAATGCCCCGCCCCCAAATTGTTCAACCGCGTCGGTCATGAATCTGTTGAACACCGGGCCACATGTCCCGCCGCCTGATGCGCCGTCCATGCTGCGCGGCGTGTCATAGCCGATAAAGCAACCGGCAACGATGTTGCTTGAGAAGCCCACGAACCAGACGTCCTTGGAGTCGTTCGTTGTCCCCGTCTTGCCTGCAATCGGAACATTTTGGTTCACGGAGGATTTGGCGGTGCCGCGATCTACAACACCCTGCATCATTGAGGTCAGCTGATAGGCAGTAATCTCATTCATCACTCGTTCGCGGTTGGATACAACGCGTGGTGCCTCTCCAACGGCAAGCTCGTACCCGGTACAATTCACGCATTTGCGTTGGTCATGGCGGTAAACGGTGTTTCCAAAACGGTCTTGCACGCGGTCGACCAGTGTGGGTTCGACCCGCTCGCCGCCATTGGCGAACATCGCGTATGCTGCGACGAGGCGGAACAACGTCGTCTCATCCGACCCCAATGACGCGGCCAAGACGCGGTTCATGCTGTCATAGACACCAAAACGCTCTGCGTATTGCGAGACGGTCGTCATGCCAACCTCTTGCGCCAATCTCACAGTCATAAGGTTCCGCGACTGCTCAATGCCGGTTCGCAGCGGTGTTGGGCCGTAGAAACGGTTCGACGCGTTCTTGGGGCGCCAGATGCCCTGCGGCGTGTTGATCTCAATCGGCGCGTCAACCACCACAGTGGCCGGAGAATAGCCGCTATCGAGCGCTGCAGCGTAAACAAACGGTTTGAACGCAGACCCAGGTTGGCGGCGCGCCTGTGTGGCGCGGTTGAAAACGGAGTGCTGGTAGGAGAACCCACCTTGCATCGCCAGCACCCGACCAGTGTTGACGTCCATCGCCATGAAGGCACCCTGAACTTCAGGAACCTGACGTAATGTCCAGCGAATGAACTCACCACCTTCAGTGCGGCGTCTCACATGCACAACATCACCGCGCGCGAAGTTCTCAAAGAAGTCCCCGCGCATCCACTGGATGTCCTCGCGTGGTACGACCTGCGGTTCGCCCTCTGTCTGAGGAATGTCTTCGATCCCGATGGTCAGCGTGTTTTCCGCGACGTCGAGAATGACTGCCGGATACCATCGGCTTTCCAGAAAAATGTCGCGCGCGACGCGAACTTCTGCCAACGCAGTACGCCACGTCGTCTCATCCACCAGCGCCTCTTCCGGGAGGGTTTCGCCAGTACCGCGCCAAATTCCCTGCTCTCTGTCAAACTGCTCCAGCGACTGTTGCAGCGATTCCGCCGCGACTTTCTGAAGGTTCTCATCAACTGTGGCACGGATCGACAAGCCACCAGAGAAGAATTCTTCCTCGCCAAAGTTCTGGCTCAACTGGCGCCGAATTTCGTCGGTAAAGTAGTTGCGGGGGGGAAGTTTTGCCCGGAAACTGTCGTAGTCCCCACCTTGTACCGACAGAAGCGGCGCTTCGCGTTCTGCTTGATACGTCGCTTCGTCAATATACCCGTTCTCATACATTTCGCGCAGCGTGTTGTTGCGCCAGAAAACAGCGGTGTCGCGGTTGCGGACCGGGTGACGGTTGGAGGGCGATTTTGGCAAGGACGCAAGATACGCCGCCTCCCCCGGTGTCAAAAGCGACAACGGCTTGTTGAAGTAGGTTAACGCTGCGGCGGTCACCCCAAAACTGTTCTGCCCAAGGAAAATCTCGTTAAGGTACAGCTCAAGGATCTGCTCCTTAGGCATCGCCCCGTCGATCCGATAAGCCAAGATCAATTCCTTGATCTTCCGCTCTGCTGTGCGTGACCCATCAAGCAGGAAGTTTTTCATCACCTGCTGAGTGATCGTGGATGCACCACGCAAATCCTCTCCACGCGACTGAACAGCCTCAACGAGGGCCGCTGCCATACCGCGCGCGTCGAACCCTTGGTGTTGATAGAAGTTCTTGTCTTCCGCCGAAATGAAGGCCTGTTTTACAAGATCAGGAATTTCCTCTGCGGGGGTGAACAATCGACGCTCTGTAGCGAATTCGTCGATGATCTGGCCTTCTGAGGAATAGATACGACTGATCGTCTTTGGCGAATACTGCGCCAAAGTCTCATAAGTTGGCAGGTCACGCCCATAGAGAAAAAACACAGCGCCGATGGACAAGGCCAACATGGCGAAGCCCAGCGTGATCATCGAAAAGATGCCGCCAAAGAATGAAAAAATGAAACGCAACACGCCTGAGTATCCTTGTTCGGATGTTGAGCCCTTATACGCGGCTGCCCTGACCTGGTCAAAAGCCGAATGCGGGGAAAGCCGCGCATCCTGTCGCAGGAGCTCGTTTCAGCGCGAAGCCATGAAAGCGGATAGCCGCCTGAGACCTTCCTCAATATCTGCAGTGGCACGCGCATAGGAGAACCGCAGCCAGCCTGCCCCCCGCTCTGGATCAAAGTCCAAGCCAGGCGTGACGGCAACGCCAGCCTGATCAAGAATGTCCTTGGCGAATTGCAGCGCGTCGTCCGTATAATCCGAGACATCTACGTAGACGTAGAAAGCCCCATCGGGCGTTGCAAATTTGGTGAAACCGGCAGCTTTTAGACCTTCAATCATCAGGTCACGGTTCGCGCTGTAGACGGCGCAATTGGACTCTAACTCGTCCACGCAATCAAAAGCATGTAAAGCAAGTCGCTGCGACGCGTGTGGCGCGCAAATGAACATGTTCTGGGCTAGTCGCTCGACCAGCCGCACGTGATCTTCCGGCACGACCATCCAGCCCACCCGCCAACCGGTCATGGAGAAGTACTTTGAGAACGAATTCACGACATAAACGTCGTCTGTGACTTCAAGCGCTGACACTGCGCGCGTGTCATAGCCGATGCCATGGTAGATCTCATCCGAGATTAAGGCCGCCTTTTGGTCGTCGCATGCTCTGGCCAAAGCGCTCAATTCCGATTTGGACAACATCGTGCCGGTCGGATTCGCTGGGGAGGCGACAATCAGTCCGTCAAGGTCATGACGCTTGAAACATGTCGGTTGCGGCTGAAAACGCTCTTCCAGTGTCGTAGGAATATCGACAGCTTTAAGACCCACCGCCTTTAATATCTGGCGATACGAGGGATAACAGGGTGTCCCAAGTCCGACGCGCGCGGCGTTGTCGAACAACGCTGAGAATGCAAGGAGAAATGCCCCGGATGCGCCCGATGTCACCACGACGCGGGATGGTGCAAGATCAACGTTGTACCACTCGCCATAGTGCCGTGCGATCCGCGCGCGCAGTTCAGGCAACCCTAGCCCGACTGTGTAGCCAAGAGGCGCGTCCATCTCGGCCACAAGTTTGGCCTTTGCGGCCGATGGCGCACCAGTGCCCGGCTGCCCAACCTCCATGTGAATAATGTTGCGCCCTGCAGCTTCCGCCTGCCGCGCGGCTTCCATGACATCCATCACAATAAATGGATCGACAATACCACGACTTGAATGACGCATCCGCTGCCCTCTATACTCCATCCGACTTGTGCCGATGCGCCTAACTGGCGTCAATGGCGCGCCGCCGGAGAAACTTGATGAAATTCCCAGCACTGATCGCGACACTGTCTACTTTGGCCAGCCCGCTTGTTGCACAGGACATGACGGATGCGGAGCGAGAAGCGTTTCGTGCCGAAGTGCGCGCCTATCTACTGGACAATCCGGATGTGATCGTTGAGGCCATCAACCTTCTTGAAGCCCGGCAAGCTGAAGAAGCGCGTCAAAGAGACGTAGAACTGGTTGCCGCCAACTCGGATGCTTTATTCAACACGCCGTCATCATTCGTTGGCGGAAACCCTGATGGCGACATCACCGTAGTCGAGTTCCTTGATTATCGCTGCGGCTACTGCAAACGCGCCCATCCGGAAGTCGCGGCCCTGATCAATGGCGACGCGAACATTCGGTATGTGATCAAAGAGTTTCCAATCCTCGGTGAGGCAAGTGTTCTTGCCTCGCGTTACGCCATTGCGGTGCAACTGCTCGCTGGCGATGAGGCTTATTATGATGTTCACAACACTCTGATGGAGTTCCAAGGCGACATTACGGAAGCCAACCTGTCGCGCGTTTCGACGGCCTTCGGGTTCGATCATGATGCATTGATTGAAAAGATGGAGTCTGACGAAGTCAGCGACGTTATCTACGAAAACCGCCTTCTGGCGCAGAAGCTGTCCATTTCCGGCACGCCGTCATTCGTGTTTGAGGATCAGATGGTCCGTGGGTATGTGCCGCTCGCCCAGATGGAACAGATTGTCGACGCTGTCCGGTCGCAGGACGGATAGTTCCATCTTATCGACAGGGAGCGTAAAGGGCGGTGAAGTTTATTCCGCCGCCGGTGGTTCTGTCACAATCGTCGGCACCGCTTCCAATTGGGCTACGCGGACCACCTCAGCCAGGGCACTATCGGCCTCAAGATCAGCGACCTCGTAGCTGGCTGTCAGGTTGTCGACCGACAGCGCCAGGTTTGACGTGACCTGGCCGCTCGGACCGGCTGGCCCGAAGTGCACTCCGTTCACGGCGAAGTAGACCGCACCACTTTCGCCGACCCGCAAGGTGGCGGGGTTTTCGGTCTGGGGCACAGTGAAGGTGTCACCCGCCTGCATTGTAGCTTCGTAGATGACCGTACCATCAGCCGCGCGCACACGAACCCATGCCGGTCGTACCGCCACCATTTCAACTGCTGGCGCTGGTGCCTCACGGACCTGAATGCTTGCTGTGATCACTTCTTCGATCACGGATGGATCCACGCCCTGACCACCATTTGGAATATTCACGTTGCCCGCTGCAGCCGCAAATTCGACGGCTTCCGCCAAGGCAGGATCGGGCACCAGAGCACCAAAAGAGTTGGCATTCAGCGAGGCGATCGGGCCGTCGCGTGACACGAGTACTGGCACATCCAGCGCTTGCGGGCGATACAGGCGATCGAGCGCATCAAGAGACGGCGCAGAAATATCTGCGACGGTTTCAGTTACCGGGGCCAGTGTCGCCCCACCCGCCAGCGGATCAATATCTGACACCACTGTTGGCGTTTGTTCGACAGGCGCGAATTGGACGCGCTGCACCTCTTGCAGGACCGTCCAGCCACCGTAGCCCAAGCCGCCGATCAGTGCGACCAAAACCGCAATTGACCCAATCGCGCTTGGTTCAATACGGCTCAGCACCGCGTCCCGGTCAGGAATAAAAGGCGTCGCAGCCGATGCAAAAATGTCTTTGCCCGGCGGCACCCGGTTTGCACTGCGTGCAGGCCGCGCCGAAGACGCTTCCGATGACATGCCATGCGCGGTCGCAAAGCCGCTTTCTTCACAGAAAGTGTTAAACGCCCACTCCGGGTCCATCTTCAAATAACGTGCATAGGATCGCACATATCCAGCGATGAAACCGGGCGTATCAAACGCGGTTGGGTCGCAGTTTTCGATGGCGGCAATATATGCGGCCTTGATCCGCAGCTCCCGCTGGACGTCTAACAGGCTTTTGCCCATTGTCGCCCGCTCTCCGCGCATCATGTCGCCGAGCTTCAGCTCAAAGGCATCAAAGCCCACAGGATCCGCATCAAGCGGCTCGCTATGTTTTCTGAAACCTTTGCCAAGCATATACGTATCCGTGCCCGATGTCCCCAAACGCACGGAAACCTGTCTCGATTCCTCGTCCGTTACAGATGCTTAACACATCACCCTCGCGGATGAACATGTCTTATCAAACTTAATGTTAGGTTAGCCCGCCAATTCGGCGCGATTTAGCGCACAATGGCTCCATAATGTGTCCAAAGCGGAAACAAGCGCATTCATCTCTCCGGGCCCGTGAACGGGCGACGGGGTGAACCGCAAACGTTCTGTACCGCGTGGGACTGTGGGGAAGTTGATCGGCTGCACATAGACGCCATGATCTTCTAAGAGCATGTCAGACATCATTTTTGTGTGGACCGGGTCACCAACGATCAAGGGCACAATATGTGACCCATGGTCGATAATCGGCAAGCCAAGCCCCTTCAGACGTGTTTTCAAGACCTTAGCTTGGGTCTGATGGGCGTCGCGGAGCGCCTGGTTTGTCTTCAAATGGGAAACAGACGCGGCCGCTCCAGCTGCAACCGCAGGTGGAAGTGACGTCGTGAAAATGAACCCAGGGGCGTAGGATCGGATCGCATCGCACATTCGCGCACTTGCTGCGATATAGCCTCCCATCACGCCGTATGCCTTTGCAAGCGTTCCGTTGATGATGTCGATACGGCCCATTAGACCGTCGCGCTCAGCAACCCCTGCCCCACGACAGCCATACATTCCAACCGCGTGGACTTCATCGATGTAGGTCAATGCGCCAAATTCATCCGCCAGATCGCAGATCTCACGAATCGGACCAAAATCGCCGTCCATCGAATAGACTGATTCAAACGCGATGAGCTTGGGCGTGGTTGGGTCGTCGGCTTCCAACAACTCGCGCAGGTGCGCGATGTCGTTGTGACGGAAGATACGCTTCGCGCCGCCATTGCGGCGAACGCCCTCAATCATGGAGGCGTGGTTCAATTCATCCGAATAGATGATGAGGCCTGGAAAAAGCTTCGGCAGTGTGGAAAGCGTCGCATCATTAGCGATGTAGGCGGACGTGAACAGCAACGCTGCTTCTTTGCGATGAAGATCCGCGAGCTCTGCTTCCAACTGATTGTGGTACACAGTCGTGCCCGAAATATTGCGTGTCCCGCCCGACCCCGCGCCGGTCGCATCGAGCGCTTCGTGCATGGCGTCAACTACAATCGGGTTTTGGCCCATGCCGAGGTAGTCATTGCCGCACCACACCGTCACCGGCGCGGTCGTGCCATCTGGCTTGTTCCAAACGGCATGGGGAAACTGACCGCGGGTTCGCTCAATATCAATAAACGTGCGGTACCGTCCTTCGTCGTGCAGTCGGGCAATGGCGTTATCGAGCTTGGCGTTATAGTCCACCGGGCGATCCTCTGTCTCGGAGGCCTCTATGCAAGGCAGCTTAGAAGCATTCTAGGTCTCATATAGTCCCATTTCGGGCGCATCAACACGCAAAGGTGTGTGCCCTTTGGCCGCATCGATCAAAAAGACATTATTGATGCTGTGTTTTGGAAACTTTGACGCAGATCAAAAACACATCCGCCCCGCGGCCTGAGGGACGGATGTTCGTTGGATCAATCGTCGCAAGTGGCTTTAGTTGCTCAACCGCACGCTTGGGTCTGGATAACCCATGCTGTCTTGGTCGGCGAAGGCCTGGTGACAGTTGTGGCAGAACGATTGCTTGACGCCCATGTTCTTACCGTTTGGCTGCACACCCGAGTAAACCCAGTTGCCGAATTCTTCGGCATCACCACCTGCTTCAACCTTCGTCATGATGAATAGCGGCCCAAGGCGGGGCGTGCCATCGTCGCGCAGCTTGTAGGATTCTTTGGCAAGCACGGACCCGACTGGCATCACAAGCTCATCGCCGAAGGCGTACTGATTGTATTGCTCTGCGCCGATCTCATTGACAAAGGTGTTCAAGAAACGCTCTCCATGCGGACCAGGGTTGTAAGGGCCTGTCGCGGTCGGCACCCAGTCACGATAGACGCTTCCAATTTCATGGCCCTCTGCCGCATAGCCCGCCGCCAAATCATCGACGACACAAGCGTACAACGCATCGATTTCGGCCTGATCAAAGTCAAAGGGATCCTTTTCAAAGGTGCAGCTGTGTCCGTCCGCAAGCGCGACCTGACCGGTCGACATCAAAGCCACAAAAGCGGCTGCGGATAGTTTTGTGAGGGTTTTCATGGGTATACTGGCTCCTGTTAATCACAACTGCACGAATCCGTGCGGCTTTGTCGCACCCTAACGAAGATTGGATTAACGAAGCTACGCACGAGACCTCACAATAGCGTGGGCCGTTGTAACTTTGCTTGCGGGTTGGATCACCCGGGCACGCCTGCTAGCGTCCCGCCAAATTGAATGTTCGGAGCCGCTATGACCCTCGACGCTGTCCTTTCCCAAATTGACTCAGACCTTGATGCAGCAACTGAACGGCTGAAAGCCCTGCTGCGTATTCAATCCATATCGACAGACCCGCATTATAAAAACCACTGCGATGCTGCGGCGGATTGGTTGGTGGCGGACCTGCAAGATCTTGGCTTCGACGCCTCTAAACGCCCCACACCCGGGCACCCCATGGTGGTCGGTCACGCGGGTGACGGCGGTCCGCATGTTCTGTTTTACGGCCACTACGACGTGCAGCCTGTGGACCCGCTTGAGCTTTGGACCAATGACCCCTTCGACCCGCAGATCGAAGACACGCCGAAAGGTAAGGTGATCCGGGGGCGCGGGTCGTCCGATGACAAGGGTCAGCTCATGACGTTTGTCGAGGCCTGCCGCGCCTGGAAAGCAGTTCACGGCACCCTGCCCGGCAAAATTTCTATCTTCTTCGAAGGTGAGGAAGAATCCGGATCTCCTTCGCTTGTGCCATTCATGGAGGAGAACGCAGAGGAACTGACAGCGGACATCGCGCTGATCTGCGACACAGGACTTTATGGAGACAGCACACCCACGATCATCACGCAGCTGCGCGGCCTTCTTGGTGAAGAATTGACCATTACGGGGCCCGACAAGGACCTGCATTCTGGCATGTATGGCGGTTTGGCGATGAATCCGGCGCGCGTGCTAGCGAAAGTTATCGCAAGTCTGCATGACGACGAAGGACGCATTACAATCCCCGGATTCTACGATGGCGTCCCAGAGCTGTCGAATGAACTTGCGGCAAGCTGGGACGATTTGGGCTTTGACCACAAAGAGTTCCTTGGCGAAGTTGGTCTGTCGGAGCCCGCAGGTGAGCTTGGGCGACGCCCGCTCGAAATGATCTGGGCGCGCCCAACGTGTGAGGTCAATGGCATGAACGCCGGGTACACCGGCGAAGGCTTCAAAACTGTCTTGCCGTCCATCGCCTCCGCCAAGATCAGCTTTCGACTTGTCGGCATGCAGGACCCGCACGCCATCCGTGAAAGCTTTCGTAAAATGGTCACAGATATGATGCCCGCCGACTGCTCGGTGTCTTTTGAAGGGCACGGCGCTGGTCCGGCAGGGCATATGAGCACCGACAACCCAGCATTTGCCAAGGCGGCCTCAGCGCTGTCCGACGAATGGCCCAACGCCGCAGCGTATGTTGGGTGCGGAGGATCCATCCCAATTGCTGGCCACTTCAAAACAGTGCTTGGCATGGATGCGATGTTGATCGGCTTTGGGAAGGATGACGATGCGATCCATTCTCCCAACGAAAAGTATGATCTGGAAAGCTTTCACAAAGGCATTCGGTCATGGGCCCGGATCTTGCACGCACTGTCGCAGGGCTGACGCCCTGTGAGCAACAACGTCCATTGGCGACGTGCAAATAGATTTCATGTATCTGAGGGGGAAAGTGGCGCGGTTGACGGGGCTCGAACCCGCGACCCCCGGCGTGACAGGCCGGTACTCTAACCAACTGAGCTACAACCGCGCGTGAGGTGTCGTTTAGAAGGAAGCTCCTGACCCGTCAACGGCAAAATGCACGACATTGCGCATTATTCTGCGACAGCCGGAAATCCCCCCCTCTTTCAACAACGGCATCAATCAGATCATCTTTCGGCGATGATTAACCGCCCTGCAAAAGTGTGCCTTGCCGTCGTGAAACGCACGGCAAACGGGCCAGCACTTTTAGCATTCCGCCACCCATTGGCAGGCCACCAGCTCATCAAAGGCGGCATCTCGCGGGGCGAAGCTATTTCCGCCGCGGCACGGCGCGAATTGTTTGAGGAAAGCGGCGTCGTTGGTCCGCCGCAATTCATGAACCTTGGATCAGCCAAAATCGGGACATACGATCAGGTCTGGACGTTCCTAGGGTGTTCTGGAAACGGGTTGCCGCACAAATGGGTCTGGCGCACGCGGGACGACCACGGACATCAGTATTCATTTTTCTGGCAGCCACTAAAGGTTCCTCTCAATCACGATTGGCATTCGGATTTCCATGCGGCGCATCACGCAATCCAGGCTGGATTAGCCTGCAGTTCAACGGGACGATTGGCCCGCGCGCGAGCATCGCGTGGGCCGGCTACGTCTTAGCCTGCCAAGACCGCAGGCCAGTTCGCGTCTGCAGCTGCGATGTTGCTCGGGATGTCACGCTCCCACCGACGCTGAATGCGGCGGGAGTAGTTGAGATACAGCTTTCCGTCGACAATCTTCCATGCTTCAGGCGTGGTTGATGCGGTGTAGCCTTGCGACACGGCCCAGGCGCAATATCCGCCATATTGTGGCGCGTAAGCCTTCGGATTCATCATGAAGGTTTCCAGGTTCTCGTTGGACGCGAAGAACCATTTTGCCCCCATCCATTCAACGTAGTGGTCTTTGCTCCCACGAACGGGGCGGCCTTCGGTGAAGTAGGCGACGGCGTCACTGCCGTCGATGGCGATACCATCGTTGGAATAATAGCGTTCCGTTTGTGCGTGGCCTCGGCTTGCGAGAAGAGCGGCGACTGGGGCGGCTGCTGCGGCAGCCATGAATGTGCGGCGTGTGAGCGACATGGCAGGCTCCTTTTGTGTGTCATCTCGTGTGTTGAGAGAGACATAACCCAGGCATCTTGCGGATGTCAGAGCGCCCACCGCGATGTGATCGTCTCCGTGTGAGACCGTGAGTCTTTGTAACATTGACCCTTTGAATGAGCAGAAATTGAGACACTCCGCCGCACCATCGGAGCTGTTCTGAAACAAACCGCGCTAGACCTGACCTCAAGACAACAGCTCATGGCCTCGAGAAATCACGACAATAGTTTAACAATGGTAGGGTATGGTGGGTCGTGAGAGGCTCGAACTCCCGACATCTTCGGTGTAAACGAAGCGCTCTACCAACTGAGCTAACGACCCGTTGCGCGCCGTTTAGCCAAAGGCGCGTGGCGATGCAAGCCTACTCAAGCAGGTTTTGCACGCCATCCTTTACATGAAAGACACACCCCTGCCCTCCGCCAACGCTGGACGCTGTCAACGTTTGCCCAGCGGCTGCAATACTTCGCAACATGCGGCTGGTAATGCCATGGGTGACCAGAACAGCTGGCCCGACGAGATCGTCAAGAAATGACTGACAACGCTCGCCCAAGCGCGCCATGCCCTCTCCGTTTGGCGCATTTTCATAATGCGCGATGAACGGATCTTCCCCCTCAAAAATAGGCAGCTCGCTGCGCAACATGCCCGACCAATCACCGACCGTGATTTCGCGCAGCCGATCATCTGTCCGGATATCATCAACCAACGCACCCAGCGCAATAGCAGCAGTTTGGATCGCCCGCCCCTGCGAGCTGCAAAAACACGCGAAACCGGTCAGATCGCGAGCTCGCAAAATCTCATGCTGCCGTGCCGCATGCACTTCTCCGCGCGGTGTAAGTGGTGAGTTCAACGCGCCCTGCATGCGGTTCTCGGCGTTCCAATAGGTTTCGCCGTGACGAAGAATATAGAGTTCGGGGTAACTGCGCATTTTCGGCCTTTCAATCTGACCGAGACATATCGAGTCCCAGACGTCTTGAAAACGCGATATCTAGCGCCGCTCCCCGAAGCGATGTCGGTCACCCGACATACAGTTTACGCCATCCAAATCAGCAAAATCGCAAACCGGCACACACCCGGACCCCAGAAAAGTGATGCCATGTCGAGAGCAAAATTTTACGATCATTTTTGTGGCAATTTTATGCCAATCCTGCCATAGTGACTGTGTGCCTAGAAAAGTGTCTGGGCGCGCGTTGAGTAACAATTTGATAGGTAAGGCCACTGATATGGCACATGTATTTGAGGGGTCATCTTCAACCGGATTGTCGTCGTCTGAATTCCTCGCGGAACTGAGTGATCCGAACTCCGGAGTTGTCACGCTCCCGAACAGGAGCAGACCAAAACGACGTCGGCACGCAAGTCGCTTACTTGCCAGAGACTTAGCGCTCATGCCTGCGGTGACGCGTGACGCCCCTGCCATCCGGACAATTCAATCAAAACCGGCTTTGCGCCGATCCAACACGCGCAAGACACCTTTCGTTGCGTATTTGTCGACCGTCGCGGTCGCCCTCGCAATTGGGACAGCCGTGGGATTCAGTGCCGTGAATGGATGGCTCCCTGGCGCCGAGTCAGTCGCAAAAATCCTGATCCAACCGGCCGATTTGGCCATCTGAATGGGAGAAGAAGCTGGTGCCGAAGAAGGAAACAAATTGTTTCGGAGAAAATCACCACCTCGGCCGTGAAAGAACTTACATGTGAAGCCAGCCATCGAGTTTTGAGTGAGAGAGTAGTTGAATGGCATCTGACGTTTCCCATCCAGACAACAATCTGCCTTTGCGCTGGAAAGGCCGTTTGAGCGAACAGCCCCCGATTGAAAGGGCCAGCAAGCCTCGCAAGGCCAAAAGCATCGCAGAGGAAAACACGTCCCCCGCACGCGTTGTCATGGAACCGACCGAACCCAAGACTGATAAGGGTCTGCCAGCGTTTAAGATCAAGCAAGAGATTGACCCGCAGCCTACTGCGTCGAATACCCACGCCACGAGCGATGTCACCGGAGTGCGACCTGGCGCATTCATTGCCCTTGTCGGAATCGCAATCGCACTCGTCGCTGCTGGTTTTGCGCTTCTTGGGTAACTTAGACACCCACTAAAGCATCCGATCTAAGTGAAAGGCCGCGGCGTTCCGCGGTCTTTTTTGCGTTAGCCACCAAAAAGCCGATGGAGCGATCTGATTTTGCCATAGTTCGAGGGCAAAACAGAAACAAATCGCGGATAGCAATCCTTTTACGAGCGATTCTAGGACAATAAAGGGTGTGGAGGCCTGACTGTGTCCTGACGTTGTTAACGTCAATGACACCGACCGCAGGCGATCAATGCATCCGAACAAAATATATGGGTGAAACGGGTCTCATGGATCAAAACGACTTCAACCAGGTGACGGCCTCAGTCAAGCTTGTTGTCTGGGATTTGGATGAAACGTTCTGGAAAGGAACGTTGTCGGAAGAAGGCATCCAACCCATTGCCCAGCACGTCGAGATGATCAAAACATTGGTGGATCGCGGCATCTTCGATCTGTTCAAAGAATGACTTCGGCGCAGCGCAAGCGGCGCTTGAGAAGCTTGGCATATGGGATCTTTTTGTCTTTCCCCATATTCAGTGGTCCCCGAAAGGTCAGGCGATTGCGTCCATGATACAACGCATGGGGCTTCGGGCGGAAAACGTCTTATTCCTTGATGACAACCATCTGAACCTTGAAGAGGCGCAATTCTTCAACACCGGCCTTATGGTGGAAATGGGAGATCGCGATCTGAGCGGCCTGCTGAACCTTCCACAATTGCAAGGCAAGGACGACCGTAGTCACAGCCGCCTAGCCCAGTACAAGGTCATGGAGCAAAAGCAGGCCGAACAGACCGACGCAGGTTTGTCCAACACAGAATTCCTGGCGCAGTCGGGCATCAAGATCAAAATCATCACCGATATCGAAAACCACATGGATCGGGTGTTGGAGATCCTAAACCGGACCAATCAGCTAAACTTCACCAAAGTGCGCGCCAATACAAAAAACGAACGCGCCGCGCTTGAAGACTTGCTCAATGTCTCCGGCGTTCATGCAGGCTTGGTACATGTGCAGGACCGCTACGGTGATTACGGAATCGTTGGGTTCTTCTGTGTACGCACCAAGTTCTCGGGAACGACGGTACACCACCTCGCATTCTCGTGCCGGACATTGAATATGGGCGTCGAACAATGGGTTTGGGAATACCTGCACGAGCCGGACTTCAAAGAAGTTGGCCCGGTCGCAAATCCAATCAAGACCTTCGACAAGGTGGATTGGATTACGGAAGTCCAAAGCTTCGCGGAAGCCGACACTGACGCCGAACAGCGCCGCCTTTGCCTTGTTGGCGGGTGTGACCTTCTTCAGGTCTCCTTCTACTGCGGCACAAATCGCGACGAATTTGTGAATAAGCAAGACGACAATGGTATGCTCGTGCGCTTTGACGATGTGGGATTTTTCATTAATCCGCGGGACATGCGTTTGAAGCACCTAAAGGAACAACGGGATTTTGTCGGCTATACTCTGGACGAGATGAAAGCCCTGGATCAGTCGCTTGCGGAATCTGATCTGATCCTATTGTCGATGTTCTTTTCGATCCCGTCGGACTTGCTGTTTACCTATGGCGGCGACGAATTTGGTGGCAAGTACTGGGGCACGATTCCCCCACGCCGTTTCAAAAAGCTCATGCGGGACCACAACACTGCAATGCGGTTTGCCAAGGGCATGTTCCACCGCAGGCTGTCACTGGAAGATCGCCTTGCCTTGACACGTCAATGCTTTGTGCATGCAGACAGGTTGCGCCGCAAGGAAGCCCCACTTTTCATCCTCGGCTCCGCCACGGAACACGGTCAACAGGCGGAACGGACCCGCGATATGCGGATTGCGTTCAACGATATGTGCCGAGAGTTCTGCGGCACGACGCCGAACGCGCATTTCATCAATGTTGATGGCTTGCTCGACGCGGAAGAGTTCGCAGACAGCGACCATTACACCCGGACCGGCTATTTCAAGATCGCCGACTTCGTGAACAAACAAACCAAGGCATTGGCGCAAGTAAGAACGCCAGCCCCACAACCACGAGAACGAGAGACAGCAGTTTCATGACCGACGACACAGGCGAAATCGCCGCGGCGTATCTCTTCGATGCGCTGCTTACTGGGGAGATTCCTAACATCGTGGATGTGGGCGCAAACCCGGTGAATGAACCACCCTATGCCAAGATGCTCGCCGCAGGCCGGTGCAATGTTTACGGCTTTGAACCGCATCAAGGCGCTTATGAAGAGTTACTCAAGAACAAGGGGCCCAACGAGTACTACTTCAACACCGCCGTTGGCGATGGCAAACGCCATGACCTCCAGATCGTCAAGCCAAGCGGTTTCACTTCGCTTCTGCCGTTGGCAGCGGAAGGGTTTGACTACCTTGGCCATTGGACGGGCGCAGCGGATAGCGTCACAGTCGAAACCGTCGAGACCGTCAAACTGGATGATGTTGTTGACCTGCCTGAAATCGACCTTGTCAAAATTGACATCCAAGGCGGCGAGAAAATCGTTTTCCAGAACGGCCGGAACAAGATGTCGCAAGCTGTCACGGTCATTTCCGAGGTCCGCCATAGCCAGCTTTACCACGGTGAGCCCATGTTTGGCGGTCTGGATACAGAGCTTCGGGATCAGGGCCTGATCTTTCACAAGTTCTACGACAACAAACCGGTTGTCCTGAACAATTCACAGTTCAAGCGGCTGAACGTCGGCGGCAACCGAAATCAGCTGGTGGATGGTGATGCGGTCTATATCTGTAACCTCATCTCGCCCGACGACATTTCATCCCGTCAGCTTCGCATGCTCGCAATGGTGTCACATGAAGTGTTCAGAAGTTATGATCTGACCACCCGCTGCCTTGACTTGCTTGTGGCACGCGAAGAAGTTTCCCCCGACGCGCCAGAGGCCTACGTCGATAGGTTGCCTGCGCATTTCAGACGGGACAAATGAAGACAAAATGAGCGTTGCAGCCCTCACTATGGTGTACGACGATAGCTATTTCCTTGAGAAATGGATCGGCTATTGGAGCAATTATCTTCCGAAGAAGCAGCTGATTATCCTTTCGCACGGCCCTCAGGAAGATGTTTACCAAATTGCGGAAGGCTGCAGCATTGTTGAACTGGCGCGGCAAGCCGATGACAAGAATTTGGACGCACACCGCTGGGGCACGCTTACGCATTTCGCCAGAGGCCTTCTGTTCCAATACACAAAGGTGATTACGTCTGACGTAGACGAAATCCTCGTGCTTGATCCGCAGGCCGGAGACAACATTGTCGACTACATAGAAAAGCTACCAAATAACCGCGTGTTTCACGTCAATCCGATGGAGGTTGTACATCGCCCTGATCTGGAAGATGACATCGATCCGGATGCTCCAATCCTGAAGCAGCGCAAATATTTTCAGACCAACAAGTGGTATGCAAAACCTTCCATCAGCTCGTCGAAACATATTGAATGGAAGATGGACGGCCACTGCACATTTGATGATATCTCCTTTTTGCCAGATGTTTACATGTTTCACCTTAAGTGGATGGACCGCCACCACATGATGCAGCGGGCACAAATCCGTCACGACTTGATGCGTGATATGCATGGCGAGCTGTTTGTGAAGGCTGGCGGTGGTTGGACACGTACCATGGAAGAATGGTCCGAATACTTTGAGCTTTTGATGTCAAAACCGATTTCAGAAGACGCTTGCGATTTTGACCAGTTTCGCGCGGACATCAAAGCGACCTCTTACAAGCACCCGCAATTCGGCTACTGGGTTTATCCCCGCAACGAAAGCAAAGTCTTGTTCGAAATACCGGAGCGGTTTGCGCACTTCTTCTAGCGGCCGCTTTTTCGGAAATCTCGTGAAGGTACCGTCCCATAGGGAGGCTTCATACTGGCAATTCGCAGGTTGATGGTGGGTGATAAGAGATTTGAACTCCTGACATCTTCGATGTGAACGAAGCGCTCTACCACTGAGCTAATCACCCGCCGTGACGGGTGATTTAGTCTGACCCATTCAGGACTGCAAGACCTTAGTCCGCGTTCGGTGTTCGGATCTTTACGGTGAGCGCCTTTGCGCCCTGCCCGACATCCTTTTCCTTGACCAGTTTCACCCGGCCAAGCGGAGGGAGTTGTAGCGTTTTGCCAGCCTGAAGCTGCTCGGCGAGTGCTGCGAGAAGTGCTTCGCTGACAGATTTCGCGTCAGCTCTTTTGACGCCGGTTGCAGCCACCACTTCATCGATCAATGCGCCCTTTTTGACAACGTCGTCGTCGCCACCTGACAGTTTCACCTGCGGCGGTTCGGATGGTTGCGGTTCTTTTGGGACCGGCTTCGCACTTGGCACCGATACTGTCACCGCTTTCGGTCCTGGCCGGACGACGGCCAGCCTTGGCTCTGCCTTGGGTGCCTCCGGTGTCAGCTGGACTGTTTTGTCCGGGTCACTGTTTGAATTGTCTGCCATGGTTCGCCTCGCATATTTTGCCTCACACTAAGCCACAAAGAGCTGCGGGCAACGGCAAAGAAAAACGGGCACCACCACTGTGGCGCCCGTAACTCATTACATCATCGGGACAGAAGTCTCCGTTAGTGTGCCATCGCACCAGAGCCGTCTTTACCGGCACCAAGCGCCTTTGCAGCCGCAGCAGCCTCTTCGGCCTCTGCATCCCACTCAATCGGCTCTGGTTTGCGGACTAGCGCGTGTTCCAGAACTTCTGAGACGTGCTTAACCGGGATGATCTTTAGCCCTTCTTTCACATTGTCAGGAATTTCCGGCAAGTCCTTCGCGTTCTCTTCCGGGATCAACACAGTTTTCAGACCGCCCCGCAGTGCCGCCAACAGCTTTTCTTTCAAGCCACCAATTGGCATCGCGTTCCCGCGCAAGGAGACCTCGCCCGTCATCGCGATATCGCGACGAACAGGAATGTCCGTCAGAACGGACACGATCGATGTCACCATAGCAAGACCCGCCGATGGCCCATCCTTCGGCGTTGCGCCATCCGGAACATGGACATGGATATCGATCTTATCGAACTTCGGCGGCTTCACCCCGATTTGCGGCGAGATAGAGCGGACGTAAGACGAGGCTGCGTCGATGGACTCTTTCATCACGTCGCCCAACTTACCGGTAGTCTTCATCCGACCTTTGCCGGGAAGATTCAGCGCTTCAATCGACAAAAGCTCTCCGCCGACAGACGTCCAGGCCAAACCTGTGACGACGCCAACCTGATCCTCGGTCTCAGCAAGACCGTAACGATGCTTCGGCACGCCAAGAAACTCGTCAAGGTTTTCTGCATTCACTTCAACGGTTTCTGCGTCTTTCTTCACGATCTTCGTGACAGCCTTCCGCGCGACCTTCGCCAGCTCGCGTTCAAGGTTCCGCACACCAGCTTCTCGCGTGTAACGGCGGATCATCTCTGTCAGAGCACTATCCGCAACAGCGAATTCCTTCTCCTTCAGGCCATGATTTTTCATGACCTTCGGTAGCAAGTGCTGACGCGCGATCTCCCGTTTTTCGTCCTCGGTGTAACCCGACAGCGAAATGATCTCCATCCGGTCCAAAAGCGGACCCGGCATGTTGTAAGAGTTCGCGGTTGTCAGGAACATCACGTTCGACAGGTCGTATTCGACCTCGAGATAGTGATCCACGAAGGTAGAGTTTTGTTCCGGGTCCAGCACCTCAAGCATCGCCGACGCAGGATCACCACGGAAGTCCTGCCCCATCTTGTCGATTTCATCGAGCAAGATCAGCGGGTTGGTCGTTTTTGCTTTCTTCAGCGCCTGGATGATCTTGCCGGGCATCGAACCAATGTAGGTCCGGCGGTGACCGCGGATTTCGCTTTCATCGCGCACGCCGCCCAAGGAGATGCGAATAAACTCACGCCCAGTTGCCTTTGCAACAGACTTACCCAATGAGGTCTTGCCCACACCCGGAGGGCCAACAAGGCACATGATCGGGCCTTTCAGCTTCTTGGAGCGCTGTTGGACGGCAAGGTATTCCACGATCCGCTCCTTGACCTTCTCAAGGCCATAATGGTCGTTATCCAACACCTTCTGTGCGTTGCTGAGGTCCTTTTTTGTCCGCGACTTTGTGCCCCATGGCACGCCCAATACCCAATCAAGGTAGTTGCGCACTACAGTGGCTTCAGCCGACATCGGCGACATATTTTTGAGCTTCTTCAGCTCGGCTTCAACTTTTTCCTTGGCCTCTTTCGACAACTTGGTTTCAGCGATCTTCGCCTCAAGCTCATCGACTTCGTTCTGACCTTCTTCGCCGTCGCCGAGTTCCTTCTGAATGGCCTTCATCTGCTCATTCAGATAGTATTCGCGCTGAGTCCGCTCCATCTGCGTCTTCACGCGGCTTTTGATCTTCTTCTCAACTGTCAGGACCGACATCTCGCCCTGCATCAGGCCGTAGACCTTCTCAAGCCGTTCTGACACGGACAGCGTTTCCAGAAGCTCCTGCTTCTGGGCGACTTCAATTCCAAGATGCCCTGCGACAAGGTCTGCAAGCTTTGCAGGCTCGGTTGTTTCACCAACCGCGGCCATCGCTTCTTCGGGGATGTTCTTTTTGACCTTGGCGTACCGCTCAAACTCTGCAGCGACAGAGCGGACAAGCGCCGCGATCTCTTCCTCATTGCCAGGCATCTCTGTCAGATACTCAGCCGAGGCTTCGAAGAAATCAGGATTATCAAGGAAGCCGGTAATTCGCACGCGGCTGCGGCCTTCGACCAGCACCTTTACGGTGCCATCGGGCAATTTCAGCAACTGCAGCACATTCGCTAGCACGCCGGCCTTATAAATTGCGTCTTGCGCCGGATCGTCCTCAGACGGGTCAATCTGGCTCGACAGCAGAATCTGTTTGTCGTCCTGCATCACCTCTTCCAGCGCACGGACTGATTTGTCGCGGCCGACAAAAAGCGGGACAATCATGTGTGGGAACACCACAATGTCGCGCAACGGCAAGACGGGGTAAGAGGAACTCAACGGTTCTTGCATTTTTTATCCTTACTTTTCGGCAAACAGAACGGCCCCGCATTGCGGCTGCACACTCTGCTTCCATTCCGGTCGACTACATGTGGGGGTATTCAGCCACGATTCAACCAAGCACTGTCTCGATCGGGCGCAGTGTGACGATATGCGCCTGTCTCCGCAAGATATCTTTGCGCGATGTTACCCGCATTTCCTTAAAGTTGGGTGCAATCAGGCGCGACACCCGAGCACCAACAAAGCACGCATAGGATGTAGAGGTTGCGAATCCGCCACAACCTAAAATTGCCACATTCATGCCTACCTGCGGCCAAATGTTAACCAGAAGTTAAACGAGAGCATAGCTCGATTGGGACACAGAATACTTGGGGACACTCCGCACATGTTGCATATGGTCATGCGTCAGCGTCGGCGTTTTGCATTCGCGCTACTTTTGACGCAAATCGCCTTGATCGGCGTGGTCCCGCAAAGCTGGATCTTCGTCTCTATGATCGCCGGGATGTTCTGCGGCATCGGCCTGATGTCGGCAAGTGGTCATCCTGTGCGCCGCATCGTTGAGTGCGGTTCCATTGGTCTGCTTGCTTCAAGCAGGATACCCAGCGCCACGGTCATGGCCATCGTCTTCATTCTCGCGACTGCCACAGCGTATGCCCTACTTTACACACCACTTCTGGACCGGCTGCCCATTCGCATTGGATTGCGAAGCCGAAAGACCTTTATGGTCCCACTCGATCGCCGCACTGTCTGGAGCAAACTAATTCCCGGCCAAGGTCACCTTGCTGCCTACTGGACAGGTCAGTTGAAAGAAGTCCGTCGGGATGCGCACGACGACTGCACACTTTATCTGAGCAGCGAAAACGACGACGGCACTGTTGATGAAACGACGGTGACATACCTTCAGCTCGTCCCCCATCGGGAAGCGACGTATCTGATCGAACGGGATACGCTCGTCGATGGCGAAGAAGTCATGATGCAATACCAGCTCGTCCAGACGGAGGAGGAGCGGACGTTCATTGCCTCGCACATGCGCGTCAGTGGCCTTCCGATCCGCCATGCGGTCGAGCGCTTCTTTGATGATGTCCTTGGGGACGAACTTGACAGCTTTGCCACGATGACGGAATGCCGTCGTTACTGGACACTACGCGATCCCGAGAACGTGTCACTGACGAATGAGATGGGGCGTGCGTCAGTTACACTCTCTTTGGCTGTGGATTCGGAAGATGTCGAAGAAGCAAAACCGCAGGTCAAATCGCAGGTCTCGGCGTAGCTGTACAAGAACACTCGCTAAAGCGGTTCAACGTCGCCTTGTGCACGGTTTTCGTGAAATTCGGTTTCCCAGACTGCAAACTGCCCCGCCGCAATCGCATCACGCATACCTTGCATGATCTCTTGGAAGTAATGCAGGTTGTGCCAGGTCAGTAGCATGCCAGAGATCATCTCTTGCGCGCGGAATACATGGTGCAAATAGGCGCGCGAGTATTGGCGGCAGGCGGGACAGGTGCAGTCTTCGTCGAGCGGTCTTGGATCATCCGCATGGCGTGCGTTCTTAATGTTTACGACTCCTCGACGCGTAAAGGCCTGCCCCGTTCTTCCGGAGCGTGATGGAAGCACACAATCCATCATGTCGATCCCACGCTTGACGGCGCCAACGATATCATCGGGTTTGCCTACGCCCATCAGATATCGTGGCTTATCGACGGGGAGTTGATCGGGCGCAAAGTCAAGGCAACTGAACATCGCCTCTTGCCCCTCTCCCACGGCGAGCCCTCCGACGGCATAACCATCAAAGCCAATCTCCTTCAGTGCCTTTGCACTTTCGCCACGCAGGTCTTCTTCCAAACCGCCTTGCTGAATTCCAAAAAGCGCATGCCCCGGTCGATCACCAAAGGCGTCCTTAGAACGCGCGGCCCACCGCATCGACAGCTGCATGCTCTCTTCCAGTCGCCGGTAATCCGCAGGCAGCGCCGGGCATTCGTCAAAGCACATGACGATATCAGAACCGAGTAGTTTTTGGATCTCCATCGACCTCTCAGGAGAAAGGTGATGTTTAGACCCATCAATATGCGATTTAAACGTCACGCCATCTTCGGTCAGCTTACGCAAGTCCGAGAGACTCATGACCTGAAAGCCGCCCGAGTCTGTCAGGATCGGCTTATCCCAATTCATGAACCGATGCAGACCGCCCAAGCGGTCAATTCGTTCCGCCGTTGGCCGCAGCATCAGGTGATAGGTGTTCCCTAACAGAATATCGGCACCGGTTGCGGCCACGCTTTCCGGCATCATCGCCTTGACCGTTGCAGCGGTGCCAACTGGCATGAAAGCTGGCGTACGGATATCACCGCGGGGCGTGTGAATGATGCCGGTCCGCGCCTTGCCGTCGGTGTGATTGAGATGGAATGAAATGCGATCAGTCATGGCCTTCGCTTAGTCGAAGGCATCGTGAATGTTAAGGGCGCGTGACTTCAATGTGCGGCTTGGTCTTGCGCCGCAAAGAATTGCCGCCCCCAAACTTGGAGGCGGCATGTCAATCTCTCGGTTGGGACACTACTCGCTGACCGCCCAGGTGCCGGAAAACGATCCAGACTCGCTCCCGGTGATCCCGCCCGACGCCCGACCGTAAATGCCGGTGGCCACGTCATAGGTGGTGATCTCAATCGGTGGCTGAAAAGGGAGCGGGTTCGGAATTGTTGTGACGATCTCGGTGTCCTGTGTGTGTCCGGTCATGGAGCCCGAGATATTTAGATCTCCGCGCTCACCATCACCGAGGACGCCATTAAGCTGACCGCTCAGCGTGCTGGTCATCTCTTTGGTGACGTCATCAAGTTCTCCGTTGAAAGCCAGTTGACCGCTGAGAAGTTCGACCGGGTCATCGCCATTCAGTGTATGAATGTTCGTGATCGTGCCGGACACTTCGTCACCTGCACTGAAAAGCTCGGCCGTCAAACGCACGTCTCCGATCATGCCATCGACCGAGTCAACACCGTTAAGCGTCATACCAACAATCATTTCACCCGTGTACGTCGCGGTTCCAGTTGGTAGAAAGGCGACAACGGGCGTGTCGCGGCGGTTATCCACACGATTAATAAATGCTGCGGCGTTGCGCACTGTTGTTTCACTGATATTGGGCGCCGTCGGCTCATCAAAGACAGGTCCGCCGTCTCCACCGGTTCCACCGCCACCACATGCGGCCAAGGTGCCGAGCGTTGCGATGAGTGCAAAAGACTTGAATGTCCGTGTCATGGTTTGGTCCTTAGTGTTTGTGCTTAACCAGACGGTAACCGTGATGACGCAATCGCTGTGGCGTTTCGTTTTGAAAGCGAAAGACACCCATCTGATGGAGTGATGAGGAGTGCGGACATCCGCCTTGTGAGCTGGGCGCCCGGTCTTCCGGCGTTTCTTCCGGCAAGGCTGAGCACTCGCCCAGCCACCCCTTTACCGTCTCCACCCTAATCCTTATATCATCAGTCAGGTTTAGTTTGATGGGTCCCAAATGACTGATATGACCACCCCGATGGAAGGCACGCCGATGATCGCACCGTCAAGCACGGATCATCCGCTCTATGAGACCATCGTTGAGGCGTGCAAGACGGTTTACGACCCTGAAATTCCGGTAAACATCTATGATCTCGGCCTGATCTACACGATTGATATCAAGCAGGATAACGCGGTGAACGTCATCATGACGCTCACAGCACCCGGCTGTCCTGTTGCGGGTGAGATGCCGGGCTGGGTCGCCGACGCGATTGAGCCCTTGCCAGGCGTCAAACACGTCGACGTCGAAATGACGTTTGAGCCACAGTGGGGCATGGACATGATGTCCGACGAGGCCCGGCTCGAACTTGGATTTATGTGATCACAGGTCCCCGACGGCGTAGACGTCAATGACAAAGCCTGTCGACACCAACGATATTACACGAAATCCGTCTGCTTCAGGACCCATGACACGGCCACCGATAACCTGATCCAAAGACTGAACCCGACCGTCTGTGGTCTCAATGTCGCCTGTAGCCGTGCCGATAAAGTCGTTTCCGCCGCCGGGCGTTCCGGCAAGCGTGTAGGACACGGACCCATCCACCGCGTCTCCAAAAGTGGGCGAAAATTGCGGAGAGTCGCGATCCGTGATGTTGTAGAACTGTCCCGTTTCACCGGTGACGGATCCCGTATCAAAGGCCACTTCGATCGTTGTTTTGGCAGCGTGTTCAAAGGTGAAAAGAGACGGCGAAAGTCGCGGCGACGAAATCGACATGTAGCCGGTGAACGAGGCTGTCCCACTTACCGGCATTTCTGATTGCAAGGTCTCTCGCCTGTCGGGATTTGTGTCCCCTCCAAACCGGTCTGGGTAAAGCTCACTGACGCGTGCAAGCTCATCAAAGCCAGACGTTGCGGTCGTGCCGTATTGAACCCCGCCAGTAGAGCTTCCACCGCAGGCAGCCGCGAATACCAATGGAATGACTGGAAAAAGATATGTATTTTTCATCTCAAAACTCTCGAAAATCACTGCGCACTTTTGAAAAGCGCGATCAATTACAATTCAATTTTCGGGGTATTTTTGAAATTAAGCACAACTTTGGCGATAATAGTGCATTGTTAAGATGGACCCGACGTCAAGTTATTCCATCAAAATCGGAGACTTACAAAGCTGCGACATCCACCGCCATTTCTGGCGTCATTGCGGAATAGATTCCAAACGCACCGACCAATACAAGGCTGACCGCCCAGACGGTATCCAAATTGAACCAAGTTTTTGAAAGAAAACGCAGTCCCAGCCAATGATAAATGCCGAGTGCGAGCAAGCCCCCTGCGAGCGTCATGGCAATTGTGTGCACAAGCGCCACGATGAATGCGGTGACAATGCTATTGCCCATCAGCGACTGCACCGCCAAATGACCCGTATCATCCGCCGCAATCGCACAGATTCCAAGGTAGATCGGGACAAGCATCAGCCCTGCCCCATGCGCCATCGCCGCAAGAAATGACCAGAGGCCAAGTTTTGCCGGATGCACCCGCGCCAATGATCTTGGATGTCGCGGATTAATCAAAAGGTAGAGCCCCATGGCGATCACCAGCATTCCCGCGCCGATGCGGATTTCACCTTCCCACGTGACCAGTACCAACATGAGCGAGAAAGGCAGAAGAATGCCAACCATCGCCACAAGGTGACCGAGCGCGAGCATGCCCAATGCTTTTGGCATGGCTTTCGGCGATTGCTCCATCAAGGCAGCTGAAACAGCCAATGGCCAACCCATCCCGGGGTTCAGCCCGTGATAGATGCCAGAGGCAATGACGGCCCCCCAAAGGGCCGCCATGGTTGTCAATTCGAAGCCCATTTAAGCCGACGGGTAGCAGAAGCTGTCGGTTGAACAATCCCCACCCTCAAGCCTGATCTGGTGAGACCGGTAGCCTTTTGGAAAGTCGATGTAGAAGTCCTTGTCGAGATGGAAGCCGTTCTCATCGTTGTTGGCCATCACCATCTGACCGCCTTCATCGTCGGGATAGAACTGGTCGTCCCAGGTCGAATAAAGCGAGTTCGTCCAATACACGCGTTTTCCGTCGCGGCTGACTTCAACCATCTGCGGGCCATAGACAAACGGCTTGCCGTTCGGATGCGCAGCTCCCCGCGCGATGCCGCCAACTTCGACTTTGCCCGCCAGAACTGGGTTCATTGGGTCTGACACATCGTATTGGTGCATCTCGCCGAGGCCCCAGCAGGCGACATAAAGGTACTTGTCATCAAGGCTCAGGTCGATGTCTGTCACCAACGGCGGCACAGCCTCAAACCCCTGAAGAAGTGGCGGAAGGTTTTCTGCCTTCTCCGGCCGGGGATCGATTGTGATCGTCTTCTTGGCCTGCCACTTGCCGTCGTCATCGCGCCACCAAGTGAATATGGAGCCTTGCAGATTGGTCGTGTCCACGACGACGCCGCAAAACCCGTAAGACTTTTTCGGATCATGCGCAGGTCGGATTTCCAGCGCCATTTGATGGTTCTCACCCAGATCAATGGTCTGGACGTTCTTTCGCGCCCGCAGGTCCCAGAAATGGATCTTATGGCCGTATTTATTAGATAAAAGGTCTTCAGCTACCAAACCGCCCTCAAACTGCGGCGGCAGTCCCCACTCTGACGACACCATGTAGTCTTGCGGCAGGTTCCACCAGAAATCGTAGTGCTTGTCCTGCTCGCCCCGATCCATCTCATACTGACCGATGATCTCAAAGGTTTCGCAATCCATGATGAAGATACCGGGAGGGCCATCTGTCCCGTCAGGACCGCCGCCACCCAAGGTGGAGACATAGATCCCTTCCGGACCGCAATGGATGGTGTGCGGGCGGGAATAGCCCGTCTTCTCAAAGACTTCTTCCGGCTCAATGATCTTGTGGATCTTCGCCTTCAGCGGCTCTTTCACGTCGATTACATAAATACGCGACGACCGGATCCCCGGTACAATCAGATAGCGCCGTTCAAGAAAGGCATGTCCAGACAGCGGCGACAGCGAGGAGGAACAGGCGTTCCATCCAAAGTGGTGAAACTCATCGCCCTTGTTTGGCACAATGACCTGATGCACGATTTGCCCATACTTGTCGGACTTCGGGTCAAGATCGACCACGGCGATCCCATCGGGTTGCGATCCATCGGGGCTGAGCATCACGGTAAAACCGAAGTTTTCCACCGGTGCTTCCATCGCCAGTCGTGGCGACGCGTGAAAGGTTGGATCTGGACGTAGATTCATTTTGTGCCTCCCAAAACATGTATGACGGATCACCAATTGGCTCGCGGAAGCGAGTGAAGGTGACCTGTCCTCTCCCCGCGACCATGCGAGAATGACAAGCCTATGGCTTCGCTGAAGTGAACTGCGCATCCTCCTCCAAAGATCGCAGAACACATTGTATTTGCGCGAAAATTAGCGCGCGTGGCCCGACTCACATGATGAAATTCAAATGTCAGGCAATTGAACGCTACCTCAGCTTGACCAATTGTCAAAGGATTCTTCTGACGCAAGTTCAGCTAGAGCATGACACAGCTTGCCCTTTGTCGTCTGCGACGAACAGACACGCCTTGAGCGCGCCAAGGTTCGCACTTACATTAAGATCAAAGGAGCTTTCTGATGTTCAGCATTCCAGGCAAACAGGCCGTCACGATCACCGACAAGGCCGCGGCGCAAATTGCAAAGCTGATGGCCAAAGATGGATCTCAGGGTCTGCGGATTGGCGTCAAGAAAGGCGGATGCGCAGGCATGGAATACACCATGGACTATGTGGACGAAGTCGATCCGCTGGACGAAGTTGTTGAGCAGGACGGCGCGCGTGTCATGATCGCACCGATGGCGCAGATGTTCCTCTTCGGGACAGAGATCGACTATGAGGTATCGCTCCTCGAAGCAGGGTTCAAGTTCCGTAATCCGAACGTTGTCGACGCCTGCGGGTGTGGCGAAAGCATCAAGTTTGACGAGAACCTGAAAGCGTCATGAGCCTTAGCGATGGCGATATCGCCTTTGCGCTCGACCTTTTTGCCGACCTTGGGTCGCTGTCCCATCGTAAGATGTTTGGTGGGATGTGTCTGTATCACGAGGGCACCGTCTTTGCGCTGCAATCAAGCAACGGTCAACTTTACCTCAAAACCAAAGATCCAGAAGCGCATTTTGGCCATGTGACGGAGCAATTTCACTCCATGCCCTACTACGCCATGCCCGACGACATGCTGGATGATCCTGCCGCGGCCTGCGCTGAGGCCCACAAGGCCCTGAATGTTTTGAACGCTTAGGGTTTTGGGTTCACGGTGCCCTTCAGGTGGACATATGTCTCGTTGAACCGCTTCTGTAGATGATCCACCGCAGAGATCGGCGCAGCACCCTGCGGCGCGACGTTGGCATCGTGGTTCGGATTGAAAAACAACGGAACCGAGATCCGTTCCGCCTGCGTCCCAATCACCCGGTGTGGCGTCGCCTTGATCCGGCCTTCGGTCCACATATCGATCATTTCACCAAAGTTGATCACGAACTCCCCGGGCGGCGCAGCGACCGGAATCCAGCCACCACCGCGCTTGCGCACCTCCAACCCGGGTGAACCATCGGTCGCCAGAAGTGTCAGACAACCATAGTCGGTGTGGGTCGCAATTCCAAAGTCCTTGTCAGTCGCCCAAGCGGGTCGCTCAGGGTAGTAATTGCCGCGCAAAAGCGCCATCGGCGCCGTGAACTTGTTACGAAAATACGCCCCATCTTCACCAACCGCCTCTGCGATCGCGCAGAGCAGATCAAGCGAAAAAGCCGTCGCCTCCTGGAAATACGCCTTCAGCGTTGGTGCAAAGTTCTCAGGTTTCTCGGGCCAGATATTCGGTGCATAGGCCGGCAGGTTGAGCTGTCGTCGCGGATCATCAGGTAAAAGGCTCACACCACAATCAAACACCTGCTTGTAATCGGGGTTCGCGTCGGGATCGACCTGTTCGGACCCCGGCGCGCCCCACCCCCGGTTCGAACCGGTATTGGCCATATCGTAGGCGGCCTTCTCGGATGCTGGCAAATGAAAGAAATCGCGATATGCGGCAATGACCTCTTCGACATGGCTGGCGGGAATGGGCGTGTTGTAGACGGTCAAAAAGCCAATCTCGGCCGCACCCTTGCGTGCCAGCGCCTGTGCTGCGGCATGGCCGGGGTCGGTCGGATCAATCATAGCGGCAGCATCAAGGCGCGGGATCATCAGGGCTCTCCTTCTTGGCGCGTTGTGACATGTACTCTTGCCCAAGGCTTTGCAAGCCCCGGCGGTTTTGATAGCGAATGGCCATCGAGTCATGAAGGAGTCAGGCATGCGCCGCAAACTTGCCGCTGGAAACTGGAAAATGAACGGCACTACGGACAGCCTCGGCGTCGTCGCGGAATTGGCCGACACGCACCCTGATCCATCCGTCGATGTGCTGATCTGCCCGCCTGCCACGCTGTTGGCGCGCGCGGCAGGCCACGGCGCCATTGCGGTCGGCGGTCAGGATTGTCACGCTGCAACGTCCGGCGCCCATACCGGCGATATCAGCGCCGACATGCTGAAGGATGCTGGCGCGACATACGTGATAACCGGCCACTCAGAACGGCGCACCGATCATGGTGAAACGGACGCTGAGATCGCGGCAAAGTCGCAGGCAGCCTATGAGGCAGGTCTGATTGCAGTGATCTGCATTGGTGAAACCCTCGACGAACGCGAAGGCGGCACGACCTTGACTGTCATCGACACCCAACTAGCCGGATCGATCCCCGAAACGGCCACGGCCGCAAACACCGTCATTGCCTACGAACCTGTCTGGGCCATTGGCACTGGGAAAGTCCCCACCACCGGACAAATCGCCGAAGTCCACGCCCATATTCGCAGCCGTCTTTCGGAGCGGTTTGTCGATGGTGACGGGATGCGGATCCTCTACGGCGGCTCTGTCAAAGCAAGCAACGCTGCAGAGATCTTCGCGGTTCCGGAGGTGGATGGTGCTTTGGTTGGTGGTGCAAGCCTCAAAGCCGCAGACTTCTCGCCGATCATCTCAGCGCTTGAAAACGCCTGAACGAGCACACGGCCTTTTCTTCTTGCCAAAAATACCTTCGCCGAAGGCATTCCCAGCTGACGGCGAAAGGCGTCGCTTGAGATGAAGCGTCGCCTTTCGTCTGGCTTAGATCAGATGCGCACGGAAGCGCACAATGGTTTCAAACCTAATTGATGATCAACTCAGGTCCCATCAGCGTATTCGGCAAGTAGGTCGAGATCGCAGGGATGTAGGTCACCATGATCAGGAAGATGAAGAGCACGCCCAGGAACGGCAGCGCTGCTTGCACAACCCGCATCATGGGCATGCCCGCGACGCCGGAGGTGACGAAGAGGTTCAGACCAACGGGAGGCGTGATCATCCCAATCTCCATATTCACCACCATGATGATGCCAAGGTGAATGGGGTCGATCTCCAGCTCAATCGCAATCGGGAACACCAACGGTGCCACGATCACCAGAAGCCCTGATGGCTCCATAAACTGGCCACCGATCAGCAAGATGACATTCACGACGATCAGGAAGGTGACCGGCCCCAGACCTGCATCCAGCAACGCTCCGGCAATATGCTGTGGCACTTGCTCGTCAGTCAAAACGTGCTTCAGGATCAGCGCATTTGCGATGATGAACATCAGCGTGATCGTCAGGCGGCCTGCATCAAACAATGTCTTGCGGGTGTCGCGGTGCACGAAGGCGGTAAGCAAGGCAATTGGCTTGCGCAAGACCGTGATCCGTGTGCCGTCTTCTTTACGCAGCGGTCCCATGTCGCGGTAGATGAAGCACGACACAATGAAGGCATAAACTGCTGCCACGGCCGCAGCTTCTGTCGGCGTGAAGATTGCGCTCGTGATCCCCGGAATACCGTAGATTCCGATCATGATGATGATGATTAGGAACAACCCCCAGGACGCGTCACGGAAGCTGTCAAAAATCTCGCCAAAGCCTGCGAATTCGCCGGCAGGCATATTTTTCACACGCGCCATGATGTAGATCGCGATCATCAGCATCAGACCCGCGAGCAGGCCAGGAATGACCCCCGCCAAGAACATACGCCCCACCGAGACCTCGACCGCTGTCGCATAGACCACCATCACGATGGACGGTGGAATCAGGATGCCAAGCGTGCCTGCGTTACAGATCACACCGGCCGCAAATTCTTTTGTGTAACCTGCCTGCTGCATTGCCGCGATCACAATAGTCCCAATTGCCACAACAGTCGCAGGGGATGATCCAGACAAGGCCGCGAACATCATACAGGCAAAGACGCCCGCGATCGCCAATCCGCCGCGCAAATGCCCAAGACAAGCAATGGAAAATCGGATGATCCGCTGCGCCACCCCACCCGTTGACATGAAACTGGACGCCAGAATGAAGAACGGGATCGCCAGCAGCGTTGAGTGCCCCTCAAAGGCGTCGAACAAGGTGCCAGACACGGACGACAGCGTAGAGTCTGAATAGATCAGCAGGAAAATGATCGACGACAGCCCAAGCGAGATCGCAATCGGCACGCCGATTAACATGGCCCCGATGACCATGGAGAAGAGAAGTACGATTTCCATGGTTCTTACCGCCCTTCCAGCGTCTTGGCTGCATTTTCGACGTCGTCTTCCGCTTCATGGCTGACGATCAGACGGTCAATGCGCCCGGTATAGAGTTTGATGCAAACCTGAACGGCGCGCAGGAAGAACAGCCCCATGCCCAATGGCAAGACGAGGTATGGGACAAGGCGGGGCATCTTGTCGTAGGACTCACCAAAATTGAACCAGTCCTCAAGGAAGCGCATGAAGTTGGGGATCGGGGTCGAGGTGGTTTCGTACCATCCTTTGCCGCGGAAACTCTCTTCAAATCCGGTGGGGAACCATCGGCCCGTCGTTTCGGGAAATTCGCCGAAGTTTGCCCAAAAATCCCAGGCACCTTTGAACATCAGGAAGGCGAAGGCGAAAACGCAAGCCCCCGCGATGAGCCCCATCGTCCGACGTACCGGTGGGGATACGGCGTTGATCACAGCGTCAACGCCGAGGTGTTCGCTTTTCTTCAAAGCGTAAGAGGCACCAAGGATCACGAGCCAGGCAAAAAGGAATACCGTCACCTCTTGTGCCCAAAGAATATTACCACCCAGCTTGCGCACAACGACGTTGGCAAAAGTGATCAAGGTCATCACGCCGAGGATAGACGCGATAATCGTCTCCTCAATCGCATCGATTGGAGATCGTTCGTCAGACATGACGCCCCCCGAAGTCTTGAAATTTTTCGCGGTTGCGCCCCTGCCCATCCTGTGGGCAAGGACGCCTCTCACACGTTGCGCTTAGCTTTGGCTGGCGTTGATCGCCTGCGCCGCGTCGATGTTTTCTTGCCCCACATCGTCAGCAAATTGATCCCAAACTGGCTTCATGGCGTCGACCCAAGCGGCGCGCTGCTCAGCTGTCAGTTCACGGACTTCGCCGCCGGCATCGATGATGGCCTGTTTGGCTTCAGCGTTTACGCGGGTAGACTCCGAGTTCCGCGTGTCCGTGACTTCACTCAAGATCGTCAGGAACTGATCACGCACATCCGCATCAAGGCTGTCGAGCCAATCAACACTCGTCACAACAAGGTAGTCAATAATGCCGTGGTTTGTCTCGGTGACACCGTCCTGCACTTCGAAGAACTTGCGCCCGAAGATATTGGACCACGTGTTTTCCTGACCGTCCACAACGCCCTGCTGCAGTGCGCCATAGACTTCGGCAAACGCCATTTTCTGTGGTGAGCCACCAATCGCTTCCATCTGCGCAACAAGCACGTCTGATGGCTGTACCCGGAACTTGAGGCCTTCTGCATCAGTTGGTGCGATCAAAGGCACATTCGCAGACATCTGCTTCATGCCATTGTGCCAGAATTCCAGCCCCTGCAGACCGCGGCGCTGCATGCTGTCTTTTAGGGCCTGACCAGACTCGGATGCTTGGAATGCGTCAACGGCCTCAATATTGGTGAACATGAACGGCAGGTCGAAAAGACGGAACTGCTTGGTGAAAGGTTCAAAGAGCGACAGCGAAGGCGCAGCCAGTTGGATGTCGCCCTGCAGCAAGGCTTCCAATGCCTTTTCATCGGTATAAAGCGTGGAGTTCGGGAAGACCTCCATGCACATGCTGCCGTCCATCTCTGCATTCACGCGCTCAGCAAGAAGCGTAGCTGCGATGCCTTTCGGGTGCCGGTCAGTATTGGTAACGTGGCTGAACTTAACGACGATCTCACCGTCGTCACAACCTTCTGCGTGGGCAGTCGTCGCGGCTGCAGATGCGGCGATTGACGCAGCAACGGCCAGGCTGGCGAGTTTTGTGAATTTCATTGGTTATCCTCCCTTTGGAATAGGTCACCGGCCGTCCCAGGGCCGGGCTGCCCTTACAAGACTAGGGAAAAGGAACGCTCACAACGATTTTTGACACATTCATAAAGTGACTAATTTTCAGACAGTTGTGGGTTAGCGTAAATGTGCAGCGCGGCATCTGTTCCAAATTCCGCACATCCGTTAGCGCAACCTGTGTGGATTTCCACACAGGTCAGTCACTGCGAAAGTCTTCCGCGCGCAGGCCATGCTTGACCAACTTGTCGTAGAAGGTTTTGCGCGGCAAACGTAGCTGCCGCGCGGTCTCTGACGCGCGACCCTGACAACGTTGCAGCGCTTCAACGATCAGCCCCTTCTCAATCTGAGCCATCTGCGCCGCCAAGCCGAGGTCTACTTTGGCGACGGTCTCTTCCACACCCATCGCAAACCGCATCGCAGTTTGCATCAGAGAGCGCGCATTGCCAGGCCAATCTTGCGCCATCAGGCGCGCTGTCACCTCCGGTGTGATCTCTGGCGGTGTCAGATTGGCTTGTTCACTGGCCTGCGCGACATAGTGGCGAAACAGAACCGGGATGTCTTCAGGCCGTTCCTTCAATGCGGGGACGCGCACGCGCATAAGGTCCAGCCGGTAGAAGAGGTCTGCATTCAGGGTCCCGGCTTCGACTGCGGACACAAGATCGGTCGTATTTCCGGCCAAAATACGCGTTGCACATCCGCCTTCTAGTATCCCAAGCAGGTGATATTGGGTTGCCGGTGAAAGGTTCACAACCTCGTCGATAAAGAGCGTGCCGCTCCCCGCCAGTGCCAGCGCCTCGTCAAGCGCTTCAACTGTCAGGGCAGTGCCAGCCCGCTTGACGAACGGGTGATGCGCAGCGGCAGAAAGAAGGTGGATGACTTCGGCGATCTTCGACGTGCCTGCACCCGGATCGCCCGTAATAATAACTTCGACATTGGTCCTGGCCACAGTGCGCGTCTGCTCTCGCAAGGCAAGGGCTTCGGGTGAGATGCCAAACAACAAACGTTCCGCGGCATCACCCTTTTCACTGTCCCGTTTCAATTGACGGCTTTGCACAATGATCTTGCGCGCCTGTAGCGCCTTGCCGACATGGGCGATTAAATCTTCGGAGGCGCACGGCTTTTCCAGATATGCAAATGCGCCGCGGTCGATTGCTTTGACCGCAGACGGCACACTGCCCTGTCCTGTCAGAACGATGACCGGAAGATCCGCGTCCACTGACGCCGCATAGTCAAGCAAGTGAAACCCATCCCGTCCGGGCATCATCATATCTGTGATAACCACGCCTGCGAAGTCGCGCGTGATCACGTCCTTTGCTTCGATAAATGCGGACGCAATTGTCGTCTCAAAACCCGCCAGATCAAGCGTTTGACCCAAAGCCTCGCGCAGGTCGCGATCATCGTCGACGATAAGAACCTTGCCCGTCATAACGTTTCAGCCGGTTTCAAAGTGACGGTAAACACGGCACCTCCGTCTGGATGATTGCGCCCTTGAATGGCTCCGCCGAAACTTTGCACCAAGCCGTAGGAAATCGACAAGCCAAGCCCCATGCCCTCTGAACTACCAACAGATTTGGTTGTATAAAACGGGTCGAAAATTTGGTCAGGTTCCGCAATACCGGGTCCCGTGTCGCGGATCGCAAGTTGCGGCGTTGCCTCATTGGAAACTGTGACCTCAAGCCGCTTCTTGGCAGACCCTTCCATTGCGTCAAGCGCATTGGTCATCAGGTTGAGGATCACCTGGCTCAGCCGAACTTCCCCGGCTTGGACAAGCACCGGCCTAATCGCGCCATCACGATCCACCGTGATACCCTCTTCTTTGAGACGTGGTTGTAGCATTTCAATCGCGTCATCTAAGACCACGTTCAGATCAACGTCGCGCAAGGGCTCGCTTTCGTTGCGCGCGAAGGCCCGTAGATTGCGGATGATGCGATCCATCCGTCCCGCAAGCTGTCCTATGCGGCCGAGGTTCTGACCCGCCACATCAGATTTACCTTGCAATAAGAAGGCTTGGCCATTTTCAGCGAAAGACCGAATTGCCATGAGTGGTTGGTTGAGCTCGTGTGAGATACCGGCTGACATATGACCCAATGCCGATAGCTTTTCCGCCTGAACCAAGTCAGCCTGCATCTGCTTGAGATCCTTGTTGGCAACTTGAAGTTCCATCGTCCGCGCCTGCACGCGGCGTTCCAACTCCTCGTTCAGTCGTGCCAGCACGCGGCGGCGCTCTGCTACCCAGAAAAGCGCGATGCCAAAGACAGACATGGCAGCAAACGTCGCAATGGTTTGCAGTGCCGCCAATTGGCGAGCGGGTGCGATGTCAGGCAAAGCCTCTCCAATCAGACCGATCACTGGCAATGGCAGCGTCAAATGGAGGGCGCGATCAGGCAGGTAGCGTCCACCATCGATGTCCCAGAGCGTATAGTCGCCCCAGTTTTCCTTCTTATGACGCACGAATGGACCAATTAGCCCCGCGGGATATTCCGCACTTTGCCCGACAATCCGCGTGTCGGACCCTTTCGTGCGATACACCAGTTCTGAACGGTTCGAGATAAAGACGACTTCCAACTCATCCGTAAAAAACACCGCCAACTCTTCCCCACGCCAAGCGCTTTCGACGGCCTGAACGTCAACGACGACGATAACTGCCCCGAGTACGGGCCCACCATCATCAAAGATTGGCGCGGCATAATAAAACACGCGCCGATCATATCGCGGGTCAAATAGATGATAGACGCCAAGTGCGCCATCAAGCGCCCGTTCAAAATAGGGCCGCCCAGCATGCGCAGGCCCTTGCGTTTCCGCCGTGCTCAAGATCTCACGCCCCTGCGCATCGACGACAAGCACGTCGAGCGTCCCCGTCTTGTCCGCCATTTCCCGCAGAATGACCTGCACGTTTTTCAATGCGGCGGCGTCTACAAGAACATCGGCAACCTCAGGCCTGTCCGCGGTCACAACTGCCAAGCTGCGGTAGCGCTGCAACTCGCCATTCAAGCGCGACGCCGCGAGGGCCAAATCAGCCCGACCGCGTTTTTCAAGTTGCTCAAGCGCTGCGCCGTAGCCAAAGTTCCAGACCGAAAGACAGGCAAGCGCAGTCACGGCAGCGAAACCAAGACCCAGCAAACGGCGAGAGAGGCGAAACGTCGGCATGGCGACCGTGATAGAAATGCGCTTGGCGTTTGAAAAGGCCTAAGCGTGATCCGTAATCCGGCGAAGATCCTGTATGGCCGCGCGAATATCAGACGCGACAAGCTCAGCCTGCACCATCTTACCGACATCCGGATTGGTATCGACAAGGTTGCCCGCCAAAGCGAATGGCGTCAGCGGTTGCAAGATCCGCAACGCAACGGACAATTGAATGAGTTGCGGGATGACACGATCAGAGTGCGCCACCAGCACAATCACGCCATAGTGCCGGGTTTCTGCCAGTGCCAGAATGTCATCGTGGGTCTGGCCAATGCACACATCAGCATCGCCGCCGCCGCGGCGGAAAAGATCGGCTGCCATTTCGATGCCCAAGGTATGGGTCTCGTCAGGCGTCAAGACAAAGAGCGCTGGCATCTGATGCCGCCCTTCAAGAACGACTGGCGCAATCGCATGCCGCAAACCACGAATGATGCGATAAAGCCGGCCGGTTCCCAGGCTTACCTCGATGAAGGACAATTTATCGTCCTCCCACATTTTCCCAAGGCGGCGGCTCGCGCCGGCGATATAGCCCAGATAAATCGCTTCAATATCGACGCCTGTCCGGCGGGCCTGCAGGACGATGTCGTCGGCTGCGTTTTCGTCAGATGACAACAAAGCATCACAGAAGGCCGCGATCTCTTCCGCGGAGGGATAACCGGGCGGGGGTGTTACGCCAGGCATCCGGAAAGCAAGACGTCGCACGACTTCCCGCGCCAGATCCGCAATGAGATCTGTCGGAAGATGCTCGGTTGCTAAGCGGTATGCCTCATCGGCATCCGCATAGGCCTGGCTGTCAATGTCGTCGGCGTGAGACGGCTTGCGCGCCATGTGGCTCCCTCTGTGCAGAACAATGTCGCGGCCACAGGCTCCCTCCTGCACCTCACGGCGTTCTACCGTATACAAAGTACCAAGAAATGAGACAGATGCTGACGCGGCAGAAGGTCGCGCCAGAGTTGTCGGCTGATTGTCAGTACGCTTGCATCTGCGACACCGGCGCGGCACATCGGGTATATGCAAACATTAACACAATCGCCCAAGGCAGACGATTTCGTTCAGAACCCCTACCCCCTCTATGCAAAAGCACGTGCCGAAGGCCCGATCTGGTGGTGGGAGGCTTACAATATGCCTTGCATTTTCACCTATGACGCCGTCCGTTTTGCCTTGCGTGACCGTCGGCTCGGGCGCGAATGCCCGGCCGAGATACAATCATCATCCCCGTCTCACCTAGCCGACTTCTACGCCATTGAAGCCCATTCCATGTTAGAGTTGGAACCGCCGATCCATACGCGTTTGCGCAGCCAGGTATTGCGCGCTTTCACATCCCGCCGGATCAGCGGCCTTGCGCCTGACATTACAGGCTTGGCGCACCGTTTGATTGACGACTTCCCGGAAGATCCCTTCGACTTGCTCGACGCCTTTGCCAAACCGCTGCCGGTCATTGTTATTGCACGGCTGCTCGGGGTGCCGGAAGAGGACGCTCCGCGACTGCTAGCGTGGTCCAACGCGATGGTCGCGATGTATCAGGCCACCCGCGATCACGCGACAGAGGTTGCGGCCAACACCGCTGCTGCAGAATTTACGGACTATCTCAAAGCCGTCATCGCAGCGAAGGCGAAGGCCCCAGACGATGATCTTATCTCGACCCTGATCGCGGCGACGGATAGCGAAAAATTGTCACGGGACGAGTTAATCACCACCTGTGTGCTTCTCTTGAACGCCGGACACGAGGCGACCGTCCACACCATCGGGAACGCCACCAAAACCTTGTTGGAAACCGGGCATCGCGACATCAGCGAAACTTGCGTGGAAGAGCTTTTCCGCTTTGATCCACCACTGCATCTATTTACGCGCTACGTCTATGAGACGGTTGAAATCGCGGGGCAAACCTTCCAGCGCGGCGATCAGCTTGCCTGTCTGCTGGGCGCTGCAAACCGCGACCCGGAAGCCTTTCCCAACCCCGATACCTTCGATCCGGATCGTCCGATCACTCAAAACGTCAGCTTTGGCGGCGGCATCCACTTTTGTGTCGGGGCGCCGCTCGCGCGGTTGGAACTGAAGATCGCACTTCAAACGCTCTTTGAACGCTGCCCGAACCTGCGGCTTACGCAAAAGCCGCGCTACGCGGATATCTTTCACTTCCATGGTCTCGAAGCGCTGCACGTCGCGACGTGAGACGTCAAAGGGTCAATGCGTGGGCGCACCTGCCCCTTCACCGCCCCTCTGCAGGCCCCAGTCTACATCCACCACCGTGTCGCTTGAATTGGACGGCGCGGTGCCAGCTTAACTCGCAAATGCGCGGAAGCGCACGATGGTTTCAGACCCATCCTCAAAGGGGGAGCGCGACAGTTGACTTGATCTCTTCCATCGAAAGCAAGGCTGTCACGTTGTAGACGCGCACTTCCGAGATCAGCGCTTGGTAGAAGGCATCGTAGGCGCGCGCATTCTGCACTCGGACCTTCAGGATGTAATCGATATCCCCTGCCAGCCGGTGCGCCTCTTGCACTTCAGGTCGTGCCTGCAGGGCCGCAAGAAACTTCTGCTGCCATTCCGCCTCATGCTCTGACGTGCGGATCAAGACAAAGAAACAAGCCTCAAACCCCAAGGCCTCAGAGTTCAACATCACCGTCTGCTGACCAATGATTCCCGCGCCACGCAATTTCTTGATCCGGTTCCACACCGGGGTCTTCGAAGACCCCACTTCTTTGGCAATATCATCAAGAGATTGTGAGGCATCGCGTTGCAACGCCTTGAGGATTTTCCGATCTGTCTCGTCAATCCGAACATCCATTCTCATATCCTCGCATCTGCAGAAATATTTGACGTCCTTGCACCCCAAACGGAACGTGTGTCCTTAACTAACTCGATATATGGCAAAGAACCAGAACAATATCCTATATTGAGAGCAAGAAAAGCATGAGGATCATTCAATGGATCACTTTCCTGTCTTTATGGCCGTCGCCGGTCGCCGCATCGTCCTGTCGGGCGGTGGCGATGCCGCGCTCGCCAAACTGCGACTGATCCTGAAGACCACCGCCAACATCTCCGTCTTTGCGGAGGACGCTGCGCCGGAGATCCGCGCTTGGGCGGAAGCCGGAAAGCTGACGCTCGTTGAGCGCGCGCTGGAACCAGGCGATGCGATGTGTGCGGTCCTGTTCTATGCAGCGAACGAGGACGACGTGGAAGATGCACGTGTTGCGGCGATCGCGCATGCGGATGGCGCAAAGGTGAACATTGTCGATAATCTCGCCGACAGCCAGTTCATAACACCAGCCATTGTCGACCGTGACCCAGTGGTGGTGGCCATCGGAACCGAAGGCGCAGCGCCGGTCGTTGCGCGCAAGATCAAAGCCGACATTGAAGAACAGCTTCCAGCGTCACTTGGCCTGCTGGCCCGTGTCGGCAAATCCTTCCGCCACGCAGTCGAAGTTTTGCCGATGGGCATGAAGCGCCGGAACTACTGGGCAGATTTCTATTTCAACAAAGGCCCGAAAGCTGTCGAGGCAGAAGGCGAAAGTGCTGTCATCCCAATGCTGGAAACCCTGCTTGATGAGCACATCATGACCACCGCAAATGCGGGTCATGTTGACCTCGTTGGCGCAGGCCCGGGTGATCCGGAACTGCTGACCCTGAAAGCACGGAACGCCTTGGACAAAGCCGATGTGGTTATCCACGACCGGCTTGTGACACCTGAAATCCTCGAACTCGCCCGCCGCGAAGCGATCATCATCGACGCTGGTAAAGAAGGGTTCGGCAAGTCGATGCAGCAAAGCGACATTGACGCTTTGATCGTGGAGCATGCTTTGGACGGCCACCATGTGGTGCGCCTGAAGGCCGGCGACCCAACCGTGTTTGGTCGTCTCGATGAAGAGATCGAAGCCTGCGAGGCCGCCGGTGTGTCTTGGCGCATCGTCCCCGGCATCACTTCTGCCTCTGCTGCTGTGGCGACGATTGGCCAAAGCCTCACCAAGCGAAACCGCAACTCCGCTGTGCGCCTGATCACCGGTCACGACACCAAAGGCTATGCTGATCACGACTGGAACGCCCTCGCCCGTCCGGGCGAAGTCGCTGCAATCTACATGGGTAAGAAATCAGCACGCTTCATTCAGGGCCGCCTGCTGATGCACGGCGCTGATCCAGCCACGCCTGTGACGATCATCGAAAACGTCAGCCGCACCGATCAACAGATCATCGCGACGACGCTCGCCGAACTCGAACCCACATTGACCCGCGCGGCCCTTCAAGGCCCCGCGATCACTTTCTACGGCCTTGCCCCGCGCGCTGCGATGGACGTGGCCGACACCCTTCCCCTGCAAGAGGAGCTTGCATAATGCCCCGCGCCTTCACCCCCAAGGTCATCACAGCCAACGCGCTGCTGGAAGGTGATGCCGTCTGGTTCACCCCTGACAGCACCTGGACTGGCGACATCAAAGAAGCCGAGCTTCTGGAAGACGAAGCCCACGCCGATCTGCGGTTGCTTGAGGCACAAGCCCAGCAAGACAAGATCGCGGGCGCCTATTTGGCAGACGTCAAAGCAGGTGTTGACGGGCCCGAGCCCACGCACTTCCGCGAAGCGTTCCGCACGCGCGGCCCATCCAACTACAACCACGGCAAACAGGCAGAGGTCTGATCCATGTATACCTACAATGACTTCGACGAAGCTTTTGTCCTCGAACGCGTCGCCCAATTCCGTGGTCAGGTCGAGCGCCGTATCGACGGCTCTCTGACCGAAGACGAATTCAAGCCGCTGCGCCTGATGAACGGCCTGTACCTGCAATTGCACGCCTATATGCTGCGTGTTGCGATCCCTTACGGTACGCTCAACAGCGGCCAAATGCGTCAGCTCGCCTTCATCGCGGACAAGTGGGACAAGGGCTACGGCCACTTCACCACCCGTCAGAATATCCAGTACAACTGGCCCAAGCTGAACGATGTGCCGGATATGTTGGAGGCACTCGCCGACGTTGGCATGCACGCCATCCAGACGTCGGGCAACACGATCCGCAACGTGACGGCGGACCATTTCGCCGGTGCGGCTGCTGATGAGATTGCAGATCCACGCCCTATCGCAGAACTGCTGCGCCAGTGGTCCACCGATCACCCGGAATTCCAGTTCCTGCCGCGTAAGTTCAAAATCGCAGTGACCGGTTCGCCAAACGATCGCGCCGTCACCAAAGCGCATGACATCGGCTTGCGCATGGTCCGCAATGATGCGGGTGAGGCGGGCTTTGAGGTTGTCGTGGGTGGTGGCCTTGGCCGCACACCGATGATCGGCAAGGTCATCCGTGACTTCCTGCCGCAAGAAGACCTGCTTGCGTATTGCGAGGCGATTGTGAGCGTCTACAACCTGCTCGGCCGCCGCGACAACAAGTACAAGGCGCGGATCAAAATTACGGTTCACGAGAACGGGCTGGAGACCATTCGCGAAAAGGTTGAGGCACGTTTCGCACAAATTCGCGACGGTTTCACTGGATTTGATCAGCAGTTGCTTGCACAAATCGAACAACACTTCGCAGAGCCATCGTACAAGTCCGCCAAGACAGATGGTTATGAAGCCGCGCGTTTGGCGAACCCTGCGTTCCGCAGTTGGACGGACACGAACTTGACAGCACACAAGAACGACGACTACGCCATCGTGTCGATCTCGATCAAAAAGCATGGCCACACACCCGGTGATGCAAGTTCAGACCAGATGCGCGCGATCGCAGATATTGCGGAAACTTTCGGCCACAACGAGATCCGGATCAGTCATGAGCAGAACGTGATCCTGCCACATGTCCACAAAGCTGACCTGAATCTGGTGTACCAAGCGCTGCGCAAGGCTGATCTGGCGACCGCCAACATTGGGCTGGTCAGCGACATCATCGCCTGCCCCGGCATGGACTACTGCGCGCTTGCGACCGCCCGGTCGATCCCTATTGCGCAGGAGATTGCGACACGGTTCGAAGAATTGAAGATGGAACATGAAGTTGGCCCGCTGAAGATCAAAATCTCCGGCTGTATCAACGCCTGTGGCCATCACCACGTGGGGCACATCGGCATCCTCGGCCTCGACCGTGCAGGCGTCGAGAACTACCAGATCACACTGGGTGGTGACGGATCTGAAGATGCGACCATCGGCGAACGTGCGGGCCCTGGTTTTAGCGCGGATGAGATCGTGCCAGCCATCGAGCGGCTTATTAAGGGCTACGTCGCAATCCGTCAGGACGACGAAGAAACGTTCCTGCAAGCCTACCGCCGCCTTGGCCCCGCGCCGTTCAAGGACATCCTGTATCCAGAGAAGGCTGAGAAAAATGCCGCTTAAGGAAATCGCAGACCGCCAGAATACGCTTCACGCAAAAAGCACGCCGCAGATGATCCTGCGGCATGCTCTCGAAGACGTGCGTATCGGCGACACGGCCCTTGTCAGCTCTTTCGGCGCTGAAAGCGTTGTGCTCCTGCACATGGCTGCTGAGATCGACAAGAACGTGCCGGTGATCTTTCTCGACACAGAAATGCTGTTTCCGGAGACGCTCAGCTATCAAGCGGAAGTCGCCGAAACGCTAGGTTTGACCGATGTGCGTGTCATTACTCCAGATCGCGCCGCCGTCTTGCAGCGGGACGTTGATGGCATTTTGCACCAAGCGGACGTCGATGCCTGCTGCACTTTGCGTAAGTCCGAACCGCTCGAACGCGCGTTGAAAGACTTCGGGTCCTGGATCACAGGCCGCAAACAGTTCCAGAACGGTGTGCGCGCAAAGTTGCAGCACTTTGAGAAGGATCCGGCGAGCCATCGTATCAAAATAAACCCGCTGGCGCTGTGGGATCGTGAGCAGATTGCGCATTACATCGCAGTGCATGATCTGCCGCGTCACCCGCTGGTCGCAAGAGGCTTCCGTTCCATCGGTTGCGCCCCCTGCACGAACCCAGTCGGCGTGGGTGAAGATGACCGCGCAGGTCGTTGGGAAGGCAGTATAAAAACGGAATGTGGTATTCACTTTGGCGCAAATGGCGCTGAACGTGACGTCGCTTAAGGACAGACTGATGAGTGTGATTGTAACCGATACAGGCTTTGCCGCTGACGATTGGAAGTGCGGTTTTCGCGCCGTGGAAGGCAGCCCTGCGAATGATTGCCCTGAGGGCATTGATCTTGCGTCTGACACGGACCCTGCGACGCTTGTGGGGCTGACAAACGCGGCGATGATCCGCGTCGACTTTCCCAGCTTTGCGGATGGTCGCGGCTTTACCCTAGCCACGCGGTTGCGTCAGTTAGGCTACAAAGGCCGCTTGCGCGCGAAGGGCCACGTAATTGCCGACCAATACGCGATGGCGCGGCGCTCTGGCTTCGATGAGGTTGAAATCGATGATGACCTCGCAGCTCGCCAGCCGGAAGATCAATGGCTGCGCCGCTCCAACTGGCAAGGCCACAACTATCAGGCGCGCCTGCGCGGCTGACGCCCCCCTTTACTGACCCAGATCAATGTAGAATACGGAGAGCGGCCTATCCTGGCCGCATGAAAGATATGACTGAGCAAACCCCTGTGACCCAAGCCGCCGCAAAGCCCGTGCCAACGTTGCCCGACGCCCAGACTGTGACGTCTGTTCAGCACTACACGGACCGGCTGTTTTCCTTCCGCGTAACGCGGCCTGCATCTTTGCGTTTCCGTTCCGGCGAATTTGTGATGATCGGCCTGATGGGCGAACCGCATCCTGAGACTGGCAAGCAAAAGCCACTTCTGCGCGCCTATTCCATCGCGTCGCCATCATGGGATGAAGACCTGGAGTTCTACTCGATCAAGGTGCCTGACGGTCCGCTGACATCGAAGCTGCAGCACATTCAGCCCGGAGATCAGATCATCCTGCGGCCGAAGCCAGTTGGCACACTGGTGCATGATGCACTGCTGCCCGGCAAACGTCTGTATTTCTTCGCCACCGGCACTGGCTTTGCGCCATTCGCATCCTTGCTGCGCGAACCCGAGACATATGAAAACTACGACGAAGTTATCATCACGCACACCTGCCGGGACGTGGATGAACTCACCTACGGGCGTGACCTGATTGAGAGCATCAGACAGGACGAGATGCTGGCGGAGTTGATGGGCGAAGGATTTGCCAACAAAATCCGCTACTATCCAACAACGACCCGCGAAGAGAGCCCAAAGATGGGGCGCATCACCACGCTGATCGAGAACGGCGAATTGTTTGCCGATCTTGGCATTCCAGCCCTGGACCCCGCAACAGATCGCGCGATGGTATGTGGCTCGCTCGCGTTCAACCTTGATATCAAAGCCCTGATGGAAAAGGCTGGGCTGCGCGAGGGTGCGAACTCTGAACCCGGCGAATTTGTGATCGAGAAGGCGTTTGTCGGGTAAACCCCGCATTTTGATCACCGGCTGTTCGTCAGCTGGGAAATCAACACTCTTAGATGCGATCCGTGCTACGGGTCGCATTGTTGTTTCCGAACCCGGTCGAAGGATCGTGGAAGCCGAAAAACTCACGCCAACCGGTGCCCTGCCTTGGGAAAATCCAGTCGCGTTCGCGATGCGGGCGAAAGCGATGGCGTTGCAGGATCTGGCTGATGTCTCACAGATCGAAGAGGCCGTCTATTTCGACCGCGGGTTGCTTGACGCCGCAGTGGCGCTTCAACACGCGGGAGGTCACCTACTGGCAGATATCCTCCCTACCGACTTTCCTTATTCAGAGGTCTTAGTCGCGGAGCCTTGGGAAGAGCTTTTTCAAAATGACGAGGCGCGGCGCCAACCTTTCACCGACGCTGTGGCTGAGTATGACCGCATCATTGCCGCGCTCACGCAGCTGAATATCAGATGGAGGGTGCTGCCGCGCGTGCCGGTGAACGAACGGCTCGCTTCCGTCATACACCATGTCGCCAACGATAAAGGGCCGCGCCTCTGACAGCGCGGCCCTTCTCATCATTTGTGATGGGTCTTAGAGGCCCATCGCTTCCCGGATCTGATCAAGGACACCTTCGAGTAGTTCAGGGTTATCCTTCACTGCTGTCAGGCCAGTTGTCAGTGTCGTTTTCTCCAGCGCACCCAGGTCTGATCCGTCGATCATCTCCTGCACGCGATCAAAGTCGAAACCATCAACAGTCAGAAGCTCGGCTGGCGATGTGGCGGCTGCGTCTGCTGCCTCTTCAGTTGCAGCGGCTGCGTCCTCTGTCGCTTCGGCGGCTTCGGTTGTCGCAGCGTTAGCAGTATCGTCCGTAGCAGCAGCTGCATCTTCTACAGCTTCCGTGGCTTCTGTTGTTGCGGCGTCTGCGGCCTCTTCTGTTGCGGCGGTCGCATCTTCGACAGCCTCTGCCGCTTCGGTCGCTGCAGCGTCCGCTGCCTCTTCCGTAGCAGCGGCTGCATCTTCCGCAGCTTCTGTGGCTTCTGCCGCCGCGGCGTCGGCCGCCTCTTCTGTCGCTGCGGCCGTATCCTCAATTGCGTCTGTCGCAGCCCCCGCCGCTTCTTCTGTTGCGGCGGTCGCGTCTTCAACAGCCTCAGTCGCTTCGGTTGCTGCCGCGTCGGCGGCTTCCTCCGTTGCGGCAACTGCATCGTCGACTGCTTCTGTCGCGGCGTCGGCGGCGCCCTCGGTGGCCTCGGTCGCGTCATCGACCGCACCTTCGACGGCTTGCGCGGCATCGTCAGTCGCTTCGGCTGCAGTATCCGCGGCGTCACTTGCGGCTTCTGTTGCAGTGTCAGCTGCGTCACTTACTGCATCTGCGACAGCTGCCGCTCCATCTTCAGCGGCTTCCGTGGTCGCCTCAACGGCGTCATCAACAGCTTCTGCAGCGCTTTCAGCAGCACCTTCAACAGCTTCCGTCGTAGCCGCAGCGGCTTCACCAGCAGCTTCGGTCGTTGCATCCACAGCGTCACCTGCCGCATCAGCGGCGGTTTCGGCTGTGTCGCTCGCCGCACCGGTCACATCGCTCATGGTTTTGGCCGGTGTGTTGCCGTTCACCGCCCACTGGTATCCAAAGAAGCCGAGCACGGCCAAGATGATGATAATAATGGTTCCACGCATGGTGTTGTTCCTTTCACGCGTTCTAATCCGGTCCCCAAACGGGATTGGCGCTTCTATCGCAAAGATTGTAGCAAAGGTGAACCGCTCAACGAGGGGAATTTCGCCTCTCGTCGCCCCTCTTTGCGGCTTGATGCCGACGGCAAGCACCATTACCTTGCGCACACCTGTTACAAACGACTGAAGGACAAAGACCATAGGACGCAGACCCCACAACGCGCCACCACAGCGCGATACTGGCCCCCGCACAAACGAACGCATTCGCGCGCCCGAGATCCGCTTGATCGGCGCAGAAGGTGAAAACGTTGGGGTCGTGAAACCAGAGCGTGCATTGATGATGGCTGAAGAAGCTGGCCTCGATCTGGTTGAAATCTCGCCCAACGCGAACCCGCCCGTCTGCAAAATCATGGACTATGGCAAGTTCAAGTACGAGACCCAGAAGAAAGAAGCTGAGGCCCGTAAGAAGCAGAAGACCATCGAAATCAAAGAAGTGAAGTTCCGTCCTAACACGGACCACCACGACTATGATGTAAAGATGCGCAACGTCTACAAGTTCTTGGAGAACGGCGACAAGGTGAAGGTCACCCTACGCTTCCGTGGTCGCGAAATGGCCCACCAGGAGTTGGGCCGTGATTTGCTGGAACGCGTGGCTGAAGACACCAAAGAGCACGGCAAGGTTGAGAACTTCCCGAAAATGGAAGGTCGACAAATGGTCATGTTGATTGGACCGCTGCCGAAGTAAAGCCTGCTACTGGTCGAGTTTTGAAGAAGCCCCGGACATCTCTATCCGGGGCTTTTCATTTAGCTTGCGGCGGCAACCGCGCGACCCGTCATCACCTTGACCAGATGTGCGCGATACTCGGACGTGCCGTGTAAGTCTCCGATCATGCCATCCGCGCTCACGGTCAGCCCATTGATGGCGCTGGCAGAGAAGTCAGAAGACAACGCGGTCTCCGCCTCGGACCACCGGAAGACACCGTCTTCCGACGCGCCAGTGACGGCAACGCGCACGCCGTCCGCGTATTTGGCGACAAACACGCCAACAAGCGCGAAGCGCGACGCCGGCTGGACGAACTTCTGATAGTTCGCCTTTTCAGGCACCGGGAAGCGCACTTCGGTGATGATCTCACCCTCATCCAGCGCCGTTGCGAACATGCCTTCAAAGAAATCGTCAGCCGCAATGCTGCGCGCATTCGTGATAATCTCTGCGCCAGACCCCAAAACCGCAGCTGGATAGCAGGCTGACGGGTCATTGTTGGCCAATGATCCGCCGATTGTGCCTCGATTACGGACTGCAGGGTCACCGATATGGCTCGCCAGACCCGAAAGCCCTGAATAGCTGTTGGCTGTCTCAGAAGCGACCGTTGCGTGTGTTGTTGCACCGCCCACGCAGACCGCGCCGTCGTCCGACATGCAGACACCCTGCATCTCTCCGATGCCACCAAGGCTCACCAACGCCGAGGGCATTGCTAGCCGCTGCTTCAGCGTTGGGATCAGCGTTTGGCCGCCCCCCAACGCCTGCGAATCTTCCGCTTTCAGTGCGGAAACCGCATCTGCGATGGTCGAAGGCCGTTCAATATCAAATGCATACATGTTTCAGCCCTCCTTAGCTGTTCATTGCCGACCAGACGCGCGCAGGCGTCAGGGGCATATCGATATGGGTGACGTCCTTGCCGCCCGATTGCAGCGCGTCGATGACCGCGTTCACGATTGTCGGTGGTGACCCAATTGCCCCAGCCTCCCCGCAACCTTTCACGCCCAGTGGGTTGTGTGTGCAGGGTGTGACGCATGAATGGTCGACCGTGTAGAATGGCAGATCATCCGCGCGCGGCATGGTGTAGTCCATGTAGGAGGCCGAGTTCAGCTGGCCGTTTTCATCGTAGATCGTGTTTTCCAGCATGGCCTGACCGATACCCTGACCGAGCCCGCCGTGAACCTGACCGGAAACGACCATGGGGTTCATCACGTTGCCAAAATCATCAACAGCGGTGAAGCTGTCGATGGTGACTTTTCCGGTTTCCGGGTCCACTTCAACTTCGCAGGTGTAAGCCCCTGACGGATAGGTGAAGTTTGCCGGATCGTAGAAGGCGGTCTCTTCCAACCCGGGCTCGATGTCTTCGAGCGGGAAGTTGTGCGGTACGTAGGCCTTAAACGCCACTTCGCCGAAGCTGACGGACTTATCCGTGCCTGCAACCGTAAAGTTGCCATCCTCAAAGGTCACATCGCCCTCTGCGGCTTCCAGCATATGGGCTGCGATTTTCCGCGCTTTTGCGATGATCTTCTCAGTTGCTCGGACCACAGCGGAGCCGCAAACCGCAAGCGATCGCGATCCGTAGGACCCCATGCCAAATGGAATCTTCGACGTATCGCCATGGACAATGTCGATGGAGCCTGCGTCGATGCCGAGCATATCCGCGACCACTTGCGGGAACACGGTCTCATGCCCCTGTCCGTGGCTGTGTGCGCCAACCATGACAGACAGCGTACCAGTGGCATTCACGCGCACCGTTGCGGCATCATAAAGCCCGACGCGCGACCCAAGAATGCCGACAAGGTTCGAAGGTGCGATCCCACAAGCTTCGATATAGGCATTCACGCCACGCCCGCGCAGCAGGCCCTTGGCCTCTGACGCTTTGCGGCGCGCTTCAAAGCCCGCAAAGTCTGCAAGCTCTTCCATCTTGTCCATCAGCGCATCGTAGTTGCCTGTATCGTACTCCAACCCTGCAGCACCCGCATATGGATATTGATCTGGCTTGATGAAGTTCTTCCGGCGCATCTCAACGGGGTCCATCCCCATTTCACGCGCGCATTTGTCGATCACCCGTTCGAGCGAGTAAGTCGCCTCAGGCCGCCCTGCGCCACGATAGGCGTCAACAGGTGCTGTGTTGGTGAAGACCGCTTTCACGTTCACATAAACGTTCGGCACCGTGTAATTGCCCGCCATCAGCGTGCCGTGCAGGAAGGTCGGTGTCGCGGTCGAGAAGTTCGAGAGATACGCGCCAACGTTTGCGTAGGTCTCTGTACGGAAGGCCTGGAAGTTCCCCTCGGCATCGACAGCCAATTCGATCTTCGTGACATGGTCGCGCCCATGTGCGTCGGTCAGGAAAGCCTCAGAACGGCTTGCCGTCCAACGCACCGGGCGACCGACTTTCTTGGCCGCGGCCAATACCAATGCTTCTTCGCCGTAGTGATAGATCTTCGAGCCGAAACCACCACCCACATCAGGTGCGATCACGGTCAACTTGTTTTCCGGGATGCCCATCACGAACGCGCAGATCAGCAGACGTGTCAGGTGCGGGTTCTGGGATGTGGTGTAAAGCTTATACTCATCCGTGCCGGGGTCGTAGATGCCCGTCGAGGCCCGTGGCTCCATCGCGTTCGGCACGAGCCGGTTATTGACCAGCTCCAACGTCGTCACGTGATGGGCGTTTTTGATCGCCTCATCCGTTGCAGCCCGGTTGTCTTCGATCCAACCCCAGTCGAAACACTGGTTTGTTTCGATCTCATCATGGACAAGCGGACCCCCATCAAGCGCCGCTTTCATGTCAACGACGGCTGGCAGTTCCTTGATCTCGGCGTTCAGCGCCTCAACCGCATCACGCGCCTGTTCCGGCGTCTCCGCAATCACTGCAGCATAAGCGTCGCCCACATGGCGCACTTTGCCGTGCGCCAAAACCGGACGCTTGGGTTCCTTCATCGGTTCACCATCGCGGCTGTTGATCAGCCAGCCCGCGGGATTGCCGCCGACCTCCGCGAAGTCCTCACCTGTGAACACTTCAAGCACGCCCGGCATCGCCTTGGCCGCATTCGCGTCGATTGAGACGATCTCCCCGTGCGCCACGTCTGAACGGGCGAAGGCGGCATAAGCCTGCCCGGCGATTTGAATGTCGTCTGTATATTGTCCGCGTCCGGTCAAGAACCGGACATCTTCGCGGCGCTTGTCACTTGCGCCAATAACGCCAGAATCCTTTGGCATGGTATCCTCCCTGTTGGGCAAACAATTCCTCTGCGAAGAATTGGCCCAAATTTTCTAGAAAATTCGCTTACTCGGCAGCGATGGCGCTTACATCCTGACCGGATGCCGCCATGATCGCCTTGACGATGTTATGATAGCCCGTGCAGCGACAGATATTGCCCTCAAGGTATGCGCGGACCTCAGCCTCAGACGGCTTAGGGTTGTCTTTCAGCAGGGCTGCCGCCGACATGACCATACCCGGTGTGCAGAACCCGCACTGCAGACCGTGATGGTCCTGAAAGGCCTGCTGGATCACGTTCAGGGAGCCGTCAGCATTCGCCTGCCCCTCAATTGTGCCAACGTCAGCCCCGTCTGCCTCAACGGCAAACATGGTGCAGGCTTTGACTGCTTTTCCATTGACGTGGACCACACAGGCCCCGCACTGACTGGTGTCACACCCAACGTGGGTGCCTGTCAGACGTAAATCACCGCGCAGGAAATCGACCAGCAGCGTGCGGCCTTCGACTTCCCCTCCCACGGATTTGCCATTCACAGTCATTTTGACCTGCGGCATGTTTTCCTCCCAAAAAACCGAATATTGGAGAGAGTTAAGCATGGCCGACCTGTCTTGAGAACCGTCATTTCACGCTGCAGTTGCATCATCGTGATGCTGCGCCGCAACAAGACGTCAGAGGCCTCGCAGGGTTGCAGTGACTTCGGCCATGATGCTCAACGCAATTTCAGACGGTGATTTCCCTCCGATGTTGAGGCCCACCGGCGCGTGGATTTTTGCAATTTCATCAGCCGTGAAACCCGTAGCCTCCAGTCGCGCAACGCGTTTTGCATGGGTCCGGGTCGAACCGAGACAACCAAGATAGAACGCTGGCCCCCGCAACGTGGCCATGATCGCCGGATCGTCCAGTTTCGGGTCATGGGTCAATGTCACAACGGCAGTGCGGGCGTCAGGCGCAAGTGCTGCAATCGCCTCATCCGGCCAATCGTCACGCAAGTCTTCGCCGGGAAACCGTGCTTCCGAGCCAAATGCACCGCGCGGATCAATGACGACCGGAGCGTACCCGCAGGCCCGCGCCATCGGGACCAAGTGTTGTGCGATGTGAACTGCTCCGACAATGATCATCCGCAGCGGCGGATTAAGCACCGCAACAAAGGTTCGATCATCGTCCTCGACACCAGAGCGATCCGACCGGAAGCGTACTGGATACGCTTCCACAGCGGCGGTATGTCGCGCCGTGCTAGCGAGATCGGCCACATAAGCAATCGGCGTTTTCGCCTCTTTCGCCGCAACAAGCGCCTCAAGCACCTCAATCGGCATGGCAGAACCAACCGGATCTACAAGAATGCGGATCCGCCCGCCGCAGGCCAGACCAACCGCAAACGCCTCATCATCGCTGACGCCAAAGTCCAACACACGAGGCGCTCCATCCGCAATTGCATCAATCGCCTCCAAGATCACCGCGCCTTCGACACATCCGCCCGAAACCGACCCTTCCATCGCGCCATCAGCGTCGATCACCAGCATGCTCCCGGCCGGACGCGGGGCGCTGCCCCAAGTTTCCACCACAAAGGCCAGGGCGATAGCCCGCCCGGCGCGGTGCCATTCGAGAGCAAGCTGAGTTGGTGACAGGGTGGTCATAAGGCAGCTGTGATCCGGGTCAGAAAGCAGTTGTTCGTGGCCGAGCGTACATCGACGAACGCGACGCCGTCCATCTGCAGCAAGGTCTCTGCGTAGTCAGACACTTCTGCGGCAGGCGTGATTTGGCCGGTGCCGTAGACGATACGATGATCGACGTCATACGCTTTCAGCAAATATGTGGGTGAGGTTTGCAAGATCGGCGGCACGCCTGCGCCGTCAAAGGCGTCACATTCGGCAGCGCACAGGAATATCGGGCCTGTCTCTGCATAAGGTTGAAGTGCTGGGAATGGTCGCGCGGCACAAATCAGCATCTCGGCTCCTGCCGGCACCTGCGCCAAACAGCAACGGCAGGGTTTGCCTTTGCCGTCCGACATGGCGCGTTCGGCGGGGCGCCCATAGACGTCGGCGCCACCTGCGCGAAGGGCTGCGACGGTGGCTGCATCGTAACTTTGGAATGAAATCATGGCGTTCTCCTGTGAAGTGACGCCAATCTATGTTGCAGCGACCAGCCCAAGCGATCCGTTTCCTGCGCATTGTCGGCATCCATCATCCCCATGACCCGAGACTTATCGCCGCTGTCCCTCGCCGCGAGCGCGGCTGCCAAGCCTTCGAAAGCCGCGATGTTGTGCCCCGCGCGGAAAACATCGACAAAAGGTAGCATCGCGCGAACCCCCTGCGCCTTGGGCGCGAAACTGTCGAACCGCAGAAGCGGGTTTAGCCAAATGACCTGACGGGCGGTCAGCGACAGACGCTCCATCTGCTTGGCAAGATCACCTTCAGGGTCGCGGTCCAGCCCGTCGGTGATCAGCAAGACCACCGCACCCTGCCCCAAAACGCGACGCGACCAGTCGCGATTGAACGTTGTCAGGCAAGAGGCGATCCGGGTGCCGCCTTCCCAGTCCTGGGCCTCCGCGCCCGCCATCGCCAGCGCTGCGTCGACGTCCCGCGTGCGCATGTGCTGTGTGATGTTCGTCAAACGCGTCCCGAACGTAAACGCATGCACCGCCCCCCAACCCTGTCCGGGGCGGTTCGCGACAGCATGAACAAAATGCAGGACGGCGCGGGAATAATCGGCCATCGAGCCAGAGATATCGCAAAGCACAACCAGTCCAGGCGGCTTTTTCGTAAGCCTTCGGGTCTTCAGCTCAGCGACTTCACCGCCTTGGCGCATCGCTTGTCGCATTGTGCCACGCCAATCCGCGCGCGTGCCGGGCAAGGCTTGCAGACGACGGCTGGGCATCGGAGGAACAGGCAGCTGTATTCTAGCGAGGAGCCGTTTCGCCTGCGCCATCTCTGCCGTTGTCATCTGCTCAAAATCTAGCGTCTTCAGGCGTTCTTCGGCAGAGGTCGTCTGGCGCGCGTCGATGTCGATTTCCGTGCCATCGTCTTCCTTTGGTTGTGCGGCCGTTGTCTCCGGCCCCTCATCTGGAAGGAGCGCCTGAGCTGCCCGTCGTTCTGCCGCTTGCGCGCGCCGGTCCTCCTGCACACCGCGCACTGCCGGCGTGAGAAACGTCATCATGTGTTCGAGAAATTGCGGGTCACGCCAGTAGAGACGGAAGATTTGCGCAAAAACCGCCCGGTCTTCGGGACGCGAGACAAAACAGGCATGCAATGTCCAGAAGAAGTCAGCTTTGTTCGTGAACCCCGCGAAGGTGACCGCCTTTATCGCATCCGCGATGCGACCAGAACCGATGTTGAGTCCTGCCTTGCGCAGCGCGCGCGCGAAATGAGTGATGTTTTCTGTCAGTTTGGGGTCGTCGGGCAGATCAATTGGGACGTGGCGCATGATGGATGACGCTGGGGGTTTTACACCCCCAGACCCCCGTAAGGTATTTCGGGCAAGAAGAAACAATTGGCGCTCATGCAGAAATCGCAGCGCGAGCGTCATCTAGGATTTTCTTTGCCGCAGAGCCTTGCAGTTTTTGAATGTCATCCTGGTATTTCAGGACGGCACCCAAGGTGTCAGCGATCACCTCTGGCGACAGACTCAGCACATCCAGTGCCAGCAGGCATTTCGCCCAATCAATCGTTTCGGCCACGCCCGGTTTCTTGAACAGGTCTTCGCCACGCAGGCGTTGGACGAAGGCCACGACTTCTTGGCTCAATTCCTTTGCAGCTTCTGGCGCGCGAGCGTGGAGGATCTCCATCTCGCGGTCAAAGTCAGGGTAGCCAACCCAATGATAGAGACACCGGCGCTTCAAAGCGTCATGCACTTCGCGGGTGCGGTTAGAAGTCAGAATAACAATAGGGGGCTGCGGAGCCGTCACCGGGCCGCGTTCGGGGATCGTGACTTGAAAATCGGAGAGGGCTTCCAGCAAAAAGGCCTCAAAGGGTGCATCGGTGCGGTCGATCTCGTCAATCAACAGTACCGGCGCGCCGCCCTCTTGCGGCAGCATGGCCTCAAGCAGCGGACGCGCAATCAGGTATTCATCAGAAAAAACGTCGGCTTTGCTATCACCGCTGCGGATCGCAATCATCTGGGCGGCGAAGTTCCATTCGTAAACCGCCGTGCTCGCATCCAGCCCCTCATAGCATTGCAGGCGGATCAAACGGCGCCCCAGCATCGCGGCGATCGCCTTGGCAATTTCGGTCTTCCCAGTCCCCGCCTCGCCTTCAAGAAACAGCGGCCGTCCCAGCTTCAGCGCAAGAAAGGTCACCGTCGCCAGCGCGCGGTCGCAGATATAGCCACCTTTCCCCAACCGGGCCTGCAGGTCGTCGATACTGTCCATCATGGCTCCTTCCCTTGGCCCTCAACCTGCACCCTCTATCGCCCGCGTCAAGGCGACCATTGTCTGGGGCGCAACGGAGGCGTATGCCTGTCCCACATGCCGGAGGGTTTGATCATGAACGACGCAACGCCAATCGCAAAACTGGGTCACGGGCCTGACCTGAACACGTTTGACTGGGAAGACGCGCTGCGTCTGAATAATCAACTGAGCGAAGAAGAGCGGATGTTGCGCGATGCGGCAGCGACATTTGCGCAAGAGGTGCTGGCACCGCGCGTCACACAAGCCTATCGCGACGAAGCCGTTGATCCGGAGATCTTCGCGTTGATGGGTGGTGCCGGATTGCTCGGCGCGACAATTCCGGAAAGATTTGGCGGGCTCGGCGCGAATTACGTGACTTACGGCTTGATCGCGCGTGAAGTCGAGCGCGTCGACAGCGGTTACCGCTCCATGATGTCGGTCCAGTCGTCCTTGGTGATGTACCCGATCCACGCCTACGGATCTGAAGCACACAAGCAGAAGTATCTGCCCGGCCTCGCCTCCGGTGAGTTGATCGGATGTTTCGGCCTGACAGAGCCGGATGCGGGTAGCGACCCGGCCGGTATGAAGACCGTCGCAAAAAAAACCGATGATGGCTATGTGCTGAACGGCTCCAAAATGTGGATCAGCAACTCACCGATCGCCGACGTTTTTGTGGTCTGGGCGAAATCAGAGGAGCATGGCGGCAAAATCCGCGGGTTTGTGCTGGAGAAAGGCACGCCGGGGCTGAGTGCACCGAAGATCGCGGGCAAGCTTTCACTGCGCGCCTCGGTGACTGGGGAAATTGTGATGCAGGACGTCGCCGTCGGAGAGGATGCGCTGCTGCCCGGCGTGCAGGGCCTCAAAGGTCCGTTCGGCTGTCTGAACCGCGCGCGATATGGAATCGCCTGGGGCACAATGGGTGCGGCAGAAGCCTGCTGGCACGCGGCACGCAGCTACGGCCTCGACCGCAAACAATTTGGCCGTCCTTTGGCTCAGACACAATTGTATCAAAAGAAGCTCGCTGACATGCAGACGGAAATCACCCTAGGGTTGCAATCAGCGTTGCAGCTCGGACGCTTGATGGACGCCGGTCAAGCCGCCCCCGAAATGATCAGCCTGATGAAGCGAAACAACTGTGGCAAAGCGCTGGACATCGCTCGGGCGGCCCGGGACATGCTTGGCGGCAACGGTATTTCAGATAGCTTCCCGGTGATGCGCCACATGGTGAACCTGGAGACAGTCAACACCTACGAAGGCACGCATGACGTGCATGCGCTTATCCTTGGTCGCGCACAAACCGGATTGCAGGCCTTTTTCTAGGTTGGTTTCGACCCTGAATTGCGCAAACATGCTGCGCAAAATGGCCCAAGATCGGGTTTAGACAGAAGCAGCCTGAGCTGCCATCGGGGTATAGATGTCGTCCTTTCCACAGATCGCGTCAGCGACTGATCTTGCAGGTTTATCTGCCGAAGACTGGTTCGAGACCTTAGAAGACGTGGTCGATCAATACGGCAGCTACAACTTTCTTGGCAAAGGCCATGCGGCCACGCAAATCTCGGTGGGGCCGAAACTTCTGGTGACCTTTGAAAGCGCGGAAAGTGTGATTGCACGGGACCGTGCTGCCAACCCTGTTGGCTTTAGACATGTGCAAGAAGATGGCTGGTCGCATTTAGGCATCTTTGCCGAGCACGACGGGTGGTTCAGACATCCGAAAATTTACGCCTACTTCGACCGTCTGATTGACGATGGCTACTTTGAAGATTTTGACGAGATCCTTTTCTATGGCACCGACGGCGGCGGCTATGCGGCGGCGGCCTACAGTGTTGCGGCGCCCGGCGCGCGAGTTCTTGCCATCCGCCCGCAAGCGACGCTGGACCCGCAGATCACGGGGTTTGATCAGCGCTATCGGACGCATCGTCGGCTCGATTTCCACAGCCGTTACGGATATGCGCCAACAATGATCGACGCGGCGGCACAAGCATACATCGCTTTCGATCCCCTCCAGCGGCTTGACGCCATTCACGCAGCACTTTTCACAAAACCGCATGTGCAGTCATTGCGTTGCACGGCTTTGGGTCCACGCCTAGAACGCGCGCTCGATGATCTGGGGGTCAGTGTCGCACTGCGCCGTCTCGCAATGACAGGGGATCTCACGCCGCTCGCCTTTGCCCGTGCACAACGTGCCCGGCGCACCAACGTCAATTATCTGCGACGGATGCTACGGTGGACGGAAACAGCCGGAAAACCGAGGTTGGCCGCAACCGTCTGCAAACATGCTCTGGCGCTGGGGCATACAAACGTCTTTGCTGAGACGCTTGATGCCTTACATGCTAGTGGGCATTTCGCATTTGGCGCAAACGAAATAAGGGCGGCCGAATAACGACCGCCCTTTTCAAAAAAACAAAGGTCTATCTTAAATTAGCAACTTAGAATGTCGCAGGTTCAATTGCGACGGGGACGTTCAGAACTGTGTCCGCTATGCCGGTGCTGCTGGCCAAAATATAAGCCGTGTCCAGCGCAGGCAGGTAAGCGTAAAGCAGCGACACACCAAACTCATCGTCTGGCCAGCGATACTCAACGACCGCGTGGATCGTTTCATATTCACACCCAGAGACACGTGTCACAGGCGCGTCGAGGAAGAAAACGTCGTACAGCTCGGAGCGTTGCACACCATCCGCAAAGATGTTGAGCGTTTCACCCGACCAGAATGTCCCAACCTCCGGCTTCGGCAACTCTGATGAGGAGGTATCAAAGATAATCTCTAGCCGAGAGGCGTCTTCGGGACGTGCCGCAACCATCGTCACTTCTTCGGTGAAATAGAGGCCATGCTCACCGACGAATTTGATGGTCTTGTCTTCTGCTGCATAGGTTTCTGTGACTTCAACAAGCCCAGTTGGCGTCCGCCGCATCGCAACCGATGATTGGTTCTCGAATGTGACAATGACGCCACGGCGCATGTCTTCCTGGTTCAGGCATTGGGCCGAGGCAGCCCCGGCCAGTGCAGTCAACGTGAGTGCGGCCCCCACCGCAGTCTTAATTTTACCAAGCATCAACTCGTTCCTTCTACTGCAATGACCGTCACACAATTGCCTTAACTTTGCCAAGACGGTCATCAGGTGAGAACAGTTCTTTGATGTTTTGGAAACAATAGGCTCAGGACATGAGGCGCGTCAAAACAATCGCCGAGACGCTCTCAACTGAAATAGCATCTCACGTGTTTTATGCATACATTGCAGATGGTTATCCACGCCTGCGCCCAGCGACCTGCCGCCGACGTGCGGCGGACACGGCGTGCCGTCTTACAGAGAAAAGCCGTCTTTTGCGGAGATAATACCAAATTTTACTGCATCTCGACTTTGCCACATTTCGACACCGCCTCGCAAAAGCACCAAGAATCCCGCCACAAAGACACCATTTTTTGCGGACTGTTTTCGCGGCCCTGCAATTTGGCGCCGGCGAGACATCGAATTGTGGCGAAAGATTCGGGGAGATCACGACATCGACCACCTCTGGCATCGGCGCTGCGGGCGGTGTAAGCGGTCTTTATGAAAGACGCTGCACTTACGTCCCTCACCCTCCGCCGTCCGGATGATTGGCATTTGCATCTACGTGATGGTGCGATGCTGCAGGCGGTTTTACCGGAATCAGCACGCCATTTTGCCCGTGCGATCATCATGCCGAACCTGGTGCCGCCAGTTGTGACAGCGGCACAGGCATCGGCCTATCGGGACAGGATCATGGCTGCCCTTCCGTCGGACATGACGTTTGAGCCGCTCATGACACTCTATATGACGGAAGAAACGGACCCGGACGACGTGGAAGCCGCCTTTACAAGTGGCATTGCGCGCGCGGTGAAGCTTTATCCGGCCGGTGCAACGACAAACTCAGCCTCTGGCGTCACGGATTTTGATCGCATTCGCCCCGTCCTCGACCGCATGGCGGACATTGGAATGCCGCTCTGTGTGCATGGGGAAGTCACAGACAGCCGTATCGACATTTTTGATCGAGAGGCTGTGTTCATCGACAAGGTTCTGAAACCGATCCGCAAGAAGAACCCCGACCTAAAGATCGTCATGGAGCATGTGACCACGGAAGACGCGGTCGATTATGTGCGCGACGCACACAAGAACACCGCCGCGACGATCACGACGCATCACTTGATCATCAACCGCAACAATATCCTCGCCGGGGGCATCAAGCCGCATTACTACTGTCTACCCGTCGCGAAGCGCGAAGCGCACCGCGTAGCGCTGGTGCAAGCAGCGATCTCTGGCGACAAGCGCTTCTTTCTTGGCACGGATAGTGCGCCACATACAGACCCGGCAAAACTGCAACCCTGTGGCTGCGCGGGTATCTTCACAGCGCCAAATACAATGTCCTGCCTTGCTGAAGTGTTTGAGGCCGCCGAAGCACTCCCGAAGCTGGAAGCCTTTACGTCGCTCAATGGTCCGCGGTTTTACGGGCTTCCGCCGAATGAAGCGACGATCACACTCAAAAAAGGTGATCCAGTGACTTACCCGGAGCAGATCAGCACTGGCGACGGTCCTGTCACCGTTTTCGATCCCGGCTTCCCTTTGCATTGGCATGTCACGCCCTAACCACCCTGCCGCCGTCTGAGGCAGCACCACCCATGATGATGAGAGCAGCATGATCCCCACCTCTTACCCGCCGAAAGAAGACATCGCCCGCCTGACTGCCGGAATGCTGATCGAAGTCGGCGCAGTCCACTTCAATACAAAAGAGCCTTTCACCCACGCGTCCGGCAAGAAGGCACCGACTTATGTCGATTGCCGCAAGCTGATCTCCTTTCCGCGGGTGCGGGCAACGTTGATGGATTTTCTGACGATCACGATCATGCGCGAAGCGGGCTTTGAACAGTTTGACAACATCGCTGGCGGCGAAACCGCGGGCATCCCATTTGCAGCGCTCGTCGCGGAGCGGATGGCATTGCCGATGACTTACGTGCGGAAGAAGCCGAAGGGCTACGGACGTAACGCGCGAATCGAAGGTCAAATGACTGAAGGTGAACGTGTCCTGCTCGTTGAAGACCTCACAACAGATGGCGGATCAAAACTGTCCTTCGTCGATGCGATCCGCGAAACTGGCGCGACATGTTCGGCGACGGCGGTGATCTTTTACTACGGCATTTTCGATGGCGTCGAAAAAACCTTGGGCGACAAGGGCGTGCAACTGATCCACCTCTGCACCTGGTGGGATGTGCTGGCCGAAGCCAAACGTCGGGGTGCCTATGACGATGCCACTTTGACCGAGGTCAACGCCTATCTGCATGACCCCAGCGGCTGGGCCGCAGGTAACCAAACGTAAATTTCTTCTCCACAGCACTGTGGACTGTTCGGGGGAGGAATCGCAGTGAAGCCTGTGGAGCGCGACCTATCTAGTAAGACGTTGCCTCCGCCTCCCCAGATGTTGTAGCGTTCATCTCACACACATAGTTCAGGCTGGGTTATCCCCAGACATATCCCGATAGCGCAACGCATCATCGCACGCTATGCAGCAGGCGGGACAAAGAGGTGGGCAGATGAACGAGATTACCGCATTTAATGCGACCGGTACGGACGTGGAACCGGCAGTGGAAATGCCGCATTCGGTGGAAGCCGAACAGCAGCTTCTGGGCGCAATTCTGACGAACAATGATGTCTTCGACGGTGTTGCCGCAATCATCGGGCCAGAGCATTTCTACGATCCGGTCCATGCGCGCATCTTTGATGTGGCAGCGAACCGGATTGCGAAGAACGCTTTGGCATCGCCTGTCACACTTAAAACGTTTCTCGAAGACGATGAGGGCCTGAAAGAGCTCGGCGGCCCCGCCTATCTTGCGCGACTTGCGGGTGCTGCGATTTCGGCGTTTGCGGCAAAAGACTACGCGCAGATGATTTACGACCTGTCGGTGAGGCGCGACCTGATCACCGTTGGCCAAACAATTGCCGAAAAGGCGGCCCGCGTGAACGTCGAAAGCGAACCGCGCGAGCAAATCGTCGAAGCAGAGCAAGAACTTTATCGCCTCGCAGAAAAAGGCACATCGGAAAGCGGATTTCAGAGCTTCCTGAAAGCCGTGACCACCGCAGTCAATACCGCCAACGCAGCTTACCAGCGCGACGGCGGCCTATCGGGCGTGTCCACCGGGTTGATCGATATGGATAAGAAGTTGGGCGGTTTGCACAAGTCCGACCTGATCATCCTGGCTGGACGCCCGTCGATGGGGAAAACCTCATTGGCGACAAACATCGCCTATAACATCGCAAAGGCCTACCAAAAGGGCGCCCTGGCAGATGGGTCCGAGGGAGCCATAAACGGCGGCGTGGTTGGGTTCTACTCACTGGAAATGTCAGCGGACCAGCTGGCTGCGCGTATTCTGTCGGAAGCATCCGAAGTGCCTTCAGAGCAGATCCGCCGCGGTGACATGACAGAAGCCGAATTCCGGCGCTTCGTCGAAGCCGCCAAATCACTTGAGGCCTGCCCGCTTTTCATCGACGACACTCCGGCCCTGCCCATTGCACAACTTGCTGCCCGTGCACGTCGTTTGAAGCGGACGCACGGGTTGGACGTGCTTATGGTCGACTACCTGCAGCTTGTGCGCGGCTCAGGCCGGGCAGACAACCGTGTTGGCGAAATCTCGGAGATCACGATGGGACTGAAAGCCATCGCAAAGGAACTACAGGTTCCCGTGATCGCCCTCTCCCAGCTTTCACGTCAGGTGGAAAGCCGAGAGGACAAACGCCCGCAGCTGTCGGACCTGCGGGAATCCGGATCCATTGAGCAGGACGCGGACGTCGTGATGTTCGTCTACCGCGAAGAGTATTATGTCGAGCGTGAGAAGCCGGGCGATCATGAGATGGAGAAAATGGCCGCCTGGCAAGAACGGATGGAAGCCCTGCATGGCAAGGCCGAGGTTGTGATCGGCAAACAGCGTCACGGCCCGATTGGCACGGTCGAATTGTCCTTCGAGGGTCAGTTCACACGCTTCGGCAACCTCGTGAAGCCTTGGCAGCAGGGGGCGGATCAACAGTTTTGATCTTGGGGGGTGCACCCCGCCCTACATCGTTCCAACCGGCGAAGGCTCCAAGGTCCGGGGTACGGCCTTCCGGTACAGATGCCAACTCGCATGTCCGAGCACCGGAATCGCGATGTAAAGGCCAAGAAACGCAGGCAGCATGGCCAGGAATGTAACCCCGCCGATGATCGCACCCCAAAATAGGTAAAGCCCCGGCTGTAACCTCACCGCTTTGATGGAGGTCAGCATCGCAGTTACAAAATCGACGTCGCGATCGTAAACAAGCGGCATCCCGACAACTGTGATGGCGAAGACAAGCACCGCAAAGACGCCGCCAACCACTGTTCCAAACAACAGCATCACCAATCCGTCCGATGACAAAAAGACGGTCGAGGACGTCAGGATGTTGGTCATCGGAGAATGCCCAAGGAACAGAGCGAAAATCATGTGTCCAAGGAAGAACCAAAACAGAAAGACGACAACGACTATGCCCGCAAACCAGGGCAGTTGCCCGCGGCGGTGATCCCACACCCGGCGCAAGGTCGTGCCAAAAGACACCTGCCGTTCCGCCGCGCGATTGCGTGACAGTTCATAAAAACCCAGACAGGTCAGCGCCCCGACCAGTGGAAAACCCAAGACCGCAAGCACGAGCCAATAAGTTGTCCCTGTCGCAAATGTAATCGTGCTCATGAGTAATCCTGCAAGCACAAAAACATTTGCAAAGAAGAGACTCGGGAAGGGAGCCGCAAGAAAATCGCGCCATCCGTGGGAAAAACAAGTTCCTAAATCAGCCAATGTCAGTCGATTGACGTCAGGAAGAGTGGATGGCGACGTGTGTTCTGCGGCTCCCATAGATGAACATTGCATCGGTTTGGTGGAGTTGGCCTTGATCCATGTCAAAGCTGACGTTCGCATCCATCTCAGCCCGCGCGATTCTCTGAGAGCTCCGACTCGAGGTGCCAGATTTTAGAGACGATCTGCCAACCGTCTTCTCCCTTCACGAACCCGAGGTGATCGACAAACACGCTCCGGTGCGCGCGGATACGTATTTTGACCGTCGCACTGAGTGGCGAAAGATAGTCGACGAGAAGCACCTCCGCCTCCATCGCCTGCCCCACGCTTGCCGGTGACGTGCGACCTGCGACGTCGCGGCTAAAACTTTCGATGGGTTCCACAAAGATCATGCCGTTATCGGCGTCAAAAAGGCTGGAGGCCGGATGAAAGACCGCATTCAGTTTCGCGGCATCGCATTCATGAATGGCTTCGAAATAGGTCTGAACAGCGGCAAAAAGGGCGTCTTGAGATTGCATTCCGGGTCTCCGATAGAAGTGATGTCGAAGACTTGCCATGAGAGCGTACTTGGCCATACTGGCAGGATTGACAAGTTACGGTCACTTTCTGCCAAATGAAGACAACTCCCAAAAATCCGCTCGTCTGCGCCATCGCTTACGATGGTCTTTGCACCTTTGAGTTCGGAATCGCCGTCGAACTCTTTGGACTTCCCAGGCCCGAGTTTTCCAACTGGTATCGCTTCGCCGCCGTCGCAGCAGAGCCCGGACCGATCAGGGCGATTGGGGGTCTGTCGGTGGTCGCTGAGAACACCCTGGCGCTCTTGCCGCAGGCCGATCTGATCATTGTACCCGGTTGGCGCAGTGCGGAAACGCCGGTCCCCGCCGCGTTGACGGAGGCGCTGGCAGCGGCTCACGCCAATGGCGCCCGGATCGCGTCGATCTGTTCCGGCGTCTTTGCGCTTGCCGCGGCAGGCCTTCTTGACGGCAGACGGGCCACAACACATTGGCGCTACACCGACGCACTTTCTGCGCAATACCCAGAGGTCTCTGTCGATCCTGACGTTCTCTATCTCAAAGACGGCGGCGTCTATACCTCCGCCGGGTCCGCAGCCGGTCTAGACCTTGGCCTGCATATCATTCGGCAAGACTACGGCGCCCAAGTCGCGGCATCTGTTGCACGCCGCCTTGTCCTGCCTGCGCAGCGCGACGGTGGGCAGCGCCAGTTTGTCCCGCGTCCTGAACCGCAGGCGCGGGCTGGAACGAACCTCGCTGCGTTGCAAGACCGTGTGCGCGCTCACCTGGACGAGGCTTGGCCAATCACCCGCATGGCCCAAGACGCAGCCACAAGCCCACGCACATTGGCCCGCCGGTTTGAGGAGGAAACAGGTCTCACACCCTTGGCGTGGCTCAAGTCGGAACGCATCGCCCGTGCTGCGGAATTGCTGGAAGACCCGGACGTTCCACTTGCCGATGTCTGCGATATCTGCGGTTTTGGCTCCGCGGAAAGTTTTCGACGTGACTTTCGCAAGGCGATGGGGGTCCCTCCGATCCGGTATCGAGAGCGTCTGGGCGCGTTCACCTGAAGCCAACCCCGATCCGCGATTTCTCACCGGCTTGCACGACGACCACTTGACCTTGCGCGCGGTCCTGCGAAAAGACCGCAATGACCGCTGGACACCTACAGATCGATTTGACTGCGCTCGCCGCGAACTGGCGCGCGCTTGATGCCAAAACCACCGTGGAAACGGGGGCTGTGGTGAAAGCTGATGGCTACGGCTTAGGGGCCGCGCAGGTGGCGGCAACATTGGCCAGCGTCGGCGCGCGACGGTTCTTTGTTGCGCTGGCAAGCGAGGGGATCGCTGTGCGTGCAGCCGTTGGCCCCGACGCGGAAATCAATGTGTTCTCTGGTCACATGGCAGGCGACACAGAGACGATCCGCGACCACGGCCTCACCCCGATGCTGAACTCCATCGATCAGGTCACGCGGCATCTGGAAGCCCTGCCCAATCATCCGTTTGGCATTCAGCTTGATACAGGCATGAACCGCCTCGGCATGGAATGGAGCGAATGGGCTGCTGTCGCACCCGTAGCGCTGTCCCAACATCCGACCCTCGTCATGAGCCATCTGGCCTGCGCGGACGAAGCGGACCATCCGATGAACGCCTATCAGCTTGATGTGTTTGAGAAGATGACCAAGGGTATTTCAACACCCCGGTCCCTTGCGGCGACCGGTGGTATGCTGCTTGGCGAAAAATACCATTTCGATCTCTGCCGCCCCGGCGTCGGCATCTACGGTGGCATGCCGTTTGAGGACGCGCGTCAGGTCGTGCGGCTCGACTTGCCAGTCGTGCAGGTCCGCGCGCTGGATACCGGGGAAGTCGTTGGCTACGGCAACACCTGGCAGGCAGAGCGGCCCTCACGCATTGCAACTGTCTCTGCCGGATATGCCGATGGTCTTATCCGTGCGATGTCAGATCGCGCATTGCTTTGGGCGGACGACCACCCCTGCCGCCTTGTGGGACGCGTCTCGATGGATCTGATCACGGTGGATGTGACTGACCTGGATGATGATCCGGACTACCTGACAATCCTCGGCCCCAAACAATCAGTCGATCAACTCGCCGACCGCGCTGGCACCATCGGGTATGAAATCCTCACCTCGCTAGGCAGACGCTACAGCCGCCAAAGCCTCACCGGATGAGGTTCCTTGCGGCCCTTGGTGCTGCGGTCCTGGCCGCGCTGGCATCCATCGGCCGGTTTAGCATGTTCATCGCACACACGTTTGCGCGTGCTGTGCGACGGCCGTTTTATGCTGCGGCTTTTGGGAAAGCCCTGCTACAGATCGGGTTTTTCTCTCTCCCTGTCGTCGGTCTGACCGCCCTGTTCACCGGCGGCGCGCTGGCGCTGCAGATCTATGCGGGCGGTTCACGCTTTTCGGCCGAAGCGGTTGTGCCGCAAATTGTAGCGATCGGCGTTGTACGTGAACTGGGACCGGTGCTTGTGGGCCTCATGGTCGCAGCACGCGTTACCTCTTCTATTGCGGCGGAACTTGCGACGATGAAAGTCACCGAACAGATTGACGCGCTGCACACCCTCTCAACCGATCCGATGCAATACCTGACAGTGCCGCGCGTGTTCGCCGCGACATTGGTCGTGCCCCTCCTTGTCGCCGTTGGTGACACGATCGGTATTTTCGGCGGTTATCTGATCAGCACGCTGCGCCTTGATTTCAACCCGGCCAGTTATCTGCAAAACACAGTCGACTTCCTTGAGATGCGCGACATCATCTCATCGCTTGTGAAAGGCGCTGTCTTCGGCACCATCGCCGCGCTTGTGGGGTGCTACTACGGCCTGAACTCTGACCGTGGCGCAATTGGCGTTGGCGTTGCAACCAAGGGGGCTGTTGTCGCCGCCTCCGTCCTCATCCTGGCCGCCAACTTCGTTCTGACGGAGGCGTTCTTCAGTACATGATCTCAGTCACGGACCTTCACCTCTCATTTGGTCAAAACGCGGTCTTGCGCGGCGTTGATCTGGAGATTGCACAGGGCGAAAGCCTCGTGATCATTGGCGGCTCAGGCAGCGGCAAGTCGGTGTTGATCAAGACGATCCTTGGCCTGCTGACACCTGACGAGGGCCAGGTGACAATCAATGGGACGCCGCGCACCGCCGCATTTATGTCCTCTATTGGCATGCTGTTTCAGGGTGCCGCGCTTTTTGACAGTTTACCTGTTTGGCAAAACGTAGCCTTCCGCGACCTGCGCGGTCCGAAACGGCAGGATGCACGCGCACATGCCGTGAAAGTCCTTGCGGAAGTGGGCCTCGGCCCCGATGTCGCCGACAAATACCCCGGAGAGCTCTCTGGCGGCATGCAAAAGCGTGTCGGCCTGGCGCGCGCGATTGCGGCAGATCCCGATGTGCTGTTCTTTGACGAACCCACAACCGGCCTCGACCCGATGATGGCGGGGGTGATCAACGCACTCATCCGCCGCGTGGCGACAGATCGTGGGGCCACAGCCATTACAATCACCCATGACATGGCCTCCATGCACGCCATTGCGGACCGTGTCGCAATGATCCACGAAGGTCGCATTCATTGGCAAGGAACCCTTGCAGAACTTGAAACCTCCGATGATCCGCACTTGCGCCAGTTCACCTCGGGTGGTGCGGATGGTCCGATCCAGCCGCATTGGTAACTCAGGCCTTTTTGCCACAAAACAATCTGTTACCACCCGCACCTCTTGTCAGCCTCGTACGCAAGCGCCCATCTAGACGACATGACAGACACCACCATCGTCGCTGACACGACGCCGCAAACACCGCTTGTTCTGAAGCTTGCCAATCTGGCCTTGCTGGTTCTTTTTCCTATTGCCTGGTTCGCACCCTTGATGCGCGCAGGGTTGCTTCCACTCTTTGGTCTTTCGGAAATCTCCGTCATCTCCGGCCTGCAAAGCCTTTGGGGCACCGACATTTTTCTTGCCCTGATGGTCACCGCTTTCGCGCTGTTTGCGCCTTATCTCAAAACCATCGGTCTCGCCCTCGTTCACTTCAATCTGTTGAAGGACAAGACCCTTCCGGTGCTGAGTTACATGGGTAAGCTGGCCATGGCCGATGTCTTCCTGATCGCGCTTTACATTGTGGTCGCCAAAGGTGTCGGCATCGGCAAAGTCGAAACGGCTTGGGGTCTCTACCTTTTTACCGCCTGCATCCTTGCCTCCATCGCGATCTCCGCGCTTACGCCGAAACGCGGACACTAGTCTTCTTTTGGACAAAAATACCTCGGGGCGCGGGGCTGGCCCCGCTCCTGCCCGTGCCCCAGTCTCAACATCAGCGGCACCCACCCCAAATTTTTCATCAAGAATTTGCCGCTCCGCGACTCAATCTTGCGGCGCAATCGCTTTTGGGACAAAAGAGGAACATGGCAAAGGATCTCACCTTCTCTTGCACCGCCTGTGGCGCTGCGACGTCCAAATGGTCGGGGCGCTGTGACGCCTGCGGCGAATGGAACACAATTGTCGAAGACAAGGCGCTCTCCACCGCCGGGCCGGCCAAGAAATCGCTGGGCGGCAAACGGGGTAAGGCGATCACACTCACCGACCTCGCCACGCAAGAAGCTGCCCCCCCACGCACCGAATCCGGTGTAGGTGAATTAGACCGGGTGCTGGGTGGTGGCCTGACCAAGGCTTCTGCTCTTCTTGTTGGCGGCGACCCCGGTATCGGGAAATCCACCCTTCTGTTGCAAGCCGCGGCCCGCTTTGCGCGGAACGGCTTGAAAGTCGTCTACATCTCCGGCGAGGAGTCTGCCGCGCAAGTGCAGATGCGCGCGCGCAGACTGGGGCTCGAAAAATCACCCGTCAAACTTGCCTCAGAAACCAACCTGCGCGACATCCTCACAACGCTTGAGGCTGAAGCACCAGATCTTGCCATTATTGATTCGATCCAGACCATGTGGGCTGACAATGTCGACAGTGCGCCGGGCTCCGTGTCACAAGTCCGGGCCTCTGCCCATGAATTGACCACGTTTGCGAAACGCAAAGGCATCAGCACAGTGATGGTCGGCCACGTCACCAAAGAAGGCGCCATCGCGGGGCCGCGGGTCGTCGAACATATGGTCGATACCGTGCTCTACTTTGAAGGTGAGCGCGGCCATCAGTTCCGTATCCTGCGGTCCGTGAAAAACCGGTTCGGACCCGCTGATGAGATCGGCGTCTTTGAAATGACCGGCAAAGGGCTTGCCGAGGTGAAGAATCCCTCTGCGCTTTTCCTGTCGGAACGCGGAACCCCAGCCCCCGGATCTGTCGTCTTTGCTGGTATCGAAGGCACGCGGCCCATGCTGTGTGAGATACAAGCCCTTGTGGCTCCTTCGCCACACAGTCAACCGCGCCGCTCTGTGGTCGGTTGGGACGGTGGACGGCTTGCGATGATCCTCGCGGTACTCGAATCCCGCTGCGGTGTGCCCTTCACCGGATTGGACGTTTACCTCAACGTAGCAGGCGGTTTGCGCATCTCGGAGCCTGCTGCAGACCTTGCTGTTGCGGCCGCACTTGTCTCTGCGCGGGAAGACGCCGCACTGCCAGCCGAAGCCGTTGTCTTCGGGGAAATCAGCCTATCGGGTGCGCTACGTCCCGTCGTTCAAACGGAAAATAGATTGAAAGAAGCCCAAAAACTTGGTTTTACCTCCGCCATCACGCCGCTTCAGGCTAAAAAGCCAGCGGCGTCGGGACTGACCCTGCAACAGCCGCAGGATCTGGCCCAATTTGTGCAGGACATATTCGGCGACCGCTAGTGCGCCGTAACGAGGACTAAGATGGACTTTACACTTATCGACGGGGGCGTCGCGATCATTGTCGTGCTGTCGGCTCTGCTGGCGTACAGCCGCGGGTTCGTCCGCGAGGCCATGGCCATCGCAGGCTGGATCGGTGCCACGATCCTGGCCTTCATCTTTGCCGATCAGGTTCAGCCGCTGATCCGGCAGATTCCGGTGGTGGGTGATTTCATTGGTGACAGTTGTGAATTGTCGATCATCGCGTCCTTTGCTGCGGTCTTCGCTTTGGCGCTGGTCGTCGTCTCGATCTTCACGCCGCTCTTTTCGAGCCTGGTGCAGCGCTCTGCACTTGGTGGTCTCGATCAGGGGCTCGGCTTTCTGTTTGGTGTCGCTCGCGGCGTGCTGCTCGTGGCAATTGCGTTCTTCGTCTATGAGACCATCTTGACGACACAGAGTGTTGAGATGATTGACGACAGCCGCTCTGCTGTTGTGTTTCAGCAATTCACGGATCAGATCGCCAATCAAGATCCTGAAGCGGCTCTCGGCTGGATCACAACCCAGTACGAACAGCTTGTGGGTGATTGCGGCGCTGGCGCCTCTGAGGTTGAAGCAGAACTGCCAGCGACTGAGTAAGTTCGCCGACACATCGACTCAATTTTGGCGGCCATATCGGCCGCCATTCTTGTTTGTGCGCATACGACAGGACGCTGGCGTTCAAGATTGTTCATCTTTTGTGACAAAGACTGTGATCGCTGGATGACAGCGCTATCATGACCCGTTAAGACACCCGCAACAGGACACCCACGGATTCTACCGGAGCTGCCACTCTTGCCCGAAGCCTTCCCCCCTGCCCATCCCTTTGACGATGACAAACTGAAAGAAGAATGCGGCGTCTTTGGCGTTGTTGGTGTGTCTGACGCGGCCAACTTCGTGGCTCTTGGCCTGCACGCTTTGCAGCATCGTGGACAAGAAGCGGGTGGTATCGTCACCCATGACCCGTCAACCGGATTTAATCAGGCCCGTCGCATGGGCCTCGTGCGCGACAATTTCACGTCTGCTGCGATGATGGAACGACTGCCGGGTGGGATTGGCATTGGCCATGTGCGCTATTCCACAGCGGGCAAGAAGGATAAGAACCAACAGACCGCGATCCGTGACGTGCAGCCTTTCTTCGGTGAATTTGCGATGGGCGGTGCCGCCATCGCGCATAATGGCAACATCACCAACGCCCTTTCGCTGCGGAAAGAGCTGATTGAACGTGGATCGATCTTTCAGTCGTCGTCCGACTCTGAATGCATCATCCACCTCATGGCGCGCTCAATGGGCCGCAATATCCCCGACCGCATGGAAGAAGCCCTGCGCAAAGTGGAAGGTGCGTTCTCCGTCGTCGCCATGACACGCACCAAATTGATCGGTTGCCGAGACCCACTGGGTGTGCGCCCGCTTGTGCTGGGCAAAGTCGCCGATGGCTGGGTTCTCGCGTCCGAGACCTGCGCGCTTGATATCATCGGTGCAGAGTTCGTGCGCGAGATTGAACCCGGAGAGATGGTCGTCATCACCGAAAAAGGTGTACAGAGCCACTATCCTTTCCGTCCAGCCAAATCGCGTTTCTGCATTTTTGAGCATGTCTACTTCAGCCGCCCAGACAGCCAGCTTGGCGGCCGGTCTGTCTACGAAACGCGTGAAAACATCGGCCGCGAACTCGCCAAGGAAGCCCATGTGGACGCGGATCTCGTGTGCCCCGTGCCGGATTCAGGCACCCCTGCCGCGATCGGTTATTCGCTGGAATCAGGCATCCCCTATGCGATGGGGATCATCCGCAACAACTACATGGGCCGCACATTCATCGAACCGACGGAGCAGATCCGCAACATGGGAGTGCGCCTGAAGCTGAACGTGAACCGCGCGCTGATCAAAGACAAACGCGTGATCCTCGTCGACGATAGCGTGGTACGTGGCACAACAAGCCGCAAGATCAAAGAAATGATTTTGGATGCGGGCGCCAAAGAGGTCCACTTCCGTATTGCCAGCCCTCCAACCGCATGGCCGTGCTTTTACGGCGTCGACACGCCCGAGCGCGAAAAGCTACTGGCAGCGACGATGTCCGAGGACGAAATGTGCAAACATCTCGAAGTCGACAGCCTCAAGTTCATTTCGCTCGATGGGCTTTACCGTGCCGTTGGTGTCGCAACGGGTCGCGACCCGAATGCACCAGCTTATTGCGACGCCTGCTTCTCTGGCGAATACCCGATCGCACCATCCGATATGATCGAACAGGGTTTTCAAGGCAAAGAAGCCGCTGAATAGCGCAACTTTTTCTCAATTCTTCCCAGCCACATTGCCTTTAGTTGGTAATGAGGACGAATCGATGGCGGACGTTGATGGAAGCGAAAAGGAAAAGGTCAGCTATCGCTGGTCCATCATCATGGACGGTGGCCAGACGATCTCGTTTGAAGGCGGTGCCACCGCGGGTGCGGCGCAATTTGTGGATGAAGTGCAGCGCTTTCATGTGACCGGCCAAAAGCCAACGACCACGCGAAATTTCAGGTTTCCTACCTTCAATCACTCAACCAAACTCGCCGCTGACATTCTGGTGGATGTCTCCAAAGTCCAATTGGTCTTGCGGGAACCCCTGAACAGACGCTGATTTCCGTTCAGTGACTTGACCCGCCCTGCCCACGGGTCCACATGGTCGCCATGACCAAGATTGCATTGATCACCGGCGCGTCACGCGGATTGGGCGCAGCCATCGCCGAGGAACTCGCAGCAACGCACCATGTTGTGGCAGTTGGCAAAACGACTGGCGCACTGGAAGAGCTTGATGACCGCATTCAGGCAAAGGGTGGTCAGGCGACGCTCGCGCCGATGGACATTTCCGTCGAAGCCGCGATGCAACAACTGTGCCGCTCGATCTACGACCGCTGGAGCAAGGTTGATCTTTGGGTGCATGCCGCAATTCACGCCGCACCGCTTGCGCCAGCCGGGCATATCGGCCCGAAGGACTTTGATAAGTCTGTCCTGACCAATGTGACATCGACGGCGCGTCTGATCGGCTACATCAGCCCGCTTTTGGGCGAAGACGGTCGGGCCGTATTTTTTGATGATCCAAAAGGCGGCAATCCATTCTTTGGCAGCTATGGTGCGACTAAGGCCGCCCAAATTGCACTGGCTCGCAGTTGGCAGGAGGAAAACAAGCGCACGGGACCTGCCGTCGCCATTCTGACGCCGCAGCCCATGCCAACTGCGACACGCGCCCGCTTTCATCCCGGAGAGCCGCGCGACGGTCTGGCCACGCCCGCGAGTGAGGCAAAGCGGCTGCTACCCGAAATCTTGGGATCCACCTGAGTCCCACCCGCAACATTTGCGCGTACATCGCGGTCGGCCGCTTGCCCCCTCCGATCCTGTTCCGTACTCCTACCTAAAAAGAGGCGGGCATGCGGATTCTCATCACCAACGACGACGGCATTAATGCGCCGGGACTGGCCGTGCTGGAGCACATTGCCATGGATGTCGCTGGCCCAGATGGTGAGGTTTGGGTCGTCGCACCAAGCATCGAACAATCCGGTGTTGGGCATTGTATCAACTACACCCGCCCCACGCTGATCACAGAGCTTGCCACGCGCCGCTACGCCGTCGAAGGCTCACCGGCCGATTGCGTCCTGATTGGCCTGCATGAGGTGATGACCGATGCAAAACCGGATATCATTCTGTCTGGCGTCAATCGCGGGAACAATGCAGGCGAAAACACACTCTATTCCGGCACAATCGGCGCTTGTATTGAAGCGGCCCTGCAAGGCTACAACGCCATCGCGCTGTCGCAGTTCTATGGCCCTGACAACGTCAACGCAGACGATCCGTTTGAGGCGGCGGCTGTCCACGGCGCACCGCTGGTCAAGCGGTTGCTTGAAGACGGCCTTTGGACGGAAGAGGCCTACCGCATCTTCTACAACGTCAATTTCCCGCCCTGCCTTGCCGCAGACGTCAAAGGCCACAGGGTCGTCAGCCAAGGCTATCGCCCCAATACGCGCTTTGGCACGCAAGGCTTCACGGCACCAAATCGCCGCCGCTACACGTGGATCACGGGTGGCAATCAGCAGGATCATACGGGCGAAGGCACGGATGTGACTGCGAATATCGAGGGCTACACCTCTGTCACACCGATGCGCGTCGATCTGACGGCACACGATGTATTGGTGGACCTGGAAAAGCGCCTGTCATGAACATCGCCGCCGACATCAAGATGCAATTTCTGTTCCAACTGCGCGCGCAGGGTGTCACGGACTCGCGGGTTCTAACGGCTATGGAACACGTGGATCGCGGCGCATTCCTGACCGGCCTCTTTCAAAAACGCGCCTACGACGACGTGCCGCTTGCCATCGCATGCGGTCAGACGATCAGCCAGCCGTCGATTGTGGGGCTGATGACGCAGGCGCTCGACGTGCAACCGCGTGATAAGGTACTCGAAATTGGGACGGGCAGCGGTTATCAGGCAGCCATCCTCGCGCGATTGGCGCGCCGGGTCTACACGGTCGATCGGTACAAGCGGCTGACCCGCGACGCAGAAACAACTTTCAACGCACTGAATATCAACAATATCACGGCGATTACCGCGGATGGTAGCCTCGGCCTGCCGGATCAGTCTCCTTTCGACCGCATCCTCGTGACGGCGGCTGCCGAAGACCCCCCCAGCACCCTCTTGGCGCAACTGCGGATCGGGGGTATCATGGTGCTGCCGGTTGGCCAGTCTGACACGGTGCAAAGGCTTATTCGGGTGACAAAGACACAAACCGGGTTAGACTACGAAGAATTAAGAACCGTCCGTTTTGTCCCCCTCGTTGAAGGTGTTGGTCAAGACTGACGCAAAAAGGCGAGACAGGGCAGAACCCAAGATAAACCGGGCGCCCGAACGAGGAGCAGACATATGACCGCCACGGGTTGTTTCGCGCGCAAAAAGACGCGTCGCACTTTTACCACCACCGCGGCCTTCCTGGCCCTCACCGCTTGTTCAGACGAACTATCAACGTTTGATTTTGATCTGCGCGATCTTGGCGACGGGTTTGACACGTCCGATGCCGTGATCAACCTCCCTGACAGGCCGACTGCTGACAGCCGCGGCGTGATCTCCTACCCCAACTATCAGGTCGCTTTGGCCCGTCAGGGCGACACGACACGGACGGTGGCAGAGCGTCTTGGGCTCGACGCCGCAGAGCTCGCCCGTTTCAATGGGCTCGAGGTGGATGCCCCCTTACGAACGGATGAAGTGCTTGCACTGCCTTCACCGGTTGCTGACACGGCTGGGATTGCAGAGACTGTACAACCGCGCGACGTCACCGCTATCGCTACAACGGCACTTGACCGCGCTGATGCCGCTGGAGCAGGCGCAGCGCCCGCCACCCCCAGCCAGACACTAGCGGAGCCGGTGCGCTACCGCGTGGGTCGGGGCGATACTGCCTTTTCTATTGCACGGCAGTTCAATGTTCCGGTCTCGACCATTGCGGCCTGGAACACGCTGGACGCAAACCTGACGGTGCGTGAAGGGCAATTCCTTCTGATCCCGCAGTCTCCGGCACCCGCCCCGACTGTTGCAGAAGCCCCGGTCACAGACCCCGGTGTTGGCACCGTGACGCCTCTGCCGCCAAGTGCGGCGACGCCATTGCCAAACGACACGACTGCAGAACCTGCGCCAGAAGCACCAGAGGCGCCCGATTTGGGTGCGGCCCCAGCTGCGCCGACGGAGACTGCCGCTCCGGCACCTGCTGCTGATACGGCGCAGATGGTGCGACCTGTAACTGGTACGGTCATTCGCGAATATGCGCCGGGATCAAACGAAGGGATCGACGTTGCGGTTCCAGCCGGAACTTCTGTCCGCGCTGCAGACGCCGGTACGGTTGCTGCTGTGACCCGCGATACAGCGGGTGTCGCTATCGTCGTGATCAAGCACGCAGATAATCTGCTGACCGTCTATACCAACCTTGCTGATCTGGCGGTGTCGAAAGACGATACTGTCGGTCGCGGAGAAGCAATTGCCAAGGTCGCGCCCGGTGATCCGAGCTTCCTGCACTTCGAAGTAAGGCGCGGTCTGGATTCTCTAGATCCGGCTGATTTCCTGCCGTAAGTCAGAAAAAAGAAAGAAGTAGGGTGAGGTTCACCCACCCTACAACGTCACGCCCTTCCGGCCTGCCAGATCAACGAAGTATTGCCACGCCACGCGCCCTGAACGAGAGCCGCGGGTGGCTTGCCACTCAATCGCCTCAGCACGCAAAGTATCATCGTCAATTGCAACGTCGTGCGCGTCGCAATACCCCCGGATCATCGCGAGGTATTGATCCTGATCACACGGGTGGAAGCCAAGCCACAGGCCAAAGCGATCCGATAGCGATACCTTCTCTTCCACGGCCTCCGACGGGCTGATTGATGTGGAACGCTCATTTTCTATCATGTCGCGCGGCATCAGGTGGCGCCGGTTGGACGTGGCATAAAGCACCACGTTGTCAGGACGCCCGGCAATACCGCCATCAAGCACCGCCTTCAGCGACTTGTAATGCGCATCATCGTGGCTGAACGACAAGTCATCGCAGAACAAGACAAACCGCCGAGCAGCGCCCCGCAGCAGGTCCAGACAGCGCCCAATGCTTTCCATGTCCTCGCGCTGTACCTCAACGATGCAAAGCCCGGGGTATTCAGCCTGAACGGCAGCATGGATTGCTTTGACAAGGCTCGACTTTCCCATACCCCGCGCCCCCCAAAGAAGCGCGTTGTTTGCAGGCATGCCCGCCGCAAACTGGCGGGTATTGGCCAGCAGCGTGTCGCGTGACCGGTCAATCCCCACGAGTAGGTCAAGATCAACGCGATTGACTTTCGGCACCGGGACAAGCGCATCGGGGTCAGGTTGCCAGACGTAGGCGCTGGCCTCCGTGAAGTCGGGCACGGGCTGCGGCGGTGGCGCTAGTCGTTCAAGCGCCTCCGCGATCCGCTGCAAGGCTGCGTCGCTCACGCCTTGGGTTCCTCGGCCGCGTTTGCGAGGTCTTCAGCCTCTTCATCATCTGCGATGTCATCGAACAGGCTTTCGTCATCGCCGATCACCCCCTCTGCACGCGCAGCGCGGTCTTTACGCCGCTCAACCCCGGCGACGAGATGGATCGAAATCTCATAGAGCCCGTAGACCACAACAAAGAGGATCAACTGGGTCGTGACATCTGGTGGTGTCACCAGCGCCGCGACGACAAGAATACCGACAATCGCGTATTTGCGTACATTGCGCAGGCCACGGGACGAGGCAAGACCCGCTGTCCCCATCAGTGTCAACAAAACGGGCAGCTGAAAGCAGAGACCAAACGCGACGATCATCTTCAACGTGATGTCGAGCGTTTCGTTTACTTTCCCGTTGAAGACAATGTCCACGCCAGTGTCTTGTGGCTGCTGGACAAATTCTGGTAAAGCCGCGCCGCCGCCTGAGCCAGGCAATAACTGCGAGGCATCGGAAGGCGGCATGACAAATCCGCTCATAATCGCGCTGACGTAGGACGGCAGGTCGGCAAACCCTAGGAAGAAGCGCATTGCAAGCGGCACGACGATGTAGTGCGCAAAGGCAGCTCCAAGCAGGAATAGGACGGGCGACGAGATCAGGAACGGCAGGAAAGCGTTCTTTTCGTTCTTATACAGGCCCGGCGCCACGAAACGCCAAAGCTGATAGGCGATGACCGGGAAAGCAAGCGTAAGGCCTCCAACCACAGAAATACGGATAAGCGTGAAGAAGTACTCCTGCGGGGCGGTATACTGCATCACCGGGTTCGGGTTCCCCAGACTGCGCATGGTCCGCTCAATCGGGCCGAGCAGAAAATCGAGGAGCATACCACCGAAGCTGAAGCAGAAGACCATCGCGACAAGGAAGGCTGCGACGGAATAGATCAGGCGCTGACGCAGCTCTGTCAGATGCTCAAGCAGAGGTGCCGCACTGTCTTCGATGGTGTTTTCGCTGCTCATGTGTCGCTGTCCGGCGTCGTTTTCGGAGCCGCCTCTTCGGCCTTTGCAGCCTTCGCTTCGCGCTCTGCCTTGCGCGCTTCACGGGCTTCAGCCGCCTTGGCCATGCCCTCATCCATCTTGTTCTTGGCCAAGACCTGCTCCGGTGTCAGCGCGGCAGTTGCGGCCGTGATGCCCGTTGCCTCCTTGATCTTGTCGACGCCAAAGGACTTCGGGTTCGCGGCAGCCTTCAAGCCTTGAGAGATTTCGTTGACGCCGCTGTCCTTGGCGGCATCATTCATCGCACGCGAGAATTCACGCGCCATGGCGCGGGCTTTGCCGGTGAATTCACCCATGGTGCGAAACACGACGGGAAGGTCTTTTGGGCCAATGATGATCAGGGCCACAATGCCCACCACCATCATCTCACCCCAGCTGAGGCCGAACATCAGCGGTCCTTTCGAACAGAGTGCTTAGACTTTGTCTTTTTCTTCGACCGGTGTGACGTCTTTCGCTTCGGCAGAGGCATCGGTAATTTCTTTCTCACCGTCGTTCACGCCTTTCTTGAAGGACGTGATACCCTTGCCGACTTCGCCCATCAGGCTGGATACTTTGCCGCGTCCGAACAGGACCAATACGACAACGGCGATCAAAAGAATGCCCGGAAGGCCGATGTTATTGAGCATATCGCTTTCTCCTCATCGGGGCGCTGCACCCCGGCTCCAACTGGTATTGTCCGACACATAGGCACGATCTGCCTCGCTGGGAAGACCGAAAAGACGCATCAGACCCCTTTTTTCCTTGGCTTTGAGGATTGTCACGACAGAAACTTGTCAGTTGACAGTTTATTGTCAAAACTAGCTCGACTGGAAAGGAATCGCCATGCGACGCGCCGACAGATTAATGACATTGGTACAAATCCTGCGCGACGGCGCGCTCCACAAGGCAGAGGACCTCGCTAAGGCTGTGCAAGTTAGCCCCCGTACGATTTACCGCGATATGGAAACTCTCGCTGCATCTGGTGTACCCATCGAAGGAGAGCGTGGCGTGGGGTATCACGTCACGGCGGCAATCACGCTCCCACCCCTCAACCTGACAATGACTGAGCTGGAGGCGCTTCATATGGGCTTGCTTGCAGTGGCGGGTGGAAGCGATTCAGAACTCGGGTCCGCGGCAAAGGCGCTGTCACAAAAGATCGACGCGGTATTGCCAGAAGACCGCGACCGCGCACCCGCGAACGTGAGCTTTGCCGTCTATCCCTTTGCAGACGCTGCGAAAGGCTTCCAGCACCTCCCCCAGATCAGGCAAGCCCTTCGCGCGCGCCAAAAGCTGGAGATCAGCCATCAAGACAAGTCGCGGACCGTCAGACCGCTGCAGCTTGACTACTGGGGACGGCTTTGGACTTGTGTTGTTTGGTGCGAAACGACGCGTGGATTTGACGATATTCGTGTCGATCAGATCAGTGCGCTGCGCATCCTGCCAAGCCTTTTCGTCGACGAGCCCGAAAAGTCACTTGCAGCCTATACGGCAAGACGCATTCGCTAAAGCCACTCTGCCATTGCCGCGACTTCCGGACGGAAATAGGCGATGATGCGCCCTTCCTTGATCTCAGGCGCGTCGTCCCAGGGCGCGACACCATGGACTACGTGGCGGTGCAGCAAGGTCGCCTCGCCGGGCTTTGCGGGCAAAAGCACCCGCTCGCAAGTGTCGAACACCTCGCGGCGGGCACTCTGGTAGATATCTGTCACATCAACATCGCCCCATGCGTCCGGCGCAATGCCGTCAAATGCTTTTGCAAAAGCGTTACGGACGATCACATGGCTGCCGACCCAGACCACCATTGGACTGCCGTCAGCCTCATTCAAGGGTAGCCCCAAAATAAACGCATGTGGCTTTCGGAGGTGTCGGCGACGATCCTGACCCTCGGGCAAAAGCCCATCCACATGCGCTGCATCCCGCATTAGGCGGAAGCGGTGCGCGGCCTCTGTTTCATCAGGGTCTTGTTTGGGGTAGCCCGCATAAACGATCGACACCTGCGCCGCATGCCATGTGTCTGGCGATGTAATGAGGTCTTCCCAAAGCCCGCGCAAAGCAACGCCATCAACACTGCCATCCGGCGCATTCGCCAACGCATCTACACCAACGCGCCACGTGCCACCGTGGCGCATGTCGTGGGGCGCATCAGGGAGTGCTTTGACCGCAACGTAAGCCGCATTGGCCCACGCCTGCGTCCGCGCATCCCAAGGTAAGTGCACAAATCCGTCGCGCGCAAAATCCTTCTTCAAAGCCCAACGGCCTTCCGGATCATGTTCAAAGCAACAAGGATCAAGAAGACCCCAAAAACCCGTTTCAGCGGTTTGGGGTCCATTTTGTGCGCGAGCGCCGCACCCCAGGGAGCTGTGATCAGGGTCATCGCGATCACGAGCGCAAAGGCGATGAAGTTCACAGCTCCGATCGTGAATGGCGGCACAGGGCCGCTCAGATCAGTGAACAGGAACCCGATCACCGAAGGCACGGCGATGATCACGCCAAAACCAGCTGCCGTCGCTACCGCGCGGTGGATCGGCACGCCATAAAGGGTCATCACCGGCACACCAAACGATCCCCCACCAATCCCCATCAACACCGACAGAAAACCCAGCAGTGGCGAGAGGAAACCGCGCGCGGGACCCGTCGGCATTTCTGGCGCAATACGCCAAGACGCCTTTCCAAAGGTCATGTAGGCGCCGACGATGATCGCAAGAACGCCAAAGATAGTCTGCAGCGCGGTCGACCGCAGGCTTGTCGCCACCAACACCCCGAGCACCGCACCAATGACGATCCCCGGCGCCCAGGTCTTCAGGATCATCAGATCCACGGCACCCTTTTTGTGGTGGGACAACCCGGACCGGATCGAAGTCACAATGATCGTAGCCAGCGACGTCCCCAGGCACAGCTGCATCAACTCTGGCCCAGCGTATCCCAAGACGGAAAACGCATAAAAGAATGCGGGGACAAGGACGATGCCGCCCCCGACGCCAAGAAGCCCGGCCAGCACACCAGCAAAAGCACCGATCACCAATAACAACCCGCCCATGGCGAGCAACAACATCATGTCAGGCATGTCTTAGGCGGCCTCTTGCGTCACATAGGACAGCGCGTCTAGCACCACCTGTCCGTCTGCACCATCCCGGTGCGCGTTCTCTGATAAGGACCGCCGCCACATACGCGCGCCGGGACGTCCTTGGAATAGGCCCAACATATGCCGCGTCACCTGATGCAACCTGCCTCCGCCCCTCAAATGGTCGTCGATGTAAGGTAACATCTCTTGCACGATATCTTCCGCCCTCCGGATCACACCGGTTCCGAAAATGCGCGTATCTGCTGCGAGCAGGATATCGGAAGGCGTATGGTAGGCCGCCCGCCCGATCATCACACCATCGAGCCCGTTTGCCAGGAAGTGCTCAGCTTCATCCAAGGTGTTCACCCCGCCGTTGACCGAGATATGCAGGTGCGGAAAAAGGCCCTTCATGCGGTGGACGAGGTCATAGTCCAGCGGGGGAATATCTCTGTTTTCTTTTGGAGATAATCCTTGCAGCCAAGCTTTGCGGGCGTGGATTGTTACGCGCGTGACCCCTGCCCCCACAATGCGCGACAGGAATTCTGGCAGCACCTCTTCAGGGTTCTGATCATCCACCCCGATCCGGCACTTTACAGTGACCGGAACGTCTGTCGCGTCCTGCATCGCCTTCACACAATCGGCAACCAATGCCGGGTTTTCCATCAGCACTGCGCCGAAAGACCCCGATTGCACGCGATCGGAAGGGCACCCGCAATTGAGGTTCACCTCATCATAGTCATAGGTCGCAGCGATCTTCGTCGCTTCGGCCAATTGTGCGGGGTCGGACCCACCAAGCTGCAATGCCACAGGGTGTTCCACGTCTGAGTAACCCAGAAGCCTGTCCCGATCCCCATGAATGACAGCCGGTGCGGTGACCATTTCGGTATAAAGCAAGGCGCGCTGCGACATCAGACGGTGCAGATACCGGCAGTGCCGATCCGTCCAATCCATCATCGGGGCGACAGAAAGCCGGGCCGATTGTTCGGTTGCGTTTGCACGCATGCACTTTCTCCTACAATCGCGCGGTCTATGTTGGACCGGCGCGCGACGTATTACGCCAGCAGTGTGTTCAATGCCAGACCAGCAGTCGGCGACCAGGCGTCGCGACAATCATTCATGTCAAATATAGTCCAATTGGCGCGTCAGGCTCGCAAAGCTGCCGTCACGATAATTTCGACTTTCAAGACATCACGTGCGAGGCGGGCCTCGCCGCAAGCCCGTGCAGGTGCATGGCCCTCGGGAACCCAGTCGTCCCAGACTGCATTCATCGCGTCGAAATCCGCCATGTCACGCAGCCAGATCACAGCCTGCAGGATGTGGCGACGGTCTGATCCGGCCTCTTCCAGCAAAGCATCAATGCGGGACAAGCAATCAGCCGTTTGCGCCGCCACCGTTTCGCCCGCGCCAACCTGCCCACATAAATACACGACGCCATTGTGCTTGACGATTTTGCTCATGCGCGCGCTTGTATGAAGTCGCTCTATCATCGCGATGTCCCATCCATCTGTGTCTTTGTCCGCCTAGGACATCACGTAGTTCAGGCCGAGTCTGCCGCCGTCAACGTAGATCGTTTCTCCGGTGACGTAGCTCGCCTTGGAAGAGCAGAGGAATGCGACGACATCCGCAATCTCGCGCGCCGTTCCCGGCCGTCCGAGCGGCGTGCGCGACATTGCCATTCTGAAAGCCTCTGGGTTTGCGTTCACGCCAGCCATCATCTCTGTGTCGATAGATCCCGGACCTACGGCATTCACGCGGATGTTGTGCGTTGCAAGAGCAAGGGCTGCCACCTTAGTCAGCTGCATGACCCCGCCCTTGGAGGCGCAATAGGCCGGTATCGCAGGGATGGCGACTTGGGCATTGATCGAGGACATGTTTACAATCGCACCCTCAATGTTGTTGGCCACCATCCCCTTTGCCGCGCGCTGCGTTGCAACGAAGACGCCGCGCAAATTGACCCCGAGGACGGTGTCAAATGTCTCTAACGAGTAGTCGAGAAAATCACCGGGCATCGCGATGCCCGCGTTGTTCACAAGGGCTGCGACGGGTCCATGCTCCGTCTCGATCTGATCGAACAGCGCCAGAACCGCCTCTGCGTCCCCGAAATCACAGACGTAGCCAGCTCCGCCCAGGCGCACGGCCTCATCTTTCACGTTATCTTTGATGTCGGCCAACACGACTTTGTAGTCATCTCCGGCGAGTGCTTCGGCGCATGCAAGCCCGATGCCCTGTGCGGCACCTGTGATCAGCGCAATGGGAGCGTCGGTCATGTCTTTCATCCTTCTTTTTTTCGAGAAGGATTTACGCCCGGTTCCTGCGGCGCGTCAAACCGCTTCCAGCAGGCGCCCGAAAAGGCGTGAGGCGCGCGAAGGGCGTAGCCTCTGCCTAGCTCAACCAACGCTTTCTGCGCCGATAAGACCGCACATCGCGGAACGACTTGCGGCCGTCCTCCGACATGCCAAGGTAAAATTCCTTCACGTCCGGGTTCTCTCGCAGGTCTGCGGCAGGCCCATCCATGACGATGCGGCCCGACTCCATGATGTAGCCATAATGCGCAAAGCGCAGGGCGACGTTGGTGTTCTGTTCGGCCAAGAGAAAGGTCGCGCCTTCCTTTTCGTTGAGATTCTTCACGATTTGGAAGATCTCTTCCACCAATTGCGGGGCCAGTCCCATCGACGGCTCATCCAGCAAAATGGTTTCAGGTTTGGACATCAAAGCGCGACCAATTGCGACCATTTGCTGTTCCCCGCCTGAGGTATAGCCTGCCTGACTGCGTCTGCGCTCGCGCAAGCGGGGGAAATATTCGTAGACCATCTCGAGATCCGCTGCGATCTCGGCGCTCGACGCCTTGCGCGTATAGGCCCCGGTCAGCAGGTTTTCTTCGACTGTCAGGTGCTCAAAGCAGTGCCGCCCTTCCATCACCTGTACCACGCCTTTCGTCACAAGCGTCGCCGGGTCAAGGTCCTGCACGCGCTCTTCACGATAGACGATCGACCCCTTAGTCACCTCGCCACGCTCCGATGCAAGCAGGTTTGAGATCGCCTTGAGGGTCGTCGTCTTGCCCGCGCCATTGCCGCCGAGCAAAGCGACAATCTGGCCTTTGGGCACGGTCAGGCTCACGCCCTTCAGGACGAGGATCACATGGTTGTAGATAACCTCGATATTGTTGACCTCAAGCAGAGTGTCCTTCGTCGGTGCAGCGTCTAACATGGGCGTCTCCGAAATTCGTGTTGGCGGCCCGCACGATGCGGACCGCCAGAAGGGGCTTAGCTGCAGCCCGCTTCGATGTTGTTTTCAGCAGCAAACGCGGCTGAGTCCTCTGCCACCAGCGCGTCAATGACCTCCTTGTCGGATTCGATCATGTCCGTGATGATGTTCCACTGCTGGGCTGCGGCATCCCACTGCTGGACCATGCCCAACCCGTTGCCGCCGTGGTTCTCACAGGACACGGCAAATTCCGGACCAAAGCCCGACATGCCGTTTTCTTCGAGGATTGCATTGGTGATCTCAAGGTTGCGCATGCCATCCCGCATCATGGCAGGTGTGATCTCGGCTTCGCCGTGGATCTCCTGAGCCTTTTCGGCTGCTTCCGCCGCAAGCATGGCGGCATAGAGCCCCCGGTTGTAAAGAACCGTGCCAAGCTGATCGCCGGCACCTGCCGCTTTGCCCGCATCTACAACGTATTTCTGCAGGTCTGCATAGATGCCAAAATCTGATCCGGTGTTGTGCAGCGCCAGGCTTTTGTAGCCGTTGGCCGCCTCACCAGCAGGCAACACGTCAACTTCAGACCCGGACCACCAAACGCCGATGAACTTGTCCATCGGGAAACGCACGTTGGCCGCTTCCTGAATAGCGACCTGGTTCATCACGCCCCAGCCCCACATCAGCACATAGTCCGGACGCTCGCGCCGGATCTGCAGCCACTGTGACTTCTGCTCTTGCCCTGGGTGGTCTACCGCAATGGTGGTCAGATTGAAGCCATGTTTGGCCGAGAGCTCTTCCAGAGTGCGGATCGGCTCCTTGCCGTAGGCCGAGTTGTGATAGACCAGCGCGATAGTCTTACCGGACACGTCGCCACCTTCCTGATCCATGATGTGATTTACCGCGATGGATGCGCCGTCCCAGTAGTTCGCAGGGTAGTTAAAGACATGGCTGAAGACTTCGCCGTTCTTGGCGGATGTCCGGCCATACCCCATCGAATGGATCGGAATGTCGTCAGCGGTTGCTTTGGGGATCAGCTGATACGTGATGCCGGTGGAAAGCGGCTGATACACCAATGAGCCTTCGCCCTTTGTGGCCTCATAGCATTCAACGCCCTTTTCGGTGTTATAGCCGGTCTCACATTCAAGCAGGCGCGTTGGCACGCCTCCAATGCCGCCATCTCGCTCGTTCAGAAGCGTGAAGTAATCGGCGTACCCATCCGCAAATGGAATGCCGTTCGCGGCATAGGGCCCGGTCCGGTAGCTGAGCGACGGAAAGACCAGATCCGCCATCACTGGGGCCGCAGCCATCACGCTCGTGACCGTCATGGCCAGTAGTGTCTTCGTTTTCATCGTTTGTATCCTCCCTAGAATGTATCGATGACGTTTTGCCATTTTGGCAGTTATGGAATGACCACCCCTAGTGCGGGAACGGCCAGAGGCGCAGTTTCTCTTTCGCAACCCGCCAGAGTTGGGCCAGGCCATGCGGCTCCAGCACCAGAAATACGAGGATCAGCGTGCCGACAATCACCAGTTGGAAGTGCTGCACGATGTCCGGCGGCCAGCCAAGCAGGTCGACACCCACCAGCTTCAAAAGCACTGGCAGGACAACAAGCAAAGCCGCGCCCGCAAACGATCCCCAAATCGAACCCAAGCCGCCGATGATGATCATGAACAGGACAATGAACGACTTCTGGATGCCAAACACCTCACCCACTTCGACAGCGCCAAGATAGACCGCAAAAAACAACGCGCCCGCGATGCCGATAAAGAAGGACGAAATCGCAAAAGCTGTGAGCTTCGCCTTCAGTGGGTTCACCCCAATGATTTCTGCCGCGATATCCATGTCCCGGATGGCCATCCAAGTGCGCCCGAGCGAGCCACGTGTCAGGTTCCGCGCCAGCACAGCGCAGCCAAAGGTGAAAACAAGGCAGATCATGTACATCGCCCATGGTTCCACATTCGCGCCTGTGACGTTGATCCCAAACACCGCCCGTTCCGGCGCGTTGATCTGACCGGATGCGGAGTAGTTGTAGAACCAGGAGACTTTGTTGAAGAGCCAGACAAGGAAGAACTGCGCGGCCAAGGTGGCCACGGCCAGATAGAACCCTTTGATCCGTAAGGACGGCAAACCAAAAGCTGCCCCAACCGCCGCTGTGATGCCCCCTGCGAGGATGATGTGGATCACAATCGAAACATCGGGAAAGGCGGTCATCAGCTTGTAGCAGGCGTAAGCCCCCACGGCCATAAACCCGCCGGTGCCGAGCGACACCTGCCCGCAATAGCCCGTCAGGATGTTCAACCCGATCGCCGCGATGGCGTAGATCAGAAACGGCACAAAGATCGCGTTGACCAGATAGTCGCTGACAAAGAACGGGATCACCAGAAAGGCAATCGCCAGAGCGATGTAGTAGGTATAGCGATCAAACTTGATCGGAAACGTCTGGGTGTCTGCGGCGTAAGACGTCTTGAAGTCACCGGCTTC
>JAHDEX010000064.1:7916-20646 GCA_020628545.1 Paracoccaceae bacterium | reverse complement strand
CCCGCAATCGCATCCGGCATCCGCACCATCGCTCTGCGGATCACATCTGCCGCAGTCCCCTGGATCGGCGCGTTGATCGCTGCACGCTTGGCAAAGCCCGCATGTGGTCCCTTCGCGTTGATCTCTGGCGTGTGGATTTTGCGCCCAAAGAGCGTCTGCACATAGCCGTTGTCCATCGCGAATTGCACCGTCTCATCCATGTACTGCCGGATGCCCGGGAAGCGTTCGAAATAGCGGTCGATAAAGCCCTGTGCCTCGCCCCGCGGGATGCGCAGATTGCGGGCCAGACCGAAGCCGGAGATGCCGTAGATGACACCGAAGTTGATCGCTTTTGCCTGCCGCCGAATGTCCGGCGTCATCTCATCCATCGGCACATCAAACATCTCAGACGCTGTCATCGCGTGGATGTCCTGCCCCTCTTTAAAAGCTTGCTTCAACGCATCAATCCCTGCGATATGCGCCAGAATACGCAGCTCAATCTGGGAATAGTCGAGTGCGACGAGCGTGTTCCCCGGTTCAGCCACGAAAGCCTCCCGGATGCGCCGCCCTTCCTCTGACCGCACCGGGATGTTCTGCAAATTCGGATCGGTAGAAGCCAAACGCCCGGTGTTCGCGCCCGCGATCGAATAAGACGTATGTACGCGCCCCGTGTCCGGGTGGATGTGTTCTTGCAAGCTGTCGGTATAGGTCGATTTCAGCTTCGCAAGCTGGCGATAGTCGAGGATGCGGGCCGCAAAGTCATGCTCGGTCGCGAGGTCTTCCAGCGTGTCCGCTGTCGTCGACCACTGCCCACCTTTCGTCTTTTTGCCCCCCTCAAGGCCCATATCCTCAAACAGTATCGTGCCCACCTGCGCCGGAGATTGGACGTTGAAATCGCGTCCCGCCATGTCGTGCAGTTCAGCTTCAAGCCCCGCCATCTTCTGAGAAAAAGCATTCGACATACGGCTGAGCACATCGCGGTCGACCTTGACACCATAACGTTCCATCTGCGCAAGAACTGGGACCAGCGGGCGTTCCAGCGTTTCATAGACCGTGGTGACGCCAACCGTGTGCAGTTTTGGCTTGAACTGCTGCCACAGGCGCAAGGTGATATCGGCATCTTCTGCCGCATATTTCACCGCATCGGCAATTGGCACGCGGTCGAACGTGATCGCCGATTTCCCACTCCCGAGAAGCGGTTTAATCGGGATCGGAGTATGGCCAAGATAGCGCTCGGACAGCACATCCATTCCGTGGTTATGCACACCCCCATGCATCGCGTAGGACATCAGCATCGTGTCATCAATTGGCGCGACGGTGATGCCCAAGCCTGCAAATATCTTGGCGTCATATTTCATGTTCTGGCCGATCTTAAGGATGCTCTCATCCTCCAGAACCGGCTTCAGCGCTTCCAGACAGTTATTCAGACCCAACTGGCCTTCGGCCAGATCGTCGGTGCCAAAGAGGTCGTCAGCCTTCCCCGCCTTATGCGTGAGCGGGATGTAACATGCCTGCCCCGCCTCCACCGCGAGGGAAATGCCCACAAGTTCGGCGCGCATCTCATTCAGCGACGTCGTTTCGGTGTCGAGCGCCACATACCCCCGCCCCTTGATCCGGTCGATCCAGACTTGCAACGCGTCCATGTCGGTCACGCATTCATAAGCATCCGCGTCAAAGGCCACCTCTTCCGGCTCTGCCGCCGCGACAGGTGCTGCTTTGTCTTCAATCACCGGCGCGTCCACACCCAGCTTTTCGGCGATCCGCTTTGTGACCGTCCGGAACTCCATCTCCGCAAGGAATCCCATCAGGACCTCGGTTTCCGGCTCCTTCACCTCAAGACTACCGAGATCAAATGGCAGGTCCATGTCGCAGTCGAGTTGCACCAGCTTCTTGGAAATCTCGATCTGCGCTCGATTGTCGATCAGTGTCTGGCGGCGTTTGGGCTGTTTGATCTCTTCTGCACGGTCAAGAAGACTTTCCAAGTCACCATATTCATTGATCAAAAGTGCAGCGGTCTTGATCCCGATCCCCGGCGCGCCCGGCACGTTATCCACGCTGTCGCCCGCCAATGCCTGCACATCCACGACACGTTCTGGCCCCACACCAAACTTCTCATGCACGCCGTCCCGGTCGATGCGCTTGTTCTTCATCGGGTCCAGCATCTCAACGCCGTCCCCTACCAGCTGCATCAGGTCCTTATCCGATGAGACGATGGTGACACGCCCTCCCGCCTCTCGTGCCTGACAAGACAGGGTTGCGATTATATCATCAGCCTCAAACCCTTCGATCTCCTCACAGGCGATATTGAACGCGCGTGTCGCATCACGGGTTAGCGGGATCTGCGGGCGCAGATCTTCCGGCATCGCCTCTCGGTTTGCCTTGTATTGATCATAAAGGTCATTACGAAAGGTATGGCTGCCCTTGTCGAAGATCACCGCCACATGTGTCGCAGCATCAGGGCCAGAATTGCCTTCGACATAGCGCTGCAACATGTTCACAAAGCCTGACACGGCTCCGACCGGCAGCCCATCGGACTTCCGCGTCAACGGGGGCAGCGCGTGGTAGGCCCGGAAGATAAACGCCGATCCGTCAATCAGATGCAGATGACAGCCTTTTCCGAACTGCTGCGCCATGTGATGATCCCCCTATCGCTAGTCCTCGGAGTTTTGCCATGTTCCGCTTCTGCCTGCCAGCCGCGATTGCGCCAGGCAGAGCTGCCAATCTCCGTGACATGGCGGTTGCCCGGACAATCCTCTTCAATGAACAGGAAGCCGCCTCCAAGTCGCCGATGCCCAATGGCTCAACAACCGCTTAACCTTGGTCTCGCAACCGCGAACTTTCGATCAACCGATGAGCGTCTTTTCCAGTCGAACAACCTCAAGCGAAAAGCTCCCGTCAAGCGTCGCAACTTCTGCCATTGACGTCCCGCAGTTCGCCCACCCCATTTTCTCGTAGAAGCGAATGGCGCGGTCATTCCCGACAGAGGCAATGAGATACGCCCGCGCAACGCCGCACGACATCAGCTGGGCCTCTGCCGCTTGCATCAGTTTCGCGGCAAACCCCGTGCCCATTCTGTCAGGTGCCACGTAGAACTGATCCAGCTCATTCCCGACGATGCGAATAAACGCGGCGATCTGCGTGTCGACCTCTGCAACAAAGAAACTAGCGAGATCCCGTTCGACACGTGCGAGAAACGTTGCCCCGTCCCGATGCGCCAAAAGGCCCGGTGGCACGATATCTGCGTGGCCAATGCGCCATCCATTGTGCCAAAGCGCCGCAAGATGCGGCGCCTCATCCGCCCGAAGCGGGCGGAGCGTCAGATCATTCGATGGTGTCGGCAAAGCTTTCATGCACGTATTTTGCGTCGCAATACATGCATTCCACAAATCCCTCATCGCGCGGGATCGTGTACCAGACCCGTGGGTGACCCAAAGCCCCTTCCCCGCCATCACAGGCGATCCGCCACTGCGATACGATCTTGGTCTCAGGGGCGGGTGTGGTCATCATCGGTGTCCTGATTGGCTTCGGGTTGCAGTGTCACGCGCGGATTGATAGCGCAGGCGGTGCAGGAGGAAAAGAGCCGCATGACCGCAAACGCCATCGAAATCACGAACCTGCGCAAGACCTATCCGGCGACGGGACGGTCGCCCGCTAAAGAAGCGCTCAAAGGCATTGATCTCAAGATCAAGCGCGGTGCAGTTTTTGGTCTGCTTGGTCCGAATGGCGCGGGCAAATCGACGCTGATCAATATCCTTGCAGGGCTTGTCAACAAAACCGAAGGCAGCGTCAGCATCTGGGGCTTCGATCAAGACACCAATCCGCGCCAATCCCGCGCGGCCATTGGCGTGATGCCGCAAGAGCCACATCTTGACGCCTTCTTCACACCGCGCGGATCACTCGACGTGCAAGCAGGGCTTTATGGTGTTCCAAAATCGAAACGCAAAACCGACGAAATCCTGGACCTGATCGGCCTGACAGATAAGGCAGAGGCTTACGCGCGCTCTCTGTCAGGTGGCATGCGCCGCAGGCTTCTGATGGGCAAAGCGCTGGTGCACAGCCCGCATATCCTGGTTCTTGATGAACCCACTGCAGGCGTCGATATCGAACTGCGCAACATGCTATGGACCAACGTCCGAAACCTGAACGCACAGGGCATGACAATCATCCTGACCACACATTATCTCGAAGAAGCTGAAGAAATGTGTGACGAGATCGCGATCATCAACCACGGCGCGCTGATCATCCAGGATACGACACCAAACCTGCTGGGTCGCCTTGATAGCAAAACGCTTGTGGTTCGCCCGGCAAATGCTGCTGATCTGCCTGCTCTGCCCGAAACCATCACCGGACAAATCCGCCCCGACGGCACGCTTGCATTCAGCTACCAGACGGGACAAACCAGCGCCGACCAGATCCTCGATCTCCTGCGCAACGCCGATATCCAGATCCGCGACATCAGCACCGAAGAATCTGACCTCGAAGACGTTTTCCTCGCCCTCACAAAATCCACCTGACCAAAACACCCATCCAGTGCGGTGGCCAACGGCACGCACTGTCCCCCTCTTCTTCTTGCCAAAAATACCTCCCCGCCGGAGGCGTCCCGCACTCTCCTCACCCACACCGCTAAAATCCATCGGCGCGGTGCCACCTGTCTAAATCAAAAGTCGGCGGCAGCCGTCATTTTGGCAACATCCGCCCAAGCTGCGCACCGCCAATGATGTGCAAGTGGAAATGCGGTACGTCCTGCACGCCATGCGTGCGCGTATTTGCGATCGCGCGGAACCCATCGTCTACGCCCGTGATCTTGCAGACCTCCGCGACTGCGGCGAAAAAGCCTGCCTGTTCGTCCACGCTGGCATCGCGGGCAAAGTGATCCAGGCTCACATAAGCCCCTTTTGGGATCACAAGCAAGTGCACGGGTGCCTGTGGGGCGATGTCGTTGAAGGCCAGCGCATGATCATTCTCGAACACGGTGTTGTTGGGGATTTCACCACGCAAAATCTTGGCGAAAATGTTCTGATCGTCATAGGCGTATTCCATCGGCCTGCTCCTTAGTCGACAAAGAGGTGCGGTGTTTCCGCCAGACTGTGCGCTGCGGCGTCAGAGACGTCCAGTAGGCGCCTCAGCACGGCCGCGTTTTCTGCCACGCTCGTGGTTTCCAATACGCGCGCAAAATGTGGGAAATGCGCGTCACGCATCCGTTCACTCTCGAAGGCCACATCGTTTTTCAACGTTGGGAGGAGTGCAGTGATCGTTTGTGCCGGACTTTCATCGTGGGCCAGTCCCACGCGTTTGGCATGACCTTCAAGATAATCGTCGCTGAACTCACAGGAGATTTCGAGGATCTTGACCGTCGCCCGGTCCTGCGCGAGATCCTGCATCAGATCGTAGTTTTTGGGATCGAGGCAGATCACCAACTGGTCGGACCCATAGTGGTCAAACAAGAGCCGGATCAACGCCCGCCGGTGACGATTGCGCTTGTCGAGCGTCGTCTGCACCCCACCCAAATCCGGAAGAGGTGTCTCTTCTTCGTCAAAGAGGAATTCCACGGCCGGAATGCCAATGTTCTGTGTAATTGATGCGGCGAGGCGTTTGGCGACATGCCATTTCTTACAGGTCAGAATAAAGAGCGTCCGATCCCGGCCCAGCGTCGTGCCCTGCTCCCAGAACCGCGCACCGAACCGCCGACCAATCCGCCCGCGCCCCGTCAGGAAACCGAAGAGATTGCGCCCCTCATTTGAGATCACAAAGTCTTCGCGACCACCAGCGTAGAGTTGCCCAAGCCGTGCTTTCAGATCGTCGGCTTCCGGGCTGATCTTGCGAGCAAAAACAGCATCCTGCCCCAAAAGAAGATCATAGTGGTCGTTATAGAACGTGACCGGCATGCCGTAGTCAGTGAACATCAAGAAGGTCAGGGTGCGGGAACGTATCTCCTTGGCGGGCACAAGATGGCGGACGAGGGTCTGAAAGAAGGTCTCATCCGGTATCCATGTCGTGCGAAAAAATCGCATCACGTCTTGGCGTTTGCGCGTGAAATCCAATAGCGCCTCGATGGTGCGTCTGCGCAGGCACCACCACTGACTGCCGATCATCATTGCAAGGTCTTTGGGGATCTCGCGCGTCAGTCCAAGACGTTTTTGCAAATTGAAGCTGGCATAGAACCACTTCTTGTTGGTCCGTTCATTAAACCAATGGCGATAGATCAACCGCTCTTCCCGGAAGCCGGTCTTGATCCAATCGCTTTCGAAGTAGTCAAAGCTTTCGATGTAATCGACATGATCCGCGTCGAGCAGGCGGTGCAGGTGGGTGGCTGATTTGATCGGCATGCAATCACCTGAGACCATGTAAAAATGGGTGGCCCTTGGGAAAGCCTGCACCGCGGCCTCAACCGCATGCAACGTCGCTTGCACGAGGCTCCATTCCCCCCACCCACACTTGATCCGTTGCGTTGCAAATGTGACGGAGGCGTTTCCAGCGAAGGCCGCCTTGATCTTTTCGAACGCCTCGTCAGAAGCGCGCGCGTCAAAGTGGATCGCCAGATAATCACCCGCTGCCGTCAGGCGTTCCGTCTGCTGGATGATCGCATCAGGGTCTTTGTGGCACAGCAGTATGAACGCAATTTTTGCCATGTCGTGTTCAATTCTCGCCACATTGGGATGATTGTTATCATTTCATACAAGGAATACGCGTTGATTAAACGGGTGTTCTTTGTTTTTTAGAACCTGCAATCGATATGTCTGATTGTACGGCAAAGTGATTGGTCGAGGTAGTCGGTTATGGGATTTCCCGGTGTTTGGATGACGGAAAGCGAAAGCGTGGTGTACCGTGTGGTGCCCAAATGCGCGTGCTCGACTATTGGTCAGATCATGTACTTTTCCGACAAAGGCGAGTTTTTCGACGGCGACATCCACGATGCGCAGTCTGGTCTGCACAAGTGGGCGCTGGAACATAGTCATCAGCCGATTACCGCAAACGTGTTGGCCCACAAAAGCTACGCGTTCACCTGCGTGCGCAATCCGTACACCCGCATCCTGTCCTCGTTCTTCGACAAGATTTGTGGCATTCAGCGAAACGGGAAATACTACCGCGGTAACCTTGTGCCGCTGCTTGTCCAGAAATACGGAATCGAAGTCGGCAGCCCTGACAATGGATTTGAATTCGATCAAATCCAAAGCTTTCGCCGTTTCCTCCTCTTCGCCCGCGACACCATCCGCTGGCGCCGCCCGATGGAACCGGACATTCATTGGTCGGCCATGTCGGGGCATATCTCGACTTTCATCGTGAACGGTGGGCGCTACGACAAGATCTTCTGGACCGAGAAGTTCAATGAAGGGATGCAGGAGGTCCTAAACCAGATCAGCACCCCAACCCCTGTCGAGCTCGACGCGATCCCACGCTTCAACGAAAGCGAAGGACATGGCCCGAAACGCGCGCATGCCGTGGAAGACTACTTCGATGATTTGTCGATGCATCTCGTCTATGAGATCTACAAGAAGGACTTCCAGCTCTTCAAATATGATTTCGAGAACCCTGGTAACAAGATGCCCATCGGCGAGATCGATCTTGACGAAGTGCACGCAAAGCTTGGCGACTAGCACCACCTTTCCTCGTAGCGCGGCTGCGCCGCACATCATGATTGCGATACATGCTTTGCACTGCTGCGGTCCGCAACCGCCGATAGTGTCTGCTGTTGGGTTGTGGGGCTCCACCCGCTGCGCTGCACGCTCCCCCGCCGGTTTCAGATCAAAGATGCCGGGCCGGATGCGCCACCCGCCTTTGATCGCCAGGCGTCCGGGGCGGGGTGGCGGCTTCTTTGATCACGCTATCGGTCCGGATACCCTTAGCGCCTCCGCGTTAGACCCTATCTTGGTAAATATTCTCTGAATCCTCATGCGGGTCCGCCCAGTTTCTTTGATCCCAAACCGGCCGCCGGAGGCCTTAAATCTCTTTCCGACGCTCGCTTTTTCTGCAGGGTGGGTTAGGTCCGGGGATATCAAGAAGAGCGCATCGTCATGACAACAGTCTTAATTCTCGGCAGCGGACCAAACGTGCTTGAAAGCCGCCTGTGGCCGCGCGGCGTCTTTGATACAATTGTCGCGATCAACAACGCTTGGGCCGTGCGGGAAGACTGGGACTACCTGATTTACCCCGATGATTTCCCAGCTGAAAAACAACCCTCTCAAATCGGACCAGAGCAGCGCATCATTCGCGCGACCGACTATGTGCCGGTCCAGAATGACCTCGGTGGTTTTGTCTACGCTGGCGGCACGATGGCCTTTACGGCCGGATACTGGGCGCTTGGTGCGTTGCAGCCACGGGTGATCGCGATGATGGGTTGCGACATGATGTATGACGGCGCGCAGACTCATTTTTATGGCAGCGGCGCCGCTGACCCCCTTCGTGCGGATATCAGCTTACGATCGCTAGAGGCGAAGTCTGCACGCATGCAGGCGCTTGCGGCACAGCGCAACTGTGCCGTTGTGAACATGTCCAGTGCCCCCAGCCGTCTGACCGTCCCCCGCGCGACTCCGGCGACACTCGCCGCGCAAGTGCCGGTGACGCTGGATGAAACGCGTGTCGCGGCGGCCCTCGCTGAAGAAGACCGCCTTGGCTACTACGTCCCGTCCGGCAAGTATTGGAAGGAAGAGGAGCGCTTCGACCCAGGCGCAATTGACGCTTTAGATCAGATGTGGCTCAAAGCCATCCCGCCTGCTTGAACATCGCGCCGATGTTCGCTTTCGGGCGCGGTCCGATATGACCGATAACCTCACTTGCGGCCATCACACCCATTGCACCACAGATGTCCAAAGAACGCCCCGTCGCAAAACCAAAGAGAAATCCAGCCGCGAACTGGTCACCCGCTCCGGTCGCGTCCACTGGCGTCACGGTCTTCACCGGCACTTCGGTTACGGTATCGCCTTGGCGAATGATCACCGGATCACCGGATCGGGTGCAGACGATCGTCTCACAGACTTCGGCCGCCTGACTGAGCGCTGCGTCCAAATCTTCGGTCTCGTACAATGTCGTCCATTCAGCTGTGTTTCCTATGGCGAAATCCATGCTTTCAGCGATTAGAGCCTGGAAGTCCGCGCGATGGCGGTCGGCGCAAAAGGGGTCTGATAGTGTGATGCCGGATCGCCCACCGGCCGCTTTCATCAAGCGTGCGGCTTCTGCAAAGGCGGTTTTTCCGTCGGGTTTGTCGAAGAGATACCCTTCGAGAAACAAAATCTTTCCTGCGTCGAAGACGCCTGCGTCGACGTCACCTTGCCCGAGGTCAGCCCCTGCGCCGAGATAGGTATTCATTGACCGCTCGCCATCTGGAGAGACGAAAATCATGGAGCGCGATGTGGGCGCATCCGCATCCGCAACCGGCGGATTAGGAAAGGCCGTGCCCGCCTCTTCCATGCCCTTGGCATAGAACTTGCCCAGGGCATCGTCTTTCACCTTGCCAATAAACGCTGTGGACAGGCCCAATGCACCGATCCCCGCGATGGTGTTCGCAACCGATCCGCCGGGCGTTTCCACGCGGTCGGACATGGCCGCATAAAGCACCTCTGCACGGTCTCGTTCGATCAACTGCATGATCCCTTTCTCGATCCCCATATGGTCGAGAAACGTATCGGGCGCCGGGGCGATCACATCGACAATCGCATTTCCAATGCCGATCACGTCATATCCACTCATTCTGTCTTGTCCTTGAATTGGCAGAGGTCCTTGATCAGGCAGGCTCCGCATTTGGGTTTGCGTGCAACGCAGATATAGCGACCGTGGAGGATCAGCCAGTGATGCGCATGCAATTGGAAATCTGCTGGAATGTGGTCTTCGATGGCGCGCTCGACAGCGTTCACGTCCTTGCCCACTGCAATCCCGGTGCGATTACCGACGCGGAAGATATGCGTATCCACAGCCTGCGCGGGCTGCCCCCACCACATGTTCAGGACCACGTTTGCTGTCTTTCGTCCGACGCCGGGTAATGACTGCAACGCGGCGCGCGAGTTTGGCACCTCACCATGGTAGTCATCCACGAGGATCTGGCTCAGCTTCATCACGTTCTTTGCTTTTTGCCGAAACAGACCAATTGTCTTGATATGTTCGGTCAGCCCCTCGATCCCTAGATCGAGCATCTTTTGCGGCGTGTCAGCGATCTGAAAAAGGGCGCGGGTTGCCTTATTCACGCCGGCATCCGTTGCCTGTGCGGAAAGCGCCACCGCGACAACAAGCGTATAGACGTTCACATGTTCAAGTTCACCCTTCGGCTCGGCTTCACTGGCTTGAAAGCGGGTGAAGATCTCGCGGATCGTGTGATAGTCGAGTTGCTTGGCCATGGGACGCGTATGCCGCGATGGGCGCGAGGCTGCAAGCCACTGGTATTGCAAGTGACGGTGGGTGTTCTCGGATCCAGTGCGATACGACGCGGAATGGATACGACATGCGCCAAGTGACACGAAGTTTCGCCAAGATGGATTTGCAAGGGGTCAGCCACGACCCTCATCCACCACGCGAGAGGACGACTTATGAAACGCTTGGTCACATACGCCATCAGCACACTGGCAGCTTTCACGGCTGCCATGCCCGCACACGCTTTCCAATACAACGATAGCGGAACGCTACATCGTGCCCTCAGTGGCAATTCTGTGATAGGCGCCCTGTCCGATGGCATGGCCTATTGCGAATACCACGCCCCAAACAGCGGCATTTTTGGCCGTGATCATGAGGTCTACGCAGGCAACTGGCGCGTTGCGAACAACTATATCTGTTATGCCTACCCGGGCAGTGCGGAGGATTGTCAGCGCGCCCTGATGAATGGTCAGCGCATCACCTTTATGGACGCCAATACCGGTTCTGTGATTTCGTCCGGTACGATTGTAGCCGGGAATATGTGCAGTTGATCATGCGGTTTCTCAAGACCAAGCAGAACCCGCAATATCCGGGTCGCGGGACGGCAGCCACTTCGGTACGGTCACCACATGACCCAAGAACCATACCACTATGCCGTCATTGCCCGCGCCATCGATTTGATTGATCAGGCCGATGACCCCCTTTCCCTCGAGCAGTTGGCCCGCGACATGCGGATGTCGCCGGCCCATTTCCAACGCGTGTTTTCCCAGTGGGTTGGTGTCTCGCCCAAACGGTACCAACAATATCTGACCATCGGCCATGCCAAGACGTTGCTGCGCGAGAAATTCACAACACTGGCCACTGCGGACGCAGTGGGGCTTTCAGGGTCGGGCCGTTTGCACGACATGTTCCTGACATGGGAGGCGATGAGCCCTGGACGGTTTGCAAGGGGCGGTGCCGGGCTGACGATATACTGGGGGTGGTTTGAAAGCCCATTTGGCCCTGCTCTCTTTATGGGGACTGGCAAAGGGATCTGTGGGCTAGCGTTCGCCGATGACGTGGGATCAGAGACAGCGATGGCTGATATGATCACCCGTTGGCCCAAGGCAGACTATGTCGAAGACCCGATGCGGCTGAGGCCGTGGGTGAATGCAGCGCTCGGCACCGACGGCAAAATAGAGCCTGCACCACTCTACCTCATTGGGGCACCCTTCCAGATCAAGGTATGGGAGGCGCTGCTCCAGGTGCCCACCGGCCATGTGACGACCTATTCCGAGATCGCAGAAACAATTGGATCTCCAAAAGCCGTCCGCGCTGTGGGGACAGCCGTTGGACGCAATCCAATCTCCTGGTTGATCCCGTGCCACCGTGCTCTGCGCAAATCCGGCGCACTTGGCGGCTATCACTGGGGGCTGGATCGCAAAAGGGCCATGCTCGCTTGGGAGACTGCGAGAGCTGAGGCGTCCTGATCACGGCAGGTTCAAACGCTCTGAAGGATCCACGCCCAGCAAAAACAAGCCGACATCTCATAGCATGCGGAACGATATTGGATAACATACGTTCCTTTGGCATATCGATGGCAGCAGTGCCGCGACTGAGCGCGGCGACATTTGGAAAATGAACATGACCTTCAAGAAACTCCCCCTCGTTTTCGCCGCAACGTCTCTGATCGCGGTCACAGCTTGCTCTGGAACCGGTGGCCCAAACGATAACCTGAACACACGCGGTGGTGCGGCCGCTGGCGCACTGGCAGGCGCTTTGGTCGGCGCTGCAACGGGCGACTCACGGGCAGAGCGGCAGCGCGGCGCACTGGTCGGCGCTGCGCTTGGCGCAGGTGCCGGTGCCGCGATCGGGTCTGCACTTGATCGTCAGGAAGAAGAGCTGCGTCAGGCGCTCGGCTCCAACGCATCTGTAGTGAACAATGGTAGCAACCTGACCGTCAGCCTGCCGAACAACGTGCTCTTCGCCACAGACTCAGCTGTCGTTTCCGGCACATCCCAAAACGATCTCTTTGCCGTGGCGCGGTCACTCAACAACAACCCTAACTCGACCGTCAGCGTGATCGGACACACCGACAACACGGGCGATGCGGCCTATAACTTCGATCTGTCGCAGCGCCGCGCGCAAGCGGTGACCTCTGTCCTGATCAACGGCGGCGTTGCACCCCAGCGCATCCGCTCCATCGGACGCGGTGAAGATGCACCGATCGCAACGAACCTGACCCCAGAAGGCCGGGCGCAGAACCGCCGGGTCGAGATTGTGATCACTCCGAATTAAACGGTACCGGCGGTACGTGTGAGGGGGGTTGGCTGCAGAGCCAGCCCCTTTTTGTTTGTTCGCGGCCCCAAGTGGTCATATAATCTGACCAATACGAAGGAGCCACAATGCCGTTCGAACCGGTCCATCAAGAAAA
>JAHDEX010000064.1:0-7816 GCA_020628545.1 Paracoccaceae bacterium | reverse complement strand
CTTGTCACGCTGTTCGCAACACATGACGACGCCGTCTTCGACTACATCAGCTTCCGACGCGACATGGAAGGCCTTGCTGCAGAGCGTGCAGCCCATTTCGGTTCAGACACCGATCTCGCCGTGATCAACACGATCTTTGAGAAGATGGAAGCCGCGCATACGAAGCGCAATCCGGCTGAGGAAGCGCAGCTTGACGCTGAATTTCACCTCGCGATCATTGAGGCGAGCCACAACGTGGTCATGCTCCACATGATGCGCTCGATGTACGATCTCCTCAAGGAAGGGGTTTTCTACAACCGCACGGTGATGTTCCGCCAACGGATGACCCGCGGCCATCTGCTGGATCAGCACCGTGCTATCAACGACGCCATTCAGGCCCGTAATCCTGAAGCCGCTCGCACTGCCGTCGCAGCCCACATGGATTACGTAGAGAGCGCACTTTCAGGGCAACAAAAGGCCGACCGCAATGAAGTCTATGCCAAAAAGCGGTTCGAGCACGAACAGGGCCGCTAAAGCACGCTCTCATTCTTGCGGACAAGAATATCTCGAGGGGGCTGCAGGCCGGGGGCAGCGCCCCCGGGTTCGTGCATAACAAAAAGCCCGGCTGCCTTCTCAGCAACCGGGCTCCGTAGTACGTAGGTCAGGGTTTAAGTCGACACGCCTTCAATGCAGCTTCGCACCGACCTGTGTGATGGCGTCATCAATCAGTGCATTTGTCCGCTTTGCGTCCATCTGCTCCGCGATCAAGTCCTTCGCAGCACCAACTGCCACAGTGACCGCCTTGTTGCGAATCTCTTTAACGGCAGCGGCTTGGGCAGCGGCGATTTGCTCCTCGGCGCCGGCCAGACGACGTGCAACTGACTTCTCAATGTCTGCTTTAGCGGCTTCCGCAGCATTCGCTGCTTCTTCCTTGGCAGATGCCACGATCCGGTCTGCCTGCTCCTGCACTTCCTTTTGCTTACGTTCGTAGGAGGCCAGCAACTGCTTGGCTTCTTCGCGCAGACCGCGGGCCTCGTCGAGGTCAGAGCGGATGCCCGCCGCGCGGTCGTCCAGCATCTTGCTCACAAGTGCTGGCACTTTGAAATAAAGCAGAATGCCAACAAAGACGAGGAAGGCGATCCAGACGACGAAATCTGTGTTCGCGAGGGAAAAGAACGGTTTGTCACCAGCCGCAAACGCGGGGCTGGCAGCAAGGCTCAGGGCGGCAATCAATCCAAAACGCATTTGATCAGCCTTTCATTCGTGCAGATACAGCAGCGGTTACTGCTTTCGCGTCGGCGGATCCGCCAAGCGCTGCGACAATCTCTTTCGCCGTATCCTTGGCAACTGCAGTCACTGACTTCACAGCGCCATCGCGAATTTCGGCAATCGCCGCTTCGCTTTCGGCTGTTTTCTCAGCGATCTGCGCGTCAGCTTTCGCAAGTTCCGCATCCAACTCAGTTTGGATCTCGGCTTTCGTCTCAGCGACGATTTTTGCAGCTTCCGCCCGGGCATCTTTCAACGCCTGCTCATAGGCCGCTTCAGCCTCTTGCGCTTTCAGCTTCAGCTCTTCCGCTGCAGCCAAATCATTCGTGATTGTGCCAGAGCGTTCGGCCAATACGGACGCGATCCGTGGCAGTGCGATCCGCGACAGCACAAAGTATGTCGCCACCAATGCGATGACGAGCCAGAACACCTGGTTGGGGATCCAGTCCGCGCAAAGCTGTGGCATCCCAATGGCGCTGCCCGATGGGCCGACACAGGCGCCTGCTGCGACTTCAGTGGTTTCTGTGGCCATAGTCCGTCCCCGATAGTCCTGGTTTTACCGGCTGGCGCGTAAAAAGCGCCAGCCAGCCGTAAGGATGGTTCGGTTGCCTTAGACAGCAAACATCAGCAGGAGCGACACGAGGAATGCGAAGATCCCCAGGGCTTCTGCGAAGGCCAGACCGATGAAGAGTGTTGCTGTCTGCGATGCAGCAGCGGATGGGTTGCGCAATGCACCAGCCAGGTAGTTGCCTGCCACGTTACCAACACCGATAGCGGCTGCGCCGGAACCGATTGCTGCGAGGCCTGCGCCGATGTGTGCGAGTTCACCTTCCATTGGGTATCTCCTTACGATTGGAAGTTGGATCTATAGGGTGGGCTGGGCCCACGCCCGTGATTAGTGATGCGGGTGCAAAGCGTCCTTCAGGTAGACGCATGTGAGAATGGTAAAGACGTAGGCCTGAATACCGGCCACAAGGACCTCCAAACCGTAGATCGCCGTGATGCCAAGGATCGCAACCGGGCTGACCAGAGTCAGCGCCGCAAAGCCTGCAAACACCTTGATCACGGCGTGGCCCGCCATAACGTTGCCTGCCAGACGAATGGAGTGGCTGACGGGGCGTACGAAATAGGAAATCACTTCGATGACAGCGATGATGGGGCGCAAGATTGCTGGTGCGTCTTTCATCCAGAACATGCCGAGGAAGGCTGGTCCGTTCAGGATAAAGCCAAGCGCCGTGACGACAATGAAGACACCGAAACCAAGTACCGCAGTCACTGCGATCATGGATGTCGGGCTGTAGGACATCGGGATCAGCGCCAGATAGTTGGCGAAGAGGATGAACAGGAACAGTGTCATGATGTAGGGGAAGTATTTCGCCCCTTCCTTGCCACAGATGTCTTCCACCATCTTGTAGATAAAGCTGTAGATCAGCTCTGCGATAGATTGCGCCTTGCCCGGAACAATGTCGCGTTTCTTGGTGCCAAAAACAAACAGCGCGATGATCGCAACAACCGAAATCGCCATCCACAAAGTCACGTTGGTGATGGTGAACATCCCCACGGCCCCGTCGCCGAACAACGGCTTGACGATGAACTGATCAAGTGGGTGGAAAACCAATCCGCCTTCAGACTTTTCTTCAGCCACGTGTGTCGCCCTCTTCGTTTGCAGCCTCTTGCTGCCTCTTTTGCACCTCTTTGGCTGACCGCATCATGGTGAGAACACCCGCCGCGAGGCCAAAGAAAATAAACAGCACCAGGAAAATCGGGGCTGTCCCGAACAGGCTGTCTAGCCCGTACCCAATGCCAAAGCCGATCGTAATGCCGGCAACAAGTTCGATCACCATGCGCCAGGCAAGTTGTGCTTGGCTGTAGTGCTCTTCAGAGTGGTGTTTGACCTCCGGTCCCTTTTTCAGCGCATCGATCTTCGCCTCAAGGGCTCTCAACCGATCGCTGTCATCAGATCCATCGGACATCAAAATGCCCCTCCGCGTGTTGCGGGTGGTCTAGGATGGAGGTGCGTGAGAGTCAATAGAACGTCACAGCACCTTTCTTCTCAATATTTCAATGACTTGAGGCTGCCCAAACTCATGAAACGGAGGCACTATTTCGCATGCGAAACGCTTTTGCGATATTCAACCAAATGGTTGAGGATTAAGTTTCGCAACGCAGCTCAGCGGTTACGTCCAGCAGCCAATCGCGAAACAGGCGGACCGGCGCGCGGCGCAAAACGCCCTCGCCGAATACTATGTGAAAGCTGCCGTGGCGGATGCCGATATCCACGCAGCGGAGCAACCGGCCCGCAGCGACATCGCCCGCGACGATTTCCCATGAGCACAGAAAGATGCCATGCCCGGCAAGCGCAGCTTCGACGGCAAGTGTTGCCCGCAAACGAAACGCCTCTTCCGGGAACAGCGCGGGATCAAGACCGGCGGCCTCGGCCCACAGACCCCAAGTGTGATCATAGCGGTCGCGATACCTGCGAAACTTCAGAACGTCTTCTGGCGCATGAACCTGCTTGGCGATGTCTGGCACCGCATACGGGTAGAGTGGCGCGTTACAGAACATCGGCTGGTCATCGGACGGCGGCGGCCCATGATAGAAGCGCAAAGCCATGTCCGCCTGATACCGTTTGATGTCCGCCAATTCGCGTCGTGCATCGAGCCGCAACTCAATTTCCGGATAACGTTCATAGAAATCGCCCAGCTTCGGGATCAGAAATTTCGCGGCGAACAGCGGTTCAGAGTCGACGGAAACCAAGCCAGAAGGCTTGTCAGAGAAAACACCGGAAGCTTCGGCAATCGCATCAAGTGCGGGCGACACTTGCGACAAATATTGCGCACCAGCGTCCGTAAGCTCCACCCCGCGCGGCAGATCACGAAACAACTGCGCGCCTAATCTGTCCTCTAAGCCGCGCACATGACGGCTAATCGCCGAATGACTGACCCCCAACTCAGATGCGGCCCCGGTGAAACTTTGATGCCGTCCCGCAGCTTCAAACGCGCGCAGGGCATTCAGCGGAGGGAGTTGGCGGGTCATGCCTATGTGTGACTTTTGCGCACATGTCTTGTCAAGCAAAGGCGTTTGAATTGCTCTTATCCATTTGGCACTCTCGTCTTGCATCCCGGTTAAGGAGGCTGAAATGCCGATAGTATTGATAAACCCACTGCGGTGGGACTGGTCCGTCTTTGCCGAAAGGCTGATAATTCGTCCAAAGCCACCCATGCCCTATATAAGCGACAAAATCGCACGTGATATCGGATTATCTCAATCAGAACTCGCGCGGCTGCGACATGTGTGGCCGTCGGAAAGTAAAGATCGGCCGCGCTTCTGAGTTCTGGCACTCACTCTCACGGCGCGGTAGATACGCGTCATGGCGCCAGACCTCGATATCGTCTTTGCAGCGCTCGCCGATCCGACACGGCGAGCCATCCTTTCGATGTTATTGGAAGATGATATGGCCGTGACAGATGTGGCCGAACCCTTTGAAATGTCGCTTGCTGCGATCTCTAAACACTTGGGTGTGCTGACCTCTGCCGGCCTGATCAGCCAAGAAAAGCGCGGCCGCGTGAAGTGGTGCAAACTTGAGCCTGATGCGCTACGCGAGGCAAGCACGTGGATGCAGGGTTTTGGTCAGATGGGTGGCTTGGACCTCGACGCGTTCGAACGATTTCTCGCTACTGAACTGCCGTCTGATCAAAGTGCAGGCTGAATTGCGCGGGCCGACAACAACCAGTCAGCCCGCAGCATGTGTTAATCCATTTTGGAACTAAAGTACGAACTGCACGATGGCCAAAACGATGACAACCAAACCAACAAGATAGATAATATTTCGCATAGTGCGTCCTTCCGTTATTTGGGCAAAGAACTACTAACTGTCGATTTAGTTCCATGGTTCGGTTGCGGCGTACTATCGTCGCGCAGAAGCAGAACAAGCGCGACGATTGTCAGTGCGACCCCCAACACGACGAGACCGGGCGGAAACCCTTGCCCTAGAGCAATCACCCAAAGCATGACCCAGCTTGGCGTCAGGTAAGTGTAGGCCATCACTTTTGCACTTGGCAGACGTAGAGTCGCGAACTGGAGAAGCGTGAACGTCGCCGCCGACGCAAAGATCGCGACATAGGCAATGGTGACCCAAACCAGCGGCCGCAGGTTCAGCCAATCCGTCGTCATAACTTCGCGCCAACCGACAACCGTCAGGAGGATCGCGCCAGCAACCAAGGTCAGGAATGTGAATACAATGACGTTTTCGCCGCGGTTCAGACGACGCACCAGCGGCGTGTATAGCGCATGCGCCACGCAGCCGATGAAATAGATCATCTCGCCGCGTCCAATATCAAATGCCAGAATGGCGCTGATATCCGCGCGGAAGATCACCCAAACCGCACCGATGCCCCCGATGAGCAAGGCAAGAGCCATACGTGTGGTCAGAACCTGACCCAACAATAAAAACCCAAACCCGGCAGAAATCAGCGGTGTCAGCGTAAAAACTGCCGCGGCGCTGACCGCGGGGGCGGTTTTCAAACCCTCAAACATCAAAACGAAATAGAGCACAAAAACTGCGGCCAGCACGACGTATCGCCAGGGCGCTTTAAGATCGGCACGGCTAATGCCCACTTTGCCCACCGCGAACGCACCTACAATCAACGCAGCAATCCAAAACCGCACCGCATTCAAGGCCACTGGCGAAATCTCATTCGCAACGAGCGTGCCCAGCGCAAATGACCCGGCAACGAGCGCCGAGAAGAGCAACATTGCCAGATGACCTGCCGCCTGTGGCGACATCAGCCGAACATTTCTCCAGAGCTGACAGCCTCTTTCAGCGCGGCCAAAACTGTTTGCACTTTGTTGGTTCTGTGAAGATCAACGTGGGTGACCAGCCAGGTCGGTGTCACCCAATCGGATTTTGATGGTAAGACCTCGGTCAGGCCAAGCTCACGCATTTTCCACGGGGCCACAAAACCGATACCTGCGCCGCCGAAGACCGCCTCTGCCATGGTCATCGCATTATCGGTGCGGAAGCGAATTTGTTCGCCCCATCCAAGCTCGGTGATCCAACGGTTGAATGGCGCACGGCTTGCGGCATCGTCGGTGCCGACAAAGATATGATGCGGATCCATCGCCTCAGCATTTGGAACCCCGTACCTTTCAATGTAGGATGGTGAAGCACAAAGGTGTACGGGCATATCGAGCAGGTGCTGAACAACGTTGTCGGGCTGTTGCGGCGGATTGCCTGATCGGATCGCCACATGTGCTTCGCCGTATTCGAGCCGAAAAAGCCGTTCCCCGGTGAGATACCGCAGGATCAATTCAGGATGATCCGCCTGCAACTTTGCAAGGATCGGGGCAATCGTGCCCGAAAAGATCGTCAGGGAGGTGACGACAAGCTCTCCGCTCACACCCTCCCCCTGTCCTTTGATCCGTCCAGCAAGCTGCGAAAATTGATCGTCCGTGGCCTGCGCGACCTGTAGTAGGTCAGTCCCTGCTTCTGTTGGGGTGTAGCCACGCGCATGACGCTGGAACAGCTTCGCACCCAGACGGGTTTCCAAAGCATCAATATGACGAATGACTGTTGCATGGTGGACCCCCAGCACCTCAGCAGCCCCGCTGACCGTGCCATTGCGGGCCACCTGAAACGCTGTTCGGATCTCGTCCCAGTTATCCATGTCGGCCCCTTCCACGCTTTGACCTGTCATTCCCTTACGTGGGGTCTTCATCCCGCAACACAAGGCCGTGATCGATATGTGCGAAATTACACACGAACTGTCAATTCACGAGACTTATCTGCGCTCATGCTGTGTACTAGCTGTCGTGCACCAACCAGAGGAGACATCGCCATGTCCACAGTTCTTCATATCAATGCATCCGCGACCCGCGAGGGCTCTGTCAGCCGTGCAATCACCTCCAACGTTATTCAGGGCCTGCAGGCGGATCGCATCATTGACCGCGACCTTGCTGCGGAGCCTCTTCCTCACGTCGACGACGCTTGGGTCAAAGCTCGCCTCATCGCGCCAAACGAGCGGACGGATGCTGAAAACCGAGTTCTAAAGCAATCAGATGACCTGATCTCTGAAATTCAGGACGCCGATACCGTTGTCTTTGGTCTGCCGGTCTACAACTTTGGCGCTCCTGCGAGCATGAAAGCCTGGATGGACCTTGTCGCCCGCCCCGGCGTGACATTTCGCTATACCAAATCCGGTCCAATCGGCCTGCTGGAGGGCAAGAAAGCCATCGTCGTCTACGCGTCAGGCGGCGTCCCGATGGGATCAGAGATGGACTTTGCGACACCACATATGCGCCTGTTTCTCAAGTTCATCGGCATCACAGACGTGACCTTCATCGACGCCAAAACCTACGAAAGAGCCGCGGCTGCTTGACCGTGATGCCTGGGCGGGAATAGATTTCGGGATGCCTGACACTTCCCATCTGTCCCGCCAACAAAGATTGATGAACGCTTGGGCGCGCTACGTCCAAAAGCCGACGCTGCACTATACAAAGTCGATCAAATTGTTGCGTTGGATGACGGATCTTACGGTTCCAATCAGCTACCAGCGCCCGCCGAACCTGCTGC
>JAHDEX010000138.1 GCA_020628545.1 Paracoccaceae bacterium | reverse complement strand
TTGAAGGTCACCAGTTCATCCTCGGACACGCCCGCATCCAGTACCTGACCGTATTCATTGTAGGTCATGGTGGAGATGCAATCGGCCTCCCGGTTCAAGAGCGGATCAACGTTGAAGCCTTGCTTCAAGACCGTCACGCCATCTTCACCGCCGTCAGTGGAGATGCCTTCCTGCGACATCCACGACAGGAACGGATATTCGTTGCCGAAGAACCAGACACCGATGGTTTTGCCCTTGAAGTCCTGAGGACCGGTGATGCCGGTGTCTTTCCAGCAGGTCAGCATCAGGCCAGAGGTCTTGAAAGGCTGCGCGATGTTCACCACTGGCAGGCCCTTCTCCCGTGCCGCCAGCGCAGATGGCATCCAGTTCAGCATCGCGTCCGCGCCGCCGCCTGCAAGGACCTGGGGTGGTGCAATGTCCGGACCACCTGCGAGGATTTCAACCTCAAGCCCTTCCGCTTCATAAAAGCCTTTGTCCAAGGCCACGTAGTACCCCGCGAATTGCGCTTGGGTGACCCACTGCAGTTGCAGTGTCACGGAATTGGCGTGGCCGTCCGCCGCTGCCATTGTTCCCCCAAACCCGGCGGCGAGTGCGGCCGCTATCATCGTCTTTTTCATCGTTTTCTCCTTGTTATGTTTCCCGCGCCTTGGCGGCGTCTGTTGTTATCTTTGTGAGGGGTGCCAGAAGGTCACCCGCTTTTCGATCAGCACCATCAGCCCATAAAAGGCTGATCCTGCGAGGGCGGCGATCACAATCTCTGCCCAGACCATGTCAAGCGCAAGCTGGCCAAAAGACGTGGAAATGCGAAAGCCCATCCCAACGGTGGGAGAGCCAAAAAATTCAGCAACAATGGCGCCAATGAGGGCCAACGTTGTCGCGATCTTAAGACCATTGAAAATAAACGGCATTGCGGCAGGTAGGCGCAGTTTGAACAGCGTCGGCCAGTAGCCCGCGCCATAGGTGCGCATCAGGTCGCGCTGCATCGCCGTTGTGTCGCGTAGTCCCGCAACCGTGTTCACGAGTATCGGGAAGAAGACCATGACGGCGACCACTGCCGCTTTCGACTGCCAGTCACTCCCGAACCATTTCACGAAGATCGGTGCGATGCCGACGATCGGCAGGGCCGCCATGAAGCTCCCCACGGGCAGAATGCCCCGTGTCCAAAACGGCGACCGGTCTGCAAGGATCGCGACACCTAAAGCCGCAAGTCCACCAATGACATAGCCCGTCATCGCACCTTTGATGATCGTCTGTTCAAAGTCCGCCCACAGGCGCGGCCCCTCAACCATCAATCGCGCGCCGATGGCGGAAGGCGCGGGCAGGATCACCGGGTTCACGTCGAACCCACGCACCATAAGCTCCCAAACGATCAAGACCGTGAGGCCGAAGATCGCTGGAATCGCGAGGCGCACCAGCGGGCTGCCAGCCGCAGGCCCGTTTGCGAGCCGCACATTGAGCCACCACCCCACAATCCAGATCAGAACTGCTGCGATCACCAACATCATGCCGCCTGCATCCCCATGCGCTTCAGCGTCACCCGTTCAATCAGGCCAAAGAGCCCTACTAGTGCTGCAGCCGTAATCGCCGCCCCAAACAGGGCCGCCCAGGACACGAGCGGTTGGCCGTATTGGTCGCCAACGAGCATGCGCGCCCCAAAGCCCGCCTTCGCCCCAGTCGGCAGTTCCGCGACGATGGTCCCGACGAGCGAGGCCGATATCCCGATCTTGAGAGAGGCGAACAGGTACGGCGTCGAGGCAGGTAACCGCAAAGCCCAGAACCCCTGGGTGTTGGACGCATTGTAAGTCCTCAGCAAGTCGAGCTGCATCTGGTCCGGGCTGCGTAGCCCTTTCACCATGCCCACGACCACCGGGAAGAAAGACAGATAGGCTGCGATCAAGGACTTTGGGAACAATCCCTGTATCCCCATCGACCCGAGCACGACGATAATCATCGGGGCCAAAGCCAGAATGGGGATGGTCTGGCTCACAATCGCCCAGGGCATGACAGACGCATCCATCACCCGGCTATAGACGATCCCAACAGCCAGTAGGATGCCAAGGCCTGTCCCAATCACGAACCCCAGAAGCGTCGGCGCAAGCGTGACCCAGCCGTGATACACAAGGCTCCGCTTGCTAGTGATCTTCTTGGCAAACACGCTGTCATAAAGCTCCGCCCCCACCTGATGCGGAGACGGCAGCGTCGGGCGCACAAACGTGTAAGTCAGCGGAATGATATGCGGGTTGCGCAGGGCCAGCCCGATGCCCGACACCTCCTGCCGCGCGGCAGGTTCCTCTGGCGCCACAACAATCTCATCCCGCTGCGCCTGATCGGCCACCAGATGGATGTTCATGGGGATCACGGCCAAGGCCCAAAACGCAAAGATGGCCGCAACGACGGTCAGGACGGGCACGATCGACTTCATGCAGCGCGCCCTCGCCGCCAAAGAATGATGGCCCCAACGAAACAGAAAAGGCCAATGCCAGCAAAGACAACCTGACCCAACCAGCCGTCGCTACAATTGACTGTCATTTTCCATTCGTGCCGCGGAATTTCATCACAGCCACGAAAAACAAAGTCCGACCGCGCCGCAGAGGCAATTAAAGCGGACCCGGCCCCGACAAGCGCGAGGAAAAGGGACAAGCTGATTTGCAGCGCCCTAGGCATCGTCAGCATGCCCCGCGCGCAATCCATCGCGGACCCGGTTGGCGATCTGGATGAATTCCGCACTATCGCGGATTTCCAGTGGCCGCTCCTTCGGCAATGGGCTCTCAATAACATCGGTAATTCGCCCGGGTCGGGGGGACATCACGACGATCTTGGTCGACAGGTACACCGCCTCCGGGATCGAGTGGGTGACGAAGCCAATCGTCTTCTCCGTCCGCGCCCAGAGGTGTAAAAGCTGCTCATTGAGGTGATCGCGGACAATCTCATCCAGCGCCCCGAAGGGTTCGTCCATCAGAAGGATGTCCGCATCAAATGCCAGCGCCCGCGCGATGGAGGCCCGTTGCTGCATGCCGCCGGAGAGTTGCCAGGGGAATTTCTTCTCAAACCCCGAGAGGTCCACGAGGTCGAGGACGCGTTCGACCCGCTTCGCCTGCTCCGCCTTGTCGAAGCCCATGATCTCGAGCGGTAGACGAATGTTACCGCCGATGGTCCGCCAGGGGTAGAGGCCTGCCGCCTGGAAGACGTAGCCATAAGCACGCGCCTGCCGTGCCGCGTCGGGCGTCATGCCGTTGACGGTGAGGGTGCCTGCGGTGGGCGTCTCCAGCCCCGCAATGCAGCGCAGGAAAGTGGTTTTGCCGCAGCCGGAGGGGCCGATGAAGGAGACGAAGTCGCCCTTCTGGATGTCGAGGCTCACGTCCTTGAGCGCATGGACGGGGCCGTCGTTTGT
>JAHDEX010000063.1:13516-21020 GCA_020628545.1 Paracoccaceae bacterium | reverse complement strand
ATGAGGTCACGTTGAAAGAGACACCGGATTATGCTCAGCTACAGATGCCCGAGGAGGGGGTATCTGCGCTTATGCCAAACGCTGGTGAGGCTCTGAACTGCTACCTTTCGATTGCGCAAGCCATCGCGGGGCAGACGGATTATGAACTGGTTCTGGAGAACTTTGCCAGTCGCCTGCGGGCGCTCATTGCGCACGACCATCTTGATATCGTCTTGCTGCATCCATCCGGCACGCAGATGTGTTACGAGGCGCGCATTCATACGGCATGGGGTCACACGCAGAACCCGACCAAGCCCACCGCAGAAAGCCCGATCCGTGCCGTGCTCCGGGGCGAGACGCCCTATATCCTGACCGACGACGCCTGGACCGATCCACGGTTTCACTTCGAAGGGTCCGATAGCAAACCGCTCTTTGATGCCAATCTGCACAGCCGCATCGTTGTGCCCCTGCGTGTGCAAGGCGACTTGATCGGATCGCTTGCGATTTCGAGCCACAAGATCGGCTTTTACAATACCGAACTTGTGGTGCTGGCGCAGGGCGCGGCCGACCTGGTGTCCGCATTCCTGTTCGCACTTGAACGGGGCAAGGAAGCCCGCGAGTCCGCCGTGTCAGAACTGGCCGCAACGGCACGTGAACAGGCGTTGCGATTGGGGGCGCTGCGCTTGACGGAAGGGATGGAGCGCGAACGCCAACGTGTTGGGATGGACCTGCACGATCAGACCCTTGCTGATCTGGCTCGGATCCGCAGACGTATTTCCCGGATCGACGGCGGGACGGCCGCCGCACAGAAGGAAATTGACGCGCTGCAGGACGAGCTGGATCACTGTCTGGATGAACTGCGGGGCATTGTCGAAAACATGAAGCCCGGCGTTTTGCAGCTTTTTGGGTATTCCGAGGCCATTGAGGCGCATATGCAGCGATGCCAGAAGAATATGCGGCGCAATGTCGGGATGGAGGTCCGCGATCTTTCGGACGGTCAGATGGACACCCTCGAAGACACGGTGCGCACCGCAATGTACCGGATCGTGCAGGAAGCGGTGAACAACGCGCTTAAACATGCGGATTGCGACACCATCGCGGTTCAGATCACGCAGAACGACAACGACATGGTGGTCACGGTTGAAGACAGTGGCACCGGCATCTCGGAAGCTGACCTGCGCTCTCAACGCGGGATCAGCAACATCAAGACACGGGCCGATCTGATCTCTGCCAGGGTACGGTTTGAGCGGCTGACGCATCCCAACGGGACCCGCGTGTCGATCACGGTGCCCCTTTCCACTGGGCAGGCCGCGCATGCGGCGCTGTCCCCATGACCATAGACGAGACACAACGGACATTCCCATGCGCCTGCTGATTGCTGAAGATGACAAGCTCCATCGTGCTTTCGTTGAGAAGGTCGCCCGCAATACGCTTGCGGGTCTCGACACGCTGACGATGGCCGAAGACGGCGCAGAGGCGATCGCGCTGTTTGGGGAGGACGCGTATGATTCCGTTGTCCTCGACTTGCAGATGCCACGGATGACCGGTGTTGAGGTCGCCAAAAGCATTTGGGCCCGCAAGCCCAGCACCAAGATCCTGTTTTGGTCAAACTACACCGAAGAAGCCTATATCCGCGGGATCACCAAGATCGTGCCCAGTGCGGCGGTCTATGGCTATATCCTGAAGTCCGCCCCGGCAGAGCAGTTGGAACTGGCATTGCAAGGGGTCTTCGTTGCCGAACAATGCGTGATCGACCGCGAGGTGCGCGGGGTTCAGCAGCGGGCGACCGATCGGCTTTTGGGGCTGAGCGAGATGGAATATGAGGCGTTGGTGGATCTTTGCCTCGGCCTGACCGACAAGGCGATGGCGGCGCGGCGCAATGTGTCTTTGCGCGGGGCCCAAAGCCGGTTGCAGCATCTGTACCAGAAGCTGGGGCTTGATAAGGCTGACATTCCCACCGGCGCGTGGGGGCCCACCTATAATTCGCGCACGCGGGCGATCTCTTTGGCGCTGACGCAGGGTATTCTGAATGCCGATGCGTTGCGCAAGGAAGAAGAAAATCTGCGGGTCTGGATGGGGCGCCACCTGACCTGAACTCGCGCTTTGCGGGTTCCCGCAAACGTTCGGGGCGTCTCCGCATTTTTGTTGCGTATGCCGACGCAGACCCTTCCCCTCCGCCACCCTAGTCTGATCCCGCCGGGTCAGGGCCGCCCGTGATGTGAGGCCCGACAAATAAGGGAGGGCATCGATGCCGTTTGTGAATATCCGCCTCGTCAAGCAGGTGATTGAACACGATCCGGACGGGATCAAGGCCAAGGTGCAATCTGCCGTGACAGATGCGCTGGTCGATGCTGCGGGCATCCCCAAGGAGAACGTGTGGGTCACTTTCGATGAGATCGAAGAGACCGACTGGTTCGCAGGTGGGGAGCGCGTGAAGGAACTGAGGTCCAAGTCGTGAGCATCGAGATCCGTAGCGAAGGCATGCACGACATCGTCGGGGCTGATGCCGTTTTGGAGAAGGTCGCAGAGGGATTCTTGTTCACCGAAGGGCCGATCTGGCATCCGGTCGCGCAGCACCTGACGTTTTCCGACATTCCCGGCAATGAGATGTTTCGCCTTGGCGCTGATGGCAAGGTCGCCTCTTACCGCAAGCCCAGCAACATGGGGAATGGCAGCACGTATGACGCGGAAGGCCGGATGCTGACGTGTCAGCATGCGACGAGTTCGGTTGTACGAGAAGAGCTGGATGGGCAACTGACGACGCTCGCGACGCATTATGACGGGAAGGCTTTGAACAGCCCCAATGACATTGTGGTGCGGCGCGACGGGTTGATTTACTTCACCGACCCGACCTACGGGCGGATGGATTATTTCGGGGTCGAGCGGCCCTGTGAGATGGGGGTGCAGGGTGTGTATTGCGTGACGCCGGATGGCGGGGCGATCACGCAGCTGGCCGATGATTTTGCCCAGCCCAATGGGCTGTGCTTCTCGCTCGATCACAGCACGCTTTACGTCAATGACACTGAACACAAGCACATCCGCAGCTTTGCGATTGCCGCTGATGGCAGTGCTTCGGGCGGGGATGTTTGGGCGGAGGTCACTGTCGGACACGGCGAAGGCCATCCGGACGGGATGAAGATCGACAGCAAGGGCAATGTCTATTGCACGGGTCCCGGCGGCGTTCATGTGCTGACACCGGATGGTGAAACGCTGGGTGTGATCCGCATGGCCGAATTCACCGCGAATTTTGCGTGGGGTGGTGCCGATCTGAAGGATCTCTACTTCACGTCATCCACTTCGCTTTATCGCATCAGGGTCAAAACGCCGGGGCTGCCATTGTTTTGACACCACCCGGGGCGTCCGCGTGAAGTGGCGCGGTGCTTTGCCTGACAGCTTGACTGCGGATCCGTGTCGAAGGGGTCCATGTGCTGTCGGACAACCAGCGACAGACGGTCGGGAGGCCACCCTCCCAAACAAGCAATCCCGACTGTCTGTTGCTGGAGAGCGCTGTGCCAGACCGGGCCACCTGCCCCACTTTCAGACCACCGCGCGCTTTGCGGGGCCTTGGCCCCCAGACCGCGCCGCCGACCAAGGAGATACCAATGGCGCATACAATGCCGGATCTGTTCAAGATTGACGTCAAAGGCCACGCGCTGACCCATGCGCGGACAGAAATGATCGCGCGCGGGAAGGTTGTGACCACCGATGAGCCGCCAGAGCGCGGTGGCACCGATCTGTTTGCCACCCCACTTGAGACGTTGTTGTCGTCATTTCTGGGCTGCACCAATGTCATCGCAAACTATGTCGCGGGTCTATTGAAGATTGACCTGCGCGGCATGGAGCTCAACATCTGCGGACACTTTGATACGCGCGGTGTCTTCGGCAAGGCCGAGATCGAGTCCCCTTTTCCGGTGATTGAACTGACCGTGATCCTCGACACCGATGCAAGCGACGCGAAAATCGCTGAGCTGCAGCGCATCACCGGCGAGAAATGCCCAGTGTCGGTTCTGTTACGTCGCGCTGGGTGCGAAATACAGGAAAGCTGGGTGCGCAAATGAGTTTTGCGGCATGTCCAGACGCCGCGTCGCTTGCGGCAATGCGCTGCGGACGTGCTCGACCAAGCTGCGGGTTTCCGCAAATTCCGGGCGTGATCCCCCGTACAGGACGCCCCGGTGCAAAGTTAGATTTTCACGAGGAACCGAAAACTGCCGGGGAGCAGGCGACGAGGAGGACAATGTCGCAGGGCCGTTTGATCACTTTTCAGGGCGAAAGCTCTTCGGTGTTCCAAAAGTAGAGTATCAAAAGGGAGAGGAGCTCACATGAAACTCATCAAGACGCTATGTGCCAGCGCTTTGCTTGCAGCGGCGACGCTGACAATGCCATCGACGTCAATGGCTGAAGACATTAACCTGAAATATCATGCCTTTACGGGGCAAGGCCCGTCTAACCTTGCTGTGCGCTGGTGGATGGACGAAGTCGAGAAACGCACCGAAGGCCGGATTGGATTTACACGAATCTTTGGTGGTGCGCTTGGCAAACTTTCTGCGCAGCCTGAAAACATCAGCGTCGGCGCATTTGATCTCGGAGAGTTCTCCCCGGTCTATAACCCGGGCCTCTTCCCACTGGCCAACGTGACCTCCCTGCCCTTTATGAGCAACGATCCTCTTGCGCATGCAAAAGCAGGACACGACCTTTTCAAGTCACCGACGGTCGAGGCGGAATTCACCGCGATGAACCAGAAGTACCTTTTCCCGGGCTTGTGGACGTCCATTCAGTTGCTGTCACATGAACCGATCCGCACAATCGAGGACCTGCAAGCGGCCAAGATCCGCGCGCATGGCGGTGCCGCTGAAATCCTGAAGGAACTGGACATCGCGGTTTATGGCATCCCATGGGGTGAACTTCCCGCCGCCGCCGAGCGGAAGGTTGTGACCGCTGCGATCATCGGTTCACCTGCCGACGCCTATGCCTTTGGTTTCGGCGAGATCTTCAGTTACTGGGACGATGAGAACTGGTTCTATTTCCCGATGCCGGTCACGATCAATCTGGACACCTGGAATGCCATTCCAGCGGAAGATCGGGCGATCATCGAAGCGCTGAACGAGGAAATGGTCGTTCAGGCCCGCAAGTTGCTGGAAGTCGCCGAGGTCGAGTCCCACGCGATGCTGAGCGAGCAAACAGAGATCGTCAAACTTGAAGACGCCGAAATGGCCAAGATGCTCGATGTGCGTGATGCCGCCTGGCAGAGCTGGGTTGCGGCGCGTGAAGCAGATGGACTGCCTGGGCAGGCCGTTCTCGATGACTTCCTGAAGTTCCTCGAACAGCACGAAAGCTGATCTTGAGAGGCTGCGTGATCAGGCGTTGCGCCTGATCACCAGATGCGTCGCCTAGTCCGCTAGCATGGGGCGACGGCGGCGCATCACACGCGATACACCACTCAGATATGTTAAAAATATCCACACGCATGGCGTGACGTGTGGCGCCTGTCGATCGAACGTCGATGAAGGGGAAGCAGGGATGGCAAGTTTGGCGCGCAAGGCGATTGGGCTACAAAGGTGGCTGGAAGAGATTGCCTGCTATGTTTCGGCCATGGCCGTGGCGACGATGATGATGATCACGGTGGTCGAGGTTCTGGCGCGAGCGCTTTTCTCAAAAAGTCTTCCCGGTGCCTATGAATATGTCAGCCTGCTGTTTGTCTATCTGATCTACCTCGGACTTGGGTATTCCCAGCGCCGCGACGCGCATATCACGGTGGGCGTTCTTTACGACCGAATGCCCCGGTCCGCCCGCAAGGCTGCGCAGACGTTCTATTTGCTGGTGGCCTTTGTTTTCTTCGCCGCGCTGACATGGACCAGTGCCGTGTCCGCCTGGAGCAACTACACGATGGGCGACACCATTCTGGGCATCGTAGAGGTCAAAACCTGGTGGGCGCGCGCCGGGATCCCTGTCGGGCTGGCGCTGCTTTCGCTTCGCTTTCTGATCCAACTGATTGGCGTGATCGCTGAAGATGAACTCCTGGAAGAGGTCGCCAAGCGTGAAGGCGCGGCCGAGGCCTCTGCCGAGAATGAGGTGATGTCATGATCGACGCCCTGCAACTTCCCCTCGTGATCGGCATGGTCGCCTTCCTGATGGTGATGCGTGTTCCGGTGGGTATCTCGCTGCTTTTGTCGGGTGCGTTCGGCTTTGCGCTGATCCGTGGTACCACGATCACGCTGGATGCCATTGGTGGCCGCTTGTTCGACATCGGTTCGGGCTATGCTTTGAGTGCGGTGCCGCTGTTCCTTTTGATGGGTCACGTGGCAGCGAAGGCGGGCATCACGCAGGACATTTACCGTGCGACACGCGCTTGGCTCGGGCATTTGAAAGGCAGCGTGGTGCTGGCAACCACGGTCGCCGCTGTCGCCTTTGCCGCCTGTTCGGGGTCAACGACATCATCCACCGCCGTCTTTGGACGCGTGGCCATTCCAGAAATGCTAAAGCTGAACGTGAACCGCAAACTGGCAGCGGGATGCGTTGCGACCGTTGGAACATTGGCGGGGATGATCCCGCCCAGCATCAACCTGATCGTCTACGGCATTATCGCCCGCGAGTCCGTGCCGAAACTGTTGATTGCAGGTATTATTCCGGGGCTGCTGACAGCCGTGGCCTATCTGGTGATGATCTACATCCGCGTCAGCCGAAACCCCGAAATGGCCCCGGCCCTGCCTAAAGCCCGGCTGGAAGAGCGGCTTGAATCACTCAAAGGCGTCTGGAGTTTTCTGACCTTGGGCGGTGTGGTTATCGGCGGGATCTACGCGGGGATCATCACCCCGACCGAGGCCGGTGCGATTGGGGCCGTTGGGTCTTTCCTGATCGCGCTGATCCGCAAGCGGCTGTCGTTTGCCGTGCTGCGCGAGGTGTTTCTTGATACCGCGCAGACCACCTCGGTGATCTTTATCATCCTTGTGGGAGCGCTGATCTTTTCGTCCTATCTGGCTGTCAGCGGCGCGTCTGGTGCTGTCTCTGCCTATATCGTCGGGCTTGATATGCCGATGATGGGGATTGTCTGCCTTTATGTGCTGCTGTTGTTGGTGCTGGGGTGCATGGTTGATCCGGTGTCGGTGATGTTTCTGACGGTGCCGATTTTTGTGCCGCCGCTGATTGCTTTGGGCGCGCATCCGATCTGGCTGGCAATTGTGGTGGTCAAAACGCTTGAGATCGGCTTGATCACGCCACCGGTTGGGTTGAACGCCTTTGTACTGAAAGGCGTGGTGCCATCGTTCTCGTTGAAAGAGATCTTCGGCGGCATCTGGTGGTTCCTGCAGGTTGAAGTGATCACCTTGCTGATGATCCTCTTTATCCCCGCGATTGCGACGTTCTTGCCAGAGTTGGCGTTTTCATAAGAGGGGCGCACCGCGCCCTCTGGTGGTGCGGCCTCGCCATCGGTGTGGATGATGCATGTGTCGTTAAGGTAGGAGCGTGACCACAGCGGGGGTCTGACCGGGTACGAATGCGCGACTTGTACCTGTGAGTAGGTGAACGGCAG
>JAHDEX010000063.1:8578-13416 GCA_020628545.1 Paracoccaceae bacterium | reverse complement strand
CCGCCCGCGCCCGGTCTTTCCCCAGCAGCGATAGTTCTGCGTGGTTAACATCGCGTCAATCTGATGTCTTTAGGATTCAACTCAAAGACAAGTGGCGAAGACTTTACATATGTACCTGATCTTAATGGTGCTCCGTCACCTATCGCAAAGCTTTGTGGTAATTGGCCAGGTTCGATCATGAGACTCAGGCACTTCTTTCTGTTGGTTTTTCTCCTCGTCGCTCTGGGCCCATTGCTGCTTTTTCGCGCATGGCCCCATTCAGAAGTGCTGCAGAACGAACTGGACGAAGTGCACGAACGACACCTTCTCCTCGCGAGGAATCTGGCCGCCGCGCTTGAAAGGTATCACCGCGATCTTGTCACGACCTTCGAACTGTTTGCGACGGCAGATGCATCTTGGTCTTATACGCGATCCACAAACAACCTGCTGGAAAACCTCAGCTTCAGACACATCTGCCGGATAGACGCGTCAACCGGCGTGCTTTTGGACTCTCTAGAGCTCATGAGCGCGCCCTGTCCAGAGGTCGTCCCGACCGACACATTGATGCGCCTGACAGCGCTCGCCGCACAAGAGGGCGTCGCCTTCGGCGCTGTTGTCGCGGCACCAAGTGGTGAAAATGTCATCCACATGGTCACTGAAAAGAACGCCCAATTGGTGATCGGCGCTATCAACACAAGCTATTTTCGGGAGTTGGGAGAGGCGATTTCATTTGGCGTTTTGGGTCATGCCGCGATCATCGATCACACGGGACGCGCGCTTTCCCATCCGCTGTCCGATTGGGTTGCGACGCGCAAAGACATGTCAAAAATTTCGGTTGTTCAGCGAATGCTCAACCGCGAGACTGGCGTTGAAACTTTTTACTCACCTGCTTTGGACGGCGACATGATCGCCGGATTCACCTTTGTGGATCCAGTAGGATGGGGCGTCATGATACCGCAACCGATCGAAGAACTTTATGAGCGTGCCAATGACGCGCGCCGCTCGAGCCTTATCGTGCTTGGTATTGGTACATTCACAGCACTATTTTTGGCCTATGTGGTGTCCTTGCGCGTCGTTCGCCCACTTGAGCAGGTCTCGACCGCATCAGTCGCGATTGCGAAAGGCGATCTCGTTTCCGTTGAGCCACCGCAGGCGCACCGTTTCCTGCCCATCGAACTTTTGGAGTTGCTTACGCAGTTTCATGAGATGGTCACGCGGTTGCGCGAGAATATGAAAACCATCAACGGTTTGGCCTATGCAGACGTCCTGACAGGATTGGGCAATCGAACAACGATGCAAAAAATCATCGACAACGCGATCGCAGCAGACGTCAAGGGCACGTTGGTTTTGGTGGATCTGGATGGCTTTAAAGACGTGAACGACACCCATGGTCACGATAATGGGGATCTCGTTTTACAAGCCGTGGCGGAACGCCTCCTTGATATTTTCGATGCTGTCAGCGCGACCCAAAGCCCGAAAGAAGGTTTCGCAGGTCCCCTCAGTTTCGCAGCGACCGAAACAAGTATCGCCAGAATGGGTGGTGACGAATTTGCCGTGTGGTTGCCATACCTGAGCAAAGACCGAGCAAATGAAATGTCGCGCGATGTTGTCGATGTTTTGAACGCGCCAATTTCACTTGATGGTCCGCTGGTCACAATCGGAGCGAGCCTTGGAAGCGCGCGGTATCCAGCAGATGCAAAAGATCGTCGCGGCTTGATCAAAGCAGCTGATCTTGCGCTTTATCGGGCGAAGGCATTGGGCAAAAACAACCACTGCTTGTATACACCGGCGCTGCGCAAAGTGCTGGACGACGAATATCAGCGTGCCGAAGAAATCCGCCATGGTCTAAGGAACAATGAGTTCGTGCCGCATTTCCAGCCGCAATTCCGACTTTCTGACCTACACCCTACAGGCGTTGAGGCCCTGGCGCGGTGGCAGCACCCCACGCGCGGATTGCTTGAACCGAGCAGCTTCCTCGATGCCGCTGAGGATATCGGCGTGATCGAAGACATCGACAGTGTAATCTTTCATCGATCGGTGCAGCAAATAACTGCCCTGTCCCAGTCCGGGCACAATGTTGGATCGCTCGCCGTTAACGTCTCTGCGGCGCGGCTCATTTCGGAGGACTTTCTCGATACGCTGAATACCTTGCCCGCGTTGCCGTTTGAGCTTCGTTTCGAGCTGATGGAAACGATGCTGCTTGACCAGATCACGGGCCATTTGGGTTGGGCGCTCGACCGGATCCGAGAGTGCGGGTATCAGATTGATCTCGATGATTTTGGCTCTGCCAAAGCCTCCGTTCTGGGCCTGATGAACGTCGGTCCTTCACACCTTAAGATTGATAAGAACCTGATCCTGGCAATGGACGATGGCCATGTCGCTGAACGACTGGTGCGGTCCATCGTCGGAATGGCCCACGCGCTTGACGTTCCTGTTATCGCGGAAGGTGCCGAGAACATGAACGTCATCGACAGGCTCGACCGCATGGGATGCGACTTCGTTCAGGGATTTGCACTTGCGAGACCTATGGACATTCGCGACCTGACCATTTTTTTGAACGAATATAACAACCTAAGGTCGCAGTCTTACCACACACCATAAGACTTGATGCGCTGCATCATCAGGTCATCTGCCAGTACAGTAAGCGTATTCGTGATGATCATTTGCCAAGACCGCCAAAGCAAGGGTCGCTGGACGCAGGCTCTTGGAGAGTGCGGTGGATGTCGGGCAAGCGCGGCACCTCGGCCGCCCTTTCAACGAAACGGATACATCCACACCCGGTAGTCATCGACCATCTTTTCGGCCTGCGCGCGTTCTTCGGCAGTCAGTTTCGGCGTCAGTTCTTCCAGACTATCAGGGGCATCCACATCGCCACCTATTGCCGAGAGGGCATACCATAAGTACGCTCTGACAAGGTCCGGTTGGGGAATGCCGCGGCCCACTTCATAGTACCAGCCAAGGCCAGATTGCGCACCGGGATGACCTTTCAACGACGACCGCAAATACCAGTCGAAGGCACGGATATCGTCCTTCTCGACCCCGAGGCCCAGCGCGTACATCACACCGATCAGCTCTTCCGCGTCGGCGTTGCCGGAGCGGGCGAAGACCTCAAACAAGGCGCGGGCCTCTTCAAACTGTCCCGCCTCCATCAGATCGCGCGCATCTTCGAGCGTTTGGGCCTGAAGCGGCGCAGCAAGCGCGCCGATCAGCGCAAGCGTGGTTATCGTGCGGTGCAGGCACTTTGCGTGCATGGTTTTGCCCTCCTCGCCGCACCTGTGGCGGCGCAAATCACCATGGACGATTACATCCCAGCAGACCCGCTGCAAGCGGAACTGGGGCAGTTGCTGTTCTACGACAAGATCCTGTCGGGCAACCAGAATATCAGCTGCGGCACGTGCCATCATCACGACCACGCGGGCACCGATGGGCTGTCACTGGGGATCGGCGAAGGTGGCGTTGGCGTTGGGCCGGAACGGACGGCGGGCACAGGCGCCGATCGGATCCGCAAACGCATCCCGCGTAATGCGCCAGCGCTGTGGAACCTTGGGCACAAGGACATCCGAGTCTTATTCCACGATGGGCGGCTGACCCATTCGGACGAATACGGCAACGGGTTTGACAGCCCGGCAGAGGAATGGCTTCCCCCAGGCCTTGATAATCTTGTGGCGGCGCAAGCGCTGTTCCCGCTGACCGCGCAGTTTGAGATGGCGGGCAACCCAGGCGAGAATGAGGTCACCGGGGCCGTGCATGAACGCATCGACTACGGTTGGCCGATCATTGCGAAACGTGTGCGGGTGATCCCGGAGTATGGCGCAATGTTTGTGGCCGCCTTCGACCATATCGATAGCGCCGAGCAGGTGACGATTGTTGAGATCGGTAACGCGCTTGGTGCGTTTATCACCACCGAGTGGCGCAGTTTTGACAGCCCCTATGACATTGCCTTGGCAAGCGGTGCCCCCCTGCCCGCTAATGCGCAACGGGGACAGGATTTGTTCTTTGAAAGCGCGCGCTGTGCGGCCTGCCATGCAGGGCCGCTCTTTACCGATCAGGATTTCCATGCCCTAGGGCTGCCTGCGTTTGGTCCCGGGCGGACACGGCGGTTTGACCCGATCCCGCGTGATGTGGGCCGGATGGGTGAGACGGATCTGCTGGAGGATGCCTATAAGTTCCGCACACCGTCGCTGCGCAACGTCGCTTTGACAGGGCCGTATGGCCACAACGGGGCCTATGCGACGCTGGCAGAAATGATCCGTCATCACGCGGATCCGGTGGCCGCACGGGCGGTTTGGACCGGAGATCTGGCGCAGCTTCCCGAGGTGCCTTGGATTGCTGCGGTCGATTTTGCCATCCACGCGGACAGTCGCGAAATGGCGCGGCAGGCGAATGCCATTGAGATGCGCCCGATCCGCCTTTCGGATCAAGATGTTGATGACCTGGTGGCATTTCTGAACGCGCTGACCGGGGTCACGGCAGAGGAGCGCCCGTTAGGGCGGCCCAATAAGGTGCCAAGCGGCCTGCCCGTCGACTGACGCCACACCTTTACAACAAAGCGCGCGCCCGCCCTTGGCGGGCCGGGTCAGCGGGCCTATAAGCCGCGCGACACAGGAACGGAGACGGCGCATGCGCAGCGCAACGATCACGCGAAAAACCGCAGAGACGGATATCACCGTGACGGTGAACCTCGACGGAACGGGCGTTTACGACAACCAAACGGGCGTTGGGTTCTTTGATCACATGCTGGATCAGCTATCGCGCCACGCGCTGATTGATATGACGGTGCGGGCGACGGGTGATCTTCACATTGATGACCACCACACTGTGGAAGACGTGGGCATCGCACTTGGTCAGGCGTTGACCGA
>JAHDEX010000063.1:0-8478 GCA_020628545.1 Paracoccaceae bacterium | reverse complement strand
GCGGCGTTCAAGGCTGTGGCGCGGTCGTTGCGGGACGCGTTGGAAACCGACCCGCGCAAGGCGGATGCGATCCCGTCGACGAAGGGTGCGCTTTGACAACGGTTCTGATCGACTACGACAGCGGCAATCTCCACTCCGCGCAGAAGGCGTTTGAGCGGATGGCGGCTGAGGTCGGCGCGGGTGACGTGATCGTCACGGGCGACGCGGATGTGGTGGCGAAGGCCGACCGGATTGTGCTGCCGGGTGACGGCGCCTTTCCGCATTGTCGCGAAAACCTTGGCAGTCAGTCCGGAATTGAAGAGGCATTGCAGGACGCGGTGATCAACCGCGCTGTGCCGTTCATGGGGATCTGCGTGGGCATGCAGATGCTCGCAACCACCGGACATGAGTATGAACCGACGGCGGGACTTGGCTGGATTGCGGGAGATATCCGGCAGATTGCGCCTGCGGATGCGTCACTGAAGATCCCGCATATGGGGTGGAACGACCTGATCCTTGACGCGCCGCACCCTGTGCTAGAGGGCGTGCAAACAGGTGACCACGCATACTTCGTCCACTCATACGCCATGCAAGTCGCTGATCCCGCGCATCTTTTGGCGCATGTCGACTATGCCGGTGACATCACAGCCATCGTCGGCCGCGACAACATCATCGGCATGCAGTTCCATCCTGAGAAGAGTCAGGATGCGGGGCTGCGGATGATTGCGAACTTTTTGCGGTGGGCGCCCTAAGGCGATCTTCGGGTGGCCGGGGTTAAAGCAATTTGGCCGCGATCTGATGGGCGACTTTGCGCAGAAATCGGACTTCTCAATGGTCTGGATCAGCGTCTGATTCGTGGCTCATGGGGCAACGGGCAACTGATCCGATACACCAAGAAAATGTGATTTGTATTAGTTCCTTGAGCGGTAGAGCGCTTCAAAATTGATTGTTGAATCTGCGTATGATCTCAGGAGCGTTTCATCTGGATGATAGCCTAGAACCCTTACATAGAACTCTGGCAAATCGGCATTCATCATTCGGGTCAGTTCCCGAGGACTGTCAGGGTCTTTCAAAAATGTAAAAACATTCAAGTCTTCCGGGACCTTCAGGTCAGGTGCCGCGTTTTCGGCACGCATCCTCAAACTAATCCGTGCCACCGTGTTGATGATATACATGCGATGTATCGGCGTTATGACCTCTACGAAATCATCATAATCGCGGTAATCTAGACCTTGGGCGATCCTGTTGAATTGTGGCCGAAGTTCTAGTTCATCTGCAATATCACCGTAAACCTTAAAAAGGGTGCCGTCGAATGTTGTGCCCGCAATGGCCGTCGCAAACATGTTTCCCTGATCACTCCTGAACGCTTCCTTTGTGGCCAGTGCTTCCTTGATCTGCCTGGCGAGGACCGGTGCGGTATCGTTCAAGCGCAAGAGGTCTCCATGATCTATGCTGCGTGTTGGAGACAAAACCACTGTTTCAGCGAAAGCGAACGTCCCTTGAAGACATACAAAAGCAGTCAGCAGGCATGATTTAAGAAAATTTGAAACAGCGATGCGCATTGTTTGTCTTCATTTTAGGGGCGAACCGCTGTCTATCACAGAGATTGCGCAGTTGATATCTTGAATGATCTAGTCTCTAAGGTAGCTTAATTATGCCATAAGGACGAATATTGATGAATGCCTTCAGATGTTTATGGCCCTTGGGTGCTCTGCTGATCATGGTGACCCCCGCGCTTTCGGAGACGGACAAAGCCGGTTCGTCCGATCATCCACTTCTTTCGCGTTATCCCGGATTATTCATAGATACTTACAAGTCGCGTGATTTTGACCAAGCTCAGATGATCGTTTCTGCGATGGATGACGGACAATATGAGATTTTGGATATCGAAGGACAGGTTACAAACATTGAATACCGGATACGAGACGACAGCATTTCCGGCTTCCAACTCTATGCCAATTACCAAGCAGCGCTTGAAGCGCTCAATGCTGAAGTTATTTTCACCTGTTTCGGTGAGGAGCAATGTGGCGGCAGCGGCAATGACTTTTATAATCGAAGTGTGCCGAATACGGGCTTGTTTGGCGGCGACCGTGTAGATTTCTTTAAAGAATTTGGCATCATCACCGCCAAGGTTTCGCAGGACGGGCAGCGGGCGCATGTATTTATTGTTGCCGCGGCAAACAATAACGATCGGCGTCGAGTCCATCAAACCATTGTGACAAGCGCTGCGCTCGACACCAAAAAGATTGGTATTGGCACGATTGAGAATGTCTCCGCTGCAATCGAAGAAACGGGCACGGTTGTTCTGGAAGGTGTATATTTTACAAGTGGGACATCAGATCTGACGGCAGAATCCAACGAAACCCTTGATACCGCCGCCGCTTATCTGGCGGAGAACCCCAATTTGCACTTCTACATCGTGGGGCATACCGATTGGGTTGGGAGCTATGAATTCAATCTGTCTCTGTCGAAGGATCGAGCCGAAAGCGTTGTAACTGCATTAACGGACAGAGCAGTGGCCGCGGATCGACTCACCGGTGTCGGGATCGGCCCGGTCGCGCCGGTCGCAAACAACGCTTCCGAAGATGGTCGCGCATTGAACCGACGTGTAGAACTTGTGTTGCAGGAGTAGAATTTTGCGACAATGACTTGCAGTCTAGTCGTCACTTTTCGTGCGGCGCAACTCGTTTGAGGACGTTCGATCAAACCGCGGTATCGCTACAATGGGCTCATAACGGACTGTCTGCACAACGTTTGCAGTGACCGGATCGCTTGAAGTTCGCGGCCCTCGTGACCGAGGCCAACACCATACCACCACAATCAGCAAGCTTTGGCTCAGGTCTGCCCGGTCGCGTTTCCTTATGCGCGTTCGGCCTCTATTTTACATTCATGCGACACCTTCTGATCATCCTGTGCCTCACCCTCGCCGCCTGCAGCAGCTCGAAGCGCGAGACGGCCCCCGCGCCCGTGGCCCTCTACCCCGGCGAGACGGCTGAAATGCGCGAGCTGATCCAGAAGTACGCGGCGATCCATCAGATCCCCGAGAGCCTGCTGCACCGGGTGATTCAGCGTGAAAGCGACTATCGCGCCGGGGCGCGTAACGGCCCCTACTATGGCCTGATGCAAATCCTGCCGGAGACCGCCCGCACCATGGGCCATCGCGGCGCGCCTGCAAGCCTGCTCGACCCCGAAGTGAACCTCACCTACGCGGGCCGTTACCTGCGTGGGGCGTGGATTGTGGCTGATGGGGATGAGGCCGAAGCCGTGCAATGGTACGCGCGCGGCTATTACTTTGAGGCGCGCGACCGGTGCCTGTTGGTCGCGACCGGGCTAACCGATCGCGAACGCTGTTGAGGCGGTCTTACTGGACTTTCACCCAAGTGCCACCGTTGCGGCAGATGCCAAACACGCAGCCGGACACGGCCAATTGGTTGCCGGACAGTACGAGTTTGCTGGTGTAGGTTTTGTCCCGGTCGGGCGAGTAGACCTTGCCAGAGTATGTGCCGTCGCCGTTGGACACGGTTTCGGTGATGATCTGACGGCCGGTATTGGCCGACGAAATCTCATTGCCGTTCGTGTCAAAGGACTTCACCAGCGTGCCGCAGATCTGTGATCCGCAAGGGGCCACCTGAATGAAACCGAAGTTGCCGTTGTCGTCCTTGGATGTTTGCCAGACGCCGTGCAATGGGTCAGCAGCGGCAGCCGTGCCGAGGCTGATTGCTACACCGGCCAGCGCCATCATCATCTTTTTCATCGCTCAATCCTCCCGTGAATGATGCGGCACCCTGTCGCGACAAATGGCTTGGGATCAAGGATAACGTTGGGTCGCGGGGCGCGTTGCATTTTGGTGGGGCCTGTGGTGAAAGCTGCGCAACCACTGCCGGAGCGACTCCATGATCCTTTATCCCGCCATCGACCTCAAAGACGGCAATGCCGTGCGGCTCGTGCATGGGGATATGGATCAGACGACTGTGTTTAACGACGACCCGGCGGCGCAAGCGCGCAGCTTTGTTGAGGCCGGGTGCCAGTGGTTGCATCTGGTGGACCTCAATGGCGCTTTTGCGGGGGAGCCGGTGAACGCAGCCCCGGTTGAAGCGATCCTTGCAGCCTGCGACGTGCCAACCCAACTGGGTGGCGGCATCCGGGACATGGCGACGATTGAGCGTTGGCTGACGAAGGGCCTGACCCGCGTCATCCTCGGCACGGTCGCGGTTGAAAACCCGGATCTGGTGCGTGAGGCGGCCAAAGCATTTCCGGGTCAGGTGGCCGTGGGCCTGGATGCGCGGAACGGCAAGGTCGCAACACGCGGCTGGGCAGAAGAAACGGATGTGATGGTGACGGATCTGGCGAAGTCGTTTGAAGACGCAGGGATCGCTGCCATCATCTACACGGACATTCTGCGCGACGGCGCGATGAAGGGGCCCAACGTGGACGCGACTGCCGCGCTGGCCCGCGCCGTCGATATTCCGGTCATTGCGTCTGGCGGCGTCTCATCGCTGGGCGATCTGAAAACGTTGAAAGAGACGAGCGTCATCTCAGGCGCGATCTCTGGCCGCGCACTTTATGACGGGGCGATTGATTTGAAAGAGGCGATGGCCCTGCTCGCCGCATAGAAAACGGCGATGTGATGCACACCGCCGTTCCTTCATCTGGCCAAAACAACACAAGCCCGGCGTGTTACTCTGCGATGGCCTTGCCGGTCAGGTTTGCCAAAGCGCCGGTCATTTTCTGAGCGAATTCCGCGTCGAGCGGCACCTCAAGCCCGTCGAACAGGGTCGGCACGCTTTCATAGGCAACGACGGTTCCATCCTCACCGGCGTAGACCAGCACTTTCAACGGCAATTGTAGCCCGGCATGTATGTCTGCCTGCATCGCAGGCGTGCCAAGCGCGGGGTTGCCGAAGATCAGCAATTGCGCCTCTGGCAGCTCCATATTCACCTTCGCCGCCCCTGCCCCGTGATCGACACGGGCAAAGATCGTGGCCCCAGCCCCTTCCACGGCAGCTTGTAAAGCGTCCATGGTAGCGACGACAGATTTGGGTGAAGACTGGGTGATGGTTTCAGCCATAACGGGTGCTCCGAGTGTGGATAGTGCCAGCGCTGTGGCGAGGGCCGTGCGTTTCATAAGTTCTCTCCCTGTTAGGATGTGACGTGCATGACATGAACGGCTGGCCAACGCATTGGTTTCCGCCTAAACCTCACGGCATGTTGAAGACCCGGATCATCCCCTGCCTGGACGTGGCCGAAGGCCGTGTCGTGAAAGGCGTGAACTTTGTGGACCTCGTCGATGCAGGCGACCCGGTTGATGCGGCGATCGCCTACAACGCGGCGGGTGCTGACGAGCTTTGCTTTCTCGACATCATGGCAACCGAAGAAAACCGTGGCACGATGTTTGATCTGGCCACGCGCACGGCAGAGCAATGCTTCATGCCGCTGACCATCGGCGGTGGTGTCCGCACGCATCACGATGTGCGCGACCTGTTGCTTGCCGGGGCCGATAAGGTCAGCTTTAACTCGGCTGCCGTCGCGAACCCTGATGTCGTGGCGGAGGCGGCGATGCGGTTCGGTAGCCAGTGTATTGTGGTCGCGATTGACGCCAAAACCGTGGAACCGGGCCGGTGGGAGATTTTCACCCACGGCGGACGGCGCCCGACAGGCATTGATGCTGTGGAATTTGCGCAGACAGTTGTGGAAAAGGGGGCTGGGGAAATCCTGCTGACCTCAATGGACCGCGACGGAACAAAGTCAGGCTTCAACCTGCCGCTCACCCGCGCGGTCAGCGATGCGGTGAACGTGCCGGTGATCGCCTCCGGCGGCGTGGGCACGCTCGACCACCTTGTCGAGGGCGTCACCGAAGGCGGTGCATCGGCGGTACTCGCCGCCTCTATCTTCCACTTTGGCACCTATACGATTGCTGAAGCGAAGGCCCACATGGCCGCCAATGGCATTCCGATGAGGATGACGGCATGAGCCTTGCTGATCTCGCTGCGACCATTGCAGCCCGCAAAGGTGCCGATCCATCAAGCAGTTGGACGGCAAAGCTCTTGTCGCAAGGGCCCGAAAAATGCGCCGAGAAGTTCGGTGAAGAGGCGGTCGAAGCCATTATCGAAGCCGTCAAAGGTGATAAGGCCAAACTGACCGCAGAAGCGGCAGATGCGCTCTACCACCTTCTCGTGATGTGCGCGTCACGCGATGTGACCCTCGCCGATATCGAAGCGGAACTGGCCGACCGCACGAAGCAATCTGGCATCGCTGAAAAAGCGCAGCGGTCTTAGCTTCTTCTTGCCAGAAATACCTCGGGGGGTCGCCAAAGTTGCGTCAATGGTCCGAGCGACATTGCCGGCGGGCTGGCCCCCAATGACCTGGCCGCAATTACAAAGTCAGCTTTGATGAAATCACGCCGGTGTTAAACCCACCCATCCGCAACTCCCCAAACAAGCGTTGATACTCGATCTTCGGACAGCGGTTCTGGATCACATCAACGCCGCGCGCCTCAGCCACTGCGGCCGCTTCTGCGTGTTCCACCCCGATCTGCATCCAGATTGTCTGTAGGTTTGGCCAGCGCGCCAAGGCCTCATCCACAATCGGGGGCACCGCCTCGGAGCGGCGGAAGATGTCGACCATATCGACGTCCGTGGGAATACTGGACAGATCACCATAGACCGTCGCGCCGAAGAGCGTTTGTCCGGCAAGCCCCGGGTTCACGGGAATCACTGTGTAGCCTTTGAGCTTGAGGTAGCGCGCCACGTAATAGCTTGGCCGCACCTCTTTCGCTGATACGCCGACAACTGCGATGGTTTTGGTGCGGCGCAGGATCTTGCACAGATGATCGTCTGAATAATGTCCCATAGGCCCACCCTAGCGTGACACATTGTCGGAAAAAAGCGCCCGAGCCAAATGGCCGGGCGCGAAGTGTGGAACGAGGGACAGTGAGGCAGACAGGCAGGTTCCAATGCCGTGTCTCTTGATAGGATTTGGGGGTCCATCCCCTCACAGACAAGAGTTGATCAGCTATTTGTGAACAGATCCTTAAAACGCCTTGTGGGTAACTCCGATTTCGCGCAATTCGTTCAAATCAATCGAAAATATCTTCAACCACATCCCAAACTTCATCCCAGAGCCGCTTTTTGAAGCTCTTGCGCTTCTTGCGTTTGCCCGGTTTGACGTGGTCGTCGTATTTCTGCGGTCTTGGGCGGTGCGATACGGCCTTGCGTGCCTTCACGGGCGTATCGCGTTGCGGCAGGATCTTCATCGCGTGCAACGGCGCGCCGCAGCTTTGGCAGCTCAGCTCATGCCGCTCTTTGCCGCGCAGCACGAGGGCCGCTTTCACGCCGCAGTAGCAGCAGGTCCCGACTTTGGTGACGGCCATGCGGCCTCCTTCGCGTTATGCTTTTGATGCATATAGGGCGACAGCCGCCGCGTTGGAGACGTTGAGCGAGCCAAAACCGCCCGCGAAGTCGATTTTCACTAATGAGTCACAGGTTTCGCGGGTTTTCTCGCGCAGGCCGGGGCCTTCGGCGCCGAGCACGAGCGCAACGGGGCGGTCTTTCTTGCCGTCGAGCGCGGCTTCGATTGTGGTGTCCGCCTCACCGTCGAGCCCAAGTACAAGGTAGCCCATGTTCCTCAATTCGGTCATGGCATCCGCAAGGTTGCGCACCCGCACATACGGCTGCCGTTCGAGCGCGCCGCTAGCGGTTTTCGCCAAAGCCCCTGTCTCGGGTGCTGCGTGGCGGGTCATGGCGACGACGGCCCGCGCGCCGAAGACTTCGGCGGAGCGCAGGATCGCGCCCACGTTGTGGGGGTCTGTCACGCGGTCAAGCAGGACGATGCGCGGCGGCATGGCCCCCTCACCCAGCGCGATGTCGGCCAAGCTGCCCCAGTCGAGCGCTTTCACTTCAAGGGCTGCGCCCTGATGCACTGACTGCGGGTCAATCGGGGCTGCGAATTTGCGCGGGTCGGAAATTTCCGGTGCGATGCCCGCCGCAGCCACGTCGTCGGCCAGTTTGTTCAATGCGTTCTTGGTGATGACAAGACGTAGCTTCGTCCGATTTGGGTTCAAAAGCGCGTCGCGGACCGCGTGCAGCCCAAACAGCCACACGGTTTCCTGCGCGGCGGCGCGTTTGGCTTGCTCTTTCGCAATCACCCACTTTGGCTTTTTCATCTATGCTTTTCCCGACTGACTGCGGTCGCGATACCGGACAATGCCCGCGCTGTGAAGTCAGTCTTGTGATCCCGGACTGTGCCTGAGGTCGGTCAAACGTTCAGCTTTGTCCGGGATCGAAAACCTGTGATTTTTGATGCCAAGGGCATCGCCGCTCTTCACCTGCGTCTGGTCGGGTTTGTGGCGTTGGATTGTGGCCAGACCGGGGCCGAAGATTGCAGGTGCAAAGGTTCTTTCTGGGCGGAGTTTTTGCGGTTGACGGGGGGCTGGCGCAAGGGTAGTCAGCCCGCCAGTGGGCGACAGGCCGCAAGGTGTGGCAGGGGACTGTAACTCCCTCGC
>JAHDEX010000062.1 GCA_020628545.1 Paracoccaceae bacterium | reverse complement strand
AAAACCTGAACAGAGCTAACCTAAATTAGCGGACTCAAAGGGGAGCAGGTCACCATCTACACGCGTGAGAGTTCGGAAGAGGGGCTTGATCAGGACTTCAATTCCCTCGACACACAGCGAGAAGCCTGTGAAGCCTTCATCGCAAGCCAAAGGCATGAAGGCTGGGAACTTATGCCTGAGCACTACGATGATGGTGGCATCTCAGGTGGCCATCTTGAGAGGCCAGGGTTGCAGCGCTTGATGCAAGCTGTTGACGCCAAGCAAGTCGATCAGATTGTGGTTTACAAGATCGACAGGCTGACGAGATCACTCGCGGATTTTGCCAAACTCGTTGATCGACTGGACGCTGCAGACACCTCATTCGTCTCTGTAACCCAGAGCTTCAACATGGCGACCAGCATGGGGCGGCTGACGTTGAACATGCTGCTCTCCTTTGCCCAATTCGAGCGCGAAGTGACGGCGGAGCGGATCCGCGACAAAATCTCAGCCTCAAAGCGCAAAGGGATGTGGATGGGAGGGAACGTTCCTCTGGGCTATGACGCAGATGGAAGATCACTCAAGGTCAACGAAGTTGAGGCTTTGACCATCAAGCGCCTCTACGCACTATATTTTGAGCATGGCAACATGCGCGAAGTGCAAATAAGGGCTGAGAGCGAAGGGCTCAGATCCAAACTCCGGCAGAAGCCGTGCGGTCAACGAACAGGCGGCAAGTGCTTTAGCCGAGGCCAAATCTAACATTTGCTGAGCAATCCAATCTATGCGGGGCGCGTTAGGCATAAGGGCCAGGTTCACAAGGGTCTGCGAAGCAATCATTGCCACAGACGTCTGGGACAAAGCGCAGCAGTTGCTGATTGCCAATTCCAGCAAAGAACGGGGAGCCAAGCACGCGAACCAGACCTCGCCCTTGGCGGGAAAGCTCTTTGACGAAACGTGTGATCGTTTGACGCCAAGCCATGGTCGGAAGAACGGCAAGCGTTTGCGCTACAACATATCTCAGCGATTGGTGACAGAACGCAGCAAGACGCATCCAAGCGCCTGGCGACTTCCAGCAGATCAACTCGAAACAACCCTCGCAAATGCAGTGGCTAAGACATTGCGCAAACCAGACGCAGCGCTTGAGATGACGGTTGGTCCGGACGCCAAGGACGTGCAGCAGATCGCAGAAAAGCTGCAGCAGGACAGAACCACAGAGCAATTGCTCAAACTGATTGAACGCTTGGAAGTTGGGGGAGGGGTAGCGACGATCAAACTCGACCAAGCGGAGGTATCGAAAACATTGGAATGCGACGATGCAAAGCTGAACAGTTCTGCGCTCCGTCTCGAACTACCGTTCCAAACGCGCCGCCGCGGCGTGGAACTCAAACTCCTCCTCGGCGACGTGGAACCAGAAATCGACCACACGCTTGTTCAGAACATTGTCAAAGCGCGCCGATACTTGTCGTTCATCAAAGAGGGCCTGACGATCTCTGAGATCGCGGCGAAAAAGGGGGTCTCAAAACGCCGCATACAAGATTTGACCAACCTAGCACTTTTGGCCCCAGACATCATCGAGGCCATCACCTCCGGCGAAACGCCTCCTGGTCTCACGACCGATTACCTGATCAAGCACCGCTTCTCCGCGAACTGGTCAGAGCAGCACGCGCAGTTCGCCGCGCTTTAGGGCTCGCTACCCCGCAAACTCGTACCGTCGATTCAGCCAAGAGAGACTTCTACTATCCCAGGGCCAGGTCTGGCCGAAGCGGGAGTCTCATTACTCATCGCTGGCCGCTAAGCCACGCCAATGTAAACACAAATCAGAGGAAGGTCGTGCCGCGCCCTACAGCGGAAGGTGGCTGGCTGGGGTGGTAGGATTCGAACCTACGGTACACGGTACCAAAAACCGCTGCCTTACCGCTTGGCTACACCCCAACAGCGAGCGCGTGCATACGATAAGGCCCCAAACGGTTCAAGCCCAAAAGGAAGGAAAAGAACCGACTTTTCCATCATTCAGGTAAACTGTCTTCACGCAGCAAATCTTCGTAATCATCGTCCGACCGCTCCGCGTCGATAATCCGATCCAGATGCTCGTCTTGCGGGGCCGTCACTTCGGCCATTTCGTCAAAGTCCTCTGTTTGCGGAGCCGGTGGTTCGGTCGGCGGTTTTTGATCGACGACAATCACTTGGCTGCCGTCAGTCATGCCGACATTTGCGTTCATCAGCTCCTGCTTGACGTGTCGGATCGCTTCGCCTTTTGCGAGCGCGAGCGACGTTTCATGTTGATTGATCCATCCCGTCACAACAATTGAGGCACCGGTGGTTTCAAAGGTGTCGATCCAGACGGCGACTGCAGGTTCGGTCAGCACAAATGGCAGGTCTTGAACGGTCTTTGTCATGAGATCGCGCGCGTGCCCCAGGTCTGCATGGCGGTCGACGAGAATTGAAAACATGAACCGCCGCTCGGCATTGCGGCTGTAGTTGATGATCCTGCTTTTGAAAACGGTCGCGTTGGGAATGCGGATGTGGTTCCCGTCGAAGCTGAGAAGAATGGTCGCACGGCTTGTCAGCCGGATCACCTTGCCCTCGTCACCATTGATTTCGACGCTGTCATTCGGTCGGAATGGTTGCCGGATCGAAAGCATGATGGACGCAATGAAGTTTTCGACGGTGTCGCGGACCGCGAAGCCGAGGGCAAGACCGATGATACCTGCCGCGCCGAGGATGGTGGACAAAAGCGCCGTCGCGTTCAGGATATCAAGCGCGATGACCACAGCGCCGAGAACAAAGGCCAGACGGATGATCGTCCGATAAAGGTCGGCGATGAAAGCGTTCGGCGCAAGCCGCGCCCAGGGGTTGCGCCGGCGGGCGATCCAGAAGCCGAACCAGATAATCAGGCTCGCGACGGCAAACGCGATCGCAGCCACCGGGAGGATCGTTGTGATCTGGGCAATGCGGTCCTGGAATCGCTCAATTGCCGGATTGAGGCGGCGGACGACATCGCCAGTCTCCGTGACCTGATTCTTGACGGCGACCACGCCTTCCACGCGAGCGCCTAGCTCATCCAGTTCCGCAACATCTGTCGTGGACAGAGCCGTCCCACGGAATGTGACGACGCCCTCAGACACGCTGACGGTCACATCGTCATAATCACCGAGTTCCTGCAAGATTTCGCGAATGCGCTGCGCCATGCCAGCATCGTCGGCAGCGGTATTCTCAGCACTGATTGTACCTTGGGCGGTTTGCGCCTCCGCCGTTGGCGACAGTAGCAAAAGAGGCAAGCACAGGAAAATGAGAAAGCGCATCTGACGTCCGGGACTAAATTTTTGCTTAACTTAGCCGGACACGGGCGAAGTTAAACCCGCAAAGGATCGGCCTTGGCGAGGGCGTCGAAGCCCATGAGACTCTTCACAAGCTTTGGCATCTGGTCGAGCGGGATCATGTTGGGGCCGTCTGAAGGGGCATTGTCCGGGTCTTCGTGGGTCTCAATAAAAACCGCAGCGATGCCAAGCGACACTGCCGCACGCGCCATGACCGGCGCAAATTCACGCTGGCCCCCGGAGGAACCGCCCTGACCGCCCGGCTGCTGAACTGAGTGGGTTGCATCCATCACCACGGGGTAGCCTGTCTTTGCCATGGTCGGCAGCGATCTCATATCGGCAACAAGTGTGTTGTAACCGAATGAGGCGCCGCGCTCCGTCAAGAGAATGTTAAGATTGCCGGTACTTTCGACTTTGGCGACCACATTGACCATGTCCCACGGCGCAAGGAATTGCCCTTTTTTGATATTGATCACTGCACCCGTCTCGCCAGCGGCCAAAAGCAGATCAGTCTGACGGCACAGAAACGCGGGGATCTGCATGACATCACACACTGACGCGACGGTCTCGCATTGGTCCGGCGCGTGAATATCTGTCAGAACCGGACATCCGATCTGCGCCTTCACCGCCTCCATCACCTTTAGGCCTTCTTCGATACCCAAACCGCGCTTGCCGCCGACAGAGGTGCGGTTTGCCTTGTCAAAGCTGCCTTTAAGAATGAACTGCGCCCCAGCGGACTTGCACATCTCGGCCATTTGCCCGGCGATCATCACCGCATGATCCGTGCTTTCCAGTTGGCATGGTCCGGCAATCACGGTCAGTGGGCGGTCATTGCCAACCGTCAGCCCCCCGAAGGTGATATCTTTCATCATGATGACACCTGTTCGCGCAGGATCGATGCAGTCAGTGAAACCATCAGATAGATTCCGGAAAAGATAAGAAAGGCGAGAACTGTACTTTCGAACGCACGCGGGTAGGTGGCCTCATCCGGAGCGACCGGTTCCACCCCCAAAGAGAGGTAACGGACCTGGCGGTTCGCCTCAATCTGCGCCGCTTCGCGTTGGCCAAAGGCCGCTTGCACTTGAAGGGTCTGAAAGGTGTAGTTCTCTTCGGCGAGCCGTAGTCGGGTATTCTGTGCAGCAAGCGAACTGGATCCATTGGTCGCGCTGCTAATCTGGCTGCGCACATCTTCGATCAAACCTTCGATGCTGGTGATCTGGCGCTGCAAATCATCAACCTGTGCCTGGTTCGGGTTGTTGACAGACAAGCGCGCGTCGAGGCTGAGCTTCAGCTGCTGACGCTGTTGTTCAAGCGTTGAGATTTGTCTGGTAAGCGCTGCGGTTTCGCCGACAGGGTCCGCCACCTGCAATTCTTCCTGAATGCTCAACCACTCTTGCAGTGCGGCCGCGCGCCGTTGCTCTGCCTCTTCATAGGCCTGAAGGGCGCCTTGCATGCCGTCGTTCCGGGCGCGTTGCGTCAGTTGATCAACGCGTTCTTCAGCGTAACCGATCAGGGCTTCCGAGAAGATTTGGCTTGTTTCCGGGTCTGCAGCAACGACCTCCATTCGCAAAATACCTTCGGTCGGGTCATAGCTGACCTTCACGCGGTCCGAATACACCTCAAACGCCGCTTCATTGGTGGCATCCGGGGCGAGGCGCTGGATCTCATCGATTGCGTCGGAACTGAAATGCGCTTTGAACCCGTGATCTTCATCCAAACGCAGCATGGCGGCCCGCGATGCAAGATAGGACTGAACCGCGATACTGTCTTGCTGTGTGGCAAGAGAGGTCCCCTGGAACAAACCGCCGAGCCCGCCGGGTGCCGCCGCACTTTCGGCTTGTTGGATGACAAATTCTGAGTTTGTGGCGAACATTGGCGTCGCCATTACGTAAAAATAGTAGCCAACAATCAGCGTGGGCAGTCCAACGAACGCAGACAGACGTGCAAACAGAAGCGCCATGCGCCGCCGCCGTCGTTTGGCCATGTCCTTCTGAATGCGGGATATTTCATCGGCACGCCGTTCTGCGGGGGAGGCAACCTCAGTCGAAGGGACGCTTGCCCCTTGCTGTACTGCCTGAGGCAATTGAACTTGACCGACGGCCTTCTTTTTCGGCTTGGAATCTTCTTCACCCTCTGGCTTCACAAGTTCAAGGATCGTGTTGCGCTGAAACGGGTCGATCCCCATGGCTCGCAATTGGCGCACCGCGTCGAAGTCGGATGTGACCGCCAGACCGTTCTTTTGTGCCACCCGGCGTGCCATCCGCAGTTGGCGTCCGGTCAAACCCTCTTTGCGGATATCATCGATGCTTGAAGCGACGTTTTGCAGGGCCTCAACCTCTGCCTTCGCATCCTGTGGCGGCGCTGGCGTATCGGGCGCGGCGTTGCCACTGCCGGGCTTTTGCGACCCGCCGTCGCGCCGGATGCGGAATTTACTCGCCTTGGGTTTCATAGTCATAAAGCTGTTTTGCCTCTTCCAAGGTATCAAACATGTGCAGGCTTCCGTTGCTCAGCACCGCCGCTGATCGCGCAAACCGTTCAAGCGTTGCGGCTTGGTGGGATACGATGATCACGGTTGTCCGCTCCAGCCGTTCGCGCAGAAGCTCACCCGCTTTTCGATTGAAATCTACATCTGTCGTTTGCGGCATCCCTTCGTCAATCAGGTAAATATCGAAGTCGAGCGCCAGCATGAGCGAAAACGTAAACCGCGCGCGCATGCCCTGACTGTACGTACCAACAGGCTGATCAAAGTATTCGTCGAGCCCGCAAAGCCATCTGCAAAAGGCTTCCACGTAATCGGGGTCCAGATCGTAAAGCCGCGCGATATAGCGCGCGTTTTCGCGAGCCGAATGTCGGCCGACAACGCCCCCCATGAAACCCAAGGGGAAAGAAATTCGGCAGCCGCGATAAATCTCACCTTCGTCAGGTTTCTCAAGCCCCGCCATCATATTGATCAGCGTGGTTTTTCCGGTGCCGTTCGGTGCAAGAATACCGAGCGAATGGCCCAATTCGACACGAAACGAGACGCGATCAAGGATCACCTTGCGTTGCGTTCCCGTCCAGAACGACTTTGAAACATCCGAAAATTCCAGCATTCGCCTGCGGTTTCTGCCCTAGTAGTTGCCGTCATTCTTAACGACAGAGGTTAACAGCCCCCTGAGAGGCGCCCCCTTTGGTCTGTATATGCCCGAAAAATCGGAAAAAAGACAGGGGAAATTGGTGAACGCCGCGTACCTAAAGGCAGGCTCTAATGGCGGTGCGCATCACCGGCAAAACCTCTTCCACAAAGGTTGGGTGTTTCTTGAGCCATCCGGTATTGCGCCAAGACGGGTGGGGAAGCACGAATGTGCCGTCTGGAAAGCTGCGCCAGTCGGCAATGATTTCGCTTAATGCGCCAGTCCGCCCCAGATGGCGCTTGATCGCATAGGTGCCGATGATCAAGCGTACTTTTGGCGGCCCGATGTGTTCGATGATCTGCGCATGCCACGTGTCGTAACAGATCGGCGGCGGTGGCAAATCGGACCCGCGCCCATCGTATCCGGGAAAGCAGAGTGCAGTCGGTAGAAATGAAATCTTGCTGAGATCGTAGAACGTGGAGCGGTCCACGCCCATCCAATCGCGCAAACGATCACCGGAGCGGTCGTCAAAGGGCTTTCCGCTTTCGTGAACTCGGGCACCGGGGGCTTGCCCTGCAATCAAGATCGGCGTTCCCGGCGCGAACCAAGCCACGGGGCGAGGCGCGTGGCGGGTGTGCGTCGCCGCAAACCGTTCGGCGCAAACGCGACAGGCAGAAATCTCGTCTTTTAACATTGCCACTGACTAGCAAAGTCGCTTGGGGCTTGCGAGGGGAGAGGTCGCGCTCTAATTGCCCAGCATGACTGATCTCGATACCGCCCACGCTGCCATGACGGCTGCGCCCGATGACGACGCAAAGCGCCTGCAATTCTACGAACGGCTTGCAGATACGGAAATTTTCCTGTTGCTCGCCGGAGAGCCGGAAGGCGATCAAGTCAGCCCCGAGGTTTTTGACATCGCGGATGGGCGCTTTGCTCTGATATTTGATCGAGAGGAGCGTCTGGCAGAGTTTGTTGGCCGTCCGGCCCCTTATGCGGGGCTGTCGGGTCGGAACCTCGTGCAGATGCTTGCCGGGCAGGGTGTTGGTTTGGGCCTCAACTTGCAAACAGCACCGTCAGAAATGCTGATCCCTGCCGAGGCCATCGATTGGCTGATGGCAACTTTGCAGAATGAACCCACGGCAGAAGAGGCGCGGATCGAAGAGATTGACGCACCTAAGGGGCTGCCAGAAAACGTGATTACAGGTCTTGATCGCAAGCTTGCGATGGCGGCAGGCCTCGCGAAATTCGCTTTCCTCGCTGCGGCGCGCTACGAGGGTGGTGGGCAGGGCCACATCTTGGCTTTTGTTGATCCGGTGCCGGGGGCGGAAGACGTGTTGGCGAAGGCTGCAGGAGAGGCGCTTACCTTTTCCGGGATTGCAGCGGGCAGCATTGACGTTATCTTCTTGCGCGCGTCCGACCAGATGGCAGCGCACCTTGCAAAGGTAGGATTGCGCTTTGACTTGCCAGAGCCTGTCGTGCCGGAGGCACCGGGTGCTCCGGGAATGAACCCGGACAAACCGCCGCGACTGACCTAGGCTTCAGTAACCTACGCTTCGGTCCACAAGGTTTTGCAAAGGCTCGCCCTTTTCGAAACCCGCGAGATTGCGCGCGACTTCAAATGCCGCTGTCTCAGGGCGTGTTTCTGCTGCAATGTGCGGCGTGACTGTGACCTTCGGATGCGCCCAATAAGGATGATCTTTTGGCAACGGCTCAACACGGAACACATCGAGCGTCGCGTGCGCAATTTGGCCGTCGCCCAAAGCGCGTAGCAATGCACGGTCATCAATCAAAGGACCACGACCGGGATTGATGATAAATGCACCGCGGGCCAGCAGGCCAAGCGTTTCGGTATTCAGAATATTGGTCGTACCCGGCGTATCGGGCAGCAAAAGCACTGCAATCTCAGCACCTTCCAGCGCGATCCTCAAGCCCTTATCGCCAGAGTAACACACGACGCCATCAACCGACTTGGTACGTCTGCTCCAGCCTCTGACAGGAAAGCCGAGCCTAGCAAGCGTCTGCGCACAGGCAATGCCCAAGGTTCCAAGGCCAAGCACCACAACCGGGCGATCCTGCGCCAACGGTGGGACAACAGGATCCCATGTGCCGGACTGGTCGAGGATGTGACGGTCCATGCCAAGGTGGTGGCGCATGACATGGCCCGTCACCCATTCAACCATGCCAGCCGTGAGGTCCGGATTGACCATCTTGGCTAGTGGCTGGGTCAAGGTTCGATTTGTGACAATGCGTTCGACACCAGCCCACAAGCTGAAGATGGCTTTGCAGTTCACATATGGCGAAAAATCCTCAAGACCATCGTGCGGGGCGTAGATGATGTAGTCAGTCACATCTGGGGCATGATCACGCGCAAGATCGACGTCGAGACCGAGGTCCGCAAAGGCCGCAGTCAAAGGCGACTCATACTCGCTCCAAAGCGCATCTCGGGCCGCGAATAAAACACGCAACGCCATCAGCGCGGCTTATGGACATGGGCGCTTTGCACCATGCCGAAGGCAAGCATCAGCACAAGCATAGCCGATCCCCCGTAACTGACCAAAGGAAGCGGGACACCAACGACGGGGGCGAGGCCTGTGACCATCGCCATGTTTACCGCAAAATAAAGAAAGAATGTCATCGCCACTCCAAGCGTCAAAAGCGCTGCGAACCTATCCTTGTTCGTGACGGCAGACGCGACACAGAAGAAGACAATCAGCACATAGAGCACCAGAAGCGTGATCGCCCCGATGAAGCCGAACTCTTCGGCCAAGGTTGTAAAAATGAAATCCGTGTGCTTCTCGGGCAAGAAGTTCAATCGGGTCTGCGTGCCTTGCATAAAGCCTCGCCCGGTCCAGCCTCCAGATCCAAAGGCGATCTTCGCCTGCGTGATGTGATACCCTGCGCCGAGTGGGTCGTTGGAAGGGTCCAGGAACGTCTCAATACGCCGGTACTGATAGTCCTGCAGGATTTGCCAGGACTGCCCCCGAGATTTGAAGACAGCGACCACTGTGCCAACGCCCAGCGAGATCACCGTCGCGAAATAGGCCCAGTGAACGCCCGCCACAAACATCACTGCCGCACCGCCGATCATCAGCAAGAGGGACGTGCCGAGGTCTGGTTGCGCAAGCACGAAGTAGGTCGGCAACAAGATGAGGCACACTGGCAGGAACACCCAAAACGGTCGGGAGGTTTTATGCGTCGGCAGCCAATCGTAGTAGGCGGCCAGCAGCATCACCATCGTGATCTTCATGAGTTCGGACGGCTGCAGGTCCATCACGCCAAGGTCCAGCCAACGCTGCGATCCGTTCCGCTCAACCCCGATAAACTCCACCGCGACAAGCAGTCCAAGCGATACCAGATAGGCGACACCCGCCATATTGCGCCAGAACCATATCGGCACCATCGCGACGATGAGCATCATGATCAGCCCAGCCGCAAACCGTTCGATATGCCGGCTCATCCACGGATCACTGGACCCGCCGGCCACGGAATAAAGCATGAGAAACCCGGCGCAAGCCACTGCGATCAATAGCATAATGATCGGCCAATTGAGATAGAGCAGCTTGCGCAGTCCGGTTGGGACGAACTTTGTATTATACTCAAGATACGACACGGTTACGCTCGATCTCCGGTCGCTTTGGTACTGATCGCTGCCATCATTTCGGCAATCCGCGCCTGCTGCTCCGCGATCCTGTCGCGATCACCGGACGGATAGGCCTCTAGCGGCGGTGGTCCACCGTAGAGCGCTTGCAAAGTGATGTCGCGCCCGATTGGCGCCGCCGCCTTAGAGCCACCGCCGCCATGCTCCACGACAACAGCAACGGCGAAACGCGGGTTCACAACCGGCGCGAAATTCACAAATAATGCGTGGTCACGGCGCTCCCAAGGGAGGTCTTCGTTACTTGTGACGCCCGCAGCGCGTTCTTCTGCCGTGATCCGCCGCACCTGAGAAGTTCCGGTTTTGCCAGCCATCTCATTGCCTTCGGCCACAATGCGGGAGCGATATGCCGTGCCGCGCAAATGGTTACTGACGTCATCCATCGATGCTCGGATGCGCCGCAGCATATTCTCATTGATCCCAAGCGAGGCGCCTGCGCCGCTTGCGGTTTCGACCCCATCAATCGCGCGCACGATCCGCGGTGTGACGCTCCTCCCGGTCGCCAGACGTGCCGTCATGACAGCAAGCTGCAGCGGCGAGGCGAGAACATAACCCTGACCAATCGATGCGTTCACTGTATCACCGATCCGCCAGCTTTCGTCACGCGTCCGGCGCTTCCAGTCCTTATCGGGCGCAAGGCCTGTCGCGACGGCCGACAAAGGCAGGTCATGTTTGACCCCGATCCCAAGCTTCCGCGCCATTTCAGCGATCTTGTCGATCCCAACGCGCTGACTGATCTCGTAGTAATAGCAGTCACATGACTGCTTGAGGCTTTCATGCAGGTTGAGGTTGCCGTGACCGCCTCGTTTCCAACAGTGGAAACGCGTCCCTGACACCTCGGTAAAGCCGGGGCACCAAACGGTCTCTTCGGGGTCGACCTGCCCATCCTCAAGCGCGGCGAGGGCTGTAACCATCTTGAAAGTTGAACCTGGTGGATAAGCACCCTGTACGGCCTTTGCGGCGAGTGGCCGGTACTTGTTCTCGTTCAGGTCCGTCCAGTCTTTGACAGAGATCCCGCGCACAAACAGGTTTGGGTCAAATGTCGGGGCAGAGGCCACGGCGCGCAAGTCGCCATGCTCTAGGTCAATCACCACAGCCCCCGCACTTTCGCCGTTCAACCGCGCCTGCACATAGGCTTGAAGCCGTGCATCGATGGTAAGTTGGATGTCTTTTCCCGGTGTGCCCGGCACACGGTCCAACTCGCGCATGACGCGGCCCGTGGCGTTCACCTCGATCCGGCGGTTTCCTGCAGAGCCCCGCAGCGTCCGTTCCAGCTTGTTCTCAACACCGGTCTTGCCGATCTGAAACTTCGGTATTTGTAGGAGCGGATCATTGTCGTCGATCCGGCTGAGGTCAAAATCGCTCACCGGACCGACATAGCCAGTGACATGGCTCAACTCAGCGCCCCAAGGGTAAACGCGGCTCAGGCCCACCTCGGCAATGATACCGGGCAGGGCGGGGGCGTTGATATTGATCTTGGCCATCTCCTCCCACGACAACCGGTCTGCGATTGTCACCGGCACAAACGGCGGGCGTTTGAAAATCTCTTCTTTCGCCTTCGCGATAGTCTCTTCCGGAAGATCTACAATGGTCAGTAGCTTCGCCAGCGCTTCGTCCACGTCCCCGGCATCCTCGCGCACCATGACAACCCGATAGTTCTGTTCATTGTCCGCAATCGCGATGCCATTACGGTCAAAGATCACCCCACGGGCGGGTGGCAAGAGGCGGATGTTAATGCGGTTTTCTTCCGCAAGCAGACGAAAATCCTCAGCTTGGTCCACTTGCATCGACTGCATCCGCACGCCCAGAGCTGTGACCACAGACAATTGCACGCCGCCCAGCAGCATCGCGCGGCGGCTCATTTTTCGGGTCGAACGTCCTGTGTCTTTGGTGGGTCTCATAGCTTACAAACGATGTCCCAAACTATCGGTCTGGCCGGGCGAGGGGCGGGTGACACCAAACAACACATGGGCCAACCCAACTATAACAGGATAGATCAGAACCGTCATAATCAATTGGATGATTGTGAGGCTTAGCGGCGCCTGTGGCATCACGACAATTGCAAGGGCAATGCGGTATGCGAGCGTGATCGCGACAATCCCGACAGCGACAAACACCCATTCCAGCATCAACGGCATGTTTCGTATCTGCTTTGAACGCCGCCGCAGCATTTCAGTGAGGATCACCACTAGTCCCGCCCAAAGGCCCGGAGGACGTTGGAACAGCAGATCGGCGAGAAGAAATAGGATCGCGATAAATGTGACGGGTGCGTAATCCGGGCGGCGGGCTGTCCAGACGACCGCGATCAGCAGGATGAAGTCAGGCACTGGCCACACGTCAGGGCGCGTATCGAGCGGAAGCAAATAGAGGAAGATGATCGCGAAGGCGAGGCAGGCGAACACGATCCGCCCTGTCCAAACCTGCATTGTCGGGGTTTCAGCCATCGGTCGCCTCGACAGATGGGCCTTCGACCTCTGCCGTTTCAGGTGGCAATGGCGGAAGGAGCGGTGTGCCGGGGGCCAGCAAACCGCCCGGATCTTCAATCACTTCATGTGGTTGCGCTCGCAAAACCCGCAGGAATTGCAGGCGTTCATAGTCGGCCGAAAGGCGGACCCGCAGCCTCTGGTCATTGCCCAGCGCAACCTGGCCGACTTGCAGATCAGCCGGGAAGACGCCCCCGTCGCCGGACGTCACAACCCGGTCACCGGGCCTGACGACCGCTGGGTTCTCCAAGAACTCAATCGGTGGGTTCAGCGTATTGTCGCCCGCCAAAATAGCTTGCTGGCCGGACGGTTGGATGGTGATCGGAATCCGGCTTGAGGTGTCGGTCAGCAGCAGCACACGGCTCGTCTCATTACCCACGCCTGCAATGCGCCCCACCAGCCCGATCCCATCCATCGTGGGCCACCCGTCAAGGATGCCATCGCGAGCGCCGACATTGAGAAGCACCGACTGCCGGAAGGGCGATCCGCTGTCGGTCAGGACAACGCCCGTCACATAGGTCAGCTTGGGGTTCAGGCGCACGTTATTCAGGTCCAGAAGCTTTGCGTTCTCCTGCTCCAACTGCAATGCGGCCTCTTTCCACGCTTTCATGCGTTGCAGCTCGCGCCGCAGATCGTCATTCTGCTCGGCCAACTGCTGATAGCTTTGGAAGTCCTGAACCAGATTGACCAATCCCGTCACGGGGGCGAGCGCCCAATCAAAAGATGGCACGACGCGGTCGATCACAGCGGCGCGGAAACGCTCGACACGTGGGCTGTCGATCCGCCAGACAATGAAGATAGCAAACAGGCACAACACCAAGACCGCCACCAAAAGGCGGCGGAGGGGTGTGACGTAGTCTTCTGTCTTGTCGCGTGCCACGGGAATTCTGGTCTCCTGTCACGCTGGTGGACGGGATTGCCCGACCGGCGCGTCAGCTTTCGTAATCTATAACGTGTCGCAGCTGTTTTTCATATTCGAGCGCTTTGCCAGTGCCCAATGCGACGCAGTTGAGGCTTTCGTCGGCAACCGAAATCGCAAGGCCGGTCTGTTCACGCAGAGCCAGGTCCAATTGGCCCAACAATGCGCCGCCGCCCGTCAACATCACGCCACGATCGACGATATCCGCAGCAAGGTCAGGTGGGGTCGCTTCCAGCGCTGTCATCACCGCTTCGCAAATTTGTTGCACGGGTTCTGCCAATGCCTCGGCGACTTGCGCCTGACTGATCTCTGTCTCTTTCGGCACACCGTTCAACAGATCACGCCCGCGAATCTCCATGGACGCGCCGCGTCCGTCGTCTGGCATACGGGCTGTACCGATCGATGTTTTAATGCGTTCCGCCGTCGATTCCCCGATCAGCAGGTTATGCTGGCGACGCAGGTAATTCACGATGGCTTCGTCCATGCGGTCACCACCCACGCGGACGGACCGTGCGTAGACAATGTCGCCAAGCGACAAAACAGCAACCTCGGTTGTACCGCCGCCAATATCGACCACCATATTGCCAGTCGGATCAGTAATCGGCATGCCGGCCCCAATGGCGGCTGCAATCGGTTCCGCAATCAGTCCGGCCCGGCGGGCACCAGCCGACAAAACCGATTGTCGGATCGCGCGTTTCTCGACAGGTGTCGCACCGTGGGGGACGCAGACGATGATCTTCGGCTTTGAGAAAGTCGATCGTTTCGCCACCTTGCGAATGAAGTGTTTGATCATCTCTTCGGCAGTATCGAAGTCTGCGATCACTCCGTCGCGCATGGGGCGGATCGCCTCAATCGATCCCGGCGTGCGGCCCAGCATGAGCTTGGCGTCTTCGCCCACGGCAAGAACTTTCTTCACGCCTTCCTTGACGTGGTATGCGACCACTGACGGCTCTGACAGGATCACGCCCTTGCCTTTCACATAGACAAGTGTGTTCGCTGTTCCGAGGTCAATCGCCATGTCCGACGAAAACAACCCACCAAATAATGCCATGCCTATCGGCCTTCCCACCACAACGTCTCTTTGGGTCGCGACTCCTGCACGACCCGACCCACGCCTTATATGCGGTGCAGCAAGGTGAAGGAAAGCCCTTCAATACAAGGGCTGCGCACCTTTTTGCTGCTTGAGGATTTTCAACCTCACTTCAGCATTGAAAGCCAAATAGGCGCACAATTTTGCACTTTTCGAACAATATGGGAGCTAATCGGAAGCTGCTGCGGCTTCGTGTGTCAAGATTGACATATGGGCAGGCGGAAAGAGGCCGCACATCGGCGGCCTCTCCATATCGGGTGTCAGGCGTCTTTATAGCTGACGGTTTTGGTGTCTTCGCCGGGTGCTGACTTCTCGCGCCGCACGATCAGACGGTTGAGTGCGTTGATGTAGGCCTTCGCGCTGGCCACAACCGTATCCGTATCTGCAGATGTCCCGGTTGCGATCTTGCCGTCTTCTTCCATCCGCACCGACACAGTGGCCTGCGCATCTGTGCCTTCTGTCACAGCATTCACCTGATAGACCTGCAGCCGGGCCGCATGTTGGAAAAGTGCTTTCACAGCATTGAACGTCGCATCCACAGGACCGTCGCCTGTTGCCTTCGTCTCAACCTGTTCGCCGTCAATCTCCATTACCATGTCAGCTTCTTGCGGTCCTTCGGTCCCGCAGACGACGCGCAGCGACACCAGCTTCAGCCGATCTTCGACCGCGGAGTTTTGTTGGACAAGTGCAATCAGGTCGTCATCAAAGACTTCCTTCTTGCGGTCCGCCAAGTCCTTGAACCGTACAAAAACATCCTTGAGCTGGTTATCCCCCATCTCAAAGCCCAGCTTTGTCAGCTTGTCGCGCAGTGCCGCACGGCCAGAGTGTTTGCCCAGGGGCAGGGAGGTGCCCGCAAGACCAACGTCTTCCGGCTTCATAACCTCAAACGTTTCGCGGTTCTTCAGCATCCCATCTTGGTGAATGCCGCTCTCGTGGGCGAAGGCGTTCTTGCCGACGATAGCCTTGTTGAACTGGACCGGGAAACCCGACACGGTCGCTACACGGCGCGAGATCGACATGATCTTCGTCGTGTCGATCTCGGTCGCAAACGGCAGAATGTCGGATCGGACTTTCATTGCCATCACAACTTCTTCCAGAGCGGTATTGCCCGCGCGCTCACCGAGACCGTTGATTGTGCATTCAATCTGACGGGCACCACCGGCGACCGCCGCCAAAGAATTCGCCGTCGCCATACCAAGGTCGTTATGACAATGGGTCGAGAAGACTACCGTATCCGCATTGTCGACCTCCGCGATCAAACGCTTGATCAGATCGGCACTTTCGACAGGCTCGGTATACCCAACAGTGTCCGGGATATTGATCGTCGTTGCGCCCGCCTTGATGGCAATATCAACGGTGCGCTTCAGGAAGTCCCACTCGGTCCGCGTCGCATCCATTGAGGACCATTGCACGTTGTCGCAGAGATTACGCGCGTGGGTGACGCATTCATGGATCCGCTCCGCCATCTCATCCATCGTCAGGCCGGGGATGTCGCGGTGCAGTGGGGACGTACCGATGAACGTGTGAATGCGCGGCGATGTCGCGTGCTTCACCGCCTCCCAACAGCGGTCAATGTCCTTGAAGTTCGCGCGCGACAGCCCGCAAATGGTGGAATTCTTCGCAAGACGCGCAATGTCAGACACCGCTTTGAAGTCGCCTTCCGAGGCAATGGGGAATCCGGCTTCAATGATATCGACACCCATCTCATCCAATAGCTCGGCAATCTCAAGCTTCTCATCATGGGTCATCGTCGCACCCGGGGATTGCTCACCGTCGCGCAGCGTGGTGTCGAAGATCAGGACCTTGTCTTTTGTCATCTGTCCGTTCCTTTAAATTCTGTCTTTGGCGGCGGGTGTGACACCACTGTCGCCGGTATTGGGTTCGCCTGAGGGTTCGATTAGGAGTACCTGTGCTTCCGCGTTCGCGCGCGGGCGGTGTATCTGACCTTTGGGGACGATCACAAGCTCGCCAGGGCCAAAAATGACGCTGTCAGCATCATCGTAGTCGATCGTGACCTGACCACTGATGACGAGAAAGAAGTCGTCGGTATCGTCATGCTTGTGGAAGGGAAACTCCCCTTCAAATTTCACGACCATCACGTCGTTGCCGTTATAGGTCGCAACAACCTTCGGATCCCAATGGCTGTCAAAAAGCGTCAGCTTTTCAGCCAGATTAATCGGTTTCATGGTATGTTTCCTTAGCTGCGTGTCTTGGCGCTGGTCACCTCTGAGCGGTCGCGCCGGATGGCACGCTCAGAGGCAGCTAAGAAGAAGAACGTCGCACGCCAAACGCACATTGGGCGCGTTGAAGTACGTATGTGCGGTTCTCGTCATGCGGTGGACTATACAAACGAAGCGTCCATTGAAAAGCGTTTTTTGAGTTGTTTTGGCCAGATGAAGGCAGAAGGGGTGGTCCCGACACGCCTAAGACCTATGTCGCTCACGATGAAAAACGCTTTGGTATTGGGCGCAACTGGCGGGATCGGTCGGGCAGTTGTCGCAACTTTGAAGGAACGCGGCGCGCAAGTGACAGGTCTGTCGCGATCAGATGGGCTGGACGTCACAGATCCGGCGTCTGTTGATCGGATGTTGGCCGCGCTGGAAGGTCCGTTCGACCTCATCTTCGTTGCCATTGGCATCTTGGCACCGTCAGATGGTTCGCCAGAAAAGGCGCTGACGGCGATCGAGGCCAGCGCAATGTCTCAGGTGTTCGCGGTGAATGCCATCGGCCCTGCTTTGATCCTGCGCCACGCGCCACGCGTGTTGGCCAAAGACAAACGCGGTGTGGTTGCCGTTCTCTCTGCGCGTGTTGGCTCGATTGGAGACAACCAGATCGGCGGGTGGCACTCATATCGCGCCTCAAAAGCGGCTGTAAACCAGATCGTGCATGGGGCTGCCATTGAGTTGGGGCGCTCGCACAAACAATCGATCTGCGTAGCGCTGCATCCCGGCACGGTGGAGACTCCATTCACAGCTGACTATGCAGGGCGACATAAGACGGTTCCGGCGGCAGAGGCTGCGTCAAACTTGTTGACTGTCATTGATGGTCTAACGCCCGATGAAACAGGCGGATTCTTCGACTACGCCGGCAAACGCATTCCATGGTGATCAGATAAAAAAGGGCGCCGCGATGCAACGCCCTTCGCCAATTCTGTTAGCCCATTAGTCGTTGGTCGCGGCATCCTCGGCTTCGGCCTCTGGTTCTTCCTGCAGTGCGCCATCTTCCCACTGACCGGAGATTTCCTGACCGGTATGGTAGCGCATCGTGCCAAGGCCTTGACGCCGCCCGCCTTCGAAGCTGCCTTCGTAAACATCGCCATTGGCGTAGGTTGCAACACCCTGGCCGTTGATTTCGCCATCTGACCATTCGCCAGTGTAGGTGAACCCATCCGGCAGTGTGATCGTGCCGGTGCCTTGGCGCTGGCCATCAACGAAGGTGCCCTCGTAAATGGTGCCATCGGCATAAGTTGCCTTACCGCTGCCGCTGCGCTGACCATCTTCCCATGCGCCCTCGTAGACGTATCCGTCCGCGTAGGTCATCTTGCCCTGACCGTGGTTCTTGGCGTTCAGGAACTCACCTTCATAGACGAGCCCGTTGGCGTATGTCGCCACACCAGTCCCGTTGATCACGCCATTTTCCCACTGGCCTTCATAGGAAGAGCCGTCTGCATAGACGATCTTGCCGGTGCCGTTGGCCAGATCCGCGGTAAATGTGCCGGTATAGACCGAGCCATCGGGGTAGGTCACTTCACCTTCGCCTTCGATCTCTCCGCCAACCCAAGCACCAGTGTAGCTGTAGCCATCCGTGCCAACAAAAGTGCCCTGGCCTTCGCGCTTGTCGTTCACAAAGCCACCTTCATAGGTGTCGCCGTTCGCGTAGGTGACCTTGCCCTGACCTTCCCGGCGACCATCAATAAGGTCACCTTCGTAGACATCGCCATTCGGTTGGGCGAGGCGGCCGGAGCCTTCGATCTGACCATCGACCCAGGTGCCGGTGTAGACCAACCCATCTGCGGCGGTCAGAGTACCCGTGCCATCACGCTCTCCCGCTTTCAGCGTGCCTTCATAAACGGCACCATCGGGATAGGTGACTTTACCTTCGCCTTCCTTGACGCCGTTGATCCAGGCGCCTTCGTAGATATAGCCATTCGGGCTGCGCATCGTGCCCGTGCCATGATGCTGGGCGTTGCGGAACTCACCCTCGTAGATCACGCCGTTGGCATAGTTCGCGATGCCCTGGCCCGTAATGTTGCCATCGGACCAGTCGCCTTCGTAGGTACCGCCATCAGCAAATGTGATCTTGCCAGTGCCCTCCGGCTTGCCCGCCGCGAAAGTGCCTTCGTAGACAGAGCCGTTGGGAAAGGTCGCTTTGCCTTCGCCGCGGATTTCTCCGTCGACCCATTCCCCGGTGTATTCGTACCCGTTCGGCAAACGATAGGTGCCTTGGCCGTGCTGTTTGCCCTCGCGAAACTCACCTTCGTAAACGCCACCGTCGTCATACTGCTTGGTCTGCGTCTGGGCGAATGCGGGCGCGCCGCCTGTCATCGCCACGCTCAGGGCTGTCACTGCCAATGCACTTTTAGGCCATGCGAACATCATGGGGGGGTATCCTGCGTCTGCTCTTTTCTTTGTGGCGAATTTAAACCGAATTCGCCGAATCAAACAATGATTAATGACGGATTGTGACCGCGTGGTGGCGCAGACGGGGGAAGGGTGTGGCGTGCGCGGTCCTTTCCTTGGCGGTCTGATCTGTTACATCGTCGGTTGCAGAAGCAAGGAATGCCGCGATGAAAGACACATTTCGCCTCACGATGGCCCAGTTGAACCCAACCGTGGGCGACATCGCGGGCAATGGTCAAAAGGCGCGCGATGCCTGGGCCGAAGGGAAGAAGGCTGGCGCCGATATGGTGGCTTTGCCGGAGATGTTTGTGGCGGGCTATTCGACACAAGATCTAGTGATGAAACCGGCGTTTCAGCAGGCCTGCATGGATGAGATCGACCGGATCGCACAGGACTGCGCCGATGGCCCGACCTTGGGTATCGGCGGGCCTTACGTCGAAGCTGATCGGCTTTACAACTGCTACTACATCCTGCGCTGGGGAGAGGTCGTCGCCCGCCAACTGAAGCACTTTCTGCCCAACTACAATGTTTTTGATGAAGTGCGTCAGTTCAATCGCGGGGCGATCCAAGGGCCTTATGCAATCCCCGATGGGCCGCGCATCGGCTCTCCAATTTGTGAAGACGCTTGGTATGAGGACGTGGCCGAAGCCATGGTCGAAAGCGGCGCAGAGATCCTCGTGGTCCCCAACGGCTCCCCCTTCCGGCGCGAGAAATTCGACGTGCGCATGTCCAGGATGGTCGCGCGCGTGATCGAGAATGACGTGCCGCTGGCCTACGTGAACATGGTCGGTGGGCAGGACGATCAGGTCTATGACGGCGGCTCTTTCGTTTTGAACCGGGGCGGGAAGCTTGCCCGCCAGATGCCGCTCTTTGACGAGACTTATGGCCACGTGGACTTCGCGCGCACTGATGCAGGTTGGGTCGCAGTCGAAGGCACCAAGGTGGTTTTCCCCGACGATCTGGAACAAGACTACCGCGCGATGGTCGAAAGCCTGCGCGACTATTGTCGGAAGACGCGCTTTGGAAAGGTCCTGCTGGGCCTGTCCGGCGGTGTCGACAGCGCGATTGTGGCCACGATTGCCTGCGATGCGCTTGGGACGGAAAATGTGCGCTGCGTGATGCTGCCGTCTGAGTACACCTCTCAAGCCTCCCTGGATGATGCGCAAAAAGTGATCGACGCGCTCGGATGCCGCTATGACACCGTTTCGATTGCCGGGCCGCGAGCTGCAGTGACTGAAGCGTTGGCCCCCTTGTTCGAGGGGCTGGAAGTGGACCTGACCGAGGAGAACATCCAGTCGCGCCTACGTGGTCTGCTGTTGATGGCGATGTCGAATAAGTTCGGGTCCATGCTGCTCACCACCGGCAATAAGTCCGAAGTAGCGGTGGGCTACGCCACCATCTACGGCGATATGAACGGCGGCTATAACCCTATCAAAGATATGTATAAAACGCGTGTCTTCGACGCCTGCCGCTGGCGCAACGCGAACCACCGGCCCTGGATGAAAGGGCCGGAAGGGGAGTGTATTCCGGTCTCTATCATCGACAAACCGCCGTCAGCCGAACTGCGGCCGGACCAACGAGACGACGATAGCCTGCCGCCTTATGAGATTTTGGACGGGATTCTGCGCATGCTGGTGGATCAGGAGGCTTCTGTCGCCGATTGCGTGGCGGCGGGGTACGACCGCGACGTGGTGAAGAAGGTCGAGCACCTGCTCTACATCTCGGAATACAAACGGTTTCAGTCGGCGCCGGGGACGCGGCTGTCGAATAGGGCGTTCTGGCTGGACAGACGGTATCCGATTGTGAACGGGTTTCGGGATGGGGGTTAATTGGTAGTCTGCTGTGTGGATACAGCCAGCCTTAAATTAGCCACCCTTGTTTTGCAGCTTCATCAGATCGCCACGACGCCGGATAGCTTCATTGAACCTTGCTCAAGCATTTACTTGGATTTGGACAGCTACATTGTCAGTGCTGGTTGTCGTAGGGCTTGTATCTGAGCTCTCGTTTTTCTTAATTCTTGCTGTAAGTGGGGGGAATCCGCAACAAATTAGCGGGTTCATCTTTGGTTTTCCGGCTGCTGCAGTTTTAGTAGCGTGCATTATATATACGTTTCATCCTGAAGCGTCAGCCGCGCACTTCCGCCCGTATTTGCTATCTGCATTCAAAGCGCAAGCAACTGTATTCAGTGCCGCTCTGGCTTCGCTCATCGTGACTGGAATTGCCGTCTTTCTGTTGCTTCGCCAACTCCGGCCGGACCACGTAGAAGAATTTTGGGGCGTCATTCTGTCCTGAAAGCTACCATTTGAGGATTGCACGCCTCAGCCCAGACTCAAGCCGCAGGCGCCGGGCCATAGCCAGTCCGGCACCATAGGCCGGCGATCACGCCACCCGCGCATCCGATTGAGGGGGACCTGTATGTTTGGATGGATAAACTGGGACGCTTACAGGCCGGTCTCGCCGTCCCCCGGACCGGCGATGGCCCTCGGTGGTCGTAGGTCGGGATTTATCCCGACTCCGACGGGTCGCCGGGGTAAACCCCGGCCTACATTTCACACCACCGGTGCACGCCCTGTGCACACGCGGTGTACGCCCGGTGCACACCCGTTTCACCCATTCCCCCGCGCCACCTCATCCGCAATCAACCCCTGATACAACGCCCTGATCCGCGCCATCACCGGCCGCTGCCCATCCCCAATCAGCTTCCCATCGATCTCCGCCACCGGCGTCTGTGCCCCAAAGGTCCCCGTCAAAAACGCCTCATCCGCGCCGTAAGCCTCATACAAGGAAAAGTTCTTTTCAAACACGG
>JAHDEX010000137.1 GCA_020628545.1 Paracoccaceae bacterium | reverse complement strand
ACCGGTCCAGCAATTCGTCCTCGACCGCGGCAGCGACGCAGATGAACTGGGTCGTCACCGCCATGTTGTCCGGGCTGGCCGCACGTGTCAGGACTGCGCCATGTTCGGGTGGAAGCGTGTAGGTGCCGTCCTGAGGTTCGTAATCCACGATACCCGAGGTCACCATCACGCCCAGCCATTCGCGCAAGTACCGTTCGGTCACACCGGCGCGTTCGGCCAGCGTCGTCGAGGTGAGGCCGGGATGAACCGACAGGGCGTCGAAAAGCCCGGCGCGGTGGCCAAGCGAGGTCATGATGGCAACGGCTGCTTCGTTCAGCGTGCCGACAAAGCGATTTGCGAAGGACTCTGCCTTGGCGTCGTCGAAGGCGAAAGTTTGGGTCTGAATGGTCATCGTTTGCTCCTGTGTTTCATAGGACCAGCGGGAAAACTTGTCGCTGTCTTGTGCAAGAACATTGACGAAAGAACTCGAATGCGATAGTGGCACAATAGACGTAACCGGTGATAATCAGACCTAATTTACGAAAATATGTAAGATATGACCATCAATACGACTGTTATAGGAACGCCGCACTCCAGCACGTCTGTCGTGTTTTCGATACTCGACGTGCTCGCATCCGTGGGACGGGATTGGGAGATGATGCACGGTCTCCCTGTGCTGGCACCGGTCTTCGACGTCAGCATGAGGACCGAGAACGGCGCACCCTATTGGGATGTGAACGGGCGCAAAGTCACGCCTGACGGAATGCTGCACGAAAATCCGGAACCCGACCTGATCGTCGTACCCAACCTGCAATTGGACCCGAACGGTGGGTTTCCGGAAGAGTACCGAAAGACAGCGGAATGGATTGCAGCGGCCCATGAGCGGGGTGCCATTATTACATCCGTATGTTCCGGCGCGATATTTCTGGGCGCAGCCGGTTTGCTGGACAACAAGGAGGCCACGACCCATTGGGGTTATGCCGAAATGCTGCGCCAGACCTTTCCGAAGGTGACGGTCCGTTGCGAGCGATTTCTGGTCCCCGTGGGCGAAGGACATAGGGTCGTCACCGCAGGCGGGCACTCGGCCTGGACCGATCTGATGCTCTATCTGATTACCCGCTACGCAGGTGGGGATGAGGCACGGCGGATCGCCAAGATCTACCTGATTGACCCGCATAGCGAAGGGCAACTGACCTATGCGTCGTTGACCTCCGGCCGCAGCCATGACGATCAACTGATCGCCGCAGCGCAGGTTTGGGCGGCAGAGAACTACGACGCGCCAAGCCCGGTGGCCGCCATGGCAGAACGCGCGCAGATGACCGAGCGCGGTTTCCTGAGGCGGTTCAAGAAGGCGACAGGTCAGGCCCCGACCGACTATATCCAGACGCTGCGCGTGGAAGAAGCCAAACAGCTTCTGGAGACGACGACGATGCCGATCGAGGACATCGCAACGGAGGTCGGTTACTCCGAGCCCTCGAGCTTCCGCGTGGCCTTTCGGAAACGCGTCGGAGTGTCGGCATCGGCCTACCGCAGGAAGTGGCAGGCTCTGGTGCCTGCAGGATGAAAATCCGCCGCTTTGTTTCCGGCCTCAGCAATACGCCAAAAGCATAGCCGGTGTTCAGGTTCCTCAGGCACGACCGTCGCCAATGCAGTCATGGTCAGAAGTTCGCGGGCCTCTCCACCGCGCTTCTTTGCCAATCGTGCAGACAGGCAAGCCGGTCATGAGAGGTGAATCAAACCGTCTTCTTCTGCCCAAGAAGATACGAACAATTTTCTAGCCCGCTTTATCCCCCATTGTCCTGCATCATAAAGTGTGGTCTCGCGATAACATTGCCGGCGATGATGGCAGACAGGCCTAGCAGGTCACACTTGGCATAGGGCCTAAGCTTGATGCTCAACTGGTTCTTTTCGTTTTTCGCGCGGAGTCAGCAATGTCATTCACGATAAGAATTTCGGAAGATCTCGCGCCCGGCGCGTCGCCTTCAACGACCCGTTCCCCCTCATTGCGGACCAGATGCTGGACCTGTCTCGCAAAGGCATCCTGAAGCCACTTTTCTAAGGTCTGCAAACGTTGCTCATGCTGAACTGAATGAAAAGTGGACGAAAAGCGGCTCCATCCCGCAACATATGAGTTCGACAGAATCCAGATTTTGCGAGTGCGGCGAATGGCGGCTAAGCGGGCTGCGATCGCAGCATCTTGACCCATTGGCCAAAGGCGGGAATGGGCCGCCCGCGAAGACGGCCCCTGATTTGCTAGATTCCAATGGCCTCGGCGATTGCTAGCGCTTCTTCAAGCTCCACGCCGAGGTACCGAACTGTGCTGTCCATCTTGGTGTGTCCAAGCAGAAGCTGAACCGCCCTCAAGTTGCCGGTCTTCTTGTAGATTTGAGTTACCTTTGTCCGCCGCATCGAATGCGTGCCATATGCGCTCGCCTCTAGCCCAATCGATGTGACCCAATCGCGGACGATCCGAGCATACTGGCGTGTGGAGATATGCAGTCGTTCATGGAACCGGCCAGGCCAAAGGTATTCCGATCCAACCATCAGTTCATCCTCCATCCACTTTTCGACCGATGCTCTGGTGCCTTCGGATATTTCAAAGCGCATCGGTTTTTGCGTTTTGCTTTGCAACACGGAAGCCCGTTCTTTGATCTGGCCAGATGCCATGACGTCGATGACTTTCATCTTCACCAGGTCGCAGCCGCGAAGCTTGCTGTCGATCGCCATGTTGAACAGTGCCAAGTCGCGGTGGTTTTCGGCCAGTTCGAGACGAACCCTGATCGCCCATACGTGTTTTGGTTTCAAAGGTCGCTTCTGGCCCACGATGCGCCCCTTGTTCCAGGCAGGGCGGAGTGCGCGAATAGCAGGTAGATTTGGTGTTTCCATGACTGATCCTCCGATCCGCCATACCCTCCACAACGACAACACGACGTTGACAAGGCACCGTATCACGGTCTTGCTGCTCTTCACCCAAGGTCCGGACCACCCTATCCTGCGAGGTCACGTTTCGCGCGATCTGAGCTCTTAGTGTAGAATATCCGGCGCGCGTTTGATTTTTGATGCTGGCTTGCGGCGGCCTCACATGCTCTGGACAAAACGGCCTTGTTTTCTTGCCGTATTCCCTCAAGCTCGGAAACTGCCCGGTCATGGCTCAAGAATCGCAATGTTGAGGTGGTTTTGTCCAAATTGGCCTTTTGTTTATTTTGGTCGAGACTCGGCGTCCCCGAAGCCCTAAGGTCTCCTTCTGAAGCGATGTGATCGCGCCTCTTTCAAAGTACTTTCATGCATCGCTCAATCCCGTAGGGGGCCAAACAATCACGAATCTTATCCAGATCGTTTATGTGTCACAGCCGTTTGGGTTCGACGAGCCAACACTGGCGGGCATTTTGCTCGATGCCAGACGCTGTAATAAGCGGGATGACGTGACCGGCGCGCTGGTTTGTCGACACGACATCTACCTTCAATTACTGGAAGGTCCGGAAGATGCAGTGCGTGCAGCCTATGCACGGATTTGTGTCGATGATCGTCATGCTGGGGTCAAAGAACTTCTGAATCGCGAGATACAAAGTCGATTGTTTGCAAGTTGGGCGATGCTTCATGATCCTGCGAAGA
>JAHDEX010000061.1 GCA_020628545.1 Paracoccaceae bacterium | reverse complement strand
AACCAGTGACCCCTTCGATGTCAACGAAGTGCTCTACCGCTGAGCTAATCGTCCAGGTCCATCTGCCATCTACCTGCGTCCTATAAACAAACAGGACGCGGGCGAACCGCGTCAGGTTGCGCTGCTATAGAAGGAGTCGGAAATAGGATCAAGGCCTTTTGGTTTTTTGCCGTTTTGCGCTAGGTTGAGTGTGAAGGAGACACAATGACCTCTGGCAAGACGCCTTCTGCGTTTGATCTGATGCGGCCCGCTCAGCGCACGACATCGATTGTCTTCGCGTCTCCGCATTCGGGGCGCGACTATCCGGCTGCGTTTCTCAAACGCTCATTGCTGGATGAACGCCAGGTCCGGTCTTCAGAAGATGCCTATGTTGATCAGTTGTTCCGGGCCGTTCCCGACAATGGTGCTCCGCTTCTGGCCGCGCGCGCCCCGCGTGCCTATCTGGACCTGAACAGGGGACCGGACGAATTCGATCCCGCCTTGATCGACGGTGTGCGGCGCGGCGTCCATAATCCGCGGGTTTCGAGCGGGCTTGGCGTGATCCCCCGTGTCGTCGCAAACGGGCGGGCGATTTATCGTGGAAAGATCACATTGCACGAGGCGCATCGCCGTGTCGCCGATTATTGGCGGCCCTATCATGATCAATTGCGCGCCTTGCTGGATGAAAGTCTGAACACTTTCAATGAGGCGATCTTGATTGATTGTCATTCGATGCCGCATGAAGCGCTCGAAAACGTTGGTCCGCCAGGGTCGACGCGGCCGCATATCGTGCTGGGCGATCGTTTCGGCGCGTCTGCCAGCCCTGCGATTGTCGCAGAGGTCGAGGCGGCGTTTTCGGCTGCCGGTTTCCGCGTCGCGCGCAACATGCCTTTCGCAGGCGCCTTTATCACACAGCACTATGGCAAGCCGTCGCGCCGTCAACACGCGGTCCAGGTGGAAATCGACCGCGCGCTTTACATGGACGAAAAGACGCTGACGCCGCATGAGGGCTTTGAAGAATTTGTGGCGCGATTGAACATTGCAATCGCGGGTGTCGCTGCGATAGGGCGGCCCATGAGCGACCAAGTGGCGGCAGAGTGATCAGCTCCAGCGGATCAATCCGATAATCGCGGACACGGCATAGAAAAACTGTAGCGCAAGAAACGCCCAGCGTTTGTCGAGATACCCCCAACCGGCAAATAGCAGCGCTGAGATCAAGAGTAATGTGAAGCCCAGAATCTCATTGCCGGTGTTTGAAGCGATCAGCAGGGCGTAAGCCATTGCGAGGACGGAGCCGAGTGTCTCGCAGACGGTAATGATCTTTGATTTCTGCATCGCGTTCCTCCCCAAGCGGTCTGACCGTGGCGTAGTGTGATCCCATTGAGCGCGCAAGCGCGCACTTCATTTTTGGTTTGGTCACGCCGACGTCGCGGATGTGGCTGCTGCGTGACGCCTTCGGCGGGAAGGTATTTTCGGCAAGAAGAAAGGCATCAGTGATCCATCAATGCCGATGCGAAAAACGGCTCTGGGCTGTCGACTTCTATCAACCTGTTGCGCTCAACCTGCCAGAACCGATTACCCACCGCGCGGATGAAACTACGGTCGTGACTGACCAAAAGGCACGCTGCGCCGTGGATGACCAACTCATCTTCCAGTGCCTCCTGTCCATCGATGTCGAGGTGATTGGTTGGCTCATCCAAAAGATAGAAGTTCGGCTCGGTGAGGCGCAGGACCAGCATCGCAAGGCGGGCTTTTTGACCCCCAGAGAGTTTGGCCGAAGGCGCATCTTGCATTGCAATCGTCATCCCCGCGCCGGCAAGTAGCGCACGCGCGCGTTGATCGCCCACGTCAAAGCGATGTGTGATCGCTTGCAAAGGTGTCTGCAGCAGGTCGAGTTGGTTGAGCGCCTGATCGGAATATCCCGTCACTACCGTCGGCGCGTGTTTGATGCCGTTGTCTCCGCCTCGCAGGGCTTCGGCCACCATACGGATCAGTTGTGTTTTGCCGACACCGTTGTGTCCTAACAGAACGACGCGCTCGCCCCGGCTGATCCATTTCTGGCCCGTTTTGTAAAGAGGACGACCATCGGGTGTTAGAACCTGGACACTGTCGAGTGTGATGAAGGCCTTTGCGTGGGTGCCGCTGTTGCCCAACCGGATGTCGCCCGCCGATTGCTCATTGTAGGCAGGCCGAGCGGCGGTTTCCATCGCCTCGGCGCGATCCGACAACTGTTTGGTCTTCTTCACCAGCAGGTCAGAGCCGGAGTTGATGCCAATGTTTTTGAGCTTCGCTGCCTGTTTGCGCAGCTGTTGGGCTTGCCGCATTTCGTTCGTGAAACGGCGGGCGTCGGCAGCATCAGCCTCGTCGAGAGCATCGCGGGCTTTGGTATAGGGCAGTGCGAAGTCTCGGGACGTGTCCCTGCGCAAGAACAAAGTCCGGTTGGTGGTCTCGTCAAGAAAGGCCCGGTCGTGGCTGGTGATGACCACAGGGGTGTCGCGCGGCAGGTTGGCAAGCCAGTTCTGCAAAAGGCCAATGCGCGAGAGATCGAGGTGATTGGTCGGCTCATCGAGGAGCAGCACGTCCGGCTCTGTCACCCAGGCCGCAGCCAGCATCGCAGTGCGTTGCCATCCGCCTGAGAGGTCGGACAGGGGTGTGGCGTGCATCTCGAAAGGGACTTTCAGGTCATCGAGCGCCACATCGACACGCCAGCTTTCATAGTCCTGTTGTTCGGGGACAAGAGCGCTGAGGACGAAGTCGCGGAGGGTTTCATAAAGGCGATCCTCAGGCACATATTGTGCGACCGAAGCAATGCGGCAGCCGCGGGCCGTCGTGATGTCGCCCGTCGTCGGTTCATGGGTGCCGGTGATACAGCCGAGAAGTGTGGATTTGCCGACGCCATTGGCCGCGACAAGGCCGAGACGGTCGCCTTTCGAGAGTGTCAGGTTGAGGCCGCTGAACAGCGGTTCGGCAAGGGTGACGCCGAGGTTGCGAAGGGTCAGAATGCTCATGATGTGATCTTTGGTCTGGTGCGCAACAGCGCTTCTGCCCGTTGGGGCCGGGATGGGCAGACCGTGGGGCGCTTGGCCCGGTGATCAGCCCTGCAAACGTGTCTGCAGGGCGGGACGGGGACCATGCTGAAGGCGGCGAGTGATCGTAGGCATCAGCTTGGGTCCTCCTTTTGTAGGTGTTGTCGTTTGATCTTAGGTTAGGGGAAGACGCGAGTTCACACAATTCAGTTTTGAATAAGGCTCGTAGGTTGGGAAATATCCCGACTTGGCCGAGTGTCAGGGTGAACCCCGACCTACCTGAGTGCTCGCCCCTTCATGATTGCATCTGTCCCGAACCTCTTTCTGATTTTGTCGGCGGCGCGTTCGGCGTCGGCGCGCTGACCTGCTTGCGGGTCAAGCAGATCACCTTCGCGGTCGGCATCGGCGTCATCAACGATCTCGGACATCCCGACACCCAAAAGACGGAAGGGCCCGCGCGACGACACCTGATCAAACAAGCCCCGCGCCGTGCGATAGATCGTGTCTGCCATTTGCGTGGGTTGGTGCAGCGACAAACGTTTGGAAATCAGTTTGAAATCCGACGTTTTCAGTTTCAACGTGACGACCCGCCCAGCCTTGTTCTTGGCTTTTGCACGCGCCGAGACTTTCTCGGCCATCCGCCACAGGTGTCCATCGAGGATATCAGTATCGGCAGTGTCTTCGTGAAACGTGGTCTCATTCGACAAGCCCTTCACGGGCGTATGCGGCGAGATCCGGCGTCCGTCTTCGCCGCGTGCCAGCGAATAAAGCCGTTCTCCCATGCCGCCGAACCGATCATGCAGCGCACGAAGGTCCCAGCGCAAAAGGTCGTCAAAGGTCTCGATCCCCGCCTTGTTCAAGCTGTCTTGTGCCACCGGGCCGATACCCCAGATCAGCCGGACGGATTTTGGGCGGAGGAATGCGGTCGTTTCTTCCTTTCCAATGATTGAAAAGCCACGGGGCTTTTCCAAATCAGAGGCGACCTTGGCAAGGAACTTGTTATGAGACAGGCCGATGGAACCCGTCAGGCCGAGTTCATCGCGCATCCGTTTGACCAACCGCGCCAACATCACCGCAGGAGGTGCACCATGCAGGCGGGCGGTTCCAGTGAGGTCAAGAAAGGCCTCATCGAGCGACAATGGCTCCACGACCGGCGTCAGTTCGTCCATCATCGTGCGGATCGCCTTGGAGGCCGCGACATAGGCGTCAAACCGTGGCCTAACGACGACCGCCTCGGGGCAAAGTTTCAGTGCCTGAAACATCGGCATCGCCGACTTTACACCTTTGATGCGTGCGACGTAGCAAGCGGTTGATACCACGCCACGGCGGCCCCCGCCGATAATAACCGGTTTATCGGCCAGTTCTGGATTATCGCGTTTTTCAACCGAGGCGTAAAAGGCATCGCAATCCATATGTGCGATAGAGAGATCCCACAGTTCTTCGTGTGCGATTACACGGGGCGATCGGCAGCTGGGACAGCGGCGACCCACATCAAACTGGGTCAGACAATCTCGGCAGAGGGCGGGCATGGCACCAAGATACGTCTTGTCTGGTAGGGTCACAATGGGGAAGGATGATGGTATGACAGAGCATTTCAATGGCGCAAAAGTAGCCCTGTTTATTGGGGAGCAGCTTCTGACAATTCTGCGCGACAACCGTCACGATATCCCATTTCCCAACATGTGGGATTTCCCAGGCGGTGGGCGCGAGGACGATGAGACGCCTTTTGATACAATGGCACGTGAGACGCGGGAGGAAGTATCGCTGACAGTGCCGCGGACGGCCATCATCTGGGAAAAGCGGTACATGTGGGCAAGCACCGCGAAAGAGCCGAGTTGGTTCTTTGTCGCCTGCTTGCCATCAGAAGCTGAGGCCGAAATCCAGTTGGGTGACGAAGGTCAGCGTTGGCAGTTATTGTCGCCCGACGAATACCTCGCGTTGGATGATGCGATTCCCAACATGGCCTCCCGATTGTTGGACTGGCGAGACGCAAAGGGGTGGTCGTAGGATCTTACTTATATACAGGTGCAGGCCAAGAAATCCTGCTTAAGTTCGCCTGTTAGGCTAGCATCGACAGAAGCGCCACACAGTGCATGAACACAGGTTGTCTTGATGCGAAATTGATTGCGTGGGTGACTGCTTTCAGCTAGGTTTCGTATAGGAAACATGCCCACCGGGAGAGTCGGTTGGGTCCGCGCCGAAGGAGCAACCGCCCCGGTCTCTCTCAGGCAAGTGGACCGGTGGTCGTGCAATACGCCGAAGAGTGGCCGGATGGCCCACCGACGGAGCAAGCCCCTGATATTGGGGTGAATCTCTCAGGTCAAAGGACGGCGGGGGCAGCGGCGCGCAAGCGTCCAATGGCGGAGAGAATGCCATGCCTCATATCGCGGTCCTCGGTGCGGGAATTACCGGTGTCACCACAGCTTACAGCCTCCATCAGCGGGGTTTTGACGTCACGGTCTATGATCGCCAGCGCTATGCAGCGATGGAGACGAGTTTTGCCAATGGCGGTCAACTTAGCGCGTCGAACGCTGAGCTTTGGAACCAGTGGTCCACGGTTCTGAAAGGCATCAAGTGGATGTTACAGGCCGACGCGCCCCTGTCCGTCAATCCGCGCCCGCAGTGGCACAAAATCTCGTGGATGGCAGAATTTTTGGCGAATATTCCACGTTATAAGAGCAATACGATTGAAACGACCAAACTTGCGGTTGCTGCACGCGCTGGGCTGCTGGAAATGGCGGATCATGCGGGAGTGGATTTTGACTTTTCACCTGCTGGCATTTTGCATTTCTATAAAACGCAAAAGGATCTGACCCACGCCCGCAAAGTGAATGGTTTGCTGGCGCAGGGCGGCTTGACCCGTGTCGAACTGACGCCCGAAGAGGTTCTTGCAAAGGAGCCGACATTGCGGGGCGACATAATCGGCGGGTTCTGGACCGAGAGTGATAGCACCGGCGATATTCACAAATTTACGATGGGTCTGGCTGATTGGCTTGCGCGGCAGGGTGTGACGTTTCGCTTGGGTAGCAAGGTCAGCGATGTGTCGGCCGAAGTGGATGCGGTGACAATTACGGCACAGGATCAAACGCGGTTTGACGGTGTCGTGGTTGCTGCGGGTGTCGGGTCCCGCGGGATTGCGAAGAAACTTGGCGATCGTGTGAACGTTTACCCGGTCAAAGGGTATTCAATTACAGTGAACCTGCGTGATCAGGCGTCGATCGCGGGCGCACCGACCGTATCGATGCTTGATGACAAAGCAAAGATCGTTTCATCCCGTTTGGGCGTTGATCGCTTTCGCATTGCAGGCACCGCAGAGTTTAACGGCGAGAACCGGGATATCCGGAACGATCGGGTGCAGCCGCTGATCAACTGGTGTGAAACACACTTCCCTGATGTCAGCACCGAAAGTGTTGTGCCTTGGGCCGGGCTGCGTCCGATGATGCCAAACATGATGCCGCGTGTTGGGCGCGGTCGCCATGAGAGGGTGTTTTATAACACCGGTCACGGACATCTGGGCTGGACACTGTCAGCAGCGACTGCCGATCTGATTGGCGGCACTGTTGGCGATGCGTTCCGTAAGCCACACCGCGGTGCGCTCGGTGCCAAGCCGTTGAACGCTTAAGGCTTCGACAATATATCACAGGCATGTGATCACAAATAAGGATGCATGCCTGTGGAAGAAGTGCTGTTCGACTTGCTGAATGAAAACCTCGTTTTCATTCTTCTGGCGGTCTTTATCGTCGTCTGCATCCTGATGGGCGTGCGGATCGTACCGCAATCAGAAAAACACGTGGTGGAACGGCTTGGTCGGCTCAGGTCGGTGCTTGGGCCAGGTATCAACTTTATCGTGCCGTTTCTGGATCGTGTCCGTCATCAGGTTAGCATTCTGGAACGCCAGTTGCCGACCGCCAGTCAGGACGCGATCACCAAGGACAACGTCTTGGTGCAAGTCGATACGTCTGTTTTCTATCGCATTCTAGAGCCGGAAAAGACAGTCTATCGGATCCGCGATGTGGACGGTGCGATCTCGACAACGGTCGCCGGAATCGTGCGGGCGGAGATTGGGAAAATGGACCTTGATGAGGTGCAGTCAAACCGCGCCCAACTCATCGACACGATCAAAGGTTTTGTCGAAAGCGCAGTCGACGACTGGGGTATCGAAGTGACCCGTGCGGAAATCCTTGATGTGAACCTTGATGCGGCGACACGCGAAGCAATGCTGCAACAATTGAACGCTGAGCGTGCGCGCCGCGCCCAAGTGACCGAAGCCGAAGGTCAGAAGCGCGCAGTTGAACTGCAGGCCGACGCGGACCTTTACGCAGCACAGCAAGCTGCTGAAGCCCGCCGCGTGAGCGCGGACGCCGAAGCCTACGCAACACAAGTTGTTGCCGCGGCCATTCAGCAAAACGGCTTAGAGGCTGCACAGTATCAGGTCGCATTGAAACAGGTAGAGGCGCTGAACAAGCTTGGCGACGGGTCAGGCAGCCAGACCATCGTGCTGCCAGCAAACGCGATTGAAGCCTTTGGCGATGCCTTCAAATTGCTGAAAGGACGGTCCTGACATGTTACATACCGAATGGTGGGTCTGGATGTCGGCGGCACTGTTGCTTGCTACCGCTGAAGTGATCATCCCAGGGTGGATTTTCCTGGGCTTCGCAGCGGGGGCGATGGTGATGGGCCTTCTGCTTTTGCTTGGTGTCGCGGGGCTTTCACTGCCGATTTCACTGGTCATTTTTGCCGTTTTGTCCCTTGCGGCCTACCTTGCCATGCGATGGTTCTTTGGACTGAAGACCGGGCAAGCAAAGATTTTCGACACCGACATCAACGATAACTGACAAAAAATGCCCGACGCGATTGGCGCCGGGCAGTTTGGATCATCTGGGAATACAAGAATTGCGAGGGACAAAAGCAGCTTGCAAGATGATCGGCAGAAAAATTGGAATTAGGTCGCGACGCCGACGCTATCAGACATTTTCATCGCCTTCGCATAGAGGCCGGCACGCACGCTGCCTGCATCCATCGTGATCGGACCAGCAACGCGGCAGGGATAGCGGAACGTTTGATTGCCACGTTGAATATCGACACGCGCCTCAAACGCGCCATCGCGCGAATTGTAGTGAACGTCTTTAAATCGGACTTTCATGTTGCGACCTCCGTAAGGTGGTGTTGTCATATTGTTAACTTACGACATCGCAAACGGTTCCATAGGGGGTGCCACGGCAACGTGAGATGCCGTGACTGTGTGGTGATTTCACTGTAACAACAGCGATTTACGAGGTGAGCGAGGTGAACCGCCCATCATTGAATTCGGCGAGTGGTCGAACCCAGATTGTGCCTTCCGCATCATCATAGATCACAACATCACTGCGATCGGGCTCATAGATACCCGTGTGCAGCACACGATAGCGACCGCCTTTTCGATGCCGGTGCGTGGCTTGCCATGCAGCAGGGTGCGCCACAGATTTCGGCCGGAAGAGATTTCGCAAAGAGATCATACCGACAAGACCGCCCCGGTGATGGCGTTTGGCCGATAGGTTGTGCAGCCTTTACAACCGCTCCGATAGGCGGAGAGGTAAATATCCTTGAAATCCTCAAACAGGATATCTTCCGGGCAATTGACCGTCTTTGATATGCCGCTGTCGACCCACGTTTGTGCGGCCGCCTGCATGCGAACATGATCCTCAGGGCTTAGATCGGCAGCGGTCACAAAGGCATTTGGCAGTGCGGCGTCGGGGCCGTTGATTTGCCGATAACACCAGACGGCGTAGTCTGTGACCCGTTCCATCGACTTTGACCCATCCGGATTGGTGATTGTCCGCACAAAGGACGTGGAAAAGATAGGCTCAATCCCGGAAGACACATTGCCTGCCAGCATGGAGATCGTTCCCGTTGGTGCAATGGAGGTGAGCGCAGCGTTGCGCAGACCATGCTCTGCCACGAGCAACTGCACGTCCTTATCGAGGGAAGAGATCATCGGATTTTGCAAATGCGCTTCAGCCCGATACATTGGGAATGCACCGCGTTCCTTCGCTAGAAGCGCGGAAGCGCGGTAGGCATCATTCTGGATGATTTGTGCCCAGCTTCCCAAAAGGAAAACTGCTTTGTCCGACCCGTATGTCACGCCGAGCATTGCGAGCGCATCTGCCAACCCAGTAATACCAATTCCAATACGCCGTTGTGCCTGGGCCATCTCGCGCTGGGTCGCTAGAGCGTATTTTGAGACGTCGACGGTGTTATCCAGCATACGCACCGCAGTTGCCGTCAATGACCTCAACTCCGCAAGGTTCAAACGTGCGTCAGACCCGAAAGGGTCAATCACCAGACGCGCGAGATTGATAGAGGCAAGCGGGCAGGTTCCGTTTGGAGGCAAAGGCTGTTCAGCGCAGGAGTTGGTTGCCGCAATGGTCTCAGCATAGTGCATCGGGTTCAGTGTGTTGATGCGATCAATGAACAGGACGCCGGGTTCTGCCGCAGCGTAGTTCTGCTGCATGATGGTGTCCCACAGCATCTTGGCAGAGACCCGACGGATCACTTCACCATCCCAAATGAGATCCCAATCGTCATCGGCCGCGACGGCGTTCATGAAGGCATCTGTTACCATGACCGAAAGGTTGAAGTTCCTGAGCCGCGTACGGTCTGACTTCGCTGTCACAAACGCTTCGATGTCGGGATGATCACATCGCATCGTGGCCATCATCGCCCCGCGACCCATGCCAGAGACAAGCATCTTGCAGACCGCGTCGCAGATATCCATTGCTGCGAGCGGGCCAGCGGCAGGGCAGTCCAGCCCTTTCACTAAGGTGCCTTGGGGGCGAATAGTAGAGAAATCAAACCCCAAACCGCCGCCCATTTTCATGGTCAGTGCTGCATCTTTAATTGTATCCATGATTCCTTCTACGGAATCAGGGATCGTGCGCATGACAAAGGTGTTTGATAACGTGACATCTCGACCTGTTCCAGCGCCCGCAAGTATCCTGCCCGCAGGAATGAGCTTAAAATCTTTTAGCGCATGGAACAAATTCGCGACTTTGGATTCGCGATCTTCAGGTCTTTCAATTTGCGAGAGATTTGTTGCAACCCGCTGCCATGTATCTTCAATATTCAAATCGACAGTCACATCAGATTTTCTAAGTTGATACTTAGCTCTCCAAATATTTTCAGCTATAGGTTGTGAAAAATACGCATGCGCCTTGGGCGTTGGTCGTAGGTGTAGCATTCTTATTCCCATCCAGTTTGTTGTTATTTAACCGTTTGTTAACTATTGGGCTTAACGAACAGTTAACTGTGGTCAGGGATGGAGTAGTTTTTTGGCTGCTCAATTATAGGGAGAAGATTGGAAAGATGCCTAACGCCCGCCGCGTTGTGCTTGTCAAACAGAGGAAGATCTATTTTTGGCCGACCGGCATCTCTAAGAAAATGTGGACAATTTCTAGATAGCAATAGAAGTGATCCTTTCTTTCCCTATTGGTCAACCTTTGTTCGATTTCTCCGCCGATGCTCCAAAGATGCCGCCAAAATTGCGCCGTAATGGATATTCAGTATCTGGAAGTGATCACAAGCAAACCAATTATCTAGTAGTAAAGGTATGAGGCGCAGAGGGGGCTGGTATAAACACCTTGGGGTCGCCCCGGTTGTGCACTGGAATATCCAATGAGAGCTGCACCAAAAATCTCAAATCTCGCGCAGTTGGGGAAAGCTGCAGCGGATACTGTGACGTTCGAGCTGGCGCGGCACTTGGACGTTGCGATCTGGGTCTACGATATCGATCGTGCGCGGATCATTCATGCAAACCAAAGCGCCTGTGACCTGTGGCAGGCCGCGTCTGAGGACCAGTTGCGCCGTCGTGACATGGGGCATGACATGTCTTCAACTGTGGCCAAACGGCTCAAGCAATATCAGAGCGACTTTATCGCAGACGATGCAACTTTTACTGAACTATGGACGCTTTATCCAAATGGCGTACCGAAAAGCGTCATGGTCGTCTTCAGCGGGTTTCCGTTATCCGACGGCCGGATGGGTATGCTGTGCGAAGTCATATCGGAATCGCAGGATCAGCCGCAAAATGTGCGAAGTGCCGAGGCACTGTTGCATACCGATGTGATGATCACGCTATTCGAAAGAAGCGGCCCACCTCTTTATCAAAACCCTGCGGCGCGCAACGCCGCGATTGATCCTGGGGCGGGGCTGAGTGAGCAGTTTGTGCATCCAAAGCAATTCAAGCGGCTTCTCAAACGGCTTGACGAACGTGGAGAAGTCCGAACCGTTGAACAAGTCCACACTGCAGATGGAGCACGCTGGCATGATCTGTCAGCCAAGCTTTGTTCAGATGCAGTTACCGGACAACCTGCGATCCTTGTGACAGCGATTGACGTGTCAGACTTGAAAGAGGCACGCGACACGGCGCGACAACTCGCGAACCGTGATCAACTGACGAACCTGTTCAATCGCTCGTTTCTGCAGGCGCATCTGCAAACCATTGCGCGCATGTCGGAGCCGCGCCAATGCGCGTTGATCTTTTTTGACGTGGATCGCTTTAAGCAGATCAATGATCGCTACGGGCATGATGCGGGGGATGCTGTGTTACGCCAAATCGCGTTGCGGATGCGATCATTGATCCGTGCCGAAGACCTTGTTGCGCGTTTGGGCGGGGATGAATTCGTTGTGCTTCTGGAAAACGCGACTAGCGCCCAAGAGGTGGAAAGGCGGGTGACGAAGCTTTGTCAGTCGATCACACAACCGGTTATCCATGGCGCGACAAAAATTGACCTGGGGATCAGCGTGGGCATCGCATTGTTCACGCCGCATCTCGCCGATTTTGACGATGTACTTCGAGACGCCGATGTCGCGCTTTACGTCTCCAAGCAAAGCGGTAGGAACCGCGCGACGGTCTTTACCGAAGAGATGGGCGCAGCGGCGAAGGAGCGTTACAGCATCGAGATTGAGCTTAAGAGCGCGGTGAAGAACGATGAATTCGTCCTGCACTATCAGCCACGGCTCGACATAACGTCGGGAAAGATCGTCGCGGTTGAAGGCCTTGTCCGATGGCAGCATCCAACGCGCGGCCTGATGATGCCTGACACATTCATTTCGATCTGCGAAGAAAGTGGTGTGATCGAGGATCTAGGGCGTCGCGTCCTTGAGCTTGGTGTCGAACAAGCCATTGACTGGCAGACGGCGGGCCTGGATCTGAACGTCTCGCTCAATGCCTCTCCGCGACAGTTTGAAAACGATGACTTCCTGAAATCGCTCAAGGAGCTGTCCGACCGACCGAATTTTCCAACTGGCCGAATAGAGCTTGAGATCACGGAGAATGTGCTTACCGGAGATTTGCAGGCCATCGCCGAGAAGTTGAGAAAGATTAACGCGATGGGCTATCGGATCGCGGTTGATGATTTCGGGACGGGATATTCGAACCTGTCGTATATCTCTCAGTTTCCGCTGACCTGTTTGAAGATTGATAGGTCGTTTGTTGATCAGCTGCCAAGTTCAGGCCCGATCATCCGTTTGATCCTCACCCTCGGTCAACAAATTGGCGCAACGGTTGTTTCCGAGGGCGTGGAAACAGAAGAACAGCTAGAATGGCTGGCGCGAAATCACTGCGATCAGGCGCAGGGCTTTCTGATCACACAACCTTTGCCGCTAGATAAGTTGATGGCCTTTCTCGAGCCTGAAAAAACTGTCTAGCGATTGGCCTGCAGTGCTTGCGCTGACTGAAACTCCGCGAGGATGGATTCTGACGCGCTCACTGGGTCGGCTGCTGCCCAGATTGGACGGCCGACCACAACGTGATCGGCGCCGTTGGCGATCGCTTGTGCAGGGGTCGTAACCCGTTTCTGATCCCCAAGCGCTGCGCCAACCGGGCGTACGCCGGGTGTGACGATCAGTTTCCCATCAGACTCGGGGAGTGCTCGGATCAAACTAGCTTCCTGAGGTGAAGCAATGACGCCGTCAGCCCCAGCGAGGAACGCTTTTCCGGCCCGTTCAACGACGAGGTCTGCGACGCCTCCGTCCTTGAAACAGCTCTCATCCAAATCTGGTCTTTCGAGCGATGTTAGGATCGTCACGGCGAGGATCTTTGTGTGCGAACCTGCGGCGCCTTCTTGCGCGGCCCGAACCACATGCGGATCGCCGTGCACCGTCAGAAAATCGAGGTTGAACTGCGCGATGCCGCGCACCGCCGCCTCAATGGTCGCGCCTATGTCGAACAGTTTCATGTCGAGGAAGATGCGTTTTCCGTGCTCGTCCTTCAGTTCATTGGCGAGGGCAAGTCCGCCGCCTGTCAACATCCCCAAACCGATCTTGTAGAATGACACGCGATCTCCAAGCTTTTCAGCAAGCGCGAGGCCATCAAGCACATTAGGGACATCAAGGGCGACAATCAGGCGGTCATCGGCTACGGGCATTATGATTTCCTTTGGTGTTTGCTGCCCGAGTGGCGCAAGCGGACCCAAAGGTCAACAAAGGTGGGCGAGATAGCATCCAAATGGGGGGCTGCGGGCCGCAGCGCCCCCGCTTAGGAAAATGACCATTTACCAGCGGCATAGCCTTACACACACATGGCTACATCGCGTACTCATTAACGGCAGACAAATCCTGTCGTTGACTGTCATTTAGTCTGCTGGGCTTGCGAAAAAAACTGGGAAAATGCAGCTTGTTTTCCCATCTGCCAGGGTGCAAAACAATTGAGCCGTTCGCACAAAGCCCACCAAATCTGAGACGCCCGAAAAGGAGTAAGGTGCGATCCGCTGCTGCCGCAGATCGCACCCGTCCACTCAAGACGACAAGTGTGGTTCATGCCCGGGCCCTAAGGATGAGAAACAGGTCCCAGAACGCTCACTTTTCACGGTCGCGCGCAGGAGGGGCTGTCAACGCCACCGTGCCTTGCGTCTCGTGAGAGGACAAAAGGTGCCGCACAGCTTCAGGCGTCAAAGGGAACAGACGTTCCGGCTCTTGGGATTTGAGGGTTTGGACCTGATCTTGCACGGGCAGTCTCCTTTGTCCTTCACATTATTAGAAACCGGGTTGGCCCGGGATGGGAAAGGGAATTTGTCTTTCCCCTCCCAAACAGATGAGTCGACCTTGCGCAGCGAATGTGGCCACCCCATTTAGACTTTGAGGCCCGTTTTGGGATGTGCCGCTTTTTGGGCATCCGACGTTTTGGGCGCTTATAAAGGAGAGACCGATGAACCTTGAAAAGTTCACTGAACGGTCGCGCGGCTTCGTTCAGGCCGCCCAGACCATTGCATTGCGTGAAAGCCATCAGCGGCTGACACCTGAACACCTACTCAAAGCGATCATGGATGACGATCAGGGCCTTGCCGCCAATCTGATCACAAAGTCCGGTGCGGATGCTGCGACCGTGCGGCAAGTCACGGACGCGGCTGTGGCAAAGATCCCGGCGGTATCGGGCGATGCAGGCCAGATTTATATGGATAACGCCACGGGCAAAGTCCTCGCTGAAGCGGAAAGTCTCGCCCAGAAGGCGGGCGACAGCTTTGTCACTGTGGAACGTCTGTTGCTCGCGCTGGCGCTCACCAAATCCAAAGCCAAGGACGCACTCGACACAGGTGGCGTCGATGCCAAAGCGCTCAACGCGACTGTGAACGATATCCGGCAAGGCCGGACGGCCGACAGCGCTAATGCCGAGGAAGGCTTTGACGCTTTGAACAAATATGCCCGCGACCTGACCGAAGCGGCTCGCGAAGGGAAGATTGACCCAATTATTGGCCGGGATGAGGAAATTCGCCGGTCGATGCAGGTTCTTTCTCGTCGCACGAAGAATAACCCTGTGCTGATCGGCGAACCCGGCGTTGGTAAAACGGCGATTGCTGAGGGCCTCGCCCTGCGCATCGTCAACGGTGACGTGCCTGAATCTTTACGCAACAAACGACTAATGTCACTCGACATGGGCGCTTTGATTGCTGGCGCGAAATATCGTGGTGAATTCGAAGAGCGCCTGAAAGCGGTCTTGAAAGAGATCGAGGCAGCAGCAGGTGAAATCATCCTGTTCATTGACGAAATGCATGTCCTTGTCGGTGCCGGGAAAACCGATGGCGCGATGGATGCGGCCAACCTGATCAAGCCTGCATTGGCGCGCGGCGAACTGCACTGTGTAGGCGCCACGACCCTGGCAGAGTACCGCAAATACGTTGAGAAAGACGCGGCCCTTGCTCGCCGGTTCCAGCCACTGATCGTGGAAGAACCGACGGTCGAAGACACGGTGTCGATCCTGCGGGGCATCAAGGAAAAGTACGAGCTGCACCACGGTGTGCGGATCAGCGACTCGGCCCTCGTGGCCGCGGCAACATTGTCTCATCGGTATATCACCGACCGGTTCCTGCCAGATAAAGCAATCGACCTGGTTGATGAGGCTGCGTCGCGCCTGCGGATGGAAGTGGATTCCAAGCCCGAGGAGCTCGACGCGCTCGATCGCCAAATCATGCAGTTGCAGATTGAGGCTATGGCCTTGGAAAAAGAAGACGATGCCGCCTCAAAGGATCGTCTTGAAAAGCTGCAGAAGGAGCTTGCCGATCTTCAGGATCGCGCGTCCGAGATGACCGCGAAGTGGCAGGCCGAACGTGACAAGTTGGAAGGCACCCGTGAGATCAAGGAGCAGCTTGATCGCGCCCGCGCCGATCTGGATATCGCAAAACGCGAGGGCAATCTGGCAAAGGCCGGGGAACTGTCTTACGGCGTGATCCCGGAGCTCGAGCGCAAACTCGGCGAGGCGGAAGAGGCCGAAGACCTGATGGTCGAAGAAGCCGTGCGCCCTGAACAGATCGCCGAAGTGGTTGAACGCTGGACCGGCATCCCGACCTCGAAGATGCTAGAAGGTGAGCGGGACAAGCTGCTGCGCATGGAAGAGGAACTTGGCCGTCGTGTGATCGGTCAGAAGTCTGCTGTGCGGGCTGTGTCGAACGCGGTACGTCGCGCGCGGGCTGGGCTGAATGATGAGAACCGGCCACTGGGCTCGTTCCTGTTCCTCGGGCCAACCGGCGTGGGCAAGACTGAGCTGACGAAGGCTGTGGCCGAGTACCTCTTTGACGATGACAGCGCGATGGTGCGCATCGATATGTCGGAGTTCATGGAGAAACATGCGGTCGCCCGCCTGATTGGCGCGCCTCCCGGCTATGTTGGTTATGACGAAGGCGGCGTTCTGACCGAAGCTGTACGGCGGCGTCCGTATCAGGTCGTCTTGTTCGACGAGGTTGAAAAAGCGCATCCGGATGTTTTCAACGTGCTGCTTCAGGTCCTTGATGACGGCGTGCTGACTGATGGTCAGGGCCGGACTGTGGACTTCAAGCAGACCTTGATCATCCTGACGTCGAACCTTGGCGCGCAAGCGTTGAGCCGGTTGCCCGAGGGGGCGGACAGCTCTGATGCGAAGCGCGATGTGATGGATGCAGTCCGTGCACACTTCCGGCCAGAGTTCCTGAACCGTCTGGATGAGACGATCATCTTTGATCGCCTCGTACGAGACGACATGGCGGGCATTGTTGAGATCCAGCTGCGGCGTCTGACCAAGCGTCTTGTCTCGCGCAATATTACGCTCGACCTTGATGACGGCGCAATGCAGTGGCTTGCTGATGAAGGCTACGACCCCGTCTTCGGTGCGCGCCCATTGAAGCGCGTGATCCAGCGTGCACTCCAAGATCAACTGGCTGAGATGATCCTCGCGGGTGAGATCATGGATGGTGCAACCGTGCCGGTTAGTGCGGGGTCCGACGGGCTTATCGTGGGCGATCGGGTCTCCGGATCGGACAGACCCAGACCGGACGACGCAGTCGTTCACTGATCGAGAAGGGGCGGCGCAAATCCGCCCCTTTTCATTTGTTCACTGGCTAATGTGCGTGGGTTTCGGCACCTTGGCACCATGCAAATCAGTCGTCGTACTTTCCTCACAGCGATCGCCGCGATGGGCCTTGCGGCCTGCGATGGGCAAGCACAAACCCTCAATGGCACCACGGGCTTACCGTCCGATCTGCTCCCGGTGCCAAACCCGGCCTTTGATACATGGGTTGCGCGTTTCCGACCGCGCGCGCTGGGTCGGGGCATCTCCGCGGCAACCTATGATGCGGCGTTTGCGAATGCTGGTTATCTGCCAGGCGTCGTCACGCGCGACGGCACGCAAATTCAGACGCGGCGCACATTTGAAGAATACCTCTCTATTGCCACCTCTGATGAACGCGTTGCGAAGGGCAGGGCAGCATATTCGCGGTATCAGTCTACCTTCAACGCGATTGCAGCGCGCTACGGCGTCGAAGGCCCGATCATTGCAGCGATCTGGGGCCTAGAAAGCCAGTACGGCGAAAAGCGTGGCCAGATCCCAGTGATTTCGAGCACAGCGACACTGGCTTTTGATGGCAGGCGCGCGGCATTGTACGAAAGCCAATTGATCGCTGCCCTGAGAATTCTGGAACGCGGCGATACCACGCCCGCAAAGCTGATAGGCAGTTGGGCGGGTGCGATGGGCCACACGCAATTTATCCCGACATCCTATGAATCCTTTGCAGTGGATTTCAACGGTGATGGCCGTCGGGATGTTTGGGACGACGACCCGACGGATGCCTTGGCCTCCGCTGCATCCTACCTCGCGCGGAACGGTTGGCGCTCCGGTGTGCCATGGGGTGCGGAAGCCGGAACGAGCGGTCTGAGCGGAACGACAATCCGGCCGCAAACCGGCGGCCCAGCATTTGTTGTGACCCGTAATTTTAGGGTCCTGAAAACCTACAACAATTCGGATTCCTACGCCCTGAGCGTGGGTCTCCTTGCGGACCGCATTGCAGGCGGCGGACCATTGCGAGGCTCATTTCCGCCCGATGGCAACGGTCTGACGCGTCTGGACCGGATCGCGGTGCAGAACGCGTTGAAAGCGCGAGGGTACGACTTGGGCACAATTGACGGTGTGATTGGCCCGCAGACCGAAGCTGCGATACGCGCTTTCCAGCAACAGGCGGGTTTGACGCCGGATGGGATTGCGTCCCGTGCGCTCCTGAATGCGCTGCAATAGAAAAGGGCCGGTCTCGAACCGGCCCATTCCGAACGCGTGATTAGGTGACTTAGAAGATGAACTGATCTGCTGTGAGATGATCGACGTTCGTCATCATCAGCAACATGCCATCACCATTGCCCAGGTCCAAAATCGTAGAGTGACCCACATCTTGCAGATCCAATGCATCAAAGCCGCTGAGGCCAAGATCGCTCAGGTCGATCACATCATCATGCAGGTTGAAGTCCAGAACGGTGTCGAAACCGTCGCCTGACTTGAAGACGAAGGTATCTTCGCCTTTGCCCAACACGACGTGATCGTCGCCTGTGCCACCATCGACAGTGTCGTTGCCCGCACCGCCGGAAACGTGGTCATTACCGGCGCCTCCCATGATAACATCATTGCCTTGGTTGCCGAAGACTTTGTCGTTGCCGTCGCCACCATCCAGCATGTCATCGCCAACGTTGCCAGAGATCTTGTCGTTCCCGGCTTCGCCTTTGATCGTGTCATTACCAGACTGTCCTGCAACCTTGTCGTTGCCTGCGCCAGCAAGCGCAACGTCGTCACCGCTTCCAAGACGGATGTTGTCGTTACCGCCTTTGGCATTCACAAAGTCTGGCCCAGAGTTGGTTCGGATATTGTCGCGCCCATCATCACCGATGACCAGATCGCTTCCGGCCTCTGACAAGACGTCAATCGGCAGCAGAACGCCATCAATCACATGGACGATACCGTTCGAGGCTTGAATGTCTGTTGCGATGATGTTCGGGTTCGGAACGCCGGGATCAGCGTCAACCAAAGACGTCCCATCGACTGTCAGGCTACCGCCCTGCAGCGTCACGATCGTGTCGCTCGCCAGTACCTGGCTTGCTTGCAGGGATTCACCCGTCACGTGGTAGGTCAGCACTGCGGTCAGCAGCGGAATAGGATCGCCGCCACCTAGAACAGTCAGAGCGTCGACGATAAAGCCGAAAGCCTCTCCCTCGTCCGCGCCAGAGAAGCCAAGCGCCTGCGCTAGCCCAACAAACGCGTCATCGTTCGGTGCAAAGACAGTGAAGTCGCCCGCGCCATCCAGTGTTCCGCCAAGGCCCGCGGCCAGAACAGCGTTTAGCAGCAAATCAAAGTCAGCGCCGTTATCGTCGAACTCGCCACCGCTTGCGGCGACGATACCCGTGATGCTGGGTGCATCATTGTCCGGCAGGTCAACCGGGATCAGAACACGGTCAATCACGTGAAGCACGCCATTGTCAGCGGCAATATCGGTTGCAACCAATGTTGGGTTCAGCAGGTCTGGCTCCAGATCGGTCAACGTTGGCAGTTCGTCAGCCAGAATAACGCCGCCTTGCAGGGTTGTGACGCTTGCCGCGCCTGCGATGTCCGCCGCTTCCAGTGCGCCTCCGGCGACGTGGTATGTCACTACTGTGTTCAGCAGCTCGACTGGCAATGTCGTCAGAAAACCAACAACGGCTGCTGCATCGCTCGTATCGCCTGCAAAGCCAAGGTCGGCTGCCAACGCGCCAAAGGCTGCGTTTGTTGGTGCGAAGACCGTCAGGTTTTGCGAAGGATCGTTAAGTGTGGAGACCAGGGCAGAGCCTGGCAGGTTAGCATCAATGAAGCCGAGTGTGTCGACAAGGATGCTGAAGTTTGAGTCGCTTGACGCGATACCGACGAAAGTCGCCATTGGAGTCCCCTCCCGTGTTTAACAAAAATGGAAGGACCGAGGCGAACCTCGGTCCAGAACTTGGTCACATCACTGCGGGGGCAGGATGACGGAATCGATCACGTGAATGACACCGTTGCTGGCAAGAACGTCAGCGCTTGCGACGTTTGCATCGTTCACGGTGACTCCACCTTCGGTACCGATCGTGATGTCTGCACCGTTTACCGTTGCCGCGGTCATACCGTCGGACAGGTCGGTCGACATCACTTTGCCCGGTACCACGTGGTAGGTCAGGATCGCAGCAAGTGCTTCCGGATCAGCAAGAAGGCTTTCAACTGTGCCCTCGGGCAGTGCTGCAAAAGCTTCGTCCGTGGGTGCAAAAACTGTGAACGGACCTTCGCCTTTCAGCGTGTCGACAAGGCCAGCCGCTTCGACGGCTGCAACCAGTGTATTAAACGAACCTGCCGCAACCGCTGTGTCAACGATGTCCGTTGTGTTTGCAAAGCTTGCAGTTGCCATTGTCGACGCCATTGCTGTGGCGATGAATGTTCTACGAAGCATTGTAACTCCCATTTCTCAAGAAAGCTGCTCACTTGGCAGCAATACCATGGGATACTGACCGCGGTTTGTTTCGGATCACCGGGGATTTTCGCTTTAGTGAGTTGACGTACTTCCGAAGCGCGCTAAGCCAGCGACTCTTGAAACGTCCACTCACGTTGATGTGAAGATTTGCCTCAAAAGCCGCTTCTAACCGAAATATTTCATCACTTGGCAGCATCGTGAGGTCACATGCCGTGCAATCGCCATATATACCGTTCAACTGAAGTTGTGACTTTTTGAATTGGAGAGACCAATGGCCTTTCGCTGGACCAATACACTGACCGCCGCAGACGTGACGCCAAAAGCGGCGTACCTGAATCGCCGCCAAATTCTTGCGGCGTCTGTCGGGTTGGGTGCAATTGGTTTGACGGGGACGGGTGCTGCTGCACAGACGGCTGAAGAGCTGGAGCCGAATACCCTCGAAGAGATCACCAGCTACAACAACTTTTATGAGTTCGGCACGGGAAAAGAAGATCCCAAACGCAATGCGCACATGCTTGACACTACCGACTGGAAAATCACCGTCGATGGTATGGTCGACAATCCGGGCGAATATGCGCTGGCAGATCTTCTTGAAGGTCTCACCGTCGAAGACCGCATCTACCGCTTCCGTTGTGTTGAGGCTTGGTCGATGGTGATCCCGTGGAATGGGATCGAATTTGCCGACATCCTCGAAAAAGCGGGCGTGCAAGAGACTGCTAAATATGTCGCCTTCGAAACCGCCGTGCAGCCAGAGAATATGATCGGTGTACAGCGCGGGGTCCTCGACTTCCCATATGTTGAGGGTTTGCGCCTCGATGAAGCGATGCACCCGCTGACGATTATGGCGACAGGCATTTACGGAGAGCCGATTGCAAACCAGAACGGCGCGCCGATCCGCCTTGTTGTGCCGTGGAAGTATGGCTTCAAGTCGATCAAGTCGATTGTCCGGATCACGCTGACCGATGTAGAACCACCCACCAGCTGGAACAAAAGCCAGCCGAGCGAGTATGGCTTCTATAGTAACGTTAATCCTGAAGTGAGCCATCCGCGGTGGAGCCAGGCATCTGAGCGCCGCATTGGCGGCGGTTTGTTCGCCCCTCGGATCGATACGTTAAAGTTCAATGGTTATGAAGAAGAGGTGGCAAGCCTGTATGACGGCATGGACCTCTCTGTCTTCTTTTAAGGCGGTTTGATGATCGATACTGTGAACACCATTTTCCGGCGCGTTCCGGCCTGGACAATTTATGTGGCCGCGTTCGCCTGGGCCGCATGGCTCTTTTGGCAGGCGTTGAACGGTCTTGGCGCCTATGCTGTCGAGCCGATCAATGTACTGGAACGTGCATATGGTGAGATCGGGTTACAGCTGATGGTGCTGGGCCTCGCGATCACGCCCTTGCGAAAATATGCGGGCCTTAACCTGTTAAAGTTCCGGCGCGCGATTGGTGTCACAACTTTCTTTTTCATCCTTGCCCACTTCCTGGTCTGGGCGATCCTTGACGTGCAATCGATCGCACGGATGTGGGAGGACATCGTCAAACGCCCCTATGTGACGATTGGCATGGCGGCGTTCGTTCTGATGATCCCACTCGCGTTGACATCCAACAATCTGTCCCTGCGCAAAATGGGCGCCACTGCTTGGCGCAAGCTGCACAAGTTGACTTATCCAATCGCGATATTTGGCGCGATCCACTACCTTTGGCTCGTAAAAGGCTTTCAGCTTGAGCCGATCGTGTACCTCGCGATCATCATCGGTCTTTTGGCAGCCCGGATGACGTGGGTCCGGCGTGCGCGAGTCGCCGCCTGACGCAAATGTTTGCTGCGAGTCGCGTTTTTCTTGCTGTGATGACACTCAAATAAAGTCGGTGAACCGTGCCCCTTGACGTTTTGGTCATGCGGCCCCCCACATCTTGTGTACGTCGTTTCCTTTCTGCCTAACATTCTTGCATTCCGACGGGGCGTCACTGGACAAAAATGTCCCTAAGGCCCCAAAAAACAGGGGAAAATGGCCGGTGCCACAAAAAATGCAAAAAGGTGAAAAAAAGGGGTTGCGGCGCACACGCACTATCCGTAGAACCCCCTTCACCGGCGCAGTTGAGGTTGTGCTGGTGCGCTGAGGTGGTTGTGAGACTGCTGAGGCGGATAAGAATTTTAGGGAATGAGCAGGCGGGGCGCGCCGAGAGTTTAGGGCGCATCTGGTTTGTTTTTGTCTCTGACGCTTTTTGACAATTGAAGAGAACTGAAGAGATATGTGGGCGGTTTGGTCTATTTCGATGGATCAACGTCTGTATATCGCGCTCATAGGGGTAACCCGATAATTGAGTGTCAGCTTCACTGTTTGTACGGCTTTCGGTTTCTGATGAAACTGTAAGCATATCAAACAGATGACTATGGGACATGATACCTTAGCCGGGTCGTGTCCTGTGATGTGCAGAGGTTCGAACGTCAAGGAAGTACAGTAATGTGCTTTTCAACTTGAGAGTTTGATCCTGGCTCAGAACGAACGCTGGCGGCAGGCCTAACACATGCAAGTCGAGCGCACCTTCGGGTGAGCGGCGGACGGGTTAGTAACGCGTGGGAATGTACCCAGATCTAAGGAATAGCCTTTGGAAACGAAGAGTAATACCTTATACGCCCTTCGGGGGAAAGATTTATCGGTAAAGGATTAGCCCGCGTCTGATTAGATAGTTGGTGGGGTAACGGCCTACCAAGTCGACGATCAGTAGCTGGTTTGAGAGGATGATCAGCAACACTGGGACTGAGACACGGCCCAGACTCCTACGGGAGGCAGCAGTGGGGAATCTTAGACAATGGGGGAAACCCTGATCTAGCGATGCCGCGTGTGTGATGAAGGCCTTAGGGTCGTAAAGCACTTTCGCCAGGGATGATAATGACAGTACCTGGTAAAGAAACCCCGGCTAACTCCGTGCCAGCAGCCGCGGTAATACGGAGGGGGT
>JAHDEX010000136.1 GCA_020628545.1 Paracoccaceae bacterium | reverse complement strand
TGATGCCGATCACCCGGACATCGAAGACTTCATCAACTGGAAAGTGATCGAAGAGCAGAAAGTCGCGAGCATCGTGGCTGGCTCCAAGATGCATGAAAAGATGCTCAACGGCATCTTCGCCGCCATCCGCACCTGGGACGGCACCGAAGAAGACGCCTACGATCCCAAAAAGAACGAAGCGCTCAAGGCAGCGATCCGCGCAGCCAAAGGCGTGATGATCCCAGAGACATACATCAAGCGCGTCCTCGACTATGCACGGCAGGGCTATGCCAGCATCGAGTTCCCAACATACGACACCGACTGGGACTCCGAAGCCTACGCATCGGTTTCGGGTCAGAACTCGAACAACTCGATCCGTGTCACCGATGACTTCCTGAAGGCCGTCAAGGACGACGCCGATTGGGAACTGCTGCGCCGGACGGACGGCAGCGTTGCCAAGACCATCAAGGCGCGCGACCTGTGGGAAAACGTTGGCCACGCTGCATGGGCCTGCGCTGATCCGGGTATTCAGTTCCACGATACAGTGAACGCATGGCATACTTGCCCCGAAGACGGACAAATCCGCGGCTCGAATCCGTGCTCGGAGTACATGTTCCTCGACGATACGGCCTGTAACCTTGCCTCGATGAACCTGTTGACCTTCCTCAAGGACGGCAAGTTCGACGCAGAAAGCTATGTGCACGCAACCCGTCTGTGGACGCTGACACTGGAAGTGTCGGTAACCATGGCGCAGTTCCCATCCAAGGAAATCGCGCAGCTATCCTACGACTTCCGGACGCTGGGCCTTGGCTATGCCAACATTGGCGGCCTGCTGATGAACATGGGCTTTGGCTATGACAGCACCGAAGGCCGCGCACTCTGTGGCGCTCTGACCGCCGTCATGACCGGTGTCAGCTATGCCACATCGGCCGAAATCGCGGGCGAGCTGGGCGCATTCAGCGGCTATGCACGCAACAGCGATCACATGCTGCGTGTCATCCGCAACCACCGCAACGCGGCCTACGGCGCCACCGAAGGCTATGAGCAGCTCGCGGTTAAGCCACTGCCTCTGGATCACGCCGGTTGCCCGGACCCGACCCTTGTGGATCTGGCCATGGCCAGCTGGGACGAAGCGCTGCGTTTGGGCGAAAAGAACGGCTATCGCAACGCGCAGGTTTCGGTGATTGCTCCAACCGGCACCATCGGGCTGGTCATGGATTGTGACACCACCGGTATTGAGCCTGACTTTGCGCTGGTGAAGTTCAAAAAGCTGGCCGGCGGCGGCTACTTCAAGATCATCAACCGGTCGGTTCCGGCCGCTCTGGAGAAACTGGGCTACGGCTCGGCCCAGATCGAAGAGATGATTTCCTATGCGGTTGGCCATCAGACGTTGGGCAACGCACCGGGCATCAACCACACTGCTCTGATCGGCCACGGTTTTGGTCCTGCGCAGATCGAAAAGATCGAGGGCGCGCTGGCCTCGGCCTTTGACATCCGCTTTGTCTTCAACCAGTGGACCCTAGGCGAAGAGTTCTGCAAAGAGGTCCTGGGCATTCCAGAAGCCAAGCTGAACGATCCGACATTCGACCTGCTGCGCCACCTCGGCTTCAGCAAGGCGGACATCGACGCGGCCAACGATCACGTCTGCGGAACCATGACACTGGAAGGTGCGCCGCATCTGAAGGAAGAGCACCTCAAGGTGTTTGACTGCGCCAACCCATGCGGCAAGAAGGGCAAGCGCTTCCTGTCCGTTGACAGCCACATCTACATGATGGCAGCAGCGCAGTCCTTTATCTCGGGTGCGATCTCCAAGACCATCAACATGGCAAACGACGCCACCATCGAGGATTGTCAGCAAGCTTACGAACTGTCGCATTCCTTGGGTGTCAAAGCCAACGCGCTGTACCGTGACGGCTCCAAGCTGTCACAGCCTCTGGCAGCCGCGCTGGTGGAAGACGATGAAGAAGCGCAGGAAGTGCTGGAAAGCGGCTCACAGCCTGAAAAGGCTGCCGTTCTGGCCGAGAAAATTGTCGAAAAGATCGTCGTCAAGGAAATCGAACGCCAGCAGGCGCGCTCCAAGATGCCCGAACGCCGCAAGGGTTACACCCAAAAGGCAATCGTGGGCGGTCACAAGGTATACCTGCGGACCGGCGAATACGAAGACGGCAGCCTTGGCGAGATCTTCATCGACATGCACAAGGAAGGCGCTGGTTTCCGCGCGATGATGAACAACTTCGCCATCGCCGTGTCGGTTGGTCTTCAGTACGGCGTGCCACTCGAAGAGTTCGTCGATGCCTTTACCTTCACCAAGTTTGAGCCCGCGGGCATGGTGCAGGGCAACGACAGCATCAAGAACGCGACCTCGATCCTCGACTATATCTTCCGCGAACTGGCCGTGTCCTATCTGGACCGCACCGATCTGGCACACGTCAAGCCAGAGGGCGCATCCTTCGACGATCTGGGCCGCGGAGAAGAAGAGGGCGTGAGCAACGTCAAGGAACTGTCCGAGACAGCCGCTTCCAAGTCGCTCGAAGTGCTCAAGCAGATCAGCTCCACCGGCTACCTGCGCAAGCGCCTGCCACAGGAACTGGTTGTTCTGCAGGGCGGTCAGGCTCTGGCCACTGGCACGGACCCGGTTGCCGCACTGAACACTCTGGTGCCCGAGACATCCGGTGTGGACGTGGCTGTCGCAGCGGCAACGACAACCACATCATCCATGGCAGTCGCCAGCGGCAGCATGTCGATGGATGAACGCACCAAGGCCAAGATGCAGGGCTATGAGGGTGATCCATGCGGCGAGTGCGGCAACTACACGCTGGTGCGCAACGGCACCTGCATGAAGTGCAACACCTGCGGCGGCACCTCGGGCTGCAGCTAAACGAAACACGGTCACGGGACGCGTGCGCGCGTCCCGGGCGGATCAGGCCGCAGGCAAATAATCTCGGGCGGTGAACCAAAGTGAGCCTGATCAGCGAGACTGAGGGTGCCCATGTGGCACCCTCTTTTTATGTGCGCAGTCTCATGAACGCCGCCACACAAAGTCTTGTGAAAAAACAAGAAAAGGGCCCAGCGAATTTCGCTAGGCCCTTGAAACTTTTGGCTCCGGCGGTAGGGATCGAACCTACGACCAATTGATTAACAGGCGATTTTTTGAGGCCATTTAAGCCCTTGTTTTAGTGACAAATCCAAAATCGATGTTAATTAAACCCTTGTTTTTCAGTGTCATATACCGCATGTCAATTGACAATTAGCGACATGCGACGACACCGGATACAGTGACAAACAGTGACAAATCCGGTGACAAGCGCCCACCCGCTGGAATATTGATGGATGCGCAATTGATTGATGGGGCAAAAACATGGGCAAGCTGTCAGACGGAAAAAGCGGCTCAATTTCTAAGGCGGAAACACCCGCAAAAGGACAACGCTTTATCTTCGATGACCACCGGGACGCGCCGCGCGGGTTTGGTCTGCGCATCACCGCCGCCGGGGGCAAGGCTTTTATCCTGAAATACACCATAGACGGACGAGTACGCCGAAAGACTATTGGGGAGTGGCCAACATGGACCCTTGAGGCCGCGCGGGCCGAGGCGCGGGAACTGGTGCTGCGCATTGCCAAGGGCGACGACCCGCTAGAAGCCAAACGCAAGCGGCGCTCCGAACCATTGTTTAAGGAACTGGCGACGGAATGGCTCGAAAAATCTGCGACCGGCCTAAAGAGTGAAAAGGCAATCCGGGGATATGTCCTGAATGATTTGGTTCCCGATCTGGGCAATCTCAAAGTGTCGGATATCCGCCGCAGGGATGTGATCGACGTGATCGAGGCCAAGGCGGAAAAAACACCACGCG
>JAHDEX010000135.1 GCA_020628545.1 Paracoccaceae bacterium | reverse complement strand
GCCTCTGACGAGTCACCTGATTCCCGGTGGAGTGGGGTAGAGCGCGCCGTATAGGGGGGTTTGGGGGATGTGGCAAGGGGGTTAGAGGCTAAGTCCCTTTGAAGCATCCCGGATAGAACACCCTATCTTCGTCATCCTTCGAAAAATCCAATCCAGATCCGGCGAAAATGAAGTAGCAAATGGATTGTCCGAAGGTCACCCAATGCACAGTTCCGCTAGAGTCTTCCATTGACCGGCTGGAATAGACGAAACGGTCGCGCGCCGACTTTGCCCCCTGGGCCAAAGTATTTGAGCCGGGCATTAGATCGAACAAACCCATCGGTATCTCGTCCCTGATGGCTTGGACGTTGGAGTAAGCACTAACTGCCACATACTGCCCCATTTCGAGTGGCGCCTTTCTCTCGTTCCAATGCAGCGCGAAGCCGAGCTTTGCTCCAAACTTGAATAACTCCTGCCTCACGACGGGGGCTCGGAGATCTAGCGCACCATAACTTCGGCCTTGATCGGTAGATAGTCGACTTACATCCCGCACTTGCGCCGATGTCGGTTCTAAAGCACGCAATAAGTCCGGGTAGTTATTTTGGAAGTGCCTTAGAAGTTTCTTAAGTTGCTCAAGTCCACCTTTGATCTCGCCGAATTCCTGTTCAACTTCAATTTGCGCCAACAGAGAGCCAAATGCTTCACACCTCTTGGAACCTGCATTGCATCCTCGACATGAAGGAATTTCAAGACCTTTGGGCCTTTGCCCTTTTGGAAACATTTGCTTGGGTGGACAGTGATCGATTTCAGTAGCCAACGAAGTTCCACCGCAATACGCGCACTTGTTGTACCGACTTAAGATGATCTTTCTTTCGTTCCCCCTCACGCAAACCTCCACTGGCCTGACGACAAGTTTGACGGTACCCGCGAAAACAGGTCAATACGACCTATCAGATGTAAAGTAGTATCGCCAAGCCGGCGTTCGCGAGGTTCGCAATGACCAAAACTACACCCCTCTTCATCACCCCCCTCTACCGCGCGGCCCTCAAGGACCACGGCGCCATCGACACCGATGAGCTGGCCCAGTCCTGCCTCGTCATCGCCGATGACGATGAGGCCGGGCAGGCCTGGTGTGAGGAGAATGATTACTTCGGCTATACCTCCTACGCTTCACTGACCGACCTGCCTTGGCGGTTTCCGATCTTTGGCGATCTGGTCAAAGCGCTCGACGCCCATGTCGCGGCTTTTGCCAAGGCCTGCCACTTTGATCTGGGCGACAAGCCCCTGAAGCTCGAGGACATCTGGATCAACATCCTGCCGGAGGGCGGCATTCACACCGCCCATATCCATCCGCATTCGGTGATCAGCGGTACGACTTATGTGGCGATGCCCGAGGGGACGAGCGCGATCAAATTCGAAGACCCGCGTCTGCAAATGATGATGGCCGCCCCGCCCCGCACGAAGGACGCCCCCGAAGGATTGCAGCAGTTCGTCTATGTGAAGCCCGAGGTGGGCGAGGTGCTGCTGTGGGAAAGCTGGCTGCGGCATGAGGTGCCGATGAACATGGCCGAGGATGAGCGGGTGACCGTGTCGTTCAACTACAGCTGGGGCTAGCCCCTACCGCGTCTCCCTTTTCAGCCTGAAACAGCGGCCCAAGACCTACTCAAAACATTCACTTGATTTATGAACGATGTTCAATTAATGATTCTCAATTATGAACGATGTTCAATAATCAATGGAGAGACTCATGTTGAAAAAGATCCTTGGCGTTGCTGCCCTCGTTGCCGTCGCTGCCTGTGACGTGTCCTACCCCGTTGCGGTTGTCGGACCCGGAGAGACCGTGTTCCGTGGAAGCGCCACCGCGGCCTTCCTCGAAGGCGGCACCTTCCGCGCGACCAACGGGACGATTTCCTGCCGTGGCACGTACCTGCCTGTCCCAGCGGGTGAGACCTCAACCTTCCCAGTGAATTGCTCCAACGGTCTGTCGGGCGTCGGCACGGCAGTGTTTCAGGACGGGCTATCCGGTGGTGGCTTCATCACCATGCAAGACGGCGGCCAATGGCAGTTCATCTTTGGACGCGGCGCGCTGCAGGTTTAACTCGCCGCCACAAGACGAACCCTGTCGCAAAGACAATGCACACAGCGAGGGCGGTCTTGGACCATTGGCCCATGGCCCCCTCGATCAGCACGGCATGAAGCAAGGTGGCCACGACAATCACCACCGCCAAACTTAGATGCAGGTTCCGCCAAACCTGCGGTCGCAATCTGCGCCGCATCACCGCAAGACCTGCCGCGAGAAAGACACCCCACATCGCGATCGCGCCCCACAGGCCAAACGGTGTGGGTGAGCGGAAAAGAAGCACGTCGACCACGTCAGGCGGGCTGGTGATCCAAAGGCCTGACACGTGGACGATCACCGCCGCAAGAAGCCCGCCCCCTAACCAACGATGCACCCGACGGCTTTGCAGCGTCGTGAGCCCCGGCAAAACACCGTCCGCCAAGAGGGGCTGAAGCAGTAAGATCGCCATGCCAATGATCCCGGCAAATCCTCCGATGATGTAAATAGTGTCTCGCCACGCGAGCAGCGGGCTTTGCGTTGCAACCACAATCGGCATGAGAGCGATCGCAATCACACTTGCCCATATCGCCGCCGCGCGCATGACGGCAGGATCAGACCGGTTGCAACACGAAGTCCACATGCAGCGTGGTATCCTCTGCGCTCCCCATCACAGGGCGCAGAAACACCGTTTCAAATTCTCCGCTGTCATAGGCCAAGTGCCCGTGCGGCTGCCCAAAGGCGGGCACGATCTGCGGCATCTCCAACCGAAACTCACCCGCGGCATTCGTGAGTGTCGCGCCATGGCTCCGCTCATCCCGCTCATGCCCTTCCGTCGTGTGGGCCCAGATCTGAATGCGCTGTCCTTCAAGTGGCGCGCCATCCCCTGCCCTGCGGACAGTCCCCGTCATCCAAAACCCACCGCCGCCAATGCGATCAACAATTGGTGCGCCCGGGCGGTAGTTGTTCGAACCACTGCGCATCGTGAGTGTCGGCGCGAGGGCCTGAGCGGCGGCAGGACGGATCAAAGCGGGGGCCGCCAGAATGGCGCCAGTTGTGGCGAGGAATGTGCGGCGGGTCTTCAGCACTTTGGGCATAGGATCTCTCCGGACTCTTGGTTTCTACATTACTTAGGTCTTCAACGCCGACGCACCAAACCTCCGTCGCCTATTGCGGCTCTTCTTCGCCCACAATCTGGTGGACCTCGATCACATTCCCGTCAGGGTCGTAGAAGAACACCTGATGCCAGCCTTTCACCGCGTTGCTGCCCCAGTCGGAATACGGCACGCCCTGCGCATCGAGGTGTTCCATAAACGCATGAATGTCATCGGTGCGATAAGCGATATGCCCCCGGTCAAGCGGGTTGACGACATGCCCGGACCGGAAAGAGTTCGTCACGTCGCGCGGTGTCAGATGCATTTGGATCGCGCCGTCGGTGACAAAGGCCACATCGCCGACAAGACCCTTTTCCTGATTGAGCGGCGGCAGTTCGGTTGGGTCCTCATCGCCCAGCGTCAGCACGTCGCGATAGAAGCGATCCATCGCTGCGACGTTGGTTGAGCAGAGGTTCACATGGTGGAGTTTCAGTTTCATGAGGGGAACGTTGCGCAGGACAGCAAGCGGAGCAAGGAAAACCGTTCAGCCATGTTGACCCCCTTCCGCATTTGGCGTGTCATGATGGCATTCATCGTGGAGAATTTGAGATGCGGATACTTAGGGGGATACTGGCCGCAGGTATGATGGCATTACCCAGTACGGGTCTCGCCGATGACTTGATCGCGGACTACTACGTCGAGCTTGGTCCACAGGATTTTTACAATTCGAGCGGC
>JAHDEX010000009.1:89338-97837 GCA_020628545.1 Paracoccaceae bacterium | reverse complement strand
TTCAGGATACCGCGATCTTCTCTGACACGGCGACGCGACGCAGCTGTATCAGCCAGCCGCACAGCTGCAGGGCTGCGCTGTGTCGCCATGGACGCAAAACCCACGAACAAAAGCATACTGCCGCAGGCAATTCCCGCGAGGATCAGAAACTCGGCAGAGATTCCAAGCGATAGCGAAAGAGCGTTCAGTTTATCCAACATTGCTTCGTCTCCTTTACACGCGGAAGTTCACGAGTTTCCGGATCATCAGAAAGTTTGCGACCGTCAGGATCACGATCGTAGCCGCCATCGGCATGAATTTCGGGTCATCCATGATGCCGAAGTAGTAGTCGGGCGACATGATCGACGTGGAAACGAAGATCAGAACTGGCAGGATCGACAGGAAACCGCCTGACAGACGCCCTTCGGACGAGATCGCCAAGATCTTGCGGCGCATTGTGATACGGCCGCGCACCACGTTTGCCAGAACCTGGATAATCCGTGCGAGATCGCCCCCGGTGCCGTGCTGGATGCCAATGCTGGCCGCCAGATAATGCACATCTTCCAAATCAACCCGTTCGGCAAATTCATTGAAGGCGTCAACAAGATCGTCGCCATAGCTGATCTGATCAAACATCACCCCAAACTCGGACGCGATCGGGTCTGACATCTCCGTCGCAACTTCCTGAATGGAGGTATTGAGCGGGTGACCCACGCGCAGGCCGCGCGCGATCAAGTCAAGTGCGTCTGGCAATTGCGCGATCATTGCGTCATCACGTTGACGAACGCGCGCACGCAGGATCGTAATCGGCAAGATGAGCCCCAAAACGATGGCGGCAACGCTGCCAAGCGCTATCCCGACCATGAAGTTCGCAAAAACGAGGATCGCAAAAGTCGACACCGCGCAGATGCCCAAGAAGGCCAACGGAGACATCGCAACGCCCGCTTTATGCAGCATCTCCGGCAGATCACCGATCAACGGCAACCGCGAATAAAAAGTACCATTTTGCGCTGGTTTCAAAACCGCGAGAACCTCTTCGGTCGAGGCCCCTGCGGCGATCATTTTCATACGCCGGCTGCGCGCCTCTTGTGCGTTCTCACCACGGCTGAGGAACTGGGCAACGCCCGTGAACAGCATGAAGGCGCCAAGCGCGATGCCCGCATAAAGCAGATAAATGGCATCAGGGTAATCAGCGAGTATCTCCAGCATATCAGTCGGCCTCCACCCGGAAGAACCGCGGATCCAAATCCACACCGGCAGCCAGCAACTGTTCTGTGCAGCGTGGGCGGATCCCTGTTGGCGTGAAGCGGCCCAGCACTTCACCGTTTTCGCCACGGCCTTCTTTGCGATAGATGAAGATGTCCTGCATCGTGATCACCTCGCCTTCCATGCCCGTGACCTCTGAAATGCTCATCACGCGCCGCTTGCCGTCTGCAAGACGCGACAGCTGAACAACAAAGTGCAAGCCGGAAGCGATTTGCGCGCGCAGCGCCGACATTGGGAACTCAACACCCATCATCGACACCATTTGCTCAACACGGCCAAGCGCATCGCGTGCCGTATTCGCGTGGACCGTTGTCATCGACCCATCATGGCCGGTGTTCATGGCCTGCAACATGTCGAAGGTTTCAGCACCACGCACCTCCCCCACGATGATCCGGTCTGGCCGCATCCGCAGCGCGTTTTTGACCAGATCACGCTGCAGCACCGCGCCACCCCCGGAAGGGTTCGGCGGCCGTGTTTCTAGACGCACCACGTGGGTTTGCTGCAGCTGCAGTTCGGCAGCGTCTTCGATGGTCACGATGCGTTCCCGCTCATCGATGAACGATGACATCGCGTTCAGCATGGTCGTCTTACCAGAACCCGTCCCGCCTGAGATCAGCACGTTCATCCGTGCCTCGACCAAAGCATGCAGCAGCTTTGCGGCCCCTTCGGACAAGGCATCACCTTCGACCAAACGTTGCATCGTCAGCGGCTGTTTTGCGAATTTACGAATAGAGATCGACGGTCCGTCAATTGCGCAAGGCCGGATGATGGCATTCACGCGGCTGCCGTCTTCAAGACGCGCATCCACCCAAGGGTTGCTTTCATCCACCCGACGCCCGATGCGCGAAACGATCTTGTCGATAATCCGCAACAGGTGCTTTTCATCACGGAACCGCGTCTGCGCCCGTTCAAGCTGACCAAATCGTTCAACAAATACGTCGCGATGACCATTCACCAGAATATCGTTGATTGTTGGATCAGCCAGCAAAGGCTCAAGCGGCCCAAGGCCCAAGACCTCATCCATGAGCTCATCGACAAGAACTTTGAACTCATCAGACCGCACCGGATTATTCTCAGCCGTGAGGACCTGGTTGACCAGCCCTGCCACTTCACGCCTCAGTTCTTCAGGTTCAACCTTGTCGATGATCGCAAGGTTCAGGCGATCCAGCAGTGCGTCATGCAACCGGCTTTTCAGCTCTAGCCGTTTGATCAGCTCTTGCTCAACAACCGACGGGACATTCTCAACCGGTGCCTGAGGCACATCAACCGATGGCTTCAGCGGAACGACTTTGCCGCTTTTCTTAGGCTTCTCGGGTTTTACGAAAGAGGAAAACATTAGTTCACCTTTCCTTGCGAAACCGTCTGTGTCTTGGAACGACGCTTGGCTTCGATATCTTCGGAAAGGGCTTTGGTCATGTGACCCATCGCCCGTGTGAGAGCAGACCGTCCAGAGACTTCCTGCAGGGGTTCACCCCGATCAACGGCCGCGCGGGCGGTGCGAAGATCAGTCGGCAGCCAGTACCGCAGCGGACGTTCGAGAACGTTCTCTGCTTCCTTGTAGGCCCCACCTTTGATGACCGGCTTCTTTTCGTGATTGACCACTATATCAATCGGCAGGCCAATGTTGTCGGTGGTATAGAAATCAATCAAACGCCTTGCCTGGCGGATGGCGGGGACGGTGCAACTGGTCACCATCATCAAGCGATCGGCTTTCTCCAGCACCGGCGAAAGCCATTCGACAAGTGCTTGCGGCAGGTCGACAACAACGTAGTCGTATTCGACCTGCAACAATTCAATCATTGCCTCGATCTGCTGAGCCGTCAGGCTATTGAGCGGTGCGAACCGAAGCGGCGCAGCCAACACATCGACACCACACTTCGAAGTGACAATCGACTGCTGCAGATACGTCGCGTCCGGTGTCGTGCCATCTTCAGCAAGCCGATACAGGCAGTCGCTTGGGTCAACATCGACGAAGCTGGCGACAGCGCCAAACTGCAGATCAAGGTCAACGAGCACGACTCTTCTTTGTGCAGATTTCTTGATCATGCCCGTCTTGCCCTGCAGTTGGTTAGCAAGGTTCACCGCAACGGTCGTCGCACCAATTCCCCCGCTCGCCTTACACACAGCGATCACCGCGGCCGGGGCGGTGCTTCCAGCCGCAGGCTGCTGCACCACCACAAGCGGGTTGGGCGACGTCAGCCGCGTCACCTGATCGCGCAGGTCTTCCAAGTCAAAAGGATAAGTCAGGACTTCGTCTGCCCCGGCACGGGTGATCCGGCGGGCCTCGGCAAGCGTGATATCGTCTTTCGTGACGGCAATGATCTTAACCTCCTGGTCAAGCTCATCCCGCAGTGTTGACATCGCATCCAGATCGCTTTGCCGTTCCCCATTCGTTTCAAAAACAATCAGGTCATTGGCCTTGGCAAATTCGACGGCCCGGCCGTTCAGGCCCGACAATGTACCGAGTTGCGTTTCCAGATCGTGCTTGGGAATTTCCGCAATCGCATGATCGATCTGGCTGACAATGCTCGCATCATTGGCAATCAGCAAAACGGATTTGTTCTTGGACCGTTTGAACGTAATCTCCTGTGGACCGAGTTTCATCCATCTACTCCTTGTGCCAAATCCTCACCTGGTAACGAAACGGACAGGTCAGGGAACGTCACAGTGCCCCCGACAGTGCTGCCACCACCCCCCGCCAGCCCGATCAGGGCTGCAAGCGGGTGTAAAAATTCAAATTCTGCGTTTGTAATCTCAACGGTCACAACCGGCACATACGGCCCACCCAGAAAGCCAAGATCCGGGTCGTAGTCGTAGGCAAAGTTCAGGTTGCCGATTGTTGTGTTCGACGGGAACACCGGGTTGATCCGGTCCCAAATCTCTGCCGCCGTGCCATTCTCGGCAGAGCCGTTGCAGGTAATACGCGGCACGGCAAGACAGATATTCTGTCCCGCGTTGCATTCGGTGCCGGTCCGCGCGGGCGCTGCGCCATCAACGGCCGCTCGCACATTGAAATCGGGGACGCCCGCGCAAGCGGCTGGTCGCACCGCTGCGATCCGCGCACCGATCTGAACCGCTTTTTCAACATTCACGTAATGAAACCAAAGCCGGCCAAAATCGATGATCGCGAAGAAGATCACAAGAAATAGCGGCAATACAATCGCCATCTCGACAATCGTCGTGCCGTCTTCATCGCGCCAAAAACGCCCTATCCAGCCCCGCAAGCTCATATCCCGAAAGCCCGATGCTCATCTTCCAACGTTGCGGTGAACGTGGGGCGGCTCCCGCCGACCAACGTAAAGATGCCCGCAAAGGGAAAGGTGATGGTGACGTCGGCTTCGACCGAGACGATCGCCGATGGCGACACGCGGAAATTACCGGCCACGCAGCGCAAACCTGTCTGAACGGAGTCAATCGTCACACTGGGTGGGAAGAGGCCCGATCCGTCGCTTTTCTTGCTGATCATCACCAGCAGTTCCGCAGAGGATCCGTTGACGTTGCCGCCGTCCACGCAAACTGTCTCAGGTGAGATCCGTGCGAGATGGCGGGCCGCATCGCGCACGCCCGCTGCCGTTGCTTGGTAGGCCCACATCATCCGACCACCTTCGAGGATGACCGCGAACATCAGCAAAAGCATGGGGAGAATGATGGCAAACTCAACCATCGCGACGCCACTTTCATCCCTATGGAATGCCGTGGCCCTCGCCCAAGCTTTGCAAATGATGTTGTCTGACCCCCCCATCACGCTCACCGGTACAGCTGCACGACATTACGGAAGATACCGTCCGTCTGTTGTGCGCCCCCGCTTTGCCCGGCAGAGCCAACAATCTCGGCCCAGATGTCAAAGTTTGGCGTCGGGCCAGAGTCGGCACCCACCGGTTCTGTGAGAAAGAGCCGGAAGTACTCCTTCACAGGAACACCCGTCGCCCTGCCGCTGATCGGGTTCGCGTTGCAGTCGATCCCGGCCGCGATCACAACGCGCCGTTCCGGGTTAGGCGTCTGATGCGGGGAACAGCTTGGGCGCCCTGTCTCAGACAAACCACTCAGGATCGCTCCGCTGCTTGCGGCCCCGCCTGCCGCGCTGATCTCGGCCTGATAGAACTGATAGCGGGTGTTGGCACTTGGATGCGGGTCAACACCGCCGTAATTCGTTGCCACGTAATTCGCGCGACCAGTGTTCCAGTTGCCATCACCAAACCGGCCACACCCGGCACCCATACAGTCATCTTGCGGTAGCTTTGCGGTGTCCGTGGACTCAATCGGGTTTGGGCCGACACAGCTGCTGTTGCCATTTCCGACAAGGCCTTTGATGACGTTTGGTGCTGGCGCATAAAGCGGATCATTCGCACTGTTACCGAATGGGCCAGTATACATATCAAATCGGGTATTCATCGCAGCGTTCGCCAAGCCAACGCGCTGCCCCGGCAACGTATCTACACCACCCGGCACACCGTAGCACTGGTCAACCACATCCACACCACCGAGCAGGCACCGATACTGCTGCGCTTCTGGCAGACCGGCGCAAGGGCCCGACTGACCAGCACCGGACCGGGTTACATCCAGAAACCCAAAGTTCCCCGGACCCCAAGGTGCGTTGTTCCCACCCGACCGAAGATTGATCATTTTCCCGACGTTGGCGTCTGCGGTATAGGAATTGCTGGGGAGGCAAAACATCAGCGGCGTCACATCACAGGCGAACTGGGTAAACCCGGCCACCGCGGTGGCGCCAACGACGGCATCCTCACGCGCCTCACCGATCAACGCGCCAAGTGCGGCGCCAAAGGTGTATTGCACGTTTTGATCATTCACGACGACGCGCACAAAGGCGGCACGCAGCGGGTCATTTGTGGCGCCGTTCATCGCGGCGGTATCAAGCGCTGGAAGCGTTGGGAAAAAGGCGAGTGTGTAGTCGCCACCGCCCTGCAAGTTCACGTCGCCCTCACCAAAGTGCTGCGTGTCTGCGACCAATGCTGCGGCGGCTGTCGCGCGCGTAATTGCGTCAGGTTCGCCGTCCAGTTCACCAGCGGCCGACAAGGCCACTGAGTCTGCGAAAGATTGAAGATCGGTCTGCGTGATAGCCACACGGCCAAGGTCAAACGACAGAGCAACCAGACCCATGAACACGGCCAAGGACATGCCGAAGTAAACCATCAGCCCGCCCTGCTCGTCAGCTGCGAAAGCATTCAGAGGGGACGAGGGGCGCTGGGAACGAGCGAACCGCAACATCGGATCAGTTGCTTTCAATCACCACGCCAGCGCGGCGCACGGCGACGATGGGGCGTGGCTCACCAGTTTCGGTGGCAACTTCTTCCTGCAGAAGATCGCGCAGCCGGATCGTACCCAGCTCTGCATCTGCGACTTCTTCGGCCCGCTCAGACCGCAGGCTGAGGCTCAGCGTGCCGGCTTGCTGTGCAAGGGCAAGGCGCTGACCTTCTTCGGGTGTAACTTCGACGGTCACTGTCCGGGCAATGCCCGGGCCGTCAGTACGTTCATCACTATCCTGGTCCACGCCGACGATCCGCACATATTGTAGGATCGTGACGGCCTGCAGAGAGTCCTGACGTCCGTGGGTCAGGACAACATCGACGAAGTCGCCGGGTGTGACAAAGCCACCCACGGCAGTTTCCGCGCTGACCTCAATCGCCATGGCCCGATGACCTTCCGCGAGAGTTTGCACGATTGTGACTTTCTCACCAAAGTCGGACACTTTGTTGGTGAGAAGCAATTCCCCCTGAGAGATTGCCCGCAACGCACGTCGAGGTTCGCCACCGCGTTCAGGAAAAAGAATGTTCATGTCAGTATAGACACCAGCTGGCAGAGCCTCGGTCGGCCAAGAGATTGTCGTGAGAAGCTGCGGCTCAATTGGCTGCCCAAGAGAAATGTCGCGGCCAGCGACAATAACCTCTGTCACGGCCTGCGCGACGGCGTCATTGGCTGGTCGCGTCTCAAGGTTCAGAACCTCGCGCGCCGCATAGACGGAGCCACCGGCGACACCGACCCCAAGCAATGCAATGATGAGTGATGACAAGCGCATGAGAGTACTCCGTTAATTTGAGGCCTTGGTTAATTAGTCATTTCCGCAGATGCGGCAGCCAGCTGTCCCGTGATGGCGTCAGCGAGCAAGAGAAAGCCTGCTGTTCCAACGGTAACCGCCAAACCGATCGCAATGCCGTATTCGACAAGCGTGACACCTGATGTGTCGGTGAACAGTCGCTTAAGGAGATGGATCGAATGACGCACGATGACCTGCCAAAATACTAGAAAAACAACGCAAATCCTGGTTCAGGCCACCAACAGGCCTGAACCAGGAGGATTTCTTAGTTTGCTGTCATCACACCGCCAGCCTGGTTCAGCTCGCCGTTGATGTTGCCGCTAAGTGCCAGCAGAGCACCCGTACCAACTGCGACAGCCAGCGTGATCGCAATGCCGTACTCAACGAGTGTTACGCCGCGCTCGTCTTTGACGAATTTCCGGACATAGTGGTTCAAAACATAACGCATTTCATTTCTCCAAATTCGCGTTTCGAGAAAGGGATAATTGCCCCCCAATTCATGCCGGTCGTCCAGCATTGGGGATATCTTGCGCCCTGTACGACGCCGCTCGCATCGGCCCGAAAGCCCAAGAAAACACCTGCAGGTTGCGTTTTTTGGCGGTCTATTCGGATTTTTGGAGAAACAGCACTTTGTCAGCACCCAAAGAGAATCGGTGCATGCGTTAACGCCGCAGTCGATTCGAGCATTAGTGCAACGCTTGGAGCACGACGTGAGTACCGGTTCCAAGCACTTGGTACTTATGTATCCAGACTATGATCAAGGAATCCGCCGATCCCGTGGCAGTTCACACAAAAAGACCCCGCCCAACGAGAGCGAGGCTTGAGATCACACGACATCTCAAACAGCTAGCCCCGCAGCAGATCGCACTCAAACTGACGCAGGCACAACCGCGCCGTCGGGCCGAATTGCGCAGGATCGGACCTCAACTCCGGGAAGATACTGAACAGCTCATCCCGCGCCTGCGCATCCACTCCAGCAATCGCTTCCTGCCCCGGATGAAAGCTTTCGGTTGCTGCACCGTTGGCAAAAATTACCTCATGCTGATCAAACATCAGATGAAGGTACGTCACCTGCCCCCCGCTCTGCCGAACGACATCAATACCGTCCACAAGATGCCGTGCTGTCACAAGCACTTCGCTCTCCCCGAACAGCAACTCCGCCCGATAGCCGTGAAACAACATGCGATGCTGCGGCGACACCA
>JAHDEX010000009.1:73438-89238 GCA_020628545.1 Paracoccaceae bacterium | reverse complement strand
GGCGAAACCCCCTGCAGCACCACGCTTTCCCCTTCTGGAAATAGAAGTCGCGCGTTGCCCGATCCATCGTCCTGTACAGTGACATCACTAACGGTCACCGGGCTTCCGTCCGGGTTCTGCAACCCGGACACATCAAGCTGATCATTCAGTCGGCCATCACCATCGCTGTCACCGATATCAAAGTCGGTGACGACGTCCTGACCACTGTGTTCGCGAAACGCAAAGGTATCGTCACCGGAGCCCCCGCTCAGCGTATCGTCCCCGGCGCCGCCATCGAGCCTGTCGTTGCCATCGCCACCGAAGAACCGGTCGGACCCGGACCCACCCGTCAAGCTGTCATCGCCTGCGCCGCCAGAAACCGTCATATTCTGGTTAGAGGCTGTCAGGTCAACCGTATCGTTTCCGCTTGCAAGATTGACTTCTTCCACGTTGCGGAAATCACCGGACGCATCGCCACCGGCCTGGGAATAACTGGCATCAGTGAGGTTCGTCGCCGTGATGGAGATATCGCCACTGGATACAAACGTAATCTGATCATGGCCATTGCCACCGTCAATCGTGTCAGTGCCCGACATCGAAGCCAGGTAGAAGTGGTCGTCGCCATCCCCACCATAGATCGTATCATTGCCCTGCTCACCCTGGATCCGGTCATTGCCGGACCCACCCTCGATATAGTCGTCCCCAAATCCACCATAGACCGTGTCTGCCCCGTCACCCCCAAAGAGGCTGTCGTTATCATCGCCACCGGAAACAGTGTCGTTCCCTGTTCCGCCGTAAAGCGTGTCGTTGCCTGTACCACCTGAAACACTGTCGTCGCCGCCACCGCCATGAACTTCATCCGCGCCTGCATCCCCCGAAGCGACGTCACGACCGGATCCGCCATAGATCGTATCGTTATCGGTCCCGCCGTACAGCCAATTGTCGTCATCATTTCCGCCGTAAAGCGTATCGTTGCCCGCGCCGCCGTATAGGTCGTCATAGACGCCGTCGTCTCCGCCAAAGAGCGTGTCGTCGCCACCCTCACCGGACACCTGATCATACCCGGCCCCGCCGAAGACTGTATCGCGCCCATCGCCGCCCCGAATGGTGTCGTTGCCCGCCTGACCATCAATTGTGTCGTCACCCGCACTGCCGGTTATCGTGTCGTTACCGCTCGTTCCATTTTGTGTCGTCATCTACCCGATCACCACTTGCACCATGTACCACCGACACCGTTCCTAGCGACGCGATGCCTAACAACAGATGAATCGGGACCCGCTGAATACATTGAGTTTTCTTTAACTCAGGTGCGATCTCCATGGGGCCTATCGAGAGCGTTACAAAATAATCCGACAAAATTCATCGGATTTACTTGCTCATGCGCCAGATTTCTGTAATTGACTAAAACAGTAAGTTTTAGAACCGGAGAACCTTATGTCCGTCAAAACCTCCCTCCTCGCCCTTGCCGTCACAAGCGCCGCCGCCCCTGTGCTCGCGCAAGAGGTCAACCTCTATTCCTCCCGCCACTATGACACCGACGAACGCCTCTATTCCGACTTCACCGAATTGACCGGCATCACCGTCAATCGCATCGAAGGCAACGCGGATGAGCTGATCGCGCGCATGGAAGCCGAGGGCGCCAACTCACCGGCGGATATCCTGCTGACGGTCGACACATCGCGTCTTGAGCGCGCAAAGGCAGCGGGCATCCTGCAATCCATCGACAGCGCAGTGCTGGAAGAGCGCATCCCAGCAAACCTGCAGGACGCAGACAACCAATGGTTCGGCTTCTCGCAGCGCGCCCGGATTATCTTCTACGACAAATCCGATGTTGCAGAACCGCCGATGTCCTACGTGGCCCTTGCCGACCCGAAATACGCGGGTCAGGTATGTCACCGGTCTTCGACGAACGTCTATTCCCAAACGCTTTTGTCGGCGGTCATCGAAAATCACGGGGAAGACGCCGCAAAAGATTGGGCGGCCGGTGTTGTCGCAAACTTTGCTCGCGCGCCACAAGGTGGTGACACGGACCAATTGCGTGGCCTCGTCTCAGGCGAATGCGACATCTCAATCTCCAACACCTACTACTTCGCTCGCGCAATCCGTACGGAAGTGGACGGACTGTCTGAGGAAGATCGCGCCAACATCGGCTGGGTGTTTCCGGCACAAGACGCCGAAGGCGCGCATATGAACCTCTCGGGCGGCGGTGTAGCGGCGAACGCCCCGAACAAGGACAACGCAATCGCCTTCCTTGAGTACCTCGCCTCTGATCAGGCGCAGCAGTACTTTTCTGCAGGCAACGATGAATATCCCGCGGTCAATGGTGTCGCGATCTCGCCCTCCGTTGAGGCGCTCGGCGACTTCGTTGCGGATGACGTGAACCTCTCAGCAGTCGCCAAGAACGTGCCAACCGCCCAGGTAATCTTCAACGAAGTGGGTTGGGAATAGACCACAAAAAAAGGGTGAGGCGGTCACACCGCCCCACCCCCCTTGGGTCCGCAGTATCGACGTTTATTCGACGTCAATCACGTAGGATTGGCTGGCCAGACGCGACGCGCCGTAGAAGCCGTCAACAGTGTCTGAAAGCACCATGAACACCATCAGCGGTACGGCCACCGCCAATACACTTTTCATCCAGTTTTGCATGCCTGCTCCATTTGTTCCTGATCGGTAAAATGGGGCGGTCTAGGTACAAGGCAACGGTGTGTGCAGGATAAATTTCGCGTGGTTTCTACGTTTGCGAACACCACAATAAGCGGTGGTTAGACCGCGTTTGATCGCTATATATTGAACAACCTATAGGCGACTGACAAAATTGGTCGGCAAACCTTCATTCCTTTTAGCAGCGCGAGGATCAGAATAGTTCAAATGAGGACGTTTTTGACCAGCTCAGCAAAGCAATTAGGCACTCTGCGCACTTGGCCCTATGGCAGCAGAATCGTAAAATACTGAGTTTATTGCGTTATTCAGAATCGACCGGTTTGCGATTGTTGCGTAATCCGCGCCAAGCGTGATGTGCGTTTCGTGATTGTCTCGCAAAAAAATACAATCTGACACAGAACAGCCACAAAAGATGAGCACGCCATAACTCGCGCTAAGCGCGAGTTGCAGATGCAGCAATGTCAGGGCGTCGTGCGGCACCTTATGATCGCGCGCCTTTCGATGTCGTTGGATTCACAGGCTGAATCCACGGCACCCCACGAAACGTCCCATTGCCGATACCCCGCGAGGCGAACCGATCATCCCCACGCGCAGACCCAGAACCTCGGAAAGGCACAACTATAAAGTGCATTTCCGCCAAATCGGCCCTCAAATGGGAACCGCACCACCCCATTAGCCCTTGGAAAAAGTGGCTAAAAAAGTCATAACGGTGGCCGAATTAGCGATTTCTGCCAAAGTCGCGCCGTAATCGTGCCACATTCTGCAGTGGCAGGTGCCCTCCTCAGCTTTGGCAAATGTCGTGTTCCGCGCTGGCCTGCAGGAAATCTGTGTTGTCAGTGAAACCAGTAACGCGTCTTTGAAAGACCAAAACGCACGTTAGCCAGTTGCCCAGCCCGCGCAGGACACGACGCTAACATACTGAATTGAAATATTTTCGCGTAAGGCGTCCATAGCCTTTCGCCGCCCGAATTGAAGAAGTGAGACGAGAACGTCATGAGTACCATTTCATTTGCCGGCACGAACACCTCGTTGATTGTCGACCTCAGTAGCAACACCTCCACAGAATCTACGAAAGTCCTCGCGTTCGGCGATTCGTTGACGCACGGCATGGTCGACCGCTCGGACGACGATAACGGCACCGGGCCAGGCACACCGATTTTCGGGCGCGACGGTTACCGGAAGGACCTCTGGGAAAAGATCGTCGAGGACGGAAACTTCGTCGACTTTGTTGGTGATTTCCAGAACGGCACCGACTTCATTGACAACGACCACAGCGGTATCGTCGGCCGGCGCCTGTCTGAGATGGTGGGTGGCAGCCCGTCTCCGTTTGAAAACGACCTGCAGCAACACGATCCAGACGTCGTTGTGTTCAAAGGCGGCACCAACGACTTCAACAACAACCTGTTCTCGAACAACCGTTTCCAGAACATGATGGACGATTACCAGGAGGTGATCGACCAGTTCTTCGCACAGCCTGGTTCTGGCAGCAAAGCACTCGTGATCTCGACCCTGCCACCAAAACTGAACTCCGGTGGTGAAGCAGATCTCTTCGCTGAATACATCAACGAGGGCTATACGACGCTTGCCAACGGCACACGTGAAATTGGCAACACGGGCAACGGCACGTTCACACCGGGCCTGCGGGACCTGATCGCCGATAACAAAGCAGCACATCCGACGCTGTTCTTGTTCGACAACCCCATCGACACCCCCGCCGAAGTCGCACCTGACGACATCCACTACACCGAAGCTGGCTTCAACCAGTACGGCGTCGCGCTCTTTAACTTCCTTGAGTCAAATGGCCTGCTGAACGGCACCGGTAGCCAGTCAGTTGGTGCGGCCGTCACTGACGTGGTTGGTAGCAACGCAGGCGACCGGATCATCGGCGACGAGGCCGACAACGTCCTGAACGGCGCGGGCGGCAACGACTATTTGGACGGTGGCGCAGGCGCCAACACCCTGATCGGCGGCAGTGGCAACAACATCTTTGCCTTTGGCATGGACGCACTTGACGGCGATCCCGATACGATCACCGACTACGGCTCCAGCGACCAGATCAGCATTGGTGCCATCGTGGACGCCAAAGGCTGGAACTCCAGCCAGCTTGCCGCGAACGTTGATATCGTGAACCGCGGTGGCGATGCGCACATCGAAGTCCGCCACAGTGATCAGACATTCACGATTGCAATCGTCCTGAATACGCTGCCAAGCGAGATCGACCTGATCACCTCGGTCACAACGGAAAACGGCGCGCCAAACGCGCCGTCGGTCAGCGATGCAGATCAAGGCGACGGCACGCCTCCGCCGCCACCACCACCGCCAACCGATACAACGGCTGACGAAGGTGGTGACCTGGCGGTTTCTGCACCAGACACCAACATTGACGAGACGGAAGATTCAAGCGTCACGTTTGTGGTGAGCGGCCTAGACGGCGATGCAACGGCGACAGTCACGGTCAGCGATGGTTCTAACACGGAAACACGTACCGGCATCTCGTCCAACGGCTCTTTCACGATGGACCTCAGCGGTCTGAACGACGGCAGCTTGACGGTGTCAATTTCTGCAACTGATGGCACAAACAACGCCACTGGCGCAGGCACATCCATCAACAAAGACACATCGGTCACGCCACCACCACCGCCGCCTCCGCCAGCAAATGACACGATCACTGGCACCGAAGGCCGCGACAATCTTGTTGCACCGGCCTCTGGGGCGCAAACATTCCTTGGCCTCGGCGAACGTGACACGATAAACGCGGGCGACGGTGACGACATTATCTTCGGCGGTAAGGGCAACGACAGGACCACCGGCGACACTGGGGCAGACACCTTTGGCTTCCTTGCCGAGGATCTCGACGGTAGCCGTGACACAATCGAAGATTTTGATGCCAGCGAAGGTGACAAGATCGACTTGTCCGACATCGCAGAGACGTATGACTTCACTGCCGAGGAAATGCTTGAGCGGATCACCCTGCGGACCACAAATGGTGGCGACCTGTTGGTCAAGATCAACCTGCCACAGGGCGAACGCCCAATTGCGCTCATCCGCGATGTGACGGCACAGCAGTTTGCAGCAGAAGTCTCCTTCGTTCTGGGTGGTGACATTGCGCCTCCACCACCACCGCCACCTCCTCCGCCGCCGCCAACCGACGACAGCGCAGATGAGGACGGTAACCTGAGCCTGACCGCGCCGGATCTGGAGATCGACGGAACCGAAGCAGACGCAGTTGCACTTACAGTGTCCGGTATCGACGCCGATGCGACCGCTGTCGTGTCGCTGATGATCAACGGCGAAACGCTTACGCAAGCCCTTGCAGCTGATGGCACCGTTACTTTTGACCTGACCGGCCAGCCGAACGGCCCGATCACGACGTTCGTGACTGTCTCTGACGACGACTCGAACGAGAAAACGTTGCTGGGTCCGAACCTGACGCTCAATGTCGTCGAAGATGAACCTGATGATCCGGTCGACCCACCAGCACCGGATCTGCCGGAACTTGTCGGGTCCGCTGCGCGTGACACGCTTGTTGACGGTAATGATGCAAAAATCATATTCGGTCTTGGCGAACGTGACACCATCGAGGCCAATGGCGGCAACGACATCATCGTCGGCGGGACCGGGAATGACAAACTTTTCGGTGGCGCGGGTGGTGACACTTTCCGTTATAGCGCTGATGATCTCGACGGCAGTCGCGACCTGATCCAGGACTTCTCTTATGTCGACGGCGACGTCATCGATATTTCCGAAGTTGGCGAAGCCTTTGGCATGACCGAACAGGAACTGGCCGATGCGCTATCCCTGCGGACAACCACTGGCGGCGACCTGCTGATCAAGATCGACCTGCCAACCGGCAATGTGCCAATCGCGCTGGTGCGCAACACCACGGTGGAAGAGTTCCTTGCCAATGGCGACGCCCTGCAACTGGCCCCTGCCCCTGTCGCAGCGCCAGCCGAAGCCGTTGCCGAACCGGTCGCGCCTGTAGAAGAGGTTGTTGCGGAAGAGGTCTTGGGTGAAAGCAGCGATGACTTCATCTTCGACGGACAGGGCGGTGGACCAACCAACCTGGAGTCGTTGACGGGCCTGAACCTCAACTTCGCTTGGGGCACCACGCGCGAGATGACGCACGACACCTTCAAATCGCAAGCAAAGTCGGTGTTTGAAAACTTCGCAGACGACCTTGCCGACATCACCGGTAACGGTCCGGACGACTTCATCTTCTAAGCAAGACAGTCTTTGCATGACAAACCGCCCGGTGCCGACGCACCGGGCGGTTTTTTGTTGGGGTCGCGTTACATCATCTCTGCAAAGGCCGCCTCAACCGCCTTCTGATCCTCGCGCCACGCGGCATGAACATCCGCAGCCGAGGCCGGATAAACATCTTCCGCCCCGGCGGCGATGGCCGCGAGTACATCTTTTACCACATCCGTCACACTATCCTTCGGCGCATCGACCCCGGCCAACATGTCCGTGTCGATCCCGGCGGGGAACGCGTTGACCACTGTAATCCCCATAGGCCTGAGGTACGCGCGCAGTGACATCGTCATGGACCAAGCCGCCGCTTTCGACGCGTTGTAACCGGAAAACCCGGGTGCGCTGAGGAATGAAAGCAGTGAGAGCATGTTGACCACGGCACCACCGCCGTTTTCGGCGATCACAGGGGCAAAGGCGCGGGTCACGTTTCGCAGCCCGTCGTTGTTGACGGCCATGTCTTGGGTCAATCCATCTTCAGTGACATCAAGCGCACCGCCGAAGGTGAGCGACCCGGCGTTATTGATCAAAAGGGTCACGTCCGATGCCACGCTTGCCGCCTGCGCGATCTGATCGCCTCGCGTGACATCCAATTTCAGCGGGGTGACTTTAGCCGGATTCAACGCAATGGTCCGATCAAGATCGTCCGTATTGCGCGCGCAAGCGTAGACTTTCGCAGCACCGTTCTGCAGCAATTGGCTCACATACTCGAGCCCGACACCTCTGTTTGCGCCCGTGACGAGCGCGACAGAATTCTCAATTTGCATTGTTATCTCCATTGGTTGGTGTTGGAGAGGTAATTCATGGGTTTGGTGCGATAAATACGTTGCCAAGCAAATCAGTCGTGCGTAATTTGCACGAATGGAGATTGAAGCTCTGCGCATTGCCACGCTTGTGGCCCGTCACGGCAGCTTTGCCGGTGCAGCCCGCGCGCTCGATCTTGATCCATCATCAGTATCACGCACGGTTGCCGGGCTTGAAGCCTCCCTGGGCGCGCGGCTGTTTCACCGCTCAACACGAACGCTTTCGGTTACCGAAGAAGGGGCCGAATATCTGGCGCGCATAACCCCTTTACTGGAGGAGCTTGCCCAAGCCAAAGACGCGATCCATGCAGGGGCAAAAGTCCCAACAGGCACCCTGAAGCTTACGGCCTCCGTGTCATTCACCCACACCTGTATCGTCCCACACCTGAAAGAGTTCACGGACCTTTACCCAGAAGTGGTGGTGGAGCTTCTCGCGACCGATGCGAACGTTGATCTCGTTGCCGAACGTATTGACCTTGCCATCCGTCTCGCGCCAGCACCGACCGGAGACCTCATCAGCACCAAGCTGCGCACGACGCGCTATATTCTATGTGCGGCACCGGATTACGTTGCGAAGCACCCGCCGATCACGACACCTTCGGATCTGCAGGACCATAACTGCCTCCGCTTCGCATTGCCGGACTATCGCACCAACTGGCGCTTTCAATCGGCAACGGGCGAAGAGGAAACCGTGCCGGTCTCTGGCACAATCGTCATCTCAAACGCGTTGTCATTGCGCGATTCCACGGTGAACGGGCTCGGCGTGGCACTGCTGCCGGATTGGTTAGTGGGCGAAGACCTCGCGAAGGGAAGACTTTCGCGCCTTCTTCCAGACCAAACCGCCGCCGCGCGCAGTTTCGACACCGCCGCTTGGGCCCTATACCCGTCTCGCAGTTACCTGCCGCAGAAAGTGCGGGTCATGATCGATTTTCTGCGGCGGAAACTCGGCTAACGTGCCGGCTTAGCTTCCTGGCACACCGCTACAATCCGGCGCGGTATTCGCGGGGTCCGTCCAACGGATCGCAATGATGTCGGCAGAGGTGCGCGATTCAGCCTGCAGGCCAGCAGCGGCGATAAGCTCCTGAAAGGTCTGTCCTTCGGCCGTATCAGCCCACCACTCAACCGGGGTCACCATCAGGCCATCCCGCTCACAGGCAAGAACCGCTGCGACGGACTCTGCGTCGCCAATCGTCACGCGCCCGGTGCGGAAGTCGGTTGTGAAATCCACCGGCGGCTTTAGTTCGGATACGCGGCTGCGGCTGACGATCATGTCAAAGTCACTGACGTAGGCGGCCATATGCAGCTCTCGGGTTGTTGCGATGAACGGCGCTTGTGTCCAGACATCAAGCGTTGCGTCCACACCGCTCCAATCCTCACGCGCGCTGAAACCCTCACCCATCGCAAAATTGTAGCTGCGCGTTGGGAAGTCGGACAACGCCAGCATGGCCACAGCGGCCACAGCCGCCACCCCGCTGGCAATCTTCGCTCCCGCCCGATCACGGATCTGCTCCCAAATCCAGACAAAACTGATCGCCCACACCATGAACATCATGGGCGAGGCGTAGGACAAGTAGCGTAACGACTTCATGCCACTGAACGAATGCACGACAAAGCAAGTGAAGAAGATCGCCATCGCATAGAACGTCAGCCGCGGACGTGCATAAAATGCGATCCCAATCCAAACAGGCGCAGTCCACCACATCAGGCCATAACGGTTCTCAAACTGCTTGTGATAAAACCCGACGTAATCACGCAGCGCCTCGGCATGGCCAGGTGTCCAGCGATAGAACGACCAGGCCTTTGCAAGGATCCCGGTTTGTGCCGCCACCGCAAACACGATGGCAGCCAAGATCAGCACGCCGCCAAAGATTATGATCCGCCCGCGCCATGTTTCTGTTCGCTCATAGACAACAATGCAGAACATCCCCGCAAAGGCCCCGGCGACGCCAACGATCGATGTGATCTGGAAATGGAACGCTGCGGCCCATACGGCAAAAGCGATCAATCCCCACAGCCAACTCCGGTTCGTGTCCGGCAAACTGCCCCGGTAGAACGCATAGGCCCCCGTCAGAAAAGCCAGCACCTGCGCCCCGTAAAATCGCACCGACTGCGACTCAAGAATGCCTTGCGGCCAGAGGATCATGTAAACGGCAACGATCAATGCAACAGGCAGGCTGACCAATCGATTGATCGCAAGAAATGCGAGCACCGGCGTCAGGGCGCCAATGACCAGAGACAACAACCGCGCGGTGAAGAGATCCTCCGATCCCAAGAGGGCCATCGTCGCACCGACAGCACGAGTATAGAAGGCACCACGCGTGTATTCGCCATCGAGGATCGCAAAGCTTCCATCCGCATTCCAGCTGCGGGCAGCAAGCAGATGATAAAGTTCATCAAATTCAGCATCTGCACCCAAGATACCGGTGCGGAAAAGGACCGCGACCGCGCCGATGAGAACGCTCAGTCCCGCCACGAGCATCGTGCGGTCCGAAAGGGCAATTTCCGGGGTGTGTGTTGCCGTTTTCATCAAAACGTTCTCATACCAAAAAACTACTGTTCAAATACCTCACGCTCGCCGGGGCAGCGCAAGCAGTCATAGACCCAAAAGCGGCGGGACGGACGCCAAAGAATAGGGTGAGATTAACGTATGAGTCAAACCTGTGTCGGGTCTGAGATGCCAGTCTTGACAGGCCCGCGACGGCCGATTTCGTCCGCAAACAGCAGCGACCCACGTCCCATTCCCCAATTTCGTCAATTGTGGCAAGACAATGGCCTTCGTCCGGCGCGATTTCTCACCCACGACGGACGCAGAAACGGCCTGACAGAAAATCTTGATAGAAAACATCTGCGACGTTCGAACGCACTGTTTCCGTATTCGCGCCAATGGCATCCGCTAACCGTTTCCGTTTTTGAAACAATTAATCGGTATTGTCGCCATTGGCTCACAAACAGACAGGTCTTTGGAATGCGGCCCGCTGGTGCTCAGGCGGGTCGCTGCCCATTGCCTTCCGGGATCAAACCCGAGACGATACGTCCATGCTTATTCCCGATATCAATGAGGCGGTTGATGCCATTCGCGCTCAGACCGACCGCCACCCTGAAATCGCCATCACGCTCGGATCCGGCCTTGGCCCTCTCGCTGATGCGTTTGATGGGGTGACGATTCCATACGGCCAGATCCCCCACTTCCCACTGTCCACCGCACCCGGCCATGATGGCCAATTGCTGATCGGACGGCTTTTTGGGCGTGACTGCGTCGTCATGCGCGGGCGCGTCCACATGTACGAAGGGTACAGCCCGCAAGAAGTCACCTTCCCCATCCGCGTGATGCAAGCTCTCGGCGCGCATACCGCTATGCTGACCAATGCCGCCGGAGGGATGGGCGCGGGCCAGCAGGTTGGCGATCTGGTCGCGATCGAAGACCACCTGTCGCTGGCAACCGCCGCGGGCTTTGACCCGTTACGCGGCCCTGATGATCCGGCACTGGGCGAGCGCTTCGTATCCCTCAACAAGGCTTACGACCCCGGCCTTATCACACTTGCGCAATCCATCGCACCGCAAATTCGGCGCGGCGTCTACGCGCACTGCGTCGGCCCGAGTTTTGAACCGCCCGCCCTGATCCGCCTGCTGCAAGCCGCAGGTTGCACCCTGGTCGGCATGTCCACGGTCCCCGAGGTCATCGTCGCCCGTCAGGTCGGCATGCGAGTCTTTGGCCTCTCGGCGGTCACGAACATCTGCGTCAACACGGTCACCGACAGCCACATCACCAACGCAGCAGAGGTCTTTGACGCCGCCAAGATCATCGGCCCCAAACTCGCCCGATTCATGGAAGCCTTTCTCCCCGCTCTCCCAAAGGGCGCGCGCGATGCATGACACGCTGATCACCAACGGCCATGTCCTGACAATGGACGCGGATTTCATCGACTTTCCAAACGGGGCCGTCGCGATCAAAGACGGCAAAATCAGCGCGGTCGGCGATTTGACCGGGCATGAGGCGGCGCAGGTCATCGACGCCAAAGGTGGCCTCATCATCCCGGGCCTCATCAACACGCATTGCCACGCCGCGATGACCCTGTTTCGTGGCCTCGCCGACGACCGCCCGCTCGATCAGTTTCTGCAGACGGTCTGGGCGGCAGAGGCGAAACACATCACTCCCGATACGGTCCACATCGGGGCCACCTTGGGTGCCGCTGAAATGGCGCTCGGCGGGGTCACGCATTTCGTCGACATGTATTGGCATTTCGAAAGCACCATCGCCGCCGCCGCAGACATCGGGATCGGCCTCACCACCGGCCCGGTGTTCATCGCCTTCGACGGCCTCGACGGCCAGCCATGGGACACGCGCGTCGCAAATGCTGAGGCCGCCATCGCCAAGCCTCATAACGCCGCCCATCTCATGCTGATGCCCCACAGCTGCTACACGATGGACGCAGAAAAACTCCGCACCGTCGCCGACATGGCCGCCACCCATAGCCTGCCCATCCACATCCACGCCGCCGAAGCCCCTTCAGAGATGGCGCAGGTCCACGACATCTACGGCAAACGCCCCGTCGCGGTGATGGAAGAGGCGGGTATCCTCGCCCACCCCACCCTCATCGCCCACGCCGTACACCTCGATGACGCCGAAATCACGACCCTCGCGCAGCGCGGCGCCACCGTCGCCCACAACCCGCTCTCGAACGCCAAACTCGCTTCCGGCACGATGCGCGCGCATGACATGGCGCAGGCGGGCATCCCCCTCAGCCTCGGCACCGATGGCCCGTCATCGGGCAATGATTTGGACATGTGGCAAGCCATGCGCCACGCGAGCTTCATGAACACCAACGCCACCGGCAACGCCGCGAGCCTCCCCGCCCGCGCCATCTTCGCCATGGCCACGTGCGGTGGCGCACGCGCTATCGGGCTTCATGACAGCAAAGGCAGCCTCGAGGTCGGCAAAGACGCCGACATCACAGTGGTCGACATGTCCGGCCTGCACATGTTCCCGAGCTTCGACCCCTACAGCACACTGGTCTACACCGCAGGCCGCTCCGACGTCGCCCACGTCTTCGCCCGCGGGGTGCAGGTCGTCGCCGACAAACACCTTACGATGGACATCAGCGACACCATCACCGAGGTCCACCGCATCACCCGCCATATAAGGTAGGTCGGGGTTCACCCCGAACTCTCCGAAAGTTGGGATAAATCCCAACCTACGGCCAGTCGTAGGGTGCGCATTCATCGCGCACCTTCCGACCGAGCCAAAACCACAAGGGCCATCGCCGGTCCGGGGGTCGGCGAGAGCACCCCATCAGCATGGCACTTTATCCATCCACACATACGGACAACTCACAACCCGGCACACCGGTGGCGTGATCGCCGGCCTAAGGGGCCGAACCGGCGATGGCCCGGCGCCTGCGGCTTGTCCCGGGCCTGTCAGTGGACATCACAAACCTCAGCCGAGGACCAACGCGGCACCGTTCGCGTCTCTTTCCATCGTCATCCCCGACTTGATCGGGGATCTCACTGCACGGGAGAGTCTCGGGTCAAACCCACCCCACGTTCCAAAGAAGCGAACCCCGCCACAACACTGGCGGGGTTCGTCATTTTCAAATGGGTTAGCCCACCAACGCGTTATCGTCACGCTTCACGACAACGATAGAGGACCGCGGCAGGCTCCCTTCGCCATCCGGGAACGACCCACCTGGATGCTGGATGCCGACAAACATCGTGCGCCGATCAGCCGACCATGTCAGACCCGTCACCTCTGACCCATTAGGCCCAGTGAGAAAGCGGCGGATTTCACCCGTCACTGGGTCGCCCGCAAGCATCTGGTTGTTGCCCATGCCGAGGAAGTCGCCCTCGTTGTCATCATCCCCGTCGGTCTGGATCCAGATCAGCCCGGTGCTGTCGATCTGCATCCCGTCGGGGGAGTTAAACATATTCCCTGCATTGATGTTGGCCGTCCCGGCATAAAGCCCGTCGGTATAAACATCCGGATTGCCTGCCATCACGTAAAGGTCCCAATCAAAGGTCGAGGCCGCATGATCATCATTATGCGGACGCCAGCGCACGATCTGACCATAGCGGTTCACCTCGCGCGGGTTTGGCGCGTTTGGCACCATCGGCTCACCTGCTGCATTGGTGCGGATCTCACCGCTATCATCCAAGGCCCCGCGGCGCGAATTGTTGGTCAGGCAGCAATAGGCCTCAACCGCCGTCGGGTTCACCGCGATCCACTCGGGGCGGTCCATTGTTGTGGCGCTGACAGCCGTGCCAGCCATACGGGTGAAGATCGCGATCTCCGCCTCGGTCATGCCGGTGTCTTCGCGTGTGAGCCCGATCCAGATGCCGGTGCCGTCGTCATTAAACTTGGCCACATGCAGCTGCCCTTCGCTGAGCAGGGTGGAGGTGTCACCGCCCGGTACGTAGATGTCACGGCTGACCCATTTATACATGTACTCACCACGTTCATCGTCGCCCATGTAGACGACGACCCGGCCATCGGGGGCCAAGGCGTAGGCGGCGTTCTCATGCTTGAAGCGGCCCAAGGCGGTATGTTTGACCGGCGTTGCGTCGGGGTTCCACGGATCGATTTCGACGATATAGCCTGCGCGATGCGGCTCATTCGGGTTTTTAGAGATATCGAAACGCGCGTCATATCCGTGGTAATTGTAGCGACCCGGATCAACGTCAGTGCTGACGCCGTACCGCTTGAAACCCGCGGCGTGAACTTCATCAAGCGACAGTTCCTCTGTCGTACCGAAGTAGCCGTTAAAGTTCTCTTCGCAGGTCAGGTATGTGCCCCATGGCGTCCGGCCAGACCCACAGTTGTTGAATGTCCCCAGAGACTGGGTGCCTGTGGGATCGGCGGCAGTTTTCATCAGATCATGGCCAGCGGCCGGACCGTCAATGGCCATCGGCGTGCGGTGATGGATGCGGCGGGTGTAAGGGCTGTCGACAACAACGTCCCACCCTTCATCACTTTCGGCCACTTCCATCACGGTCACGCCTTGGAAATTCTGCAGGCGGGTGACGTCATCGGCAGAGGCCGGCTGGCCCTCTTGCTCCGCTGGCAGGTTGATCTTGCCGTTCACGTATTCGGAATTCACAACCAGCAATTCCGTGCCACGCTGATGGAAAAGCTCCATCCCATCCGTATTCTCACCAAACACCCGGTCAGACCCTGCGGTGGGGATGCCGGTCGCAGGATCAAAGGCGGGCGCATCGCTGAACAGCGGATCACCCCAGCGCACAAGCACATCCCAGTTGTATCCATTTGGGACATGGACCGTGCCATCTGTCTGCGGGGCCAGCTGTTCAAACGCGAAACGCGAGACCTGCGCCGCCATCGCCGAAGAGCCGTTGAGAAGCCCTGCACCCATCACCGCCGCGCCAGAGCCAAATGCCAACGCGCCACCGAGAAATCCGCGCCGCGACACGGCGCGTTCGACGACACGGTCAAAATCCTGCACTGCATCACGTGGGAACTTCAGTTCGTCTTCGTCGTCAAACGACAGCTCATCATAATTGATCTTGGGCATGGTCACTCCTGCCGGCTGATTGTTTCAAGCAGGCAAAAAGTGGGCTGGTTCTGCGACAGCCGTGCGACAGGGATGTAACGGGACGGTAAAAGTTTGTCCGGTCAGATGCCGTTTGTCAGACTCTCGAACCGGTCCCGCAGCGTCATCGCGGGCGCGGCCATCGGGATAAGCCGGCTGGCAATCCCGTGAAACGGAATCGGCGTCACCGGCAGAATCGGGAACGGCAGGTCGGCGGCAGGGGCGCCCAAAAGCTTTGCCGACAACGTACGCCCCATGACAGAGGTCATCGCAATCCCGCGTCCACTGTACCCAAGTCCGGCAAGAATCCCCGGCGCGGGTTCGTACAAATGCGGCATCATCTCCGGTGTGACCGCAATCCGGCCCGCCCATTTCCGTTCAACTGGGATGTCAGCGATTTGGGGGAAAACGGTCTTCAGGCCCTGTTTCACCCGTCGATAACCCCCCATATGGTCAACGCGTTCGCTGCTGCCAACGCACCCAAAGATCAGCCGTCCATCGCGGTCATATCGCGCGAAATAGATCGCAAGCCGCGAGTCCGAAATCGTGACTTTCCCCGGCAGCACGT
>JAHDEX010000009.1:67698-73338 GCA_020628545.1 Paracoccaceae bacterium | reverse complement strand
GCCCGCGCATATCCGCGCGTCAATGACAAAGGCTGCACACTGCCCCCGGCGGCGTGCCGCAAGGCAAATGAATAGGCAGGTGAGCCACTGGCGAGACGCACCTCGTCGCCTTCAATCTCGTCAATCTTCAGCCCCGCAGCGGCCCAGCTTTGGCCCAGAGCGCGCATTTTTGTCCGGGCTTTCTTGGTGTGGGCGGCTTGGAGCCATCCATTCTGAATCGCGTCGCAGTCCACGCCAAAGCGTTTGATGTCCCCGAACAGATCATCCGCCGCCGTCAGCGTCGTCTGGATCAGCCGCTCACCATGATTGGCCCCCAGCATCTCGATCAATTGCTGCGGCGTCTGCCGCCAAATCGGGTTGCACTGCCCACCACTGCGCCCGGATGCGCCCCAGCCAACCGCGCGGCTGTCAACCAGTGCGACCGAAACACCGGCTTCGGCCAACCCAAGCGCAGTGCGGCACCCCGTCAGTCCCCCGCCAACCACAAGAACATCGACAGAGATCGCGCCATCCAGCCGCGCACACTCCGGTGCTGCCGTGGCGGTTGTGATCCAGTGCGCTTCTTCTTTGACAGGTGATATAGGCAATTTTGCTCGCTGGTTTTGAATTACGAAACAATGATTTCACTATTAAAAACTAATTCGCAATTTTTACGCCGTCAACGCAGAATGGAGTTGTCGCCCATTTGACAGATTGACGCGGCGACCTTGCTGGTCAGCCCATTTGTTCTATGATACGAAAGTCGAGTTTCGTTTGACGGCACTCACCTTGTGCCGCGCTGGCCTCTGCGGCTGCGAACGCCGCCAGTACTGCCATCACCGGGATTGCGCCAATGAAAAGCTCTATTGTCCAAAAGCTCTTGGCCATCCTGACCGTCATCAGCGAAGCGCAGAAACCCATGACATTCTCTGAAATCGTCGGGAAGTGCGCGTTGAACAAAAGCACCGTACACCGACTGCTCGCCATCGGTATTGAAGAGAAGTTGGTGCGCTATGACGGGCAAAGCAAGACATACTTCCTCGGCGCGCGCGTCTTTGACCTTGTCCAGAACGCCTACAGCGGCTTCGACATACAGGCCATTGCATTGGACGAAATGGTCAAACTTCACGATCTCTATAGTGCAAATGTCACCCTCGGGATCCCAAGTGGCGGCGAAGTCGTCTATCTCCGTATTCTGGAAGCGCCCCACTCGCTCGTCGGCGCGCAGCGCCCGGGCATGCGAGAACCTGTGCATTGCTCTGCATCGGGCAAAGCGTTGCTGGCCTTCCTGCCAGAGGCGGTGATCGCGTCGCGGCTGAATGACTATACCTTCACGCAGTTCACGCCACGAACCATCACCAACGCAGATGATTTTCGCGCCGCCCTGGCGATTGTGCGCGAACAAGGTTTTGCCGCCAACGACCGCGAGGAATACGAGCACTTCCTCGGGATATCAGCGCCCGTCTTCAACTATCTTGGAGAGCCGATTGCCGTTCTCAATATCTGGACGGTCTATCCCCAACACACCATGGATGACCTCCGTGGTTGGAGCACGGATCTGATGCAATCGGCAGACCGCGTTACCGCCTTGATAGGTGGCGTAAAACCAGCCGAACCAGCGCCTGCAAAAGTGGCAATCTGAAACGCGCTATCAACCGCAAGTTCAGCATTACGAAACTCACATTTCGTAATGAAGAATGGCTTGCGGGGCGCGACGTTGCCTGTAATGATAATATGCATCGCAAAAGGGTCGGGCCGTGCATGATGCGGCCAAAGAAGGCTCAAAAGAGACCAAATGGGAGAAAACATTATGATAACCAAAGTAAAAATGGCGGCGCTTGCGGCTGCCACGACGATCGCTGGCCTTGCGCCGGGAATCAGCTATGCGGAAGATGTGAACGTCGCGTTCTTTCTTCAGTGGCCAACGCCAAACCTGATTGCAAAAGAAACAGGCGCCTATGCCGATTCAATGGGCGTTGATGTGAACTGGACCGACTTCACAACCGGCACAGCCATGACAGAAGCAATGCTGGCAGGCGACATCGACATTTCCTACAGCCAGGGCCTCGCTCCATTCGTGACAGCCATCCAGCAGGGCGCTCCGCTGAAGATGGTTGGCATCGCGGTTGTCTACGAAGCAAACGACTGTTTTGTCCGCAACGAACTGGGCATCGACGGCTCGAACGCGTCCGAACTGGAAGGCAAAACCGTTGCCGTGCCGTTGAATACAATGGCTGACTATGCATTCCGCAAGTACATGGATCACTACGGCGTCGACATCGATACAATGACAGTCGTTGACCAAGCCCCACCAGACGGTGCGAAGTCCTTGGCAGACGGCGCTGTTGATATGGCTTGCGTCTTTGGTGGCGTTGACACAGCCTCGGCTGCTGAAGTTGGCACAGCGATCATGACATCTGAGCAGAAGCGCGAAGCCAACATCGGCTCATTCGACGTGATCACGGTCACTGAAAAGTTCGCAACTGAGAATGCAGAACTCGTTCAGGCATTCATGGACGCGACAGCTGAGGCAAACGAAGCCTGGACCGGTTCTGATGAGCAGATCCAGATGGTTGCTGATGCGTCCGGCATGAACTTCGACGACACAAAGACGACGCTGGCAGGGTTCGTCATCCCAACCGTCGAAGACCAGAAGAACAACTTCTTCAACGAGAACGGCGACGCTGCCGCAGCCGCTGCATCGCTGGGTCTTGTGTTCTCTGAGTCCGACACGGACGTGGCGAGCACAATCGACAGCTCGTTCCTCCAGTAATCGCATCTTGTGATGTGACGTGAAGGGGCCGCTTGCGGCCCCTTTAACTGGCGCAATACGCACATTGGTCACGACCGCCGCCCCCACTGTGCCACATCGCCACCTCCATACACCGCGTGATCGGCTGACCACCAAAAGAAGAGCGATACGAGCGATGGCAGATCTCATCTGTGAAAATCTGAACATGACGTTCACCAATCCGCAAACGGGCGGAAAGGTCGAAGCGCTGAAGGATATCAACTTCACCCTCAAGAAGGGTGAGCTACTCTCTGTGCTTGGGCCGTCGGGCTGCGGCAAGACCACCTTGCTGAATGCCATTGCGGGCTTTGTGCCGCCCACCGGCGGGCACGCCAAAATCGGCGACAAAGTAATCGAAGGCCCCGGCGTCGAACGTGGTATGGTCTTCCAGCAAGGTGCGCTGTTCGAATGGCTGTCTGTCTCGCGCAACGTGGACTACGGCTTGCGGATGCGCGGCCAGGACCCGGCCCAAAATCAGAAAGAGGTTGATAAGTGGCTGGAAATCGTTGGCCTTCAGGGCTTCGGCGATACACCAACCTACCAGTTGTCAGGTGGGATGCAGCAGCGCGTGGCATTGGCCCGCTGCCTGATCAACGAACCTGATGTCATCCTGATGGACGAACCCCTTGGCGCGCTCGACGCGCTGACACGGGAAAAGATGCAATCGCTTGTACTCGAAATCTGGAAAGAGACCGGCAAGACGATCATGATCATCACCCACTCCGTCGAAGAAGCGTTGCTTCTGGGCGAGAGGCTCTTCGTCATGGCCCCGCGTCCGGGGCGCGTTCACAAGGAATACAACTTGCCCTTCGCGGAACGCGGACTGAAAGAATCCCTCCGCGAAATCAAGAAAGACCCCAAGTTTTCCGAAGTCCGTGAAGAAATCCTCACGATGATTTGGGACATGGAAGAGGAGATCATGGGCCGTGCTTGATTGGTTGTCAGATAACCGGGCGGTGATCGCCGCCATCATCATTCCGATCCTCGTCCTCGCGTTTGTCTGGTCGATTTATTATGGCCGCAAACAGGACCGTCTGACCGACAATGACGAGGTTTTTGGGGATCCGGTGCGCACCAAAGGCGGCTGGTATTGGGCCGTCTGTGGCGTGTCGAGCTTGTTCCTCATCTGGTTCTATTTTTCCTGGGGGGTCGGCCGCGCCTACTTCCCGGAAGCCGCCAACAACATGTGCCAGGTCGCCAAGCTGGAAGAGTCCGTAGGACCGATCAAGGCGTCCCTTCCGATTGGATCGCGCTATTACAAATCGACACTGCTCGCCGGTCGCAACGCCGATCAGTTGGATGAATTGCAGGCCCAGTTGGCATCTACCCCATTCACCGACGCAGAAAAGGCCGAACTTGCAGAGTTGATCGATCAAACCAACACTTTGATCGCAAACTCCTCTGACCCAGCAAACATGTCCGACGCCACGCGTGAAGAGCTGTCAGGCATTGCCGTGCAGATCATCGCGCTCAGCCAGTTCCTTGATGCGGGCCCCGTCAACATGTCGCCGACGCCAGAGGCTTTGGCCCAACCGAAATGGGGCACAACATTCACCGAAATCCCAATCTTGCCGCGGACCGAGAAAGGCGTGTTGTTCGACACTGCCGCCACACAGGCCGCAGAGATTTCAGGGGCGTTCAACAAGATCCGCAACCAGAGTGCGGCCAACGACTCCCTGATCGAGGACACTCAGGCACGTATCGAAGCTCTTAAAGAGATCAACGAAAGCGGTGATTTTGATGAGGCCACGCTGGCCGCCCGCGAAGACTACGTCAAAGCGGTGGAGCGGATCTTCCGCCGTCTGGATGACGGTCTGATCTTCCCGGCCGCCGCACTGGAAGAGGTCAACGATGCTGTCGCAGTCCTCGATGCCTCAGCGAGTTCCGCACAGGGCAGCCTGCGCATCGCCGACGCCCTCTTCTTCCCGGGACCCGGTATCGTCAAATCAGCAACACAGTGCACCGAACAAGGCTCTGCCCGGTGGTTGCCTAAACCAACGGATGTGGTTGCGACCTTTGGCAGGCTCGCCAACCCAGATCTCGAAAACGGCGGTGGTTATCGTGGCTTCCCACTTCTCTGGTGGGATTGGGTCGCGGTGGCCGATGTCGTCGCCTTCTTCGTGCCTGACTGGATCGCAGACGTCTGGCCGGGTGAATACGCGCGCCACGGGTCCGACGGGACGATTGAACCGAACTTCAAGGATAAACTGCTGGCCTTTGCCACAGGTGACGTGAACTTGGGTCATTTCCCAATGCTCGATGGCCACATCTGGGATTCCCTGTTCCGGGTGCTCGTCGCCCTTGGGCTTGGCATTCTGCTCGGCGTGCCGCTTGGGCTGTTCATGGGGGTCTCGAAGTTCTTCAAATCCTTCTTCGACCCGTTGATCGAGCTCTATCGACCCGTCCCGCCCCTCGCTTGGGCGCCACTGATCCTGACGATCTTCGGCATTCAGGACGACGGCAAAATCTTCCTCCTGTTCATGGTGGCCTTCGCCATCATGGTGATCTCTGCACGGACGGGCGCATCAGGCGTGCAATTGTCCAAGATCCGTGCGTCCCACTCATTGGGCGCAACAGATCGCCAGATCATGTGGACGGTGATTTTCCCCAATGCACTGCCGGAAATCCTGACAGGGATCCGCATCGCGGTCGGCGTCTGCTGGGGCACACTCGTCGCCGCGGAAATGCTGGCGGGCACAACGGGTATCGGCTTCATTGAAAACATTGCCCGCACCGTGTCGGACTATGAATTGATCTGGGTCACCATCCTGATCATGGGTGTCCTCGGCCTCGTCTTTGACCTCATCATGCGCTGGGTCATTCAGAAGACCATTCCATGGCGCGGGATGGGGTGACCCAAACAGGCCCAC
>JAHDEX010000009.1:39808-67598 GCA_020628545.1 Paracoccaceae bacterium | reverse complement strand
CTGCCCCTCTTCCCGACGCAACACCATGAAATCATCACCGAAAGCCTGCCCGAAGTCGCCGCCCTTCCAACCGAACTTCCGGCCATGCGCGACAGCTGGGTGTCTTGCAACGTCCGGCAGGAACGAGACGGGCTGCTCATCGGGGTTTACGAGAAAGAACCGGAGTTCTGGGCGCTTGACGGTATACCGCCCGACTTCAAGGAAGAGCTTCTGCCACCAAACCTCGACCCCCTCATGCCGCACTTGGAGCGGCTGATGGAACGCATGCCGCTCTTTGCAAAGGCGGGGATCAAGATCGCCAACAATGGACCCATGTGCCTGACCCCGGACGGCCTGCCGCTCATCGGTCCGGCACCCGCGATGAAAGGTCTGTGGCTCGCGACTGGCTTTAACGTGGGCATCGGGACCGGAGGAGGATCTGCCGAGATCCTCGCCCGATGGATGACGTCAGGTGCCCCCCCTAAAGGCCTTGAAGCAATCCACGCCGACCGCTTCGGCCCCGACCTGAACCGTGAGGCCGCCCTCGACGCCATCCGCCACACCTACGCCCGCGGCTACAACCTCCCCGACCACATCTAAGCGCAGATTGTTTGCCGGGGTCCACCGACGGCCTTCGTGGCGGGGATGTTTGTTTTGGATCAGCTATGGCAAAGGTCGGCTTTGCGGGACGAAGCTGCCGTATGTCAAACTCCAAATTTTTTCAGCCTGCGTGCCCTGCACATGGCAAGTCCACGAGTACAACATAGGTGTCATTGGAGAATGCGACTTTGCTTGCGATGTTCGTCAAATCAGTCGATGGACATGTAATCTCCACGGCCCGTCGCGCTAAGTCCACTCGGTCGTCGATGTTCGGGACAGTTGCCGCGAAGAACAGCTCAATGTCCGACCTCAAAACGTCAGCATGCCCTTCGAAACCATTCTCAAAAACCACGGGAATACCAACCAGTTCATTCACAGCGCGCAGATGCACCCTCGGCTCGAAGTAGATATTATTCGTGTAGTAGGGCTTCAGGCGTTCATAATACCAGGCCTCAGAATAGCCCGTCCTGTCCGTTGCAATTGGAGGGAATACAGCGCTCGAACACCCAAAAAGTGCAGCTGCTGCCAAGCCGGCAATCTTGGAAACACCCACCTAGTTTACTCCAACCAATACTTCGATCCGCCCTTGGCACTCTAACAATGCCGCCCGTCGCTGAACAGGGCTCAGCAGACTTCTGCTATGGGCTCAATCGGGACTTGCGGCGCTGCAGCAGACGGGTTGTGCAAGTCGATTGCGGCTCTGCGGAACTTTGCTGTCATTTTACGCCAACGTGTCGCCTGTTCCCGCTATCAACCGCCGCAATATGGATGCGAAGCGATCCAGTTCTTCATCATCACAACGGTCGTCGAAAAGATAACCTGCGCGCTTCGAGAACGTGGAAAGCGCTTCAGACAATTTTGCGCGCCCGGCATCCGTTGCCACAACGAAGACCAGCCGTGCATCGCGCTCATCGACCTCTCGGTCAACGAGGCCAACTTTTTCCATTGGCGCTGCCATTCGCGTGATTGTGGACGCACTGACATGCATGCGTCGCGCCAAATCAACTCGGGGCAGCCTGTTGGCCGCAGAGCGCTCAAGATGAAGCAGCAGGAAAAACTCGTTCACGGAAATTCCGTGAACAGCCGAAAATTCGCCACTTAGCCCGGCCCGGAAGTCGTCGGCGACCTGAAGCAGGCGTAGTGCGTTGGTGGTGTGCAAATCAGTCATGTGACATATCTATTGCGACTCGCTTGCGTCTGCAAGCATATAGCAACTTATAATGCACGATCTAGTGACATGGAGGGAAACACTTGCCATGGACTTCGAAATTCTGTTCTCAATAGCCGGTCTTATTGCCTTGCTCGGCTGGCTATGTCTGCTCGTCTCACCGCTTATCCCGAAATGGGCGGACTGGATTGCTGGAATGATCCTGCCGTTTATCCTTTCTCTGGGTTACGTGATCCTACTCGTCACACCGTCCCCTGACAGCGCCGGTGGCTTCGGAACACTGGCTGATGTCAGGGTGCTGTTCTCATATGAACAAGCTGCCCTTGCCGGTTGGGTTCACTTTCTCGCATTTGACCTCTTCATCGGCGCATGGGTTTGTCGCACCGCTCGTGCGGAAGGCGTAAGCTTCTGGCTCGTTGCTCCTTGCTTGCCTTTGGTCTTTCTGTTCGGGCCAGCGGGCCTCCTTACATTTCAAGTCATCCGGGCCGTTAGAAATAAAGCGACCGAGGCGTCAATACCCGCATAACCGCCTTTTGTGCATTGCGCCGCATTTCGGAGGTATGGGCGCAACGGGGTCATATGCGACATCGGAGAACCGCCACGCGCCTCGCCCACCGAACCTCACCGCAATCGGTGGTAAGGTCCCCCAAAATCACCCACTCACTCTTACTGAGACGCCCAAACAGCCACAAAAAAAGGCGCGGTCCGGAGAGCGCGCCTTCCACTATACTTTCGCGAAGAGCCTAGTAAGCGCCCTTGGACTTCACCGTCGCGACCATCAGCGCGGTTTTGATGATGATCACGAGATCACCGATCAGCGTCCAGTTCTGCACATAGTGTGCATCCTGTGCGACACGGGTCTCGTAATCGGAGTCGGACCGCTCACCGACCTGCCATGGGCCTGTCATGCCGGGACGCACCGAGTAATAGAGCGGCGCAACATCGCCATAGTAATCGGTGATCTCATCTTCGACGACAGGACGTGGGCCAACAAGGCTCATCTCGCCCAGGAAGACGTTGAACAGCTGTGGCAACTCATCAAGGCTGGACTTGCGCAGAAACGATCCAACAACGGGCAAGATGCGCGTGTCGTTCTTCAGCTTACGGGACTTTTCCCATTCAGCTGCAGCTTCAGGGTCTGTCGCCAGGATCTGCTGCAGACGCTCATCGGCGTCCAGATACATCGTCCGGAACTTCAGGCACTTGAACTTCTTGCCGTCCCGCCCTTCGCGCTCATGCGCAAAAATTACACGCGGGCCGACCTTCGACGCCACGATCAAAGACACGATCAAAAGCAGAGGCGAGAAAAACACGATCAAAGCGGCACTGCCGACCAGATCGAAGATCCGCTTCAGCAATGGCTTAAGCTCACGGGGCTCAAACCCGTAGGTGGACAGTGCTTCCATAGGCAGCTTTGGAACGTCCGTCATTAAATGGGTCTCCTCAAAACACTACTCAGTCACCAAGTGACCAGAACCCTAACTCGTTACAGCGTCACCATGTCGGTAACGCCTGCTTCATCAATAATGGCGAAGTTACCACGAGGGAAACACCCCCGGACAAGTTTTTTGCCAAATTTCGCCTCATTTGCCTGAAACACGTGCACAACTGTCGCAAAATGGCCGCACTGTTGAAGATTCCGCAACTAAGGCGCGATAGGGAAATGGTGTGTTCTCCCCGACACTTACAACCTTTTGGCGATTGCCTGGGTCGTTTGTTGACAGAAACGAAACAATCCTCGCGGATTTGAGAACAATGCCTTGGCAAGCACACCGAATCGCTTTGCCTTCATCGCCCGGAGCATCGTTTCTGCAGTTGCGAAGTCTTGCAACCGGTTGCGACGAACTGTCATGGAACTTATGACCTCGCGGGGAAGTTTCTCTCTGTTTTCCCCAATAAAATCAGTATTTTTTTTGATGAGTGCTTTGGCATGCTCCAAATTCAACGTACTCGAGATTGAAGCCGCACCGGTCGTATACCGATAGAGAGGATCGGGCATATACCACAAGCTGGCTCCGGCCATCAGCGCATCCAGCATCAGGTGAAAATCTTCACCATTTCGCAAGGAAGATGCATATCTCAGGTTGTGTTGGGCAAGAAATTGCCGCCGCATCACGGGCTTAAGATACCCCAATGACGGCTGTCCCGGCCGCGCCTGGTTGTGGTTGATGTAGAATGCCAGATCCCAAGCCGCTGCAGCGCCAAATGTGGCAGGATTGAGGTACGTCTCGTCATCACGCCCCCCCTGATCTGCCCGAATGAGGGCCAGATTGTCATAGACCGCATCCGCCCCCTTCTCGGCACCAAATGCCGTTATCCGCGCCAAACGATCCGGCGTCATCCCGTCGTCCGCGTCCAGAACAGCCACCCATTCCCCGGTCGCCGCGGCAAAGCCTGCGTTGCGCGCCACACCCGGGCCGCCGTTCTCGGCCTGTCGGATCACTTTGATGCGGGCGTCTTCAACCGCAAGGGCGTCGGCAACGTTTGCGGTATCATCTGGGGACGCATCATCCACGATGATCACCTCAACCGTCACACCCTCCTGCGCCAGCGCGCTGGCAACAGCCGCTGGCAGGGTCTCGCCGGCGCAATAGGCCGCGATGATAACTGAAACTTGAACCACGCTGACCCCGTGCTGATCTTTTGAACTGATAAATTTGCTTTAAGCATCTGCGCCCATAACTTTACAACAACGGCAAATCTCGAAAACCACGTTGATTGCGTAATTGCACCTGAAGAGGGCTGACACCACATGATGACGTCTTTGATGAAACGAACCGCCTGCATGGCCGCTGCGGTGATCGCGCTTGGCGCCACAACCGGCGCGGAAGAAATTCCAAACGAACCCTTTTTCACCACCTTTGAAGATCTGAACCAAGACGACTGGTACATCTCAGACTTCGCACGCAAGAAGCCGTCGTTCCTGACGGCCTGGGTGCCGGATCAGGTGACCCTTGAAAACGGGCAACTGCAACTGTCACTCGACCCGGCCCCGATCAACTCGGGCAAGGTCTTTGCAGGCGCCGAAATCCAACGCCGGGACTACAGCCATTATGGCCGCTACGAAGTGGTAATGCAGGCCGGTCGCGGCGAAGGGGTAATCTCTGCCTTTTTCACCTACACAGGCCCGTGGTTCGACGACCCATGGGACGAGATCGATTTTGAGTTTCTGGGCAAAGACACCACCAAGGTTTGGGTCACCCGCTTTGCAGATGGCGAACGCCTGCCGGGCAAGTGGATCGATCTTGGCTTCGACAGTGCGGAGGAAACCGCGCTTTACACATTCGACTGGGGCCCCGAAGCGCTGATCTGGTACGTCAACGGGGAAGAGATTTTCCGCGTTGAAGCGAAAGACCGCACCCTGCCTACCACACCGGGCCGGATCTATCTAAGCATCTGGGGCGGCGGCGAGGACCAGAAGAACTGGTCCGGCATTGCCCCGCGCGATACCCGGACAATGGCAACTTACGATTGCGTTTCCTACGTCCCAATGGGAGAGACAGGACAAAATTGTTCTGACCTTCCCGAATTCCAATATGAATGACCCAGAAGTCGCGATCCTCATAGCCGCCTGGTCGGCCGAAAAAACACTGGAACGCGCAGTACTTAGCGCACAGGCGCAGGATGCTGCGGTTGAGATTATCATCGTCGATGATGCCTCACCCGATGGCACCCTGGCGCTGGCGCAAAAGTTGGCAGAGGGCGACCCGCGTATCAAGGTGCTGGCGCAAGCCCAGAACGGGGGGCCTGCCGCCGCCCGCAATCGCGCCATCGCGGAAAGCACAGCGCCCTGGCTTGCTGTCCTCGACTCCGACGATTTCATGGAGCCTGACCGTCTGTCTAGACTGCTGGCCCTCGCCCGCACGAACGATGCGGATTTTGTCGCCGACGACATCTACAAGGTGGCCGAGGATGACCCCGACGGTCCGCGCAGCCGGATGTATTCGGACGAACCGCTGGGAGAACAGTGGCTCACGACCGCTGATTTCATCAATGCAAACCTGTCCGCAAAGCATGGCGGGCGACGGGAATTGGGCTTCCTGAAACCACTCATACGGCGCAGCTTTCTTGACGCTGAAGAGATCGCCTACGTCGACATGATTTTGGGCGAAGATTACGTGCTTTATGCAAACGCCCTGGCCAGTGGCGCACGGTTCCTGCTGACCGACCCTGCAGGCTATGTCGCGGTGGTCCGTCCGGACAGTCTGTCAGGCTGGCACCCGACCTATGCACATGCAGATCTCATGGCCGCAGATCAGGCCCTGCTGAACCGCCCCGACCTGCCCGATGATGCCCGTGCCGCGCTTGAGGTTCACAAGCGCGAACAACACAAGAAATGGGCCTGGCGGCGCCTGATCGACGCCAAGCGCGATAAGAGCCTCAGCGCCGCTCTGAGCGCCTTTAACGCCCCTTTGCCGGTCATGGCTGATCTCGGCCGCAAACTGCTCTCAGACGTCTTCCAGCGGGCCACAGGGCGGCATCCGGGTCGGAAATAGGCCGAATCGTTCCGCCCGCCCTGCCCGTTCAGACACTTCCCCTGAAAGACAATGCCGCGCTAACAAGCTGTTCATCGCACTATGGGAAACAGCTTTGCAACGCTCTTCGAGAAAAATCTGCCCCATGCCGCGCACGGCTTTTGACCGCGTGACAAGCGCCATCCAACACGCCACAAAGCGGCCACATTTGCGCAATCGCGCCCTCTGAAATGCAAAAGACAAACGCTTGGCCAAACGGTTCTTCCTCCACACTGCTGCCCTGACGGGATCAAAGCTCGCTGTGACGATCTCACAGGTGCTGATCCTGCCAATTATCGCGGCCTATCTGACGGTAGAGGATTTCGGCGCCGTAGCGCTTGCTATGACAGTTGCGATCTTCGCGCAGCTTCTCAGCGACGCAGGCGTTGGACGGTCATTGATCCGACAAAAACAGATCATCGACCGCGAGTGGAATACCGTGTTCTGGTTCGTGGCCCTTGTCGGCGCCCTCTTGATGGCGGCCCTGATCGGGATCGCACCGCTTGCCGCGTGGATCTTCGATGTCCCCATCACCGGCCCGCTGATCGCGGCCCTGTCCGTGGTCCCCTTCCTCTTTGCTCTGACAGCCGTGCCTGCAGCACGGATGGAACGGGACGGACACTTCCCACAACTGGCTCTGATCCAGCTGATCGCTGCAGTCTGCGGCATGGCCATCGCGATCTGGTTTGCCGTGCAGGGTGCCGGGGCCTGGGCGCTCATTGGGCAGCAGATCACCATCGCCCTCGTCCGCTTTCTCGGCGTCGTTGTGGCCAGCAATTATACCTACGGCCTGCCTCTGAAGTTTGTGAGCATCACCAACCATATGAAATTCGGGCGCGATTCCATCTCGACCTCGCTCATGTTCACCGCCCAGCGTCAGGTCCCGATCATGATGATCGGCTACTTTCTTGGTCAAACAGCCTTGGGCCTTTATTCTATGGGTCAGCGGATCTGGAACATCCCACATATGGCGATCACCGGACCAGTGTCCCAAACCGCTTATCTGCGCATGACAAAGCTGCAGGACCAGCCCGGCGCAATGGCGGAGGTCTTTGTGACAATGACCCGCGTTCTCGCCTTCCTGGTCTTCCCACCCATGCTGATCATGGCCGCCGTCGCCCCTGACATCTTTGCCTTCCTGCTGTCAGAACCGTGGCGTCTGGCCGGGGCGGTCTATGCCCTCGCCGCCTTTGGCATTGCGTTGGAATGCGTTGTGTCGACCTCCGGACCAATGTTTCAGGCCGCTGACAAGTCCTTCATCCGCGTTCAAATGACGACCGAACGGTCAATCCTGCGGATTATCGCCATTGGCTGCGCCCTGCCCTTTGGCATCCTCGCCGTGGGCGCTGCGATCTCGCTCTTTGCCGCCGCCTATCTGCTTCGAGAACTGGCCTACGCCCGCAAGGCCGATGTCTTCTCGCGCCGCACGGTTTTGATGGCTCTGGCCCCTGCAATTGCGGTGTCTCTTGCCGGTGCCGGTTTGCTGTACCTGTGGACGACGATCCAGGGTGACGTGTCTGGCTTGTATCTGATCGGCCAAGCGCTTGCCGTCTTGGCCGCCGCTTGGACTGTGCTGCTTGTGCTGCAGTTCAAGGCGCTGAAAGGGGGCCTCGCCATCCTCGGCAAATAGACCCTAATTCTGTCGATTGCTGCGCAACTGGCGTTGATCTTTGATCACGGCAAGCAACCCTTTGCGACGCCCAGCGACGGTTGGTTGGGTCCGCAGCTGGTAGAGAGCATGGCCGATACTCGCACCGGGTTTGGCCGGATCCAGATCAATCTCCAGCCACGCGCCAAAGGTGCCCACGTCCCGCTCTGCCCCAAGGATCGGGAGCGGGTCACTGCCGGGCAGCACGGGAATGCCGCCGCTCTTCGCCGTGCCAAAGGCCTTCGGTGCAGGCCACCCGATCGGCCGCCCCCCGTTATCACCGAGCAGGAATCCCGGCCCTGATCCGTTCGTCAGATCGTCTACGATCTTGCCCCTCTTCCCAAGCCATTTGCCAACGCCCCAAGGGAGCACCGCAGGGGTTTGGCTCGCCCTCAGTACGTCAAGCACCGCCTGCGTCCCCTGCCCGTCCGTGAATGTCGCGCGGGTCGCAAGGGCATGCACCTCCAGCCGTTCCGCCGTGACAATCTGACGGCCCGCAATCAGCAGAAGCGCTTTGTCGCCGTTGCTCAGCTTGAGGGCTGTTGGGTCATCCGGATAAGTCTGGACGGTCCACCCATCGGGTTTCAGCGCCCCATCAGCAAGCCGCGCGAAAGCATCATCCTCAGCTGTTTCCGTCAGCATCAGAACCTTCGTCGACCCCCGCATCCCGTCGATCCGCGCCATTGCGTCCCAAGCCGCGTTGAGAAACAGCGGCACATCGTAGTGCGGATAGATATGAACATGCGCGTCGATCAGACAGGTGGTCTGCATAGGGTCTCTCGCCTTCGTCAGCCGGGCTTTCCCCTTCCCTACCGCATGTCCGACAAGGGTGCCATGGTCCGGGAATCGCAGTGTCGATTCGTGTCATTGTGGTCGGTGGGGTGCTGAGTCTGAGGGTCCCGCAAAGGGTGGCCCTTGAGACGCCCCATCAGAACCCCCTTGTTTTTATGGCTATTTATCCACAGGATGAGGAGGCTCCGCGCAAAATGAAGAAAATCTTGCCATAGTCATGCTATTTCGGTCTATATAGTGCCCAATAGCAAGAATAAGCGGCGATAGACCGTGCAAGAGGCGGATACCACACAGCGCAATGCGCCGATACCCCGAACAGGCTGGCATTTGGCCGGGCCTGTTGGTGTGGACCTCCGCCACCCACAACAGCGGAGGGTCCGAGCAGAGATCTGACATCATCCAAAGCAAAAGCCGAGCGGCGGCAACCACTCGGCTTTTAGGCAACGATAACTTCGTGAGCTATTCGTCGTTCTCAACCTCAGAATAGCGTCACGGCATAGAACGCGCAAGCGAAAGCGAAGCGCGCATGAGGAAAATATGTCTGAGCAGCTTTCATTTGACCGCGCCAAAGGCTTTGTCGCCTTGCCGGTTGAAGTTCTGGAAATTGAATTGACACCGGGGGCGTTTCGCCTGCTGGTGGAATTGTGCCGTATGGCCAATGTGGACGGCTACTGCTGGCCTTCGCTGGATCAATTGAGCGGCCGCATTGGGCGGTCAAAGTCCGCGATTTCGGGCTACATCAAAGAGCTTCGCGCGGAGGGTCTGGTGGATACCGAGACCCAGACAACCGCGAACGGCTATAACTACCGCCTGAAGTATCGCGTCACCTTTTGGCAGGATTGGCGGGCGTCTTTGACCGGTGCTGTCCGCTCAAAACCTGAACGCAGTGTGCAACCTGCTGAACGCCTTAAAGAGTCTAAAAATCAGATCAATCTAAATCACTGCTTGCCTGCGGCAGAGGTCGATCAGCTTGTGAAGGATTGGGGGCGGTGTTTTCACGGTGCGCCCTACCCTGCCGCAAGTTTACCGCCCTCAGAGGCTTTGATCACACAGACAAATTTGGCGCTTTCGGCAGAAATTCAGGAGGATATATCCGCGGATATATCGGATTGGTTGTGGGACTTTTGGACGACGCGTAAAATCGCTGTCACAGCAAAGATGGTTGCTGAACAGGCCCAATCCATTGCCAAGTCGTACCCTTCTCTGGAGGAGTTCCAGCTGATTACCAAGGCCCTTTCGCGCGCCTGGCAGCCACATTGGCGACGGCCGCCAGATGCGGAAGCCTTCACAAAACTCGTCGGTTCCGCGAAGATCACCACAGCATTCCAGAAGCATCAGCTGCTCAAATCCTATCGAAACCGATGGATGCTCGCGCAAAAGACCTTGCGCAACGCGGCCCATTCCGGTTCTTTGGCAGCAACGACAAGGGTGGCGGCCTGACATGGCGAAGCACCATTATATCCGTGGATATATTTGAATGGCGTACGGGCAGTTTGAGCAATTCATCCGGAACATGACCCGGGTGATGGGCGCGGTGAACACCAAGTTGCAGCGCGACCTGACCCTGCGGACCCGTGTGGCGCGGCGCTTTTCGATGGTGGAAGTGGCGCAGTTTCTGGGCGTCGATACGACCTACCTGACGCGGATATCAAACGAAGACCCGGCGTTTCCGGAAGGCGAAAAGCAGGGCCGCGCGCGGACGTTTAGCCCATCAGAGATCATGCTGATCCGCGCGATCATCGGTTCTAACAAAGCCGCCAAGCGCCCGTACATCCACTGGCGCAAGCCCGGCGAGCCGGTGAAAGTGGTAACGTTTGGTGCGCAAAAAGGCGGGACCGGCAAGTCGCTGTCTGCAGCCCATTTCGCACAGTATGTGAACTTGCACTACGGGCTGCGCGTGGGTGTAATTGACGCCGACCCGCAGGCGACAGTCAGCCTCTATTTCGCGGATGAAGACCTGCCGCTCTTTGCACACGACACACCAACGCTCGCCGATTTCATGGGTGTCCATGAGCCGGGGGCAGGGGAGGTTGTGGACCGTCCCGCAGAAGAACTCGACGCGATCTGGCAAGGCACGCCCTGGCCCGGCATCAAACTGATCCCCGGTGGTGCGAACATCCAGAACGGCGATATCAGCCTGTTCTTTATGTCCCAGCAATCCCAGGTCCCGGTTTACCGCGTGTTGCGTGATGCGATCCAGAAGTGGGATGCGGGGATGGGGCCGAAAACGGAGATCACTGATCTGCGCGGTCCCGATGGCGCATTTGATCACGCGAAGCATGAAGATGCGCTGAATGAAACGGTCGATGTGATCGTGATTGATCAACAACCGTCGCTTACCCTCATGCAGCTGAACGGGCTTATCGCCGCGGATAACGTGGTGATCCCGCAGACCATGAAGGGGTTCGACCTCGCCACGCTGGCGACATACGTGTCTAACATTGGGGAATACCTGGAATTCATCATGGGGTTTGAGGCGGATATTGAGATCGGGGCAGGGGAGCACATGGTGCTGCCGACGATTGTGCAGGAACAGAACAATCAGGACACGGACCAGATCCTTGACCTCTATCGCAAGGCCCCACGTGAGGTGATGCAGGTGTGGTATGCCCGGTCCGATGCGATTGCGAATGCGGCGGAGGAATACAAAAGTATCTACGAATACATGCCGCCGAAAACGCGCCGGGTGTCGGCGCAGGCGTTTATGACGAACGCCAATGCGGTGAATGATGCGCTGGTGCAAAAGGTCTGGCCGGACTTGCCGGACCGGGGCTTTGCAAAAGCATTTATTGAGGAGCGGTGGGGCTGATGGCGAAGAAACGCAAGCTGAACGCAAACCTGGACGATGAGGCTCTAACCCCGGTCGTAGAGCCTGAAACAGAGTCGAAATCGGCGATGGGGGGAATGTGGGCAGGCTCTGCAATGAACATGCTCAAACAGCGGATCGAAGATGTCAGCGGGTCGCTTCATGCGGGCGTGATGGCCGGTACGGTGATTATTGATCTCGACCCGGATCAGATCGAAGAAGGCATCGGGTCTGATCGCGTCACAGATTGGGAAAAAGACGAAGATTTCCAACAGCTTGTGGCGAATATTGCGCGGCGTGGGCAAACCCAGCCTATTCGGGTACGACCACGCTACGATGATTGGCAGGCTGATCCCGCTAACCCACTGGAAACAAAGGATACCTTCCTGATTCAATCGGGCCGGCGCCGTTTGGCGGCCTGTCGCGAACTTGGGATCAAGGTGAAGGCAGTTGTGGGGACGAAAGAAGGGGACGGCTATATGGCCGACCTTGAGGAACGCTTTCACGAAAACACGATGCGCAAGAACCTCAATGGGTTTGAGGAGCTGTTGTCGATTGGCATTCTGGCCAACGGCATGCAGGACAAGACCCAAGCGGAGATTGCAGAGCATTTGGGCGTGGCGCAGGGTGATATTTCTCTTGGCGTGTCGGTGGCGCTTTATGAGCGCACAATTCAAGAGCAGGTGGATGTGGCGAATACGCCGAAGCGTGCGTACCGCACCATTGTGCCGAAGCTGAAACGGGGAGAGAGCCTGGCAAAGGTGCCGCCTGCGATTTCTGGCGAATACGCACAGCCCTATGACGTCAAGGGCGTGCCGATCACCGCGAAGAAATCAGGGTTCGGGTACGCGGTGAACATCCGCAAGGCCACCGTGAAAGAGGCTCATTTGGAGCCTTTCCTCGTCGAACTTGCGAAAGTCGTGCTGAAGTATCAGCTGAAGTAACCTTGCTAGAGCCTACTTCCGCTCACTGATTTGCTTGGCGGGGACCCCACCCATGATCGCGTTTGGGGGGACATCTTTGGTGACGACAGACCCCGCGCCGATGATCGCTCCATCGCCGACTGTCACGCCATCGAGGATGGTCACATTGGCGCCAATCCAAACGTCATTGCCGATTTTGACGGGACCCTTGGTTTCCAACCCCTGAGTGACCATCGGGGTGCCATTCAGCGCCATCTTGTAGCGGCCGCCGCCGAAATAACACTGACCTGCGATGATACAGAAATCGCCGATCTCAATGCCGGAAACGGCGGAGAGGTTGCATTGGCTGCCTATGGAGGTGTCGGCGCCGATGCGCAGGAAGTTGGATTTCACCAGCATTACGGTGTCCCGGGCGATCAGGGTGCGGTCGCCGATGACGAAGTCGCCCACCGGGTTTTCGACCCCGCGCGCATCCATCGCGCAGCCGTCGTCGATGGTGACGTTGTCGCCAAGGGACATGTTCGGTGGGCAGCGCAGGGAGATGTCGCGGCCAAAGTTCACGCCGCGCCCGATCTTGCCGAAGAGGCGCTTGAACAGGGTCTTGCGCAGGGCAAAGCCCAAAGCGCCACGGGTCCCGGCGGCCAGAAACATCGTCATTTCGTAGTAAAGAAAGGCGCCAAAGCTTTCGCGACCCACAAAAAAGGTCTGATACTTCTTCAACGGTGACCCACCGTCGGACAATGCGGCCACTACGCGGTCTTTGTTGACGGTATCACGGGGTTCGGTCACTCGAATTCGTCCTTTATGAGGCAGCTTTGCCGCAGCGCAGCGCCGATTGTCTCAAATATAACGACGGTGGACCATGCCACCGCCTGATTGGCCCCAAATACAGGGCTAAACGCTTGCTTACCGGGTTGTCGCATATGCCATTCCCTTCTAACAAGACCACGCGTCCGCCACCCCCGGACATTGCATTAATGTTGTTGAATTTACACCGCAGGACGAGTGACCCCGTGACATCCGTAGCCGACTATTGGGACAAGAACGTTTCGAACTGGAAAGTTGCGAACCATCTGGACGTGGGCAGCGAAGAGTTCTTCCGTGAGGTTGAGCGCTATCGGTTTGATAAGCTGGAATACCTCGAAGACGCGGTGCAGTTCGACAGCTTCAAAGGTAAGTCGGTTCTAGATGTTGGCTGTGGTCTGGGCACCGATACCTCGCGCTTTGCAAGGGCAGGGGCCGAGGTGACGGGTGTGGACATCGCCCCACGGGCGGTGACATTGGCGCGTAAGAACTTTGCCTGGCGTGGGCTGGAGGGCCGGTTTGAGCCGATGGATGGCGAAGAGCTCGCGCTGCCGGATGACAGTTTTGACTTTGTCTACTGCCACACGGTGCTGCATTTCACGCGTGATCCTGAGGCGATGATCAATGAGATTTACCGGGTTCTAAAACCCGGTGGCCGGGCGATCCTGATGACGATCAACCGCAAATCATGGCTCTATTTCATGCACCGGGTCGCCGGTGCGAAGCTCGACTACATGGATGCACCGGTGTTCCATAAGATGTCGCCGGAAGAGTATCGCGCGAAGCTGAAGATCTTCAAAGACGTGGATTTTCGCCTCTACCGGTATCCGGTGCGGACCGAAGTGCATAAGGGCTGGAAGGGTTGGGTGTTCAACACGCTGATCGTGGATACGTTCAACGCCCTGCCGAAACGCTGGACGAAGAACATGGGCTACCACATGCTGGCCTTTGTGCAGAAGCCAGAGGCCTAGGCGGATGCAGCGGGACCTTTCCCAATTCGCGGATCGGACGTTCGATGTGGTCGTGGTGGGCGGCGGCATTCACGGCGCCTGTGTGGCCCGCGATGCGGCACTGCGGGGGATGTCGGTGGCTTTGGTGGAGCAAGGGGATTTCTGCTCGGCCACATCGCATAACTCGCTGAAGACGATCCACGGTGGCATTCGCTATCTGCAGCACCTGAACTTTAAGCGAGCGATCGAGAGCATTCGCGAGCAACAGATCTTGCGGCGCACGATGGGTCACCTGGTGGAGCCTTTGCGCTTCATGATGCCCACATATGGCTGGGCGATGCGCGGGCCGCTGGCGATGGGTGCCGGGATCGCGATGTTTGAGGGGCTGACGCTGGGCGTGTCGGTCCGCGATGGGAATGCCATTGAGGCGCCTAAGGGCCGTGTGATGGGACCGGGGAAGTGCAAGCGCTTGGCTCCGGGGATTGATACCAACGCGCTGACGGGTGGCAGCATCTGGGCAGATGCGCAGGTGGCCTATGCCGATAAGGCGGTGTTGCAGATCCTTGAGGATGCGGTGGCCCATGGGGCTGTGGTGGCCAATTATGTGCGCGCTGAGACAGTGAAGATTGCTGACGGTGCGGTGCAGGGTGTCACAGTGCGCGATCAGGTGGATGATCAGGTGTATGAGATCGCAGCCACACAGGTTGTGAACGCGACCGGGCCCTGGGCGGATGAATGGCTGGCCGAAGCGGCCCCTGAGGCGCGGGCCCTGCAGGTGGCGCTGGTGCGCAGCATGAACCTTGTGGTTGACAAGCCCGCGCCCGAGACGGCGATTGCGGTGAAGAGCAAGCTAGAATCCGACAGCAAGATCGACAGCGCGAACCGGATGTATTTCATGGTGCCTTGGCAGGATAAGACTGTCATTGGGACCACACATTTCACCCACAAGGGTGGGTTGGATGTTACGCCGGATGCGAAAGAGGTTGGGTCCTTTGTTGATGACTTCAACGCGGTTTACCCCACGCTTGATATCAAGGCGCGCGATGTCCTTTACGCCTATGTCGGACTGACGCCCGGTGACGATAGCACCGATGCGGATGGCGCGAAGCTGCATGAGAGCAAGGTTGTCGATCATGAGAATGCGACGGGCCTTGTGAGTATCGTCAGCATCAAGTGGACAACCGCGCGGCTGGTGGCAGAGCGGGCCGTGGATGTGCTCGCCTCACGCCACGACGGGGCAGGGCGGTGCAGAACGCGCACGCAACGGCTGCCTGATTACGCAAGCACACCAAGCGAGGCGGCTGGGCTGGATGACGCGGGGCTGCGCGCCTTTGTGATGAAGCACATCACAGAAACGCAGGCGCGGCATCTGGATGATATCGTGCTGCGTCGGACGAATGACCTCGTGCTCGGGCGGCTGACCGCCCAGCAGTTGATGATAATCGAAGATGCGATGGCTGCGCATTTCAGCTGGACCTATGAGACGCGGAACACAGAGGTGCGCAACACCTTGGCACGGTTGGCCCCATCAGCTTATCGCCAAACCCTCGTCGCCGCATTCGAAGGAGTGGATTTATGAGTATTGGACAGGGTGACATTGTTCTGGTCACCGGGGCGACCGGGTTCACCGGGGTGCACTTGGTGCGGACGCTGTGCGAGACGGGTGCCGAGGTGCGGGCGATTGTGCGGGAGAGTTCAAACCTCGACGCGATCAAAGACCTGCCGATCAAGTTCTTCAAGGGTGATGTGTATGACGAGGCGGTCTGCAAAGAGGCTGCTGCAGGTGTCCACTACGTCTTCCACGTCGCAGCGGCGTTCCGTGAGGCGAAGATTCAGGACAACATCTACCACCGGGTGCATGTCGAAAGCACGCAGCACCTGACGAAGGTCTGTCTGGAGAATGAAGGCTTCAAGCGGTTCATCCACGTGTCCACGATGGGTGTGCATGGCCATATTGAGCATCCGCCCGCGACCGAAGAATACCGCTTTGCCCCCGGTGATGAGTATCAGCGCACAAAGGTTGATGCGGAGAACTGGGTGCGGGACTACGCGAAGGAAACGGGCCTGCCGCTGACGGTGGTGCGGCCTTGCGCGATTTATGGGCCTGGTGATCGCCGTCTGTTGAAGGTGTTCAAGATGGCGAAGATGCCGGTGCTTCCGGTTCTCGGGGTGGGGTGCAAGAACCTCTACCACCTCGTGCATGTGAAAGACCTTGTGGACTTCATGATCCATGCCGCCACGCAAGAGAGCACCTTGGGTGAGGTGTACCTCTGTGGCGCGGATGAAGCGATCCGGCTGGTGGATATGGTGGACCGGATTGCGAAGAAGCTCGGCACGAAGCCCCGTGTTCTGCGCCTGCCAGTGACGCCGTTTTTCTGGGCCGGGGACCTGTGTGAGCTGATTTGCAAGCCACTTGGGATTGAACCGCCGATCTATCGCCGGCGCGTGGCGTTCTACACCAAGGACCGGTCGTTCGATACGTCCAAGATGCGGTCCACCGGATACACCAATCAATATAGCAATGCGTCGGGAATTGATGACCTCACCGACTGGTACGTGAAGGAAGGATGGCTCTGATGGCGAAGCACAAGGCTGATATGCTGGTGGTGGCCCCGCATCCCTTTTTCACACCGCGTGGCACACCGTTTTCTGTCTACTACCGCACGATGGTGCTGGCAGAAGCGGGGGTGAAGATTGATCTGCTGACCTACGGGGTGGGGCAGGATGTAGACATTCCCGGTTGCCGGATCGTTCGGGTCCCGCGCATCAAGGCGCTGGAGCCCGTGCCGATTGGGCCGTCTGGCAAGAAGCTGGTCTTGGACGTCTTCATGCTGCTGTGGACCATCGGAATGATGTTCAAGCATCAGTACAAGATCGTGCATGCGCATGAGGAGGCGGTGTTCTGGGTGCGGTTCCTGAAGCCGCTGTTCCTGTACAAAATGATCTACGACATGCACTCCAGCCTGCCGCAGCAACTTGGGAACTTTGGGTTCTCGAAGTCGAAGGCGCTGGTGGGGGTGTTCAAGTGGTTGGAAGACTCTGCGCTGAAGGCGTCGGATGCGGTGATCACGATCTGCCCCGATCTGGAAGAATACGCGTTGAAAGAGGGCGTGCCGGAGGACCGGCACTTCCTCATTGAGAACTCCATCTTTGAGGATGTGAAGCTGGTTGATAGCCCGGCGGCGCCGTCTTTTGCGAATGCGGAGGCCGAGAAGATCGAGTTTACGCCTGACGTGCCGACGATGGTCTATGCGGGGACGTTTGAGAAGTATCAGGGGATCGACCGGGTCATCAAAGCCTTTGCCAAGGTGGCGAAAGAGCGGCCGGATGTGCGCTTGATCCTGGCTGGTGGTGCTGATGAGCAGGTGGAGGCGATGAAGAAAGTCGCCGCCGAAGAGGGGCTTGGTGACAACTGCATCTTCACAGGCCGGGTGTCGAAGACGCTGGCGCTGAAGTTCAATCAGGAAGCCGATGTGCTTTTGAGCCCACGGGTCGATGGCACAAATACACCACTGAAGATCTATGAGCAGCTGGCAAGCGGCAAACCTCTTGTTGCAACGAACATCTGGTCGCATACCCAAGTCCTGACAGACGAGGTGTGTTTCCTTGTCGAGCCTACGCCGGAAAGCATCGCTGAGGGGATGCTGCACGTCCTAAATGATTCGGCTGAGGCCAAGCGCCGAGCAGCAGCGGCGCGCGATCTATACGATCGGGTGTATTCCCGACCGATTTATGAGCAAAAGATTCGGGCGTTGTTGAAACGCGTCGGGTTCAAACCGACTGCGTAACACGCATAGGTTGCGCAACGCGCGGTGATAGGGCGGTCCACAAGAGGGTGGGGCGCCCTTTTTGTATGCAATTCAAGTCAGTCTTTTGGAAAATCTGAGGTACTTTCTCCCGGGGGTTGTTTAGGCATCCTTAACACCTGATCAGGAGAGCCGTCGCGAGGCATGTGATTGTTCACGAACTGGTAACAATCGAGGCGAATTTGATCACGACGCGGGTGGAACCGGCCTATCCGATTGGACATGATTCCGACACAATTTCTGACCTTACGTAAACGAAAAGCGTGCAAAATCAGTGAATTGGGCGGAATTTCACAAATTTTAAGATTTTCCCACCCCTATATTTTGTGCATGTCTCGGTTTCTTCGCCAAATAAGGTGTCATCGGCAGGTTCTTGCCCGTTGACGGGGGGTGATTGGCGGATGACCCCACCAGTTCCAAATTTAGCCCAAAAGCGCCTTTAGCTCGGTAACAGATCATTTAGAACCCTGTGGAAAGATCGACGTGCTCAAATACTGCTGCCAAAGACCACATCGATAAAGACAGCAATCGCTGATGCGATTGTATGCCGTCCGGCTGCCGCTACAGGCGCGGCTGGTCCCGGACGGTTGTCGCCTTCTTTTCCTTTGGCAGTGCACGATGGTCACCCGAACACCCGTCTGAAAAGGCGGCAAAAGCAAAGGCATAGGAATACATGGAACACGGCACCCACGCGATGCACATGGCCCAGGCGAACATGCTGGCCAACCCGAACGACGCGACACATGTTGCGATCCGAAACGGTGATTGGTCAGACCCTGCGACATGGGAGGGCGGCCGTGTTCCGGGTGCTGAAGCCAAGGTCCTGATCCCTGAAGGGGTCATGGTCACCTATGACATGGACAGTTCCACCCCGCTCGATACGGTGCGGGTCGATGGACATCTCAAATGGTCCACCACCGAGAACACTGAGATGCTGGTCGAAACAATCGTGACCACGCCAGGGTCGCTGCTTGAGGTCGGAAACGTCAACAATGCGGTGCGCGACAGTGTCGATGCGGTGATCACGTTCCGTGACACTCCGATCAACCGGACCGAGGATCCTGATCAGCTGTCACACGGCCTTGTCGCCTTTGGAGAGGTCAACGTGCAGGGTGCCGCAAAGGAAAGCCACCTGACAATCGAAGGTGCCGTGAACCGCGGTGACCGCAGCATTGAGGTGAACGGTGATCTGGGCGGTTGGGCCGTTGGCGATACCATCGTGATTATTGGCACTGGCAGCGGGTCGCAGGACGAAGAACGTGTGATCACCAGCATCAGCGGTGACACGATCACGTTTGACCGTGCGCTAAGCTATAGCCACAACCCACCCAGCGGCATGGACTTCGACACCTTCGTCGGCAACCTGAGCCGCAACGTTGTTTTCCAGTCTGAGAACCCCGACGGCGTGCGCGGCCACGTGATGCTGCACAACGACATGGGCGGAAGTGACGGTGTGTCCAACAGCATCCAGTTTGCCGCCTTCGAAGAGATGGGCCGGACGGACGCAAGCATTGGTACAACGGCGTCCAACCCTGCCGGTCGCTACCCGCTGCACTTGCATGAGATCGGGACTGAGCCTGACTCTGCCATCAACCTGTTGATCGGCAACGCAGTGAACGGCGCCCCCGGCTGGGGTATCACACACCATTCAAGCCATGCTGCCATCAACAACAACTTTGTCTACGACACTGTTGGCTCCGGCATCATCTCAGAGATGGGCGACGAGACCGGTGAGTGGATCGGGAACCTTGTCAGTTCTGTCGATGGGGACGGGGTGCTGAACCCGAACAGCCAGAGTGGCCATCCGCTGGTGGGGTCTGAAGGGGCCGCCTTTGAAAACCAGAGCCGCGTCGTGATCCAGCAGGACAACGTTGCCGCCAATTCCAACATCGGCTGGAACTGGAGCGGGCGGGAAAGCTTTGAATTCCCATCCGTCAATGACGGTATCCACCGCAAGATGTTCGACCGCGAGCAGGTGCCATTTGATCCGTCGCCGTTTGACGTGGCCCTCGACCACGAGGAACCACCGATTGTGGACTTCAACGACAACACGGTTATCGGCTCTGGCACAGGTCTGCGTGTATTCCACCGCCAGTATTCTGACGACACCGACACAATGTCCGTCTTCAATAACTTTAATGTCTGGGGTGGTCGCGATGCTGTTCATCTCGACAACTATGCGTCGAACTATCAGTTCATGGACAGCACCTGGCAGGGGTCGGGCGTTGGGTTCCGGATTGAGCGGAAGACGTCGTCTGTCGTTTTCAATGATGTGGAGTTCCACGACTTCGGCACCGGCTATCGCAGCTATGGTGTGAACCACGAGGTCGTGCTGATCGACACCATCTTTGAGAATGTGCGCAACCGTTTCGATTTGAACGATCTGATGCGCAACGTTGATGATGGGGGCGTGCGTGCGCAGCTGATCAGCTACTACCGCGACAAGCACGGCATCGATTACACCAACCCGATGCCGAAGATCGTCAACAGCGCCAACCTGACCGAGGTGAACGCGGTGACCTTTACCCCCGATGCCGGGTCAGACATGACGATCGGGCCGGGCGACCGCACGCTGGAGTTCACTGGCACCATTCGTGACAGCGTGGGTGTGCGGAACTTCAATGAATATGTGATTGCCAAGACGCCGTCTGGCAGCGGGTCTTCCAAAGACTTCGAAGGGATCGACATCTACCTCGGCGCGACCCAGCAGGGGCGTCAGGTGGAGTTTTATCCGGAGGAGCTGATTGCGCTGCATGGCACCTATCAGAAATCCAATGGTGAGTGGGTGACGCCAGTTGTGAACTGGATCACTGACCGTCTGACCGGTGATCAGCATCCTGTCATCATCGAGATCAAGCTGCAGGGCTTCGATCAGACGACCCTGAACCGCTATCGCCTTGATACCTATCCAAACCCGGGTGTGAATAACGCGAATTGGTTCAAGGAGAATTCGATCACTGCTTCTGCCGAGCGCGCATCCTCAACGGACGGCCACGGCTCGCATGGCGGGTCGATGCCGCCAGCGGATGACTCCGGAGATGATGGTTCACTCGACGGTGGCAGCCATACCCCAACGGATGACACACCCGATGCGCCTGTACAGCATGTTGTGGTGGAGCGTGAAGACCGTGAGGACGCTGAGGATTCCAATGTTCCAGTGGTGCGCGAAGGGCCGGCCCCTGCGCCGACAGAGCCGGTGAATGACAAGCCGGTTGTCGAAGGCACAAGCGGGCGTGACAAGCTTTGGGGCACGGCCGCCGATGAGATCATCCGTGGCGGAGCAGAGCGTGACCATTTGTTCGGTGGTGACGGTGCTGATGACTTTGTTGCCCATCACGATGGCATTGATGAGATCCACGATTTCTCTATCGAGCAGGGCGACCTGCTGGATCTGAGCGAGGTGGCGGACCGGTTTGGGCTGTCTGGCCCGGAGATGGAAGCCGCTCTGACCTTCAAAACGCTCGGACGTGGCACGGAAGTAGGCGTTGACCTTGATGGTGCGTCGCACAGCCTTGTGGTGATCCGGGGTATTCAGGCGGATGTGTTGAAGAACGCAGCGCCGTGGATCCTGGAAGGTGAGGGTGGCGGTGCCGCTGCGCCGGCGCCAGCGCCTGTGGTCGCCGACGAGCCGGTGGAGGCAGTGGCTGGTCCAGCACCAGCAGAGACAAGCGGTGTGCTGAATGGTGACAGCCGTGACAATACGCTGATCGATGGTGCGGGTGATACCGCGATCAACGGGCTGGGTGGCCGTGATACGATTGACGGTGGCGCAGGCGACGATATCATCAATGGTGGCGCAGGGCGCGACAAGATGACGGGCGGCGCGGGCGCGGACACGTTCGTGTTTGATGGTTCGACACTTGACGGCTACCGCGACGATGTCTTCGACTTCAACGCAGGCGAGGGCGACAAGATCGATATCTCAGCGATCGCGGATCAATTTGGTCTGACCCAAGATGAGACTTTGGCGGCAATTGATCTGTCGAAGATCAAGCCGGGCCTGAAGATCGAACTGGAGATTGACGGGACGAGCCACAAGGTGGCGGTTCTGCATGACCTCGACAACAGCGATATAGCGGACGTGCAGGATGCGCTGATCCTCTGATCGGATCTGCTCAGGACAATAGGCCCGGTGCGTTTTGTGACGTGCCGGGCTTTTTTTGCGCCCTTTCCTCGATCCACTTTGTGGTCGTCGCAAGGGCGTCCGGTATCGCATTGTGGGTTAACGGCGCGCATGCCAAGCCGCGTGGCGCGGTAGGGGCGGCCGTTTTCGGATTTGATGAACCGCCGTTTCTTCAAGCGGTCGAAAAGCTTGAGCGAGCAATCAGCCAGAACATGGCCGTCGCGCGTTATGCATGAGACGTCGCGCACTTTGCCGTTCGTCATCCGCTCAACGTGGATCGCACCACCTTGCGCCAGAACGTGCAAAACACGCTGTTCGTGTTTCGAAATATTCAATGGATTGTCACTTGATCTTATGTCAGCCGAGAGGGCTTCCGGCATCTCGCGCGGAAGGCTGCTGGTTCAAGTCGGTCCGATCAGGTGGACCTTAGCGGCGGGCCGCATTCTCTGACATAAAATCTCCATCGCGCGGCAGTCCTGCAGCGCGTGATGAAAAAGTAGTAGGGTGTGCTGCGGTTGGCAAGCGGACGCCCGGTGGTCCTGTGGCCGGGCAATAAAAAAGGCGCCCTGTGGCGCCCTCATGAAACGGATTATGCTGCGCTTAGCAGTTTTCCATAGCACCCATTGCCTGGGTTTCGACCTTGCGTTCGGACAGGGCGGATCGGGCGTAGGCGACGCCGACCGTCAGGACGGCGCCCACCAGCCACACAAACGCGGTCCACGCCAAAACGCTTCCCCCAAGTGTGTTGAACCCAATGATCGCGAGCACGATACATGGGATGTATCCTTCGTAGATCGACTTTAGCATATTTTCCCGTCCTTTAGCCTTTGCGGCTTGGATGTGCTGAGACTAGTGGTCCCCACCTTTCTCTGTCCAAGCGTTTTTCCCTAAAGCCACTTTGGCGGGCGTTTTCGGCATAAAATTGCTTAAATCGGTACAGATTTGTGACCACTTGTGCCACATTTGGTACGACCAAGACTTAATCGACGATTTTTCGGGTTTCTTCTAAGGTGTTGAAGAAAAGACATATTCCGGCTGAGAGCTCCCAGATTTGTCTTTACCTCACCTCACGGAAACTGCTGAATAAGCTACGTTCTGCCACATTTCGTGAATTTGGGCGGAAAGAGTCCCAGTGCCTATACGGAAAGATAGGTTTTTTCGGGTTTCGATTAAAAACGCGAATTCATTCAAGAATCATTGACGTTACGGAAGCGCAAACTAGCGGCATGAAACCACCAGCCCAAAACCAAAAGAAGACCAATATAGCTGAACCATTCGCGCGGTCCGTCCTGATGATAGCGGAGTGCCAAAACGTCGATTTCGGTCTGAGTCGTGAAAGTGCCTTTGAGCGAGATCAGCGCGTTTGATGTGGGCACGTTGCCGGTGAGCGTGAAGGTTTCTCCGGTCCATGACCTGAGGGTGACCGTGCCGTCTGCCGCGATCACAGCCGGGTTGCGATCCACAGTGAAGGCGTGCCCCGGTCTTGTCGCGTCGGGCCGCAGCACAGCCGTGTTGTGCAAATTGCGCGCCTCTGCCGTCGCCATGAAAAGGGGTGGTCCAGCCACCCAAATCAGTAGGAGGAGGCCCGCCGCTGCAATGCGACCAGGTGGTGGGCGGAAACGGTGCAGGGGGGCGGGGCCGAGACGCCACCAGAGGACCGCTATGGTGATTGCTCCCAAGACGGTGAGCGCGTAGCTCGGCCAGTCTTCCGGCCAATAGAGGTTGAAGTTCATCAGGTGCCAGTTGAACGGCGCAAAGAGCAGCACGCCGTTGCCCCATTTTGTCTGCGTTGCGTCGAGCAGCATGTGTAGCGCAACGGCGACGGCCAATGTCAGGAAAGTGCGGGCCGGTGTGCGTGACACCGACGCCAAGGCAGCCGCAAGGATCACGCAGAAGATGAGGCTTGATTGGACGAGCGCATAGAGGCGCAGGTCAATGAGCGCGGATTGCGGCAAGACAGATCGTCCGATCACCTGCAGGATCCACGAGATGTCCGGGATCACGCAGCCCAGTAGGATCCACTTGATGTCGGACTGGGGCTGCACTGTCCGGCCCAGCAGCGTTTGCACGCCAAGGTGGGCCAGCGTGTTGGGCATCAGGCGGCGGCGGTGAGGGCGTCGCGGATTTCGTCAGCCGATTGCAGGAATTCTGCGTCCGGGCGGGCGAGGATGGCTTTGCGCATCGCGGTAATGTCATCGGCCGTCAGGCTGGTGAGCAGGTCGATCAGTGCATCTGCCGTTGGTGCGGGGATTGTCCAGCCGAGGCCTTGATCCACGCGGTCGCCGGTACCGGTGCCTGCGACGGCAAGGCTGGGGCAGCCGAAGTAGCTGGCTTCATAAATCCGGTTGGGCAGCAGCCAGGTCGAGTTCGTGCCCCATTGCCACATGTCCTGTGACCAGACGACATCGCAGGCCGCGTAGACCTCTGCGAGGCCGGTTGGATAGTCGTAAGGGCCGTGGAAGACGAGGTTATCGTTGGCGGCAAGGGTCGCGTCAAAGTCGGGGACCGCATGGTAATGGACCACACCATGCATCGCGATCTTGACCTTTGGCCCAAGGGCCTTGGCGGCGGCGACGAGAAGGTCCAGGCTTTGCTGGCAGCGCAGTGTGCCGATCCAGCCGACGGTCAGTGGTGCGTCATCTGAAATGGGCGCGCGCGTTGGGACGCTTTCTGGCGTGGGCCGGGGCAGGGCGGATGGATCATTCACCCAGATCTTGTTTTCAACGAGCACGGTGCGTCCGGACCAGCCCTGAACCGGGGCAAAGTAGTTGTCGATGAAGGCCGGGGCGGAGACGATGAGTGTGTCGGTTTTGTCGAGCAGGCGGCGTTCGATCCAGCGGAAGAAGCGGTTCTTGGCGCCCGTGCCTGTCATCATGTTGTTGATGTCGAGGCATTCGTAGATCAGCCGCGGCTTGCCCCCCGGTGCCAGCTTCTGCGCAATGGCGGCAATGAGCAGCATGTCGAGGTTGCGGGCGATGATAATATCCGTGTCGCGCAAAAGGCGGCGGTTGGCGATCACCTTGGGGATCGATTTCAAGACAGCCCAGATGCGCCCGATGGGGTTTTCATTGCCCACGTCCGAGAGGTGCAGGTTGTTCCAGAACGGCTCAAAATCCGTATTCATATTGGCGCGCCGCATCATGAAGCCCTGAACGTCAAAACCACAGGCCAGATAACTGTCCATGCGCTTGACCTGCGCGGCTTCCGCCGCGTCCGTGCCAAAGACTGCCAATTTGCGGTCAACCATCATTTATGCTGCTTTCTCAGCCGTCCATGCTTTCCATGGGAGGTCAACGCCAAGCAGGTCGCGTAGTTCCGTGACGTCCTGCGCGAAATAACTGACCAGCATCGCGTGCGTTTCATCGGTCATCGGCGGGATTTCATCACGGACCTGAATGCTGTTGGCGGCCATCATTTTGGAGATGAGCGGTGTTTTCTTCACCCGCGCCAGATGTGCTTCGAGCCCTTGCCGGCGGAGCCAGTCGCCGCCTGCGCGCAGTGTTTTGCGAACTACGGGGTACTTGGCACGGTCGCTTTCATTGCGCCGCTCGGTCAGGATCTCGCTTTCAAAGGTAGGATCAACGCCCATGAACTTGAAGGCTTCCACGGCGGAGCCCGCGGCATCGGCGCTGATGTCTTCTGCAAACATCACCTTGATCTGGTTACGCGGGAAGGCTGCGAACCAGGGACGGAGGTGCTTCGCATAGAGGCCCTGATCGAGGTAGCAGGGATTGTTCTTCATCCCCTCCTCAAAAGTGCATACCTCAATGTGCCCTTTGATGATTTCATGCATGTGGTTGGAAAACGCCCGTTTAATCGGGTCACGGAGCAGGGCCAGCACCTGCAGATCAGGGTTGTAGGCCGCGGCACGCGCAGCTGCCCGAGGATCAATCATGTAGGACGGAGAGCTTTCGAACCGGACCAGCTTTTCCGAGCCGGGGGGAAAGTGGCCGTTGTACCATTTGTAGCCGCGATCAAAATAATAACTGAAAAAATCGACTTCTTTGGGTGTCGAAATCGCGATCTGCGGGTGCGAGCCCGCAATCGCGTGCAGCCACGATGACGCACACTTCTGACCACCAATACCAAGAACCTGAGCGGACAAGGGTTCACTCCACACTGTAAGGATACGCAGGACGAGACATAAAGATTATACCCAACTTCGCAAGAAAGTGCTGCGGGGAATAACGCGAAACGCACGAACCCCAGTTTTTGGCTGCGATTGTTTCCCAAAGAGCAACAACAAAAGCCACACCTGCCATATTTCTGGCAAAGTTTCGCTTAAAGTTTGCCTCAGGCGGCGTCTCGCCGCTAATCTCCAGGAACGTATTTGAGTACGCATTTTTAAGGTTTCGGCGATGTCTGCAAAACTGCCCGGTGACGGCTTGAATTGTGTGTATGTCGGGGTGGACGCCACCAACCCCACTCTGATCTTGCGGATCAGGTCCTTCCTAAAGGCCGGTGTGAACCTGACAGGCTTCACGTTCCGCCGCCAGAAGTTTAACCAAGCGTTTGAGCCCGATTGGAACAACGTCCACCTTGGTGAGACGGTTGACCGCAACTACCTTGCGCGTTTGCCGATTCTGGCCAAAGCGGTGTGGCGCATGGTGAAAGAGCGGAAAACGTTGCGCGCCGCGGATTTCATCTATGCCCGCAACCTCGATTGTGTCGTTGTGGCCGCTTTGGCGAAGACCTTGACAGGCAGTCGGGCAAAGCTCGTGTACGAAGTCGAAGACGTGCAAGAGGTCTTCTTCTTTCAGAACCTCAAAGGCGCGATCTTTCGGATGATTGAGCGTTGGGTGCTGCGCCGCTCTGCCTTGCTCGTGGTGATGTCGCCGGGGTTTGTGCGCGGGTATTTTGCGACAACGCAGAACTACAAAGGGCCTTGGTACGCACTCGAAAACCGGGTTCAGACCGAAGACCTGAGCGAGCGGCCTGCGGTTGAGGCGTGGGAAGAGATCACCGACCGTGTTGTGATCGGGTGGTTCGGGACGCTGCGCTGCACGAAATCGATGAAGATCCTTGAAGAGATCGCGCAGCGAATGGGCGACAAGGTGGAGATTTATACACGCGGTTATCCGACCGAGACCGGGATGGAAGCCTATCAGGAAATCCTCAACCGGAACCCGAACTGGACTTACGAAAACGAATACACGATCCCGCAGGACCTGCCGGATATGTACCGCCGGGTGCATTATTCCTGGTGCATGGATTTCCTTGATGAGTTTGGGAATTCGCCGTTGCTGCTGGCCTGTCGGATGTATCAGGGCGGCTATTACGGTGCTGTGCCGCTGGTCGTCGAAGGGTCAGAGATGGTGCACTGGCTGGGACAGCATAACATCGGCCATGTGATGGGTGCGGATGTGGTGGATAGCGTTGTCGACTTCCTTGAGCAGTTCGACATGGATGCCTATCGCCATGAGCGTCAGAAGGTGATGGATGTCCGCGACGTCTTCCGTGAAGACGGCAGTGATCTGACCGGGCTGTTGAACCTGTTGCGGCAAAAAGAGATGGAAGTGGTTGCCTTGCCGCCGACGGGGATGACGCCGGCGGAGTAGATTCGAGAACATAACCGACGAACGGAAGGCTCGTGAGCGACAAAAGGCGATTGACGAAATTCAGGCGCTTATTGACGAAGCGATTGCAAGCGGGCCATCTGAGCCGTTTGATTTCGATG
>JAHDEX010000009.1:0-39708 GCA_020628545.1 Paracoccaceae bacterium | reverse complement strand
TGGGCCAGTTGGTTTCGAAACAGCGTGGGTTCCAGTCCGAGGTTCTGAAGCCCGATGGCTTTCACCTGAAATTCATTCGATTCAGGCTCTTTCCGGGGGTTCGGTTGGAAGTCGATCTCGGCCCCAGTCACTGAAGCCACGTGGGTGGCCAAGTCTTTGATGCTCACGCTTTCGGTCATCTGATTGAACATCTGAAAGCGGTCGCCTTTGGCGGGCGGGTCCTGCAAGGCCAGGCGGATGCAATGAGTCACGTCGCGCAGGTGGATGAAACCGCGGGTCTGGCCGCCGGTGCCGTAGACCGATAGCGGTTTGCCCGTCGCGGCTTGCATCAGGAAACGGTTCACAACGGTGCCGTAGACCGCGTCGATGTCGTAGCGGGTGGCGAGGTCGGGGTGCATGTCGGTCTCGGCCGTGGCATGGCCCCAGACGACGCCTTGGTTCAGGTCGGTTATGCGGATGCCCTCGGTGCGAGCGTAGTGTTCGAAAAGCAGCTGATCCTGAGCTTTCGTCATGTGGTACACAGAGACGGGCTTGCCGGGGTAGAGAATGTCCATCTCAGCCTCACGGCCGTCGGTGCCGCGCACGGTGGCAGAAACGTAGCCCTCGGGCAGTTCGATCCCTGCGGTGGTGTAGCCAAAGACGCCGATGGAGCCGAGGTGAACCAAGTGGCTGTCGAGGCCAAGGTCAGTCAGCGCAATCAGCACCGCGTGGGTGGCTGTCAGGTTGTTGGTGACGGTGTAGTGCCGTGCGGCGGGGGACAAAGTGGAGTAGGGGGCAGAACGTTGCTCGGCCAGATGGACAATCGCGCCGGGGCGAACCTCATCAAGGATGTCGCGGAACCCATCGTAGTCCTTCGCGATGTCGATCTTGTGGAAGGTGATCTGACGGTTTGTGACGCTGTGCCACGCTTTCAAACGGTTTTCTGTCGTCTCAATGGGAAAGAGGGGCGACGTCCCAAGTTCCTCATCAATGCGGCGGCGCGACAGGTTGTCGAGGATCGTGACGTCGTAGCCGTTATTGGAGAGGCTGAGGGCGACTGGCCATCCGCAGAAGCCGTCGCCGCCAAGAACCAAAATATGATTATTCTGCAAAGGACGTGTCATGCGACCCTCACCTGAAAGAAATGAACACCAATAATTTCAAAATTGCGTATGGATTAAATATGGCAGTATTCAGACCGACCAGTCAGAAAATGGCAAGTTGGAAAGCGTGCGAAACGCGTTTGCATCGTCTTTCAGGGCGATGGCAGCCTCGGCCCGGAGGCTCTCGGGAATGTCCGGCAGCGTCTTGGGTTTGCCGCGTGACAACAGGGCGCGGGCTTTGTCACGCATCCCACGGCTGATCAGCGGGTCGATACGACGCATAAAGCGGCTGCGCCAGAGCCGTTGCAGGCCGGTTGGCATAGATGCGATCGACTGCGCGTCGTTCTGGGTCGCGATCTCACCGATGGTCAGGGGTGCGATGTCGAGGAACGCGGTGACTTTGTTGACCGTCTCTTGCGGGCTATCGCGCAGTTCAGCGAAATCGAGGATCAGGAGCTGGTCGCGCGGGAAGACCTTGAGGAAGGTTTCGCACTGTGCGGCGTAGCGGCTGGTTTCCAGCATGTGTTTGCCGTTGCGGCTCTCCATCAGGTCGGCCGGTTGCACATCGGCATGGCCCATGAGCAGCGAGTGGCGGTAGTGCGAGATGCAGCGGTCCACCGGGTCGCGGGCGAGGAAAATTAGTTTGGTTTGCGGCGCGAATGCCGCGATGCGTTCCGGCACGCCGTGGAAGATGTCGTGCTTTGTGTAATTAGGAGAGACCTCTCCGGTGATCTGCGCGCCGCTCGCAAACTGCTTTTCGTACCAGTCCTGCCCCAAGGGCCAGTTGGCGCCTTCCACGAAGTAGTCGGTTTCTTTCATCCGGGACATGGCGACATCAGGGTGTGCCAGCATGTGCTGGTACAGCGACGTCGTGCCCGACTTCATTGAGCCGATGACGATGAAGTGGTTGCGATCAGACATGGGACACGCCCCGGTTTTCACGGAATTGGAAGAAGCGGGGCGTGGGCATGGGCTTAGTTCTGGACGTAATCCGAGAAGACGGCAGAGGAGTCACGCTCTGATGCCATCGACAGCACGAGGCTGGAGATCGGCACGTTCACGCGGCTGAGCATCTGGGCGGTTTCCTGCACTTCGTTCACCGTTGTTTTGCCCGCGCGGGCCAGCAGGATCACCTCATCCGCCATGCGGCAGATCGGGATCGCGTCAGACACCGCCAAAAGCGGTGAGGTGTCCATGATCACAATGTCGAAGTGATCGGCGAGTGCGTTTACCAGCATTTCCATACCGGGTGAAATGAGCAGGCCGCCGGGGTCTTTTGGTGTATCCCGAGAGGTGATGATCATCGCGCTTGAATGCGGGTCCTGGTGGAAGACGCTTTGGATATCGACTTCGTTCGCCAGCACATCGACGAGGTCTGGATAGGGATCCATGCCGAGCGTTTTGGCGATGGAGCCGCGGCGCAGGTCGGTGTCGATCACCACGCAGGAGCGACCCATTTCCGCGAAAGAGCGGGCGAGGGCGATACAGGTGGTCGTTTTACCCACCTGTGGTGTGGCGGAACACAGGGTGATGATGCGCTTTTTCTGCGAAGCAGGCTTGCCCGGATCACGGGCGCGGCCAGAGCGTTGCAGGGCGCGGTTGCCTGAGACATCGCCAGCGTTCACGAGGATCTGTCCGCGCAATGCCCTGATCGCCTCAGACACGCTGGAACGTGGCTTGCGGATCATGTACATCAGCGGATCTTTCTTGAAGATGCTCCATGACATGCCAGGCACAACCTGCACATGGCGACCGCCAGTGATGTCAGACAGCTGCTGGGCTGAACGGATGCTGTTGTCCATGAAGGCGCGGGCAAAGACGAGGCCGAGGCCGAGGAAGATGCCGCCAAACATGCCGATGGCAACGGTTTCCTTTTTGCGCGGCGAGACAGCCGATTCTGGTGGGCTGGCATAAGACACAACTTGCGCATCGGCAGAGGCGAGGCCCGAGACCTCGTTCATCTCTGTCACAGTTGCGAGGAAAGAGTTGTAGACGACGCGGTTGGCGTCTTGGGTCCGTTCCAGCTTCGCCAGTTCAATCGCAAGGCGCGACTGTTCCAGGGCGCGAGATTCAAGGGCCTTCAGCTCATTGCGCAGTGCATCACGGCGGCCCTTTGCAATTTCAAGCTCTGATGCCTTACTGTCGCGCAGCTGTTGGACCTCACTTTCAATAGCCTCTTCAAGACCTGTGATCTCGCTTTGCACAAACTCGATCCGGGAGGTGTCCTCGCCAAAGCGCTGGCGCATCTGGTTCACGTTCTGCTGGAGTTGAGAGATCTCTTCGCGCAGGCGGTTGATGGCCTGGGATTCAAAGAGGCCCGCGACGGCGAGCAGACCACGGTTTTCAATCTCAACGTCGATCTGGGTCAGTTCCGACTGAAGCGCAGCAAATTCAGCTTCCGCTTCGTTCTGGCGGATTGCCATGTCGCGCAGCTGCTGTTCCATCCGCTCTTCACCGCCGAAGCCTTCGGTCAGCATGTCATTGCGGAAGTTGATCACCTCGCGTTCAGAGAGCTCAACCCGCTGTTCAAGGTCTTGCAGACGCTGGGTCAGACGTTCTGTCATTTCCACCGACGCACCGAACTTTTGCTCAAGCTGGTATTCGAGGTAGGCGTCAACAACGGCGTTCGGCACCGCTGCAGCGGTTTCGCGTGATTCAGATGTATAAACGATATCAACCAGATAGGAGGACCCGACGCGGTTGATGCGCAGGTTCTGTGAGAGTTTGGCGATATAATCGTTCTGGTCGCCGCGCGTGTCGCGTTCGAGCTGGGCGACGCGGGAAATGGCGCGTTCGCTTGGTTCCTCGCTCACCGGCGAGACCGGCTCAAGGCTGCCGCCGAGCATCAGTTTGATCTGGTCAGATGTGTTTTCGACGAGCGTCGCGAAAAACCCGGGCTCTTCTTCGGGAACAAGCGCCTCGTTGAATTCAGGCTCTTCGGAGAGGTTGAGCGCTTCGGACACCATTCGCAGTTGGCGGCTGGTTGTCATCACCGCGATTTCGCCAGCGACGGCTTCGTTCGAAAGGGTCAGTTCAGGAAACAGGTTCTCAATCGCGGTGTTTGCGTTGTTTGGCGTGGACAGCAGGATCTGCGCGCGCGCCTGAAACTGCGGGGTCATCTGCAGTACGGCGATCGCAGAGATCAGCGCTGCAACAAAGCCGCAGATTGCGATGATCCACCATCCGTTGCGGACGATTTCGAGCATGCGACCGAAGTCGAGCACGATGTCGGTATTGCCGGCATCATCGCGCGAACTGTCGAACTGATCTGATAAACGTTCTCTCAAAACTCTTTCCTAACCCGCTGGGGTTCCCGCGCTTCTGGCGGATCCCGGCACCATTCAGACCCGGATTCACGCGGGCCGTCGCGTCGCTGCCACCTCATACGGCGAAAATGGCTTAAAAGCCAGACTTTTGGGACAAGCCGCCACGTGCGTGGCGGCTGTATGCCAGCCTGTTGATTAGTTCCCAGCCGCCTTGATCGGGGTGTCGTCTTTCTCCTGTGCACCATGGATCGGCTTGGCCTGACCATCGCGGATGAGGTTACGCACTGTGTATTGCTTGATCTTCTGCGCATTGGCGAAAATCATGATCTCACCCACCAGACCAATGGCGATGATCTGGGCACCGAGCACAATCATCAGCACAAAGGCGATGAGGGCCGGGCGATCTGCGAGCGCAGCATCACCAAAGAGGCGGAAGCCGACCATGATCAGCGTGGCAAACAGGCCAACAAGGAAGATCGGCAGGCCGATGGATCCGAAGAAGCGCATGGGGCGGCGCATGAACTTCAGCACCACGTAAAGTGACATGCCATCCAGCAGGGCACGCATGTGGCCGAGCGGCTTGAAGACGTACTTGTGACGATTGCCAGCATCGGCTGACTTGTTAACCGCAACTTCGGCGACGCGGTAGCCGCGTTCGGCGGCGACGACGGGGATGAAGTGCTGGCGTGCGCCAAAAGCTGTCGCCTCTGCGATGGCCTGACGGCGGGACAAACGCACACGGCAGAACGGGTCGCTGAACTTTTGACCCGACAGGGATGTCAGTACGCGATCAAGCAACCTGCGGCGGATGCCCTGAAAACCAGTTGGTTCCGGTGTGCCTGCGCGGGCTGCAACAACCATATCGTTGTCACCAAGGGCATCGAACAGCTTTCCGAGATCAGCACCATCAATCTCAGACCAGCCCGACAAGGTCAGGATCAGGTCGTGGTTTGCGCGGCGGACAGCGGTGGCAAGGGCCACATCGTCGCCGTTCCACGGACGCTGCGGAATGATCGCGAGTTCCGGCCAGTCGGCGCTGACGGATTTCAGTGCAGTGACTGTGTCAGTCTCTGCGCCATCGGTGACGACGATCACCTCATACTTGCGGCCCAGGGCATCAAGCGAGGCGCGATACTCTTGCACGGCGGCGGCAAGACCAACCACATCGCTGGCGGGGATTACAACCGAAACAGGGGTCACGCGGTCGAAACGGCTGACGTTATCAGCGGTGTCGCGGGGGTCTGATTGCTGTGACATCTCGTTACTCATCCTATGGAATACACATTGGGCATAAAGGCTTTGGACCCTTTGCGGGGCCCGGCGCGGTCGGCGTTGTCATCGCCGTCCAACATCTCATCAAGTTCGGCGTCGTGGAACATCGTGCTGATCACGAGACCAAGCAGGATCAGGAAGACCGACAATGATCCGAAGAGGCCGACAACGGCCATTTTCACAACGCTGGTGCTTTCTGAGTCGCCGTTGATCAAAAAGACCGACAGGATCGCGGCGATGGCTGCAGCAGTGCCGATGCCAGAAAACCGACGAATTGGGTGACGTGCAAACAAAAGCAGCGTTTTGATCGAAAAAAGGTCAAGCAGCACTTTGAAGATGCGGGACAGACCGTACTTCGATTCGCCGAACTGACGCGCATGGTGGCGGACGCCGACCTGTTCGACGCGTGCGCCCAGTGGAATCGTCATCGCCGGGATAAAGCGGTGCATGTCGGAATAGAGCGGGACGCGCTTGATCACTTCGCCGCGATAGACCTTGAGCGAGCAACCGTTATCGCGGATCGGCAGACCTGTGATCTTGCCGATGATGCGGTTGGCGATCATCGAGGGCAGTTTGCGAGTGATGAACTTGTCCTGCCGTTTCACGCGCCAGCCCACGACGATGTCATGCCCTTCTTCGAGCGTCTCGAGCATCATGGGAATGTCAGCCGGGTCATTTTGCAAGTCACCGTCCATCGTGACGATAAATTTGCCGCGCGCATGCTCAATTCCCGCTGTCATGGCAGCGGTTTGGCCTTCGTTGCGCAGGAATTCGACAATGACCAGACGTGGGTCCTCTGCGGACATTTCTGTCAGCAGGGGCACTGTTTGGTCGGATGAACCGTCATCGACCATCACCATTTCAAAAGAGCGGCCGGTGGGTTCGAGGGCGTTCACAATCGCCTCATACAAAGGCCGAACGCTTTCTTCTTCATTATAAACCGGCACACAGACCGAGATTTCCACCTCGTGACCGTCGGTGCCTTCTTTCAAATCAAACGACATATAACCTCCCGCGGGGGTACGGGCATGCTAGGCGGTGTGACAATGAAACGACGCGATCCGGTCGCCTAAATCCGGGGCAGCGCGCGCTGAACAATTAATGAGTGCATAACATGGATTCGCACTCGAATGCCGCATTCTTTTTAAATCTGGCCCGAAGGGCAAGCTAATCCGTATGGATAGGTCAGATTGTTCGCGTTTGTCGTCCAGTCGCGCGGAATTACTGTCCGGCTCCTGCCGCATTTTCTTCGTCAGGGGTGACGGCAGAAACTTCGAGCACATCAAGCGGTGCAAGCTTAAAGTTGCGTTGCACGTCTTCCACATTGCCCTCATCGCGAGAGATGTTGAAGACAAGGACCGTCTCAATGCCTTCGGCCAGATCAAGCAGGGCGACCTCACCCTCGGCGCGCAGCGCTTCGAGCATGGAAATCCGTGTCTGGAATTGGGCCATTTGCGATTTCACAGTCTGCAGTTCGGCAAGGCTGGTTTCCTGACGACGTGTCTCAAGGTCGATCCGGTCGCGGGCAACCTCTGTCTGGCTTTGCTGCGCCCGGAAAAGCGCGGTCTCGACATCTGTCTGACGCGACTGCATTTCGATCAGACTGGACTGGATTTGTACCAACTGCGGTTGCCGGGCCAAGCCCCGCTCCACCAATTGCTCGGTCGCTTCGAGCTGGGTGTTGAGCAATTCCAGCTGGGTGTTCAGGCCGCCGAGCTTGGCTTCAAGGGCAGCTTCTTCGCGTTGCAGCAGAGCTTCGGTTTCATCCAAGGCACCGAGGGCCCGCACGAGTGACTCGCGCCGGCTGTTGAACAGGCGTGTTTCGCGGGCGACAGCATCTTGCAGCGCGCCTTGCCCATCGGGATGGCGCAGACCGGCGGGAATGACGATTTCTTCGGCGCCCGCAGTTTCTGCCTCAAGCCGTGCAGCACGCACCGCGAACTGGATTTGCTGGATCTGAGTTTCGCGCAACGTGCCCTGATCGCGCACGGCGGTTCGCACGGCCCCATCGCTGAGGTCTTCGGCACGACGCAGACCACCGGCCAGCGCAATGGCTTGATCCACACGCAATCCCGGCTGGAATTCATAGGCGCCGGGGCGCTGCACATCACCCAGAATATAGACCGGGCGGTATTCGGACACTTCGACGGATGCACTTGGCTCTTCGGCCAAGCCAATACTTTGTTGCAGGAAGACCGACAGCATTTCGGACAGAACGCTTGGCGTGCGGCCTGCGGCATCGACCGCACCAATCAGCGGCAGAAGCAACTGGCCGTTGGGCGCAATTGTGTAGTCGCCTTCAATTTCATCAAAACGCACAAAGGAGAGCGTCGCAGAGTCCCACGCGACCATGCGAATGCTGACGGTATCGGCAGGTCCGAGGACATATTCCTCACCAAATCCGTTTTCATTCTGCGCCATCGCGGGTGCGGATAGCGCCACAACAGCCATGGCTGCCATCGCGAGAGTTTGACGTAGGACACGGGGGAAATACGGAACAATCATTGTAAACACTTTGTGGACCTGTAGAAACGTGGGGATAGCCCCCACCAATTGCATAATGCGAACAGACAATGCCCGCCAGAGTTACAGCGATCGTCCCAACATTCAATCGCGCGCATTTGATGGCAGAGGCCATCCATAGTATTCTTGCTCAGACCCGCCCGGTGTCCGAGATCATTGTTTGGGACGATGGATCGACCGACAATACCGCGGAAATAGCCGAGCAACTTGGCACTATTATGGCGGGTGCAGAGCATTCTGATACCGTACCTGCCTTCCATTACTTCAAGTCTGAGAACGGTGGAAAGTCGCGCGCTATTAACCGGGCATTGGAAAAGGCGCAAGGGGATTACATCTGGGTCTGCGACGACGATGACCTTGCACTTCCTCATGCTTTAGAGGTTTTGACCGGCCTTTTGGACCCAGCGCCGGAGGCGGTGGCGGCCTGTGGCAGTTACCGGCGTTTCAGTGTCGACCCAAAGACCAAACAGCGGCTGGAATACAGTCCGGGCTATTGGCCGGACCTGTCGCAGGGGACGGCTTTGCGCCACATCCTCGAAGATCTGTTTGTGTTTCAGAACGCGACGCTTGTGCGGCGCAGCGCGCTTGATCGTGTTGGGCCGTTCCGGGAAGATCTGAACCGGTCGATTGATTACGACATGATGGTGCGGCTTGCCTGTGCGGGACCAGTCAAGATTACCGATGATCCGGTGTTCCTGCAGCGCAAGCACGACGGCAAACGCGGCCCGAAGTCTTCCCGCAGGGAAGCCAAGGAATCGGCAGCGGTTTGGAAACGGAATGATCTGGAGGTTTTTGAGCCTTTTCGACAAAGTATTCCGTTGTCGATGTATGAAGGGATGTATCGCGCAGAAGACCCAAAGCATGTGCGCCGTGCAGCGCTCTTGCAACGCGCCTGTGTTTACGCGCGCCGCACGAATTGGGAGCTGGCGCTGCGCGACTTTACAGACGCCGCAAAACTCGCGCCCGGGTTTCAATTGACCGAGGTCGAGCGGCAGATTTGTGTGCGCGCCTTGGGTGGTAAACATGGCAGCGTTGAAGCTTTAGCCCCCGAAATCAGGTCTGGCCTGCGCGAAGTGGCGGGGATGTCAGCGGCCGGTCGCGGTATTGCACGCGCGCTTGCACGGGCGATGGTATGGCGCGGCAAGGTGGCTTTGCGCGGGGGGCGGTTTGGCGAGTTGGCCTCTGTTCTGGCATTCATCGCGGCGCTGCGACTGACACCAAGCCCGCATGGTCGGGGGGATCGCCCCGGACCATTGCAAGAGAATGCGGAAATGCCAGAGCAGGCCTACCGGGTGATCTGATCCTGCGACTCAATCGCGACGTCGAGGATCACAGGATAGTGGTCGGTTGGCCATTCGCCGTCGAATTTCTGGCGCAGGACAACCGGGTCTCTGACCTGCGTGATGTTTGGCGTGAGGCCAATGTGGTCGATCGCACCGAAGAGGTTGATGCCGCGATTGAGGTGGTAAGTGGCGCCATCAACCTTGGGAAAACGGATGCCGGTCTCTTCGACGATCCGAAGCGTGCGCGCGCCGTGGCGAGCGTTGAAATCGCCCATCACTACAAGTGTCTCGCCCGCGTCGATCCATTGGGTGATGCGGTCGGCCACCAGCTCCATCGATTGCAGGCGGTTGGAACGGCTGCGGAAATCGGTGTGGAGGTTGATGACCCGAAAACGGTCACCAATAGTCTTGTCATCAAAGACCGCCCATGAGGCGAATGCGGGGAACGATCCGTTGAAGGTGCGGGAGTAGATTACGTCGGGGGTTTCGGAGAAGAAAAACCAGCCTTGATCGACAAGCGTCAGTCGGTCTTTGCGATAAAGGATCGGCTGGGTTGAGGGGAACGCGGCCGAGTCACCGACTGCTGCTGCGGCATAGTCCGGGTTATTGGCGAGCAGCCAATCCAGGGTCAGGTTTTCGCTGCTGGCAGAGCGGCCGCCGAAACTTTCCATTTCCTGGAAACCTATCACATCCGCGTCGATTTCTTTGAACGCGAGGTCCAGCGGGCCTTTGCGTCGCTCCCAATCGCCGACGGACCACGGGCCCTCCGCGTGGAAGGTGATGATGTGGTGGACGTTGTAGGTCGCAAGCCGCAGGGCAGGGGGCGTGGTGCTTGCCAAGGTCGACTGGCCCGAGTTGCGGATGACCTGCACGCAGGCAACCAGTGACAGGATAATGAGCGCGGCGGCGAGCCAGATCAGGATGCGAGTGATCATCCGGTCAAGTTAGGTCCGCTTGGGTCAAAGGCCAACAGATGCGGCGGTCACGTTTTGCGCAGCATGTAGACAACACCGCCGACGAGGCCGAAGGCAAGGAAGATGCCGTATTCGAGCCATGCAAGCGCCAGCGCCGTGCTGTCGGCCACACCCCATTGGGCGAGGAGGAAGATAAAGATCGCCTCGCGCACGCCGATGCCGTTGATGCTGAGCGGGACCATCATCACGAAGATCGCAATCGGGGCGATGACAAACCAGCTTGTGTAATCGACCGGCAGGCCGAGTGACTGGCCAAGCGCCCAGTAGAATGTGACGACGTTGATTTGCAGCAGAAGCGACAGGCCAATGCCGCGCCAGAGGGCTTGCGCGTGGCCTTTATACATTGTCATCGCCTCACCAATGGAGGCGAGTTTGGATGCCACTTTGCCGGGGACAAAAGATGGCAGGCTGAGCTTCGTGGCACCATTGCGGCGGGGCAGGAGCAGGAACGACAAGACGAGGCTGAGACCAACAAATGCAGCCGCGAGCCAGATCTGCAGGCCGGGCAGTTTCTCGGACATGTCATCGCTGAACAGGACGGCGACCATGGCCAGAAGGGCGAGGGCGAGCAGGCCGAGCAGGCGATCGAGCAGCAGCGACATCAGTGCGACGGGCCAGGGTGCGGCGGCTTTCCAGGCATCATGCCCCCGGATCACATCACCGCCGATGATTGACGGCAGGAACTGGCGGAAGAAGTTCGCAACGAGGCAGGACTTATAGAGATAAAGCCAGCCGGGTGTAACGCTTTGTACCGCCAGCAGCCCTTTCCAACGGAGCGAGATGAGGCCCGCGCCGACAAATTGCAAACAAACCGCGAAAAGGAGCCAGCGGACGTCGACAGCCTTCAGCGCGGCAAAGACATCTGTCAGGTTCGCGGTGCTGACGATCCATGTGATCAGGCCGAGTGAGGCCACGACTTTGATGATCGTGAAAAGCTTGTTCTTTGGTTTTTGCGCCTTCGGCGGCGCGTCTGCCGTTAGGTCGGGGGGCGTTGCATCAACCATGGCCGTAAATCTCTGGCTGTTTGAGCGACAGGCACCCGGAGATGACGCCAACATGCATCGCCGCGCGCAATAGCCAGAACATCCGACGGTCTTCCGACCAGATGAAGGCGAGACCAGCGAGTGCGCAGACAATGACTTTGATCAGCGCCATGATGGCCAGTTTGATGCGCGCGCCAGTGCTGCCAGCTGCCACGGCGTAACTTTGGCCCTGGCGATATTTGCGTTGCAAGAGCCAGCTGAGTTTCATGCGGGACGGCACCACTGCTTCCGTCACCACAGCGTTTTCGGCGAGCGTAAAGGTCGCACCTAGGTCACGGATGCGGAAGAAGAACTCCGTATCCTCGCCGCCGGTTTTGCCGCGTGACAGATCGAAGCGTTCGCCCATCCACGGCGTGTCTTTCCAGCGAAGCAATGCGTTGCATGTGTGACCCGTCTCTACCGTGTTGCCGCGCCGTTCTGGGATATTGGAGTGCACGTTCTGTGCGGCCATCCAGGCTGGGGCATCTTTGGGGTAAAGCGCGAGGGCTGCGCCGAAGGCCCCATCGTGGTCACCCACGGCCTCAAGCAAATTGGCAATCCAGTTTTCGGGGGCTGTTTCGTCGTCGTCGATGAAAGCGACCCAATCGCCGGTCGCTGCATCCAAACATGCGTTGCGGGCGATGGAGATGTTCCGGGCCGGGGCATGAACATAATGCACCGGTGTCTGCATCTGTGCTGCAGCCTCTTTCACGCGAGCTTCGGCGCTCGGGGTTTCATCATTGTCGGCGACGATGATCCGCAAGGTGACACCATCGGGAAGCGTCTGCTGGTCGAGTGAGGCCAACGTTTCCGCCACTTCCACGCGACGGAAGGTACACATCAGGACGTCGACCTGTGCGGGTGTGGGGATCATGGCAGCAAACCCCTATCGGGAGATGGCAGGCGACAGGAACTGCCGGATAAAGCCGGTGCCCCAGGCGATGTGCATCGCACCAAGGGCCGGGCCTGCCCAAAGGCCGCTCGGCCAGCCGATCCGGCTGACGCCGACAGCGGAAACACCGGCGAGCACCGCAAGGTAGAACGCGGGGTAGAGCCACAGGCTTGGCCAGATCAGACCAAACAGGAGAGTCATCGCCAGAAGTGCTACGTGCGCAACGGGTATCATCTGCCGCAGGCGCGGCCGCATATGGTGCTTCTTGACCGTGCGGGCGCGGCCCTGGCCATATGTCCAGTATTGTTTCGCAAGCGCGCCAAGCGTTGGACGCATATGATATTCCAGACGGATATCCGCATCGAGCCAGACACGCCCCCCTGCTAAGCCGATCCGATGATCGTATTCCGCGTCTTCATTGTGGCTAAAGGTGATGTCATAGCCGCCAACTTTGCAGAACCATTCGAGGCGAAAGCCGGCGTGATGGCCGTGATCAACCCAGCCTGAGCCATGGCCGCCGCGGTGCGCAGAGCCTCCAGAGCCCAGCTTCGTATCAACGATCCACGCGCCCGCTTTGGCGAAGGAGCCGTGTCCAACCGAGTCCATCGGCACCGCAATTGAGGCTGCATTACCGCGCGCCGCGAGGCTTTCAGCGACCTTGCGCACATAACCCTTGGGATAATGTGCGTGGGCGTCACAGCGGACAAGATATTTGTGGCTTGGCTTTGCGCGGTCCTCGACGACTGCGTTGATGCCCGCGGACTGCAGCCGCGCAGGGTTGCGCAGGACCGAGACATTCGGAAATTCTTTCTTGAGATCCTCGATGATCGCGAGCGTCTGGTCGGTGCTGCCACCATCGGCAACGATAACATCGACGTCTTTCATGAACGGATCGGACGCAATCAGCGAACGAATACAATTTTCGATCGCGTCTTCCTCATTCAAGGCAGGAATCGCAACGATCACCATGTCCGGCGTAATTGCCGGAATGCCTTGTGAGTGACTGGAGAGAGAGGGGTGATGCAAGTGTAAGCCTTAGCGTTGAAAATTTACCAATGATCTAACGTCGTAAACTATGATCGTAATCGTGACCGTTTGAGCTTTGCCTGGATGCGCAGGCGCTGAGACGGACCGCGCAAGCGTGCCTCCTCTTTCAGCACGATCAGCGCTCCGATCCAGAACAGCATGTGAAACAGAACGAAGTGACGCAAGAAGTCAGATTCTGTTGCGGTGCGCGCCAGCACTGCGAAGGCCTGCGCAAGGAAGAAGATGAACGGCATCGTAGCGAAGCGGAACGCGCCGCGCAGAATGATGCCCATGGCCCAGACAATTGCCGCGATTGCGATGCCGAGACCGATGATGCCCTGATGGACCCAGATCTCATAATAGCTGTTGTGGAAATTGAAGATATCCCACGCACCCTTGTGATATTCATCATAAATTTTCTGCACGGTGGGGGAGGCGTGATAGCGCCAGAAGCCGCCTGACCCGACGCCCAGGATGGGGGCTTTTTCGATCTGCTGTTCCGCATAGGCCCACAGCCCGGTCCGGCCTGTCAGGGTGCTATCCTTGCCAAATCTTTCCAGCACGATGTCCACCGGATTGCCCTGGAAAGTCGGCAAAATCAGCGCACACGAAAAAAACACAATTGCGAAAAAGATGAACAACAATCCTAGTCGTGACGGACGATTGATGCCGCCCATCAGAACAATCGACCCAAAGAAGATCAGCACACCATTGGCCAGCATCAGCAAAACAGCGGTTGCAGATTCGCTCATCACACCCAGGAAGAAGGCGATGGCTGCGACGAACAAACTGGCCCATCGGACCCGCTTGGATGAGCCGGGATCCATGGCTACGGCAAAGGCCGCAGTCCACAGGACGATCATGCTTTTGCCCATGGCGTTCTTCTGGGCGAAGATCCCACTGCTGTTGCCGGGGTCGGTCAGCACCACAAACAGGCAGAGCACACCGATAAAGCCGGTCGCAACCACCACAGAGTACATGATCTTGCGCGCGGACAGCACGGCCGCTGCGTGAAAGCAAATTAGAAGTGTAAGCGTCAGATAAAGCGCGAGTTTTAAGGCGTTTCCGGGCACAACCGCCCAGATGGGTGAGATCAAACACCAGACCGCAAATAGCATGGGAACCCAGCCGCGCACGAGAAGGGGTACGACCAGCCGCTGGTCCCGCCAGATCGCGTAGCAGAAGTAAAGCGCAAGGGGATAGAGGAGCAGCTCATCGCCGGGGAATTGCACATAGGTCACCAGCACCCAAAGGGTGAACAACCAGAAGTCGCGCATGCCTTGAGTGATCCGGAAGGTCACCGTGGCGCGCGATGGTCGTGGTGGGTCTATTGCAAAATCGGCCATAAGATACACAAGGGGGTTAACAACAAAACAAGACTGCCTTGCCACATGACTTAGAACAACAGTGCGTAGAAATCCAAACCCAATTTAGACACAACGTGTTGCAAGTGTTGCAACCATGGCATGTGCGCGTGAGGTGACGTTGCGAAAGGCACTTGGCGGGGCGCTGGCTTTCGCGGGATCCATCAAAACGAAAAAGGGGCGGATGGGCCGCCCCGTATCGACAGACAGTGATGTGCGCGTCGGCGGCGCTATTCTTCGCCGCTGACCCCACGCACAACCAACTTGCCCGCGCCGATCGTTCCATTGATTGCGGTTTTTGTGACGTACCCTGCGGTGTTCACCGTGCCATTGACCACGTCCTTTGTTGTGCAAGCGGCCATGCCAAAGACAGCTGCAATAATAGTGATGTTCAGTGCGAATTTCTTGAGGCTCATAAGTCTTGTCCTTCATTCGGCCCGATGGCCAGCTGCGGGCGACCGGTTGGGCGGCCCCTGCTGCGGCATTCCCTTCGCAGTTTGGGTTCGGCGCCGCCCTTCGGTCATGAAGGGATATAGAAGGGCGCATCGAATAAGAGAAATTCAAAATAATTATGTTTCGCGCGAGATTTTCTTATAGAAAGACCTCAGGGTGGTATGGACGTTTTTGGAGGGACTATGGACATCACATTACTGAAGACCTTTCTTGAGGTCGCCGCGACCGGATCGTTCGTGTCCGCCTCAGAACGGCTGTATGTCACACAATCGGCGGTCTCGCTGCGTATCCAACGGCTTGAAGACAGCTTGGGCAAACCGATGTTTGTGCGGTCCAAGGCGGGGGCAGAACTGACGAACGCAGGGCGTGAGTTTGAGCGGTATGCCTTATCTCTTCTGCGGGTCTGGGAAGAAGCGCGCCAGCAGGTGGCGATCCCGGAAGGGTTCACGCGCAGCTTTACCATCGGTGCGCAGTACTCTTTGTGGCCGCGGCTTGGGTTCCGGTGGATTGATGGACTGCGTATCGCGATGCCGGACCTGAATATCCGCGCAGAGCTGGGCATGCCTGACAGGTTGACGCGTTTTCTGATCGAAGGGATCATGCATGTCGGACTTCTTTATATGCCGCAGATCCGGCCGGGGTTGTCCGCTGAGGAAATCCTGGAAGAAGAACTGGTGCTTGTCGCGTCTTGGTCCGCACCGACAATGGACAACATCCGCGACCACTACGTGTTCGTCGATTGGGGAGCCGAGTTTGTTGGCGCACATGCGCTCGCTTTGCCGGAACTAACCAACCCAGGGCTGACGCTTTCGCTTGGTGCGATGGGGGCTGAGTTCATCGTCAACCGCAAGGCGGCAGCCTATCTGCCCGCGCGCTACATCAAACGCTATCTCGACGCCGGGCTATTGCATCTGGTCCCGGACGCGCCGCGCTTCCCTTACCCCGTGTGGGCCGTCTGGCGGGATGATCTTGATCCCGTTGTGAGACAGACGGCTGTGCGAGTCCTTTCTCAGGTCTGCAAGGATGCGGAGGCCGATAGCGAGGCGGTGATGGATCAACTGAAAGAGATCAGCGAGGAGGCCGAAATCGAAATTCTAGGGGGAAATAATCTGTCGGGCTGACAACCGCCTAGGCATAAGCAGAACTCGGCTTAAGCATAATTATTTTGAATTTCTCTTATTTGTAGATCGGCAGTAGGAACAATCCGTCGGACGTTGAGTTTGCCAGTCAGGCGCTCAATCAGACCGCCCCCGTTCTGAGGAACAGGACGGGTCACCTTCTTTGGGAGAGGTTTGACCCATGAAGAATATTTTTGTTTTGGCCGCAATCAGCGGCTTTATCGCAACCGGTGCTGCTGCGCAGAACACCGCATTCGACAACCAAGATCGCGCAATTGACGCAGTTGAAGATCTCGAAGAGCAGATCGAGGACGACGCAGAGCGCGACGTGATCGTTTTCGGCACCGAAGGCCGTGAAATCGGGTCTTACGGCTCTGTCTCATTGCGCGCGACAGCGACGAATGACGACGACGAAACCGCGTCTGACATCGGCATCGGCCTGCGCTATGGCACATTCGACGGCGTCAATGGCTTTGATACAACAGCAAGCTTCATCTTCAGTGAAGAAGATGGCGAGGAAACCGAAAACCAATTGCTGGCCGGTGCAGATTACCGCCGCAACTTTGGTGACGCGTTCTTTGGCTTTGCAAAGGCAGACCTTTTCTTCGACCGTCTAGCCGATGAGCCGGGTGAAACTGCACAAGACATCTTTGTTGGTGCCGGTGTTGGTTACCGCATCTTCAACGAGAACAACCTTCAGTGGTCCGTACAAGCCGGCCCCGGCTACCGCTTTATTGACGTCGAAGGTCAGGACCGTGTGGAAGAAGCAGCGGCCGCTGTCTCATCCAACATCTTCTATAGCCTGTCCGAGACAAGCTATCTGACCAACGACACAGACATCATCACTTCTGACTTCTCGACCAACGTCACCAACGAAGCTGCGGTGAACGTGGCGCTGAACGACGCGCTGGTGCTGCGCACCTCGCTCGCGACCGTTTACGACGATGCAGAAGACGACGATTTTGGCGACGCGAAAAACACCCTTGGTGTCTCGGTCGTTTACAACTTCAACTAACCCTCGGGCGTGCATTCCCAAGTGGGCAAGGCCCTCGCTTGCCCGGCGAAGTTGAAAGAAGGGGCGGAGCAATCCGCCCCTTTTTTTGCGGCAAGGGTTCTTACGCGGGGACCTGCGCCTCTTGCTGTGTGGGGCGGCTGGACCAGAGGATCAGCCCAAGAAAGGCGAGGTTGAGGACCGCGTTGAACGGTGCGCCCACAAGGACAGAGCCGGTACTGTCGATGACAAACCACGACCATGCCGCATATTTCACGACCTTGTCTGCGGCTTCGGCCGAAAGCGGTACGACATGTGTAGCCGCGCCCACAAGCAACCCGCCAAGGCTGGCCGTCAATCCACCACCAATCACCAGAAGCAGGGGCACCGGCACGGCAAAATCGCCCGGTACGGTGCCAAATGGCCAATGGGCAATTTGCAGGAACAGGACTGCAACCACATGCAAGGCGGGCACGACTGCCGCAGCCGTAAAAAGGGCGCCGGTGGCGATAATTCCCCAACCAGCGCGGCGCATTCTGATTTGTTGATCGGTCATCATACACTCCATCTTTGTGATGCAGGGGTGATGCGGGATCAGGCGGGGGCAAAGCAATTACCTGTCAGGTAGGTGAATTCCTTCTACCGGCACGATATGCGTGGTCTCATGACACCATATCCAGACATGCTGAAAGAATGGCGCAAGCGCCGAAGGTTGAGCCAGCTCGACCTTGCAATGGAAGCGGAGGTGAGCGCGCGGCACATCTCTTTCCTCGAAACCGGGCGCGCGCGGCCAAGCCCGGAGATGATCCTGCATTTGTCGGATGTGATGGATGTGCCTTTGGATGCGCGCAACCAGATGATGAAAGCGGTGGGTTTTGCGCCGCGCTATGCGGCGACACCTTTGGATGCGGCGGCGATGGCGCCTATCCATGATGCGGTGAATTGGACGCTGGAACGGCATGCGCCCTATCCGGGCATGGCGCTCGACCGGGTGTGGCGGATTGTGCAGATGAACGGGCCCGCCGCGGTCTTGTTTGGGCCGCTGGGGCTGCGCGAGGGTGATAGCCTATTGGATCTGGTCAGCAACCCGATGATGGCAGACCTGGTCAAGAATTGGCCCGAGGTCGCCTACTACACGGCCCAACGTCTGCGCGCGGAAAGTGCAAAGGCTGGCGGGATCGCGGAGCTTGATGCCGCGGTGGCCATATTGGCTGCACAAGGGGTCGCACCCCGCGATGCGGGCGATGCGCCGACGATTCCTACGGTCTATCGGCTTGGTGACCAACGCCTCGCGCTTTTTGGGACGATCGCGCAATTTAGTACGATTGCGGATGAGACGTTGGAAGACCTGAAAGTTGAACTTTTCTTTCCCGCCGATGCGGACAGTGCTGCGTTGCTGACGCAACTGACCACCTAATTGATCAGGCGCCTTTGCGCGTTCGGGCGGGTGCCGAAAGCTTTATGATAAGAGCGGGCGAAGTGGCTTGCGCTGACAAAACCGCAGGCCAGCGCGATTTCCATAATGGGCATGTCGGTGTGGATCAGCAGCAGGCGCGCGCGTTCTAACCGCAGTTCCAGCAAGAAGCGTTTGGGTGACGTATGGAGGTACTGCGCGAAAAGCCGTTCCAATTGGCGTGTGGAAATCCCAACCTCGGCTGCAACCTCGTGGGTCGCGGCGGGCTGTTCGATCTGGCGGCGCATGATCCGCACGGCTTGCGCGAGACGCTGATTGCGTTTGCCGAGCTTTGCAAGGACCGAGACTTTTTGCCCGACGGAGCCTTGCCTGACAGACGTGTAGACCATCTGTTCCGACACGGCGAGCGATAGGTCTTCTCCGTGTCTTTCTGCAATAAGGTGCAGCATCAGGTCGGCGGTTGCAGCACCTCCTGACGCGCTCAGCACCGGGCCGTCTGCGACAAAAACTCCATCTGCAATGGTGATCTGTGGATACTTTTCCCGCATCGGATCATGGTATTCCCAATGCACGGCGGCGGTTTGACCGTCCAGAACGCCAGTTTCTGCCAAGGCGTATGTGCCGGAACACAAACCACCCAGCTGGACGCCACGCGTGCGAGCCAAGCGGAGGGCTGCTTTGACCGCGGCCGTTGTGTGTTTGCGCGGTTGAATCCCCGAGATCACAAATAGGTAGTCGCTGATCGGCAAGCTCGCGATGGCGTCGTCGACGGCGACGCGACTTCCGTTGGATGCGGTGGCAAAGGCCCCGTCTTCTGAGGCAACACGCCATTCATATAGCGTCGCCCCGCTAATCATGTTGGCAATCCGCAATGGCTCTACCGCGTTGGCGAAGGAGAGCAGGGTGAAGTTATCCACCAACAGGAATTGAAAGCGAAGGGCTGTGTGCATCTGGCCGTATGCTTTGTGAATACATGTTGTATACAATTTGGGAAGCTGTTACGTCAAATACCAATTGGAGGTCATTTGATGTCGACAAAAGATCGCAAGCAGGCGTTGATGGCGCATCTAAAAGCAGAAGTTCTGACCTGTGGTTTGCCTGCTGGTGCGGATCTGGATGAGGCCGCGTTGAGCAATGCGTTTGACCTGTCGCGGACCCCGGTTCGGGAGGTTTTGCGCGATCTGGAAGCGCAAGGCTACGTCGCGCTGCGCGAAAACCGTGGCGCTGCGGTGGCTGATCTGTCGCCTGCCAAACTGCGCGATTTTTTTCTGGCGGCCCCGATGATCTACGCGGCCATCCTGCGGTTGGCGGCGCGCAATGCCACAGCAAAGCAGATCATTGCGCTTGAAGACGCGCAGGAGGCATTTCGGGCAGCTTTGCGTAAAGGGTCAGCGGCGGACAAAGCCCTGACCAATGTGCGCTTTCATGAGGTGACGGGGGAGATGGCGGGCAACGCCTATCTGTTGCCATCCTTTGGCCGTTTGCTGATCGATCACGCACGGATCGGCGTGACGTTTTACCAGCCCCGTTCAGAGACGATGGTGTCAAACCTAGCCACGGCAAGCGATCAGCACGATCAGATTATCGCCGCGATCCGAGATGCGGATGAGGAGCGCGCGGCGGAGCTTGCTATCGCGCACTGGGATCTGTCGCGCGGTGTGATGGAAATTTTCGTGATGCCTGACGGCCTGCAGGGCAGTCTGGGGCAGACCACTTCGGCATAAGGAGCAGCTGTGGCACGTTTCAATTTTCATGGCATCTACACCCCGGTGGTCACGCCCTACCACATGGACGGGTCGGTCGATTGGGACGGCTTGGCGGATGTGATCGATTGGCTGATCGGTGCGGGGGTGCATGGGGTGATCACCGGTGGATCCACTGGGGAGAACTATGCTCAGACAGTTGCGGAGCGCGTCCAGATTGCGCAGTTCACCCAAGAACGTGTGAAGGGGCAGGTCGCGTTGGTGGTCGGGACCGGCGCGATGCTAACGAACGACTCGGTCGCCTTGGCCACCGCGGCAAGCGAGATGAAGGCGGATGCGATCTTGCTCGCCTCACCGCCCTACGCGGTTCCAACGGATCGGGAGAATGCGCTGAACGCGCTCGCGATTGATAAGGCGGCGGACCTGCCCATCATGCTTTATAACTACCCCGGCCGCACAGGCACGATGATGGGCGAGGAGTTTCTGGATCGCGTGGGCCGGTCGCAAAACTTTTGTGGGATCAAGGAAAGCTCTGGCGATATCAACCGCGTGCATCTTCTGGCCCGCGACTATCCGCATATTCAGCTGGGCTGCGGCATGGACGATCAGGCGTTGGAATTTTTCGCCTGGGGTGCGCCGTTTTGGGTGTGTGGCGGATCGAATTTTCTCCCGCATGAGCATATCGCGCTCTATCGCGCCTGTGTGGAGCAAGGGGATTTCGCCAAAGGGCGCCGGATCATGTCGGCGATGATGCCGCTGATGCGGGTGCTGGAGCAAGGCGGCAAGTTTATCCAGACCATCAAACATGGGGTCACAATGGAAGCGGGGATTGATGCGTCGGTCGTCCGGCCGCCGCTGAAGGCTTTGAACAAAGATGACAAACGCGCGCTCGAACAGGTGGTGCGTGTGCTGAAACGCACAATAGCTGAGATCGAAGCGGAGGGCGGGCAATGAGGCTACTGACGAAGGATGAGTACAAGTCGATTGCGGATGGGCTGGACCTACCTACTTCTGCTTTCATTGATGGGGCCTACCGCCCGGCCAAGTCAGGCAAGACCTTTGCGACCATCAACCCGGCGACGGGACAGGAATTGGCGCAGGTTGCAGCCTGTGGGCCAGAGGATGTGGACTTTGCCGTTGAGAAGGCACGCGAGGCGTTTGATGATGGCCGCTGGTCGCGCCTCCATCCTTCCGCGCGGAAGGATGTGTTGATCCGCCTGTGCAAGCTGATGACCCGCAATGCCCGAGAGCTGGCGGTGATGGAGAGCGTCGACAGCGGCAAGACGATCTATGATTGCGAAACCGTTGATGTGCCCGAGACGATCCATTGTCTGAAGTGGCACGCAGAAGCCATCGACAAGATCTATGATCAGGTCTCACCCGCAAGCGATGATCACATCGCGATGGTCGTGCGCGAGCCAGTGGGTGTCGTTGGGCTGGTGCTGCCGTGGAACTTCCCGCTACTCATGCTTGCTTGGAAAATTGGCCCGGCCTTGGCCGCGGGCTGTTCGGTAGTGTTAAAGCCAGCGGAGGAAACCTCGTTGACCGCTTTGCGTGTCGCTGAACTTGCCATGGAAGCAGGTGTGCCGCGCGGGGTTTTGAACATCGTACCAGGCATGGGGTCCGACGTAGGTGAACCCATTGGGCGGCATATGGACATTGATATGGTGTCCTTCACTGGCTCGACCGAGACGGGCAAACGGTTCCTCGGCTATTCTGCCGAGTCCAACGCGAAAGAAGTCGTGTTGGAAATGGGCGGCAAGAACCCCGCCGTCGTGATGGATGACGCGGAAAACCTCGACCTTGTCGCAGCGCAAATCGTGAATGGCGCATTCTGGAACATGGGTGAGAATTGCTCTGCGACCTCACGCCTGGTCGTGCATGAGGCGGTGAAGGAGGATTTGCTGAAGCGTATCGTCCATCACGCGCAGCAATGGCCGGTGGGTGATCCGCTTGATCCTGAGACACGGGTTGGGGCGCTGGTGTCCAAAGCGCATTTTGAGAAAGTGTGTGGGTATCTGGAGGGCGATGTGCTGCTCGGTGGGCAGACCAAGGATGGAGCGTTTGTCACACCGACGATTGTCGAAGTGTCGGACAACGCCGATCCGCGCGCGCGGGAGGAGATCTTTGGACCTGTCCTTTCCGTCATCACGGTGCGCAGCTTTGATGAGGCGATCGCAGTGGCGAATGACACCGACTATGGTCTCTGTGCATCGCTCTTCACGGCCAACACCAAACGCGCGATCCGGGGTGCGCGGATGTTGCAGGCGGGGACTGTGACAGTGAACAGCTATGGCGAGGGCGATATCGCCACACCGTTTGGTGGCATCAAGCAATCCGGTTTTGGCGGGCGGGACAATGGGGTTCACGCACATGATCAGTACACGTCGCTGAAAACGATCTGGATTGATCTGGCCGATGACACCGACGAGGCGGTCGATTGACGACCTACAGGGCGCGGCAACTGCCATCGCACCGGGGTGTGGCGGCGTGGTCGGCGATTTTGGGTGAAGGGCAATCGCGACCCAGCTTGCAAGGGTCGCGCACCGCAGACGTTGTGATTGTGGGGGCTGGGTTCGCGGGACTGTCAGCAGCACGGCGCGTTCGCCAACTTCAGCCCGACGCGCGTGTCGTGGTGCTCGACGCAGGGTGCGTTGCCGAAGGGGCAGGGGGGCGCAACTCCGGCTTCATGATCGATCTGCCGCACGACCTCGCGTCCGATAACTATGCCGGCGCAGGGGATGATCGCGCACTGATCGCGTTGAACCGTCAGGCGATTGCCTTCGCGCGCGCCGCGGTCGCGGACTATCAGATCAACCCTGACTACTTCGATGAAGCGGGCAAAGTGAATGGCGCGGCGAGTGAGACGGCACTGGCCCACAATGCAAGCTATGCTGCGCATTTGGCGACACTGGGCGAAAGCTCCGAGGCCCTTGATGCCCAGGACATGCACGCACTGACCGGAAGCAGACACTACCTTGGCGGCCTCTACACACCCGGCACGGTGATGTTGCAACCGGCTGGATATCTACGCGGTCTGGCCGCCGGTCTGTCAGAAACGATTAATATTTATGAGCGGTCTGCGGTCTCGACGCTCACACGCGTTGGACCAGATTGGCAGGTCGCGACAACCGACGGTCAGGTAACCGCGGGCCGCGTGATCATGGCAACCAATGGCCACCTCGAAAGTTTTGGGTTCGCGCAGGGCCTGCTGATGCATGTCTTTCTTTATGCATCAATGACGCCGGAGCTGGAAGCCGATCAGATCGCCGCACTTGGCGGTGCTTCCCGCTGGGGGATTACGCCGTCGGATCCGATGGGAACCACAGTGCGCCGGATCGACGTGGGGCAGGGGGGCAACCGGATTGTGACCCGCAGCTGCGCCACTTTGCGATCAGGCATGGAGGCGTCAGCCGCGGATCTGGCCCGCGCAACACGCGTTCAGCGCGCGAAGTTTGACGCACGCTTCCCGCTACTGGCGGGCCTGGCGCCTCAGTATGAATGGGCAGGACATCTGTGCATGACGCGCAATGGCGTCTCGGTCACGGGAGAGTTGGAGCCAGGCTTGTTTGCCGCCTGTGCCCAAAACGGATTGGGCCTGACGCGCGGCACGCTGACCGGGATCGCCGCCGCAGAACACGCCATGGGTGTCACAAGCAACATGACCGCTTTCTTCACGGAGGAGGCCGCACCCACGAGGCTGCCCCCGCAACCGTTTCGGGATATGGGTGCGAATGCGTATCTGCGTTGGAAGGAGTATCGGGCGCAGCAGGAGTGACGCATGCAGTCAGATCTGCCGAAATCGGTCGCTGTTGTTCGGATCCACGATCCGACGCGATTGAAATTCTCTCAGGCCCGATCATCTAGCTTTGATAACGTTGGGCAAGGGTAACTTTGCGGGGTGGAGTTGCCGTTTTGAATGCAAGCTACAATTTGCACTTGTCACCAAAGGTGTGAAACTGACAGCGAGGTATAATAATCAGAACTGAGCACACCTTGTCAGCTGACTTTAGGTCAAGCCAAAATAAAATCCGAAGACCGCCTAGCATAGGTCGGATGCGTGCTGCGTTGACCGCTCAAATGGTTAACCCATCTGACCGTGAACCGATATGCGCACGCACATATCCTCGATTGCCTCCCTACTTCTGACTGCACGTGTTGGCACGACGTCTGCGGTTGCCGACGCGGATCTGGGAGCTGTCGATGCAAGTGACGCGGTCGCAGATGACACTGTCGAAGAAGCGACGGACGAAACCGACGAGACAGTAACCGACCCAGAGGAAGACGATCCCGTCGTGCCCGTTCTTGTCGTCGTTGATCCGGAACCTGTTTCTCTGGAGTCGAATGCGCAAAAGAAGGATGCTATTGACTTCGATGCAACTTTTGACGACTGCCCTGCTCGCCTTTGAGACCGCTAATCTAGGTTAGCTCTGTTCAGGTTTTGATCTCCATGTGACCGGTTAGCATATTCGTGTGGCGTCAGGCCAGCGAGGCTGGAGTTGGGTCGATTCTGATTGTTCCAGCTCGGGGGACAGTAGGGGCGTACTCGGCCCATTGTTGATGCAAAACTTTTGTCAAAAAGTGCCTCACAAAAAGGTGAACATCTCGAACAATCCTCCAAGCCACTCAAAAAATCAAAAAAACTACGCCACAGCGTATCATAAAAAAAGTGATCGAAGGGGGGATAGGCATGACATTTTTGTGGCGGGATTGTGCTCGAAATGGGGCGCATTGGGCGCCGAGTGTTAAAGAGTGTTGGGAGTTACGGGATGCTGATCCAGGCTGAAACTGCGGTGCTGAATGGCGCAGAAATCGCGAATGATCATGAGAATGCGGACGGCGGGAGCTTCGTCGATTTCATTGAAGATTCGGGAAGCTTTCTAGAGTGGGACGTTGATGCCGATCTGGCGGGACCGTTTGATCTCGACATTCGCTACGCGCTGGGTATCGCTGAGTCTCGGTCAATGGCGATTGAAGTCAATGGGACGCGTCTGGCCGATCCAATAACCTTCACTACAACGGGTGACTGGTCAGCTTGGGAATTTGTTCAGCAGACCATTAACTTGCAAGCTGGACAAAACAATATCCGCCTTGTCTCGATCGGCGAGAGTGGCCCAAATATCGACAGCCTCACCGCTGGAAGCCAACCCGCACCTGACGCGGGGGACGATGCTGTCACTGATCGTGTCATCATCCAAGCCGAAGACACCACGCTCGTTGGGGCGGTCGTGGTCGACGGTGTTCCCGAAGCGGACGGCGGAGCGTTCGTGGACTTCACGGCGCCTGCTGGGCAATCACTCGAATTCACGGTCAACGCTGACCGGGATGGGACTGAGACGCTAACGTTCAACTATGCACTCTTTGGTGGTCAGCGCGACATGTTGCTTGAAATAAACGGTGTGGTCGTCAATGACGCATTCTCGTTTGAAGCGACCGGCGGTGCCCGCACCTTCGCAGACGAGTCGATCCGCGTTGATCTCGTTGCGGGCGAGAACACCATCCGCCTTATCGCAAATGGTGACAGTGGCCCTGACTTCGACAGCATCTCTATCGGAGATGCGCCGGGTACGCAGCCGGAACTTGGCGATATCAGTGACAGCCTGAACTTCCTCACACCAAATGAGACGAACGTGCCAACTGACGCGTCCTTTGCCGTTGGTGTCATCGTCCGGGCCCCTGAAGATGCAATCGATCTCAACACAGTGAACGCCGACACCGTGCGTCTGATCAACACCGATACCGGGGCGCGTGTCGAAGGTTCTGCCAACACAACGGGTGGTCGGGATTCCATCAGCTTTACGCCTGATGAACAACTTGACCCCAATACCAACTACAGTCTGGTTTTGGACGGGGTGCAAAGTGACGCGGGCGAGGAATATACCTCCATCGCGCGGACGTTCACGACCGGAAACGGCCCAGCAGTGGGCGGTACGCCCGGGGACACCGCAGGTGATATCCACTTCGACCGCAGCGTCGTTGACGGTGGCGACCCCTATGCAAGTATCGCGGTGTCTCAAGACGAGACGATGCTTTACGCAACCACGCTCGACGGGCAAATCATCCGCTGGACGATTGACGCGGACGGCGGGCTTTCGAACAAGCAAAGCATCTCGATCTCAACTGCCGACGACCCCCGGACGCTTATCGGTCTTGAGTGGGACCCCGACGTCCCTGGCCGTTTGTGGTTCTCAAATAATGCGACCGTCTTCCAGGAAGGGCAGGACCGGTTCTCGGGCAACATCTCCTACATCGATATTGATGACGGTGCCGCCTTCACAGGCGAGGTGACTGACTACGCGACCGGATTGCCACGGTCATCGCGCGATCACATGGTCAACTCGATCGAAGCAGGTCCGGACGGGGCACTTTACGTCAATGTCGGCGGTCTGAGTGCCATGAGCGCCCCGGATGCGGCCTGGGCCTTCCGGGAGGAAACGCTCCTGTCGGCCTCAGTCCTGCGCGTTGATCCTACCGCGACGCCACCGGCGGGCGGGTTCGATCTGCGTACCGAAGATGGCGGAACTTACGACCCGTTCGCGGCCGGCGCGCCGGTGACGCTCTATGCGACGGGTAATCGGAATTCCTACGATCTGGTCTGGCATTCCAACGGGTCGCTCTACGTGCCCAACAACGGATCGGCAGCAGGGGGCAATTCGCCGGACGATCCGAATACGCCACAGGACGAGTCCATCACAAACGGCGAAACCCAGCAGGATTACCTCTACCGCATTGTCGAGGGCGGGTATTACGGCCATCCAAACCCGACCCGCGGCGAGCATATCCGCGACGGGGGGGAACCCCACGTCGGGCGTCGATGTCGCGGAAGTCGATAACGACAACGGACGCGGCTATGAGGTCGGCGTTCAGCCTGATCCCGACTATCAGGGTTTTGCCTATGACTTCGGTCGGAACCGTTCTCCCAACGGCTCTGAGGAGTATCAATCCAATGCATTTGGGGGCGCGTTGAACGGAACATTGCTGGTGAGCGAGTCTTCCGGCGGAGACCGCATTCTGGGCTTGCAGGTTGATGCAGCCGGTAACGTCATGGGTGCGAATGTCATCGCGGATGGGTTCAACAATCCGCTTGATGTGGCGGTCCATGGCCCGTCTGGGCGCATCTATGTTGTGAATTCCAGAGGGTCATTCAATCTCGAAGATGATCAATTGATCTTGCTTGATCCCGTCGGAGACGTTCCGGTTGACCCAACACCCGATCCGGACCCGGAGACCATTTCTGCGATCGCTCCCGACTATGAATTTGACCTCGCCGGTGCTGCAGATGCCTTCTACTTCCACGAGATCGAAGAGCTTACCAGGCGGCAGCGGGATCGTCGGGAAGATACAATCACCGTCGAGAACACGTCTGACGTTGATGTCACCGTAGCTGACTTCGAGGTCACAGGTCCGTTCTCCGTCATCGATCCGGCAGCGCTTGTCGGGGTTACGATTGCGGCGGGTGGGTCCTTGGACATCGACGTTCTGTTTGACGCGGATGGCCAAGGCGGCGATTTCACGGACGCAAACGGCGGGGCGGTCTATGAGGGCAGCCTGAATTTGATCGCGACCGATCCGACCATTGAAGACGCTGCCGTTGCGCTTCGCGGATTGTGGGCCCCAGCCGTGGGTGGCGCCAATGAACCGCTGCTTGAGTCAATCACCGAGTTCTTTGGCTGGGCCAACTTCGCCGATGGCACTGTGGTCACTCAAAACGACGTCAGCTTTCAGGGTGTGCCGACGCTGGTTGCGGGGGAAGCCGCCGTCGAGGTCGATGGCGAACTGCGCGAGGCCTCCTATTTCCAGGCGGCCAATCCGGACGAAGACATCACTGTACTTCAGGTATTTGCATCACATGGCACAACTGCCGGCTCGCCGATCCGCGTGCGGGCACAGACCTATGATGAAACGATTGGCGATGTGACCGACACGGCGGCCTACACACCGGGCGGAACGCTTGCGGCCAGCGGCCACGACGTCGCCGACTCCCAGACCATCTTCCCGTACAGGACGGGCAGCACTGTAGACCTCGTTGAGTTCAGCTTTGACACCGAGGCTCCTTTTTCGTTCGAAATTGCTGGGCGTTCGACGGATGCTAACCTCAACGCCGACGGAGATCTGATCACAGTACTGGAATTGTTCGATGCCAACGGAGACCGCGTCGAGGACACCTATCTCATCGGGCAGGATTTTGGGCCGGGGCGTTTCAACGACTACAACGACAACGTCTATCTGGTGACAAATATCGACGTCTTTGACGGGTTTGCGTAACTTGTCTTCTCGAACCCTGCCGCTCTCTCGGCCGAGACGTCCTGATCTGGATGAAAGTCTGCAGATCAGGACGGTGCGGACCGGGAGGCGGCGCGCTCGTTGAAATGGATTGAGTCGCCCTGGGCACGGGAGCATACCTGAAACTGGGAAAATCCAATTGGAAGACATTCGGGTGGCGGTTGTGCCTGATCACTACCCGACGGCAATCTTTCATCCTGCCAACGACGCCTGCAATACGAATGCGGCGCCGGCATCGCGGCTTCTCGTGCACGACACACCGATAGATATCGCTGTCGAAGCGAATGACCACCAAGCAGGCTGACGGTAGCAATGGTCGGTTCTTACATATGCAAATGTCGGCAAACCGCGTTTCGCAACCATTCATTTCCGATGCAGTATTTCCACTTTCGGCTCAAACCCGTCATTCCGTTAAAGCACGGTACAACAGATCCCGACTTGTGATGTTTGGCGTTGTCGCGTCCGCCCATCACTTCACCTGCTTCAACGCGATGACAAATGCATCAGAACGTTTGGTTCAAAGCTGCCTCTGCCGGGATCTCCCGCTCGCGGCGGGCGATGTAGTCCAGCAATGCGTCGTTCTTCGCGTCGTCCAGTTTCGGTTCTTCGTATTCGTCCAGGATCTTGCGCGCATACTCCAGCGCCCTTGCTGTGATCTCTTTCGATCCTTCGGCCGTCCATTGCTCGATGGAATTGTTGTCGAACATCTCTGGCATAAAAAACGCAGTCTGGAAGTTGTCTTGGGTATGCGGGTGGCCGAGGTAGTGGCCGCCGGGGCCGACATCCGGCACGGCGGCGAGGGCTGCGTCGAAATCTCCCCACATTGGCCCTTCGGCCATGCGGTAGGCCATCGCGCATTGTTCGGCGTCCACGATGAACTTGGCGATAGAGCAATGCATACCTGCCTCATTCCATCCGGCGGAGTGCCATATATAATGTGCGCCTGCGTGCATCACAGACGACAGGGTCGTGGCACTTTCATAGCCGGCCTGGGCGTCAAAGGTCTTCGCCCCGCCCAGCGTATTCGACGTGCGCCAGGGTACATCATAATACCGGGCCATCTGACCGATCATGAAGTTCATCAAGCTAATCTCCGGCGTGCCCGCCATCGGTGCGCCGGATTTCATCGAGACGGTCGATAAGTAGTGGCCGTAGATCGCGGGGCAGCCCTTGCGGATGACTTGCGTGTACGCAAGCGCGCTGAGCGCTTCGGCATTCAACTGCGCGACGGTGGCAGGGACAGAGGCTGGCGTATTCGCCCCGCCCAACACGAAGGGAGAGCAGAGCACCGGCTGGTTACGTTTGCAGAAGGCCCGCATGGCCCCCAACATCGTTTCATCCCACACCAACGGCGAGTTGCCGTTGCAATTGCCGGTCGTGACCGGGTGATCTTCCAGATACTCCTCACCAAACAGGATCGCGCACATCTCCATCACGTCTTCGGCGTTCTTTGGGCTGGTGGTCATGCCCATAAACGTCTTGTCGGAATGCTTCATCGACGAATAGGTGATGCGCAGGTGGCGGTGGCTGATCGGGTGATCGCAGGGTTCCACGATATGATGCGCGCTGGAATGCATCGCAGGGAGCATGTGCGAGAGTTTGTGGAACGTGGCGAGGTCATCGAGCGTCGGTTCGCGGCGCACGTCATCCAGATCGCGCAGATAGGGCGCGCCCGTCATCGGCACAAGGATCGCGTTGCGGCCGCCGAGGTCCACGTTCTTTTGCGGATCGCGGGCATGATAGGTCAGCGTCGAGGGAATCGTCTTGATCAGCTCGCGGACCAATCCGCGATCGAGGTAGACCCGCTCGCCTTCCACCTTTGCCCCGGCCTCGCGCCAGTGGGTGAGGGCGATCTCGTCGCGGAAAACAACTCCGACGTTTTCGAGGATATCCATTGACGCCGCATCGATCTTCTCAATCTGCGCGCCGTCCATCACCTCACACAAAGGCAGAGTATTGCGCAGCCCAGGCAGCATGGCAAAGTCCGTGGCAGTTCGCAGAGCACGCCGCGCAGCGCGCCCTCCCGCGCGGTCCCGTTTGGGTATTTGTGCAGTCATTTTGCGCCTCACTCCCCCGGTCGTCACACCAAATTGACGCGACATGCAGGGCCGAGTCGGGCCGATTTGCGAAGCCAAACCGCCTGTTTCCGACCTATCAAAAGCGCCATTCAACACAAAGATTTGCGTCAAACGGGGCAATAAGTCTCAATTTTCCCGTAGATATCTCGAGAGTATCGTGTTCTGATCTTGATATGTCGCTTTTGGTCGACCCGGTCAGGAGAGGGCCGGAGAGGCTGATGCAGGGAGTGCTCTGGACACTTTTGCCCAGAGTAGAGACGAAAAAGGGAGAACTCATGACACTCAAGGATCAAATGATGATCGACCGTCTGGCCGAAGCGGCCCGGACCGGGAAGATCTCTCGCCGGAACTTCATGCACCACTCGATGGCTGCAGGAATGACCGCGATGACTGCCACAGGTCTGTGGACGTCTACAGCGATGGCGCAGCCGAAGTCTGGTGGTACGCTGCGCGTGGCCCAACACGACGGCAACACAACCGATACGCATGATATCGGCGTCTACCAGTCGAACTTTGACATTGGTCTTGTGCACTCACACCGGTCATTCCTCACCATGATCAATTCTGACGGAACGTTGGGCCCAGACCTGGCCACCGAATGGTCGGCAACGCCAGATGCATCGGAATGGACGTTTGTGCTGAACAGTGCAGCGACCTTCCACAACGGGAACAAGGTCACCGCGAACGATGTGATTGCGTCGATGAACTACCACCGGGGCGACGATTCCACCTCAGCAGCGAAAGCGCTGTTGGCAGGTGTTGAAGACATCGTGGACAACGGTGACAGCGTCACTTTCAAATTGTCCGGTGGCAACGCTGACCTGCCATGGCTGTTGACCGATTATCATCTCGCGATTGTACCTGCGAACCCAGATGGGACCGCAGACTGGCAGTCCGGTATCGGCTCTGGCCCATACAAAATCGTCGACATGGAATTCGGCACCGGTGGCCGTCTTGTCCGCCACGACGGTTGGCACGGTGAAGGCGCCTATTTCGATGAGATCGAAATGCTGGTCATCAACGACCCGAACGCGCGTCAGACTGCACTGGTCACCGGCGATGTCGACACCGCGTCGCTGTTGGAAAACAAGACGCTCGGACTGCTTGGTCGTGACCCCAACATCGAAGTTGAGAACGTGGCCTCTGCACAGGCCGTCACGATGCCGATGCATATGGACACCGCGCCATTCGACATCCCAGAGGTGCGCAACGCGCTGAAACTGGCAGTGAACCGTGAAGAGCTCGTCGAAAAGATTACTTTCGGCGCGGCAACAATCGGGAACGACTTCCACCACTCGCCCGCGATGCCGTATTGGCCAGAAGACATCGAACAGCGTCAGTACGACCCTGATCAGGCCAGAGCGCTTTTGAAGAGCGTTGATATGGAAGGTCTGACGGTCAACTTCTCGACCGCTGACTCAATCACCACCGGCGCTGTCGATGCATCGATCCTTATGGCCGAGCATGCGAAGGCTGCCGGTATCAACATCAACGTCGTGCGTGAGCCGAACGATGGTTACTGGTCTGACGTTTGGTTGGTGAAGCCATGGTGCATGGTGGTCTGGGGCGCACGCCCGACACCAGATGTGATGTACTCTCTTGCCTATTCTGCAGGGGCTGCTTGGAATGAAAGCCGCTTTGAGAACGAACAGTTCAACACGCTGCTGAACGCTGCCAAATCTGAACTGGACGATAGCCTGCGTGCAGAGATGTATCGCGACATGGCCGTGATTGCGCGTGATGAAGGCGGTACGCTTATCCCGTACTTCCCGAACTTCGTCTACGCCCGCCGGTCCAATGTGGGCCGCGGCGATAGCCTGTCGCCTGCATGGCAGATGGACGGCTACCGGTATGCCAGCCGCTGGTGGTTCACCTAAGATGCAAAGGGACCCGCGTAGCAATGCGCGGGTCCTTTTTCATGATACGGCCTGACTGCAGACGCTTACCCAATCAATAAGAGTGCCGCACAAACGGCACGCGGAGGGACCGATGGGGGACTTATTAGGGCTGGTGCTCAAGCGCCTGGGCCTGGGACTTGTGACGCTACTTGTCGTTTCAATCCTGATCTTCTTTGCTGTGGAGCTTTTGCCGGGCGACACTGCACAGCAGATCCTGGGGCAGGGTGCCACGGAAGAGACCGTGCGGGCACTGCGCGAACAACTGGGCCTCGACCGGCCTATGGTGGTGCGCTACCTCGATTGGCTGTCCGGTGCGATCTTCTTTGATTTCGGCGTTTCGGCGATCTCGGGTGACCCGGTGACTGCGTCGATTGGGCCGCGGTTTGCCAATACGCTGTTCCTGGCCTGCTATGCCGCCGTTATCGCGGTGCCGATTGCGATCTTCCTTGGTGTCCTCGTCGCCCTGTTCCGCAACACGGTTTTTGATCGGGTTGCAAATGTGCTGACCCTGACCTCCATCTCCTCGCCTGAGTTCTTCCTGGGCTATATCCTGATCCTCTATTTGGCTGTGAAGACGAGCCTTTTCCCTGCGATCTCAAGCCTTTCAGAAGGAATGACATTCGGAGAGCTGTTGCATCGCACCTTCCTGCCCGCATTGACACTTGTGTTGGTGGTGACGGCGCACATGATGCGCATGACGCGCGCTGCGATCATCAACTTGCTGTCGTCGCCTTACATCGAAATGGCCCGCTTGAAGGGCATGCCACCTTTCAAGGTCATTGTGCGGCACGCACTGCCAAACGCATGGGCGCCGATCATCAACGTGGTGGCGCTCAACCTGGCTTACCTGATCACAGGTGTGGTGCTGGTTGAGGTCGTCTTTGTGTACCCCGGCGTCGGTCAGTTACTGGTCGACGCGGTGTCCAAACGCGACTTCCCGGTCGTTCAGGCCTGCTGCCTGATCTTCGCAGCGACCTTTATCCTTCTCAACCTTGCAGCGGACGTCGGGACGATCCTGACGAACCCACGCCTGCGGCATCCGAAATAAGGGGGGCGGATCATGAGTTTTGTTCTTGGATATTACGTCGCCCTGATCGCGGGGTCGACCTTTGCGGCCTACACTGGGCGGCGTACCGTCTTTCTGATGCTGTTCAGCCTGACGCTTGCGTCTTTCATCGTTGGGATCATCGGGGGCGAAGGCGCGCTACGGTTTATCGCGACGGCTGCCGGGCTGCTCGCTTTGGCTGCAGCTGTCTCTTACTGCTTTCGGGAGTTCCTCGTTGCGGTCACAAAGCCTTCATTGTCGAAGGAATTGAAGACAGCGCCGCTTACGGCAGCCTTCGGGATGTTCGTCATCTTCACCTACGCGATTGCGGGTATCTTCGCCCCCTGGATCGCGCCTTATGGCGAGTCCGAAGTCATTACCCAGGCCTTCGCCCCGCGGGATGAAAACCTGCTGCTTGGCGCTGACCAATTAGGCCGCGATATCTTCAGTCGGATCATCTTTGGCGCGCGGAATTCTGTCGGATTGGCGCTTCTGGCCACAACGCTGGCCTTCCTCATCGGCGCGTTTGCGGGCTTGATGGCAGCCGTCAAAGGCGGCTGGTTCGACAACCTCATGGGCCGCACGGCAGATGTGATCATGTCTGTGCCCTCTCTAATTTTCGCCCTGCTGATGCTATCGATCTTCGGCACAGCCCTTTGGGTCATCGTGATCATCGTGGCGGTGATCTACTCGCCCCGCGTATTTCGCCTGACACGCGCTGTCGCAGGCAACATCGTGGTGATGGACTACATCGAGGCGGCCAAGCTGCGCGGGGAAGGGGACTGGCACCTGATCCGCAAGGAAATCCTGCCGAACTCCACCGCGCCGCTGATCGCGGAATTCGGATTGGAATTCTGCTTTGTCTTCCTGCTGATCGCCGGTCTGTCGTTCCTTGGCCTCGGCATCCAGCCCCCGACGGCTGACTGGGGGTCCATGGTGCGTGAGAACGCAACGCTGATCTCCTTTGGAGACATCACACCGCTGATCCCCGCTGGCGCGATCGCGCTGCTGACGGTGGCGGTCAACTTCGTTGTCGACTGGATGCTCTTCCGGTCCTCTGGCCTGAAGGAGGTGTAAGATGAGCAAGTTCAAGGAAAAGGATGTCCTCTTGAAAATCCGCGATCTGCGGATTGACGGCTTCTCGGATGAGACTTGGGTGCCGATCATCAAAGGTGTGGACCTGACCCTGCACAGGGGTGAGGTGATGGGCCTGATTGGGGAGTCCGGGGCGGGCAAATCAACCATCGGCGCTGCCGCGATGGGCTACGCCCGTGACGGCACACGCATCTCCTCCGGCTCGATCGAGTTCGACGGGATGGAACTGTCAACGGCGACCGAAGGCGAACGGCGCGCGCTGCGTGGTTCGCGGATTGCCTACGTGGCGCAGTCCGCTGCGGCGTCCTTCAATCCCGCACATAAGCTGATCGACCAGCACACCGAAGCGCCAGTGCATTACCGCATCAAGAAGCGGATGGAATCCCAAGAGGACGCCATGACTTTGTATGAGCGGCTGCGGCTTCCAAACCCAAGCGAGATCGGCTTTCGCTATCCGCACCAGGTGTCGGGTGGTCAGTTGCAACGCGCGATGACGGCCATGGCGATGTCCTGCAGGCCCGACCTGATCATCTTTGATGAACCAACGACGGCTTTGGACGTGACCACGCAGATCGAAGTGCTCGCCGCGATCCGCGATATCGTTGATCAGTTCCAGACCGCTGCGATCTACATCACCCACGACCTCGCCGTCGTGGCGCAGATGGCGGACACGATCAAAGTGCTACTCAAAGGGGAAGAGGTCGAAGAACAGACGACCGAAAAGATGCTGGACGACCCGCAAGAGGACTATACCAAATCCCTCTGGGCCGTGCGCAGCTTCCAGCGGCCGCAGAAAAAGCGACCGTCGGATGGGTCACCGCCACTGATTTCCGTAAAGAACATCGATGCGGCGTATACGGGCGGTGTGAAAGTCCTCGATGATGTGTCCTTTGACATCTACCCGGGCATGACGGTCGCCGTGGTGGGTGAATCCGGGTCGGGCAAATCGACGACGGCGCGCGTGATCACGGGTCTGCTGCCGCCGTCGGCAGGTGAGATCCAATTCAAAGGACAGACGCTTCCCAAGTTCTACAAAGACCGCAACCGCGACCAGCTGCGCCAGGCCCAGATGATCTACCAGATGGCGGATACGGCGCTGAACCCCAAGGTCAAGATCTGTGACATCATCGGCCGCCCGGCAGAGTTCTACTCGGGCCTCACAGGGCCTGCCCTGAAGCAACGGGTCGATGAACTGCTCGACCTTATCGAGCTTGAGCCTGCGAAATACTACAACCGCTATCCACCCGAACTGTCAGGCGGGCAAAAGCAGCGGATTGGCATAGCGCGGGCGCTGGCCGCAGAGCCGGAGTTCATCATCTGTGATGAGGTTACCTCCGCCCTCGATCAGCTCGTGGCGGAAGGCATTCTGAAGCTGCTCGACCGGCTGCAGCAAGACCTAGGGTTGGCCTATATGTTCATCACGCATGACCTTGCTACTGTGCGATCCATCGCGGACGAGGTCGTGGTGATGCAGAACGGTAAAGTGGTCGAACAGGGGCCGAAGGACGAAATGTTCCAGCCGCCGCATCATCCTTACACGGATCTGTTGTTATCATCAGTGCCGGAGATGGACCCGAACTGGCTGACCACATTGCTGGAAGAGCGGGGCGTCGACAACATCGGCGAAGCGGCGACGTCCTAGCAATTAGAGGATCGCAGACGCCGATCCGATCAGGCCGCCGACGATGGCCACATAAAACACCACCAAAGCGGACACGCCTTGGCGCCGGTGCAGCGCGGGTCTGAATGTCTTCTCGCGATGATCCAAAGTGCTTGGTCCTTGCAGTGCAACGTGGTCTCAAAACCGCCGTTACTGCAGTGCAGCGAGTCGTGCAATCATGAAAATGCGTGAAATGCCGCCGTTGTGAAATTCGTTGCGGCGCAGCAAATCAGCGGTGGTCTTAAGGGAGACACTAACGGGCCTGACAAGGTGTGGGGTAAGGCCGTAGTCTTGGCCGACAGAACGCCGGCCAAGACCATCAAATCAACTTAGTCTTCGAGGTCGAGCACTTCACCGACGGTCTTTTCGTCGTTGCCATTGCACAACAGCGCTGCCTGTTCGATGTCCATATCGTCATTGTCCTCATCAGGCAGAGCGGCGCCCAATGCGGCCATGAATGACTCCTGGTCTGCGATTTCCATCGCTGCGAAGTCGGCACAAGTGACTTCCAGTACGTCAGCGTGGCCATCTGCCAGAGCGACAGACGTGCTTGCCAAAAGAAGACCAGTGGTTGCTGCAAGTGTAGTGAATGTTTTCATAACGTTTCCTTTCAAACGTAGCCCGCGCAATGCGCTTGCCTCGGAAACAGGGTTTCGAAGAAATTGTTCCACGAAGGTTTGAAAAGAATTGAAGAAGTTCGAATGACACGTTGACGCAATCGGTGGATATCACCCATCCAGATCATGTTGGCGCAAGGGTCGAACGACTGGCGGGTAAGATTGATTATGTAACTTTCTTCGTGCCCGCGTCGTTCTAGATCACCGGCAAAGGCGCAAAAAGACAGATCAGGCCAGCGGCCGAAATGGAGATCCCCATCGGGAAGACCCCGGGCGTACTGATCGATTTGAAGCTTGCCATCTGTGTCGACAACGCCCGTCTCATCAAGACAATGGTGGCGATCCCAACCATCAAGGTCGCTGAGAAGATCAGCATAAACAAAGCCACATCGCCCGAAGGTACAAACAGCAGCAAACCTGAGAACAACTTCACGTCGCCAGCACCCATTGTGTTGAGGGCAAAGAGAACAAATCCAACTGCAAATGCGACCGCGGCAACGATTAGCCGAGACGAGATTTCGGCCGTCGGCAGGCTCGGCGCAATCACGACAAAGCCCAGGATCAAAGACAGTGTGATCCAGTTCGGGATCTGCAAACGTCGCAAATCCGAGTAACCGGCGTAAAGCAGCAGAAGCGCAACGCCCACCGGAACCAGTGCCGCCAAAAGATCAGGCAATGTACTGGCCCGTATCTGCATCCTCACGCACCGCAGGCGCACCAGAGAGCAGAACGTAAGTCAATTCAGCAAGCGACCCGGTTTCGGTTTTGGCGTAGATATTGCGCAAATGCGACCGCAAGGTGGATTTTGAAATGCTGAGTTCAGATTCGATTGCCGTATTTGTCAGCCCATGACTGATCAGCATGCAAACACGATATTCACACCGGCTCAGCTTCGCTGGGTTCTGCAAATGCAAGAGCGGCACATTGGTGTCCGCAGGGCCTGCCATGCTTTTGCGCGACAGGACCGCATCCGAGAACAAGCCGGGAGAGCGGCGCTGCCAGGTCTTCACGAATGTTTCCGCGACCTGATCAAGGACACCTAGCTGATCGACACTCAACTTGTCCTGATAGTGCAGCTCCAGAAAGTCAGTGTGTTTCTCGGTAGACCCGATTGGAATGATCACAAGTTCACGCCAGTTGCGCTTGCGCTGCAGCTCAACCAGATGGAGATCAAGGTTTGTTCCGAACATGCTTGAGAACCAAAGCGATCCCGGTTTCGCCTTCTCCGCATATTCCCGAAGAACCGCGTGGACGAAAGACGTTTTCAGCGGGTCGCTACCAGCCCCCGGCCTTTCCATTTCGCAGATAACAATACGACGCCGATCGTCCTGGCCGGCGCGCAGCCGACTTGCGCCAACAGCAGACGCGCCAAGTGCCTCGCCGATCTTGCGTAGTCCATGCCGCAAGGGTCCCTGCCCTGCCAGACAGCCGCACCATTCGGCAATGGCCTCAAATAAATCTCCAGAAGGCGCAATTGACGAACCGCCCAAAGGCGCCTTTTCCCCATGTGTATACAAATTCGTACCCCCCCAGGTACGCGGAAGGTTAGACATAAAATTGGATGTCCAGAGCTGCCGCAGGTCAAACTGACCCGTTAACAATTAATTAATCAATTCTCGCTCACACACGCTTTGAGTCAATGAATCGGACGGTAACAATTTCAAATTGCGTACTTTTGCAACCTGAGGCGGTAAAAATCAGCTATTTGAATGTATGATTAAGAAACGATCAGAAAAAAGATGAGGAATTGACGCTAGGGCAACGATTCGCTCCCTATGTCGTGGATGTTACATTAGCTGCTAGCCATATTGATATAGCGGATCACAGTTGGCCCAACTGTCAGCATCACAAGAGCCGGCAGCATCAGCGCGGCCATCACACCAGACAACTTCACAGGCAGCTTATTGGCCATCTCCTGGGCTTTCAGCTCACGGTACTCGCGCATCTCTGCGGCATAGGTCGTCAGCGCCTCTGACATGCTTGTTCCGAACTGCATCGACTGATGCACCACGTTGGCAAAGGACGTCACAACGTCGACGCCTGTCTGCTCTGCCATGTCGCGCATGGCCGCCTGACGAGATCGCCCGGCCTGCACCTGATGCTGTACCGACAGAAACTCGTAAGCGATCTCTGGTGCAATGCTCGACAATTCATTTCCCACACGCGTCATCGCCGCGTCAAAGCCAAGTCCGGCTTCAACCGCGACTTGCATCATGTCGAGCGCGTTTGGAAAACTTTCGGTGATTTTCTGGCGGCGTTCTTTCACTCGGCCATTCAGCCACATCATCGGAAGATAATAGCCAACAGCGACCAGCGTCACGATAATTTGGGTGACTTGCAAAGACGAGAACGATGCGACCCAATCAGTAAATGCAAAGGGTAGATAATTGCCGAGGTATTTCCCGGCCAGCACCATGGCAAGCGACCAAGCGGGCAATACAATGCCCAGGATCACCCGCACCAAAGTAAAGTTGCGCAAGGCGTTGGGGCCACTATGCCCGGCCTGCGCAAGCTTGCGATGCAAGGCCGTCCGTTGCGCGAGATCAGACGGTAGAAAAGATTTCATGATGCCCGTGGCTTCAGCCACGGGTGACTTCAGGATACCGCGATCTTCTCTGACACGGCGACGCGACGCAGCTGTATCAGCCA
>JAHDEX010000134.1 GCA_020628545.1 Paracoccaceae bacterium | reverse complement strand
TGGGCTCAAACCCGCCATTCGAATGAATTCGGCCACATCATTCGTTGCCAACCGTCAGTAAACTACTTCCGCCGCCGTTTCACCTTCCGCTTCACCTTGTCCGCTTTGCGCTTGGCCACCGTTGCACGGCGGCGCGTGGGGCGACCGCGCCCGCCGGAGGGGCCGCGGGCCATGGCTTGGCCGTCGAGTTCGACCAGATCAACGATCAGACCACCGGTGACCGGCAGCGCCTCGGCCAGTTTCACCAACGCCTTCTGCCCCAACGCGATGATCTGACCCGTATCAGACCCCATTAGCGTCTGTGTCTCGGCATCGTAGTGGTAGTATTCCCCACCAAGGTTGCGCAGCGGGATCATCGCGTCGGCACCGGTCTCATCCAGCTTCACAAAGACACCCATCTTTGCAATCCCGCTAATCCGCCCGGTCAGCGTTGCGCCCACACGGTCTGCCAAAAACGCCGCCAAATACCGGTCGGTCGTGTCGCGCTCGGCCAGCATTGACCGGCGTTCGGTGTCAGAAATCAGCTTGGCGGTCTCATCAAGCCGTTCGATGTCCTCCTCTGCCAAACCGTCCTTGCCCCAGCCGTGGGCGCTGATCAGCGCGCGGTGCACGATCAAATCAGCGTAACGGCGGATGGGGGAGGTGAAATGCGCGTAGGAGCGCAAGGCGAGGCCGAAGTGCCCGAAGTTTTCGGGGTTGTAATACGCTTGCGTCATTGATCGCAGGGTCGAGATATTGATCAGCTCCGCATGGTCGGTGTCTTGCGCTTGGTTCAGCAAACGGTTGAGGTGCGCAGTTTTCAGGACCTGTCCCTTCGCGAGCGTCAGACCGCTGGCGTGGGCGACCTCGCGCAGGGCGTCCAGCTTGTCGGGGTTGGGTTCCTCGTGCACGCGGAAGAGCAGCGGGGTTTTCTTGGCGATCAGCGTTTCAGCAGCGGCAACGTTCGCGAGCACCATGAACTCTTCAATCAAACGGTGCGCATCGAGCCGATCCTTGAAGTTTACCGATTGCACGGTGCCTTTATCATCGAGCACGATCTGACGTTCAGGCAGGTCAAGCTCCAGCGGCTGCCGCTTTTCGCGGGCTTTCAGAAGTGCTGCGTAGGCGGCGTAGAGGGGTCTGAGGACGGGGTCGAGCAACGGCTCAGTCCGGTCGTTCGGCGCACCATCAATCGCAGCCTGCACTTCTTCGTAGTGCAGGGACGCGTGGGAGCGCATCAGGGCGCGGTGGAATGTGTGGCCCGTCTTGTTGCCCTCGGCGTCCACGGTCATGGCCACGGCGATACAGGCACGGTCAACGCCTTCATGCAGAGAGCACAGATCGCCCGACAGCGCATCCGGCAACATCGGCACAACGCGGTCGGGGAAGTAGGTGGAATTGCCACGCTTGCGCGCCTCGCGGTCCAGCGGCGTGCCGGGGCGGACGTAGGCGGCAACGTCCGCAATCGCGACCCAGATGGTGAAGGTGCCATCCTTCTGCGCCTCTACATAGCAGGCATCGTCGTGGTCGCGGGCATCATGCGGGTCGATGGTGATCAGTGGCATCTGACGCAGGTCTTTGCGTTTGCCGAGCTTCGGCTCGCGCGCTTTGGCCGCGTCGGCGATGACCTCTTCGGGGAAGTGGTCAGGGATGCCGTGCTGATGGATCGCAATCAGCGACACCGCGCGCGGACCGGTTGGGTCGCCCAGGCGCGCAATCACGCGGGCTTTGGGCAGACCCATGCGACCTTTGGGGCCGGATTGTTCGGCCTCGATCAGCTCACCATCCTGCGCTTCACCGGTCGCGCCCGCGGGAATGATCCACTCTTTGGAGGAGCCTTTGTCGATTGGGATCAGCCGCCCGCCTTCGGCCCCTTTGCGGAAGACACCCAGCAAGCGATTGGGGCTGTTGCCGATGCGGCGGATAATGCGGGCGGTGTGCGAATGGTCTTCGTCCACCACCGCCGTCAGCCGCCCGAGGAACCGGTCACCGGCCGCCATCGTCGGATCCGATTTGCGCAATTGGATCAGGATGCGCGGGACGGCCCCGTCGCCATTCCACTCGAGTGGGCGCGCGTAGAGGTCGCCGTCGGCATCGGTGCCCGTGACCTCGCAGACCGACACGGGCGGCAGGGTGTTTGCATCGCGATAGGACGAGCGGCGCTTGGTCAGTTTGCCGTCTTCTTCCAGCTCTTTCAGCAGGCGTTTGAGATCAATCCGTGCCGCGCCCTTGATGCCAAAGGCCTTCGCGATGTCACGCTTGGCGGTCTTTGTCGGGTGGTCAGAGATCCATTGGAGAATTTCGGATTTGGTTGGGATGCGCGTCATGGGTGTGCCGTAGCACGGGCGGTGTGCGGGGGAAACGATGGATTGGGGGCCAGCCCCCAAACCCCCGAGGTATTTTCAGCAAGAAGAAGGGGAAATGCGGGCCTAGTCCAGCGGGCGTTTCATATCGCGATGCGGGATGCCTGCGTCATCATAAAACGGACCATAACCGACGAAGCCAAGCTTTTCGTAAAATGGGATCGCATATTCCTGTGCGCCGAGTTTCGCAGTTGTAATGCCTGGGCGCGTTTTGAGGTGTGCGACGCTGGCCTCTACCAAAGCCGCGCCGAGGCCTGTACCCCGGTGGCTTTTGAGGACGCAGATACGACCGATTTTGCCGATCTTTCCGTCGATCAGCAGGCGGGCGGTGCCAACCGGCGTGCCATTGTCAGTGGCGAGGAGATGGATGGCGCTGTCGTCAAGATCGTCCATTTCATCGGCTTCTGCGATCTGCTGCTCATCGATGAAAACCGCGCGGCGCAGGGCGATGCAGGGGGTGTAGTCGTCCACGACCGCAATCATGCGAAATAGTCCTGTAGGATGCGGGTGTAGATGCGCTTGAGGGTCACGATCTCCTCCACTTTCACCCGTTCGTCGACCTGGTGCATCGTGAGGCCTGCGAGGCCGAACTCCACGACGGGGCAGTGCGATTTCACAAATCGCGCGTCCGAGGTCCCGCCAGTGGTGGACAGGACGGGATCTTTGCCGATCTCCGCTTTCACCGCCGCCCCGATCAGGTCGGACAGGGGCCCGGGTGGGGTGATGAAGCTTTCGCCAGAGACACGGGTTTTCAGATCGATTGTGACATCATGGGCGGTGGCGACGCTTTCCGCCTGCTCATTGAGCCAGATCTTGATGCTGTCACTTGTGTGGTGGTCGTTGAAACGGATGTTGAGCGTCGCGCGGCATTGGGCAGGCACCACATTCGTGGCCGGGTTGCCGGTGTCGATGGTCAGGACTTGCAGGGATGACGGATCAAAGTGGTCGCTGCCTGCATCCAGCGGATAGGCCGCGTATTGGTGCATCAGCTCTGCCATCGCGTGCACAGGGTTTTTGGCAAGCGCGGGATAGGCCGCGTGGCCCTGGACACCAGTCACGGTGACCCAGGTGGTCATGGAGCCGCGTCGTCCGATTTTCATCGCATCGCCAATCGCTTGTGGGCCGGTGGGTTCACCGACGAGGCAATCGGTCATCGCTTCTCCATTCTCGGACATCCAGTCGAGGATCGCAGTTGTTCCGTGTTCGGCATCGGCTTCTTCATCGCCTGTGATCGTGAGGATGACGGCGCCATCGGGCGGGGTGTCCTGCACAAAGTCGATGGCGGCTGCGGCGAAGGCCGCAACGCCCGATTTCATATCGGTCGAGCCGCGCCCGTAAAGGTAGCCATCTTTGATCTCGGCCCCAAACGGGTCGACCGTCCAGTCGTCCGGATTGCCCAAAGGTACGACATCCGTATGCCCGTTGAACCCAAAAGACCGGTTTGCGCCCTTACGGCCCCAACGGGCAAAAAGGTTGCTGATCCCGCCGCGATCCACGCGTGTGCAGTCAAAACCCGCAGCGGAAAGCCGCTCTTCCAGCAGCACCAGTGCCCCGCCCTCTTCCGGCGTGATCGA
>JAHDEX010000008.1:27201-99454 GCA_020628545.1 Paracoccaceae bacterium | reverse complement strand
CTGCCCTTAATTGCGCCTGAACCAATTACTACATGGACAGATAGGGCCAATTCCATCCTGATAGTTGAAACACCAATTCGGGTCTGGCCGATGGCAACCCTGCAGAACAAATTTGACTAATCTGACACATCCAAGGCTTTCATTAAATCAAAGACTTGGCTCCGCATCCAAGCCGCCATTGGGGCGTTGTCGGAGCGCTTGTGCCAGATACAAATAATCAACGCCGGATCAATCTCCATCGGGGGCTCAAACACGCGTATACCGAATGTATCAGCCACTTTGGAAGCAAGTTGCGAGGGCACCAGCGCTATCAGGTCGCTTTCGCTCACTGCACGGCAAACGCCGCTGAACACGGGAACAGTCATCGCAACTTGTCGACGTTTGCCGACGCGTTTCAGCGCAGCATCACCCATCGCTGCAAGATTCCCTTCAGGAGAGAACAGAACGTGGTGAAGCGCACAGAAAATATCCATTGGCATCTGCGCCCCATCCTTGAGCCCCTCGATGCTTGGATTGCCTTTGCGTGCGATAACGTGGAATGGCGAATGGAAGAGCGGTTCTCGATTGATCCAGTCCGGCAGTATTAAGTCGGGGATCAGCGCAATGTCCGCGCTGCGATGTTCAAGGCTCGCCACATAATCGTGCGGAACCAAATCAACGAGCTGTGCACGAATATTGGGCGCTGACCTTTGCAGCAGATCACCCAAAGGCGGCATCAGGAGTTCCGCAAAAAAATCGCTGGCGGCAATGCGGAAAGTGCCGTCCGCGGTTTGCGGATCAAAGGTCGCCCGCGGGGCTAGCAAGGCCTCTAGACGTTCGAGTTCCTCGCGCAATCCAATTTCAATCGCGGCAGCATAATCCGTTGCGACCAAACGGTTCCCCTGCCGAACAAAAAGTTGATCGTCCAAGGCGTGGCGCAGACGCGATAGTGCACCGGAGACAGCGGATTGTGACATGGCCATTCGGTCCGCCGCCTTTACCGTTGAGCCTTCACGAAAAAGAGCGTCAAGCACGCGTAAAAGATTGAGATCGAGTGTAGCGAAATTCACTTGGCCGATACCCTATATCAGAGATTGAGTTTTGCCTGATAGGTTGATTGTGGTATCATCATTTTTCAATGAAAGCGCTTTCGTTTCAATCCAATACCACGGGAAAGAAACGATGAAAGACCTAGACCAGATCGACGGAGCCATCGAATGGCTTGGCGTCCAGTATAAAACCATCCTGAGCCCGGAACAGACAGGCGGATCTATGTCCATTGTGGACAGTTGGTCACCTGCAGGCAGCGGCCCCCCGCGCCATGTGCATCAGAATGAAGACGAGACTTTCGTAATCCTGACAGGGTCCTGCAAGTTCTGGCTGGAAGGCGAGGAGTTTACCGCCGGCGTCGGCGAAAGCGTCTTCATCCCGCGAGGCAAAGAACATACCTTCAAAGTGACCGACGACGGTCCTTGCCGCCATCTCGTGATCCTGACCCCTGGCGGGTTCGAGGGCTTCTTTGCCGACATGGCTGCGGGTCAATTCCAGATCCCAGAGGACATGCCTGCCATCGAGGAAAGTGCCACGCGGCACAACATGGCCTTCACCGGCCCACCGCTGGACTGATCACATGAGCCAAAAACATATCGTTTATCACATCCCCGTTTGCCCTTTTTCACAACGCCTCGAAATCCTGCTGGCCGTGCGAGGACTGACGGATGCCGTAGAATTTCGGGTCGTGGACATCACCAAGCCACGGGACCCGGAATTACTGGCCAAGACCAGAGGCACCACCGCCTTGCCGGTGCTGGAAACCAGTGACGGGTGTATTCTGAAGGAAAGCCTCGTCATCCTGCGCTATCTCGACGAGGTGCTACCAGGAGGCCAGTTGCGTCGAAGCGATCCGGTCGAACACGCCATTGAGTCGATGCTGATTGCCCGCGAAGGCGCGTTCACGATGGCGGGTTATCTCTTTGTCATGAACCAGGACCCTGCGCAGCGGGATGCGCATCTGGACAAGATGTTGGGGCTGTATCGGGAGATCAATGATTTCCTTGGTCATCAGAACCCGGCTGGTCCCTTCCTGTTCGAGGACTTTGGTCTGGCAGAGGCCGTCTTCACCCCCATGTTCAAGCGGTTTTGGTTTCTTGACTACTATGAAGGCTTCGAACTTCCTGAGGGCCCAGACTATGACCGCGTTCGTGCGTGGCGTGACGCATGCATTGCACATCCCGCAACAAAGCAGGTGACCGAGGAAGAGATCGTCAAACTCTACTACGACTATGCGCTGGGTGCAGGAAATGGCGCTTTGCCAAACGGGCGCAGCGTTTCAAGCTTCGCCTTCGCGCCGCCATGGCAATCGAGACCCATGCCCCCAAGGGAAAAATATGCGGGAACAGCCACCGACAAGGAACTAGGCCTCGTCGCCTGACCATCGCGACAGAAACCAGAACCGGACATTCATGTGCCGCGTAGCATCCGTCTCGATGGGCTCATTCCCGACCTTCGTGCCATTTTTACCGAAGCGCTTATTGGCAACGTCGTGAAGCGCCGCCGGTCCCAAAATGTCTTCAACCCTACCCACACGTCACAGTCTGGACCACACCTGACTGGCTGATGTTGAAATTCAGTCGCTCTGGCTTGGAAGAGCCGTCAGGTGGGTCGCCGGGCCAGTTCACGCGAACCGCGCGGAGGATCAACACGCGTTCGAGCGCCGTTGCCTCTTCGCCAATCAGGTAAAGATAGGGCGCGGCACCGCATGTATCGGCCGCACCAATCGGACCGGCTTGAACCGGTGGCGCAGCATCAGGTTCGCGGGTGCTGCACGCCACAAGGCCTGCAAGTGCAAGGGAAACCAGCCCTAACCGCATGACAACCCGATGATCGTGCCACCATCATCCAGTTCGATATTGAGCCGTGACGGATCATAGTCCGTCGTCGCCAGATCACCGGGCCGCAGAACGCGATCGTTCAGGTCAGCAGGCAAAGTGACGGCGGCCAAAGGTGAGCCAAGCAGTGCGGTAAAGTTTTGCGCGCCACAGGGATCAGTTGGGTCGACGGTCGCGTCACCCGTGTCCGATCTGCCTGGCAGAAGGCCTCCGACATCAGGAAGGCGACTGCAGCCGCTGGTCAGCACCATGGTGGCGAGGACGCCGGATAAGAAGGTCTTCAACATAGCCGCACTTTGCAGCGCCCGCGCAGAGAATGGCAAGGGCCGAACAGAGTTTCCCTTGAAATGCCAGCGCGATGCTCGCAAGACTGGGCGAAGACTGATTTAGGGAGGAGACCGACCATGCGAACACGTGCAGCCGTTGCCCTGGAAGCTGGCAAGCCACTTGAGATTATGGAGGTGAACCTCGACGGTCCGCGTGCGGGTGAGGTCTTGGTTGAGGTGAAGGCAACCGGCCTTTGCCACACTGACGAATTTACCCGCTCTGGCGATGACCCCGAAGGCATTTTCCCCGCGATCCTTGGCCACGAAGGTGCGGGTGTGGTGGTTGAGGTGGGCGAAGGGGTGACGACCCTCGAAGTCGGCGATCATGTGATCCCACTTTACACGCCCGAGTGTCGGGAGTGCGAATATTGCCTGAACCCCAAAACCAACCTTTGCCAGAAGATCCGCAGCACACAGGGACAGGGGCTTTTGCCCGATGGATCGACCCGGTTTTCGATGCTCGATGGCACGCCGATCCACCATTACATGGGCTGTTCAACATTCGCGAACCACACCGTGGTGCCAGAGATCGCGCTGGCGAAGGTCCGTAAGGACGCGCCGTTTGATAAGATCTGCTACATTGGGTGTGGTGTGACGACTGGGATTGGTGCGGTGATCAACACCGCGAAGGTAGAGATCGGGTCGCGCGGGATCGTCTTCGGCCTTGGCGGCATTGGTCTCAACGTGATCCAGGGTCTGCGTTTGGCCGGTGCGGATCAGATTGTGGGTGTTGATCTGAACGACAGCAAGGCAGAGATGGCGAAGCACTTTGGCATGACCGATTTTGTGAATCCATCGAAAGTTGACGGTGACCTCGTCGCGCATCTGGTTGAGCTGACGGGCGGCGGTGCGGATTATACCTTTGACGCTACGGGCAATGTGCAGGTGATGCGCACCGCGTTGGAGTCAGCGCATAAAGGCTGGGGTGAAAGCATCATCATCGGTGTGGCCCCGGCGGGTGCGGAAATTTCCACCCGTCCGTTCCAGCTCGTCACCGGACGCAGCTGGCGCGGCACGGCCTTTGGCGGGGCCTCTGGCCGGACCGACGTGCCGAAGATCGTGGATTGGTATATGGACGGGAAGATCGAAATCGACCCGATGATCACCCACAAACTTTCGCTAGATGAAATCAACCATGGGTTTGATCTGATGCACGAGGGTAAATCGATCCGCGCGGTAGTGGAGTTTTAGGTTCTGGACGATGATCACAGGATCATGCCATTGCGGTGCAGTCACATTTGAGGTGGACGATACGCCGCAACGGCTTGTCTCCTGCAATTGCTCGATCTGCCGTCGTTTGGCCCCGCTCTGGTTTCACACCGCGACCGACAATACAAAACTGAACGGTGAAACGGACAGTTATGCTTGGGGTGACAAGATGCTGGCTTTTCAGCGCTGCCGCACCTGCGGTTGCACGACCCACTATTTGCCGCTCGACGATACCAGGCGCATGGCCGTGAACGTGCGTATGTCGGATCCGGAACAGATCAACGATGTGCCGATAAGGCGATTTGATGGCGCGGATAGCTGGGCGTTTCTGGACTAACGTTTCGTATGGAAGGGTGACATCGCGTGCCAAAGAAACAAGACCTGCTTGCCGTCCTGATTGACGCTGACAACATTCCGTCCAAACATGCCGGCGCGATCCTTAAAGAAATCACGCGCTTTGGAGAACCTGCGCTGCGTCGGGTCTATGGCGACTGGAATAGTGATCAGCTGAAATCCTGGCGCAAAGAAGTGCGCGAACTTGGTTTGGTCGCACGACAGGAAACGGCGAACACGAAAGGCAAAAACGCCAGCGACATTGGTCTGGTGATCGATGCGATGGATATTCTCTATACGCGTCGCTACGACGGTTTTGTCATCGTCTCTTCCGACAGCGATTTCACGGCCCTTGCCAATCGGTTGCGGGAAGACGGTGCAGAGGTCATCGGCATCGGAGAAGAGAAAGCGCCATCCAGTTTTCGCAGTGTTTGCAACCGGTTTGTGCTGATTGAAAACATCCTCGCGTCGGAAGACGATGAGCGGGCCACTGCGGTGTCGCCTGCCGACAAAGAGTCGGCAAAGCCGGTGAATGTACCACAGACCAAGGCGGTGCCGCTTATTCTCAAGGCGATGAAAGACATCGATCCGGATATCGAATGGTATGGCCTCGGCCAAATTGGACAGCAGGTCAGCCGCGCCACCCCCGATTTTGACCCGCGCACATACGGAAGCGCAAAGCTCAGCGCGTTGATCCGCAAGCTTGGAGAGTTTGATTTGCGGGAAACTGATGGTCGCTGGGAAGTGCGACGCAAACGGCGAGACTAGGACCGCACCCCGTACCGCGCCATAAACGTCGCGATGGCGTTGTTGATGACGTATTCTTTTTCTTCATGGGAGAATGTCTTGGTGAGGTTGAAAACCAGCTTCGGGAAAATGCTGGCTTTGCAAAGCTCCATAAACTGCTCTGCCGCCATCGGCACGTCGTCCATCTTCAGCAGGCCTGCCGCTTGCGCGCCGTGCAGGTATTCCTCCACCCGGCTTTTCGCGAGGCCGGGGCCGCTTTCATAAAACTCCCGCCCCACTTCGGGAAACCGATCCGCTTCGCTGCAACAGATGCGAAATACCCGTTGGCCAAAGTCTGATGTGATGAAATTCATAAACTGCCAACCGATGTCGTGCAGCACGTGCTCAACGGGGCCATCCACGTCGATGTTGTCAATCGCGCGTTCCGCTTGCCTGACGCATTCGCTTTTGGCGACTTCCATGAATAACAAGCGTTTGTCGGGGAAATAGCTATAAAGCGTGGCTTTGGAGACCTGTGCGGCTTTCGCGATTTCATCGACGCTGGCCCCTTCGAAGCCAACACGCATGAACACATCGCGCGCGCCATCGATCACTTGGTCGAACTTGCGACCACGTTTGACGACAGGCACATTTCCGTCTGGCATGAATTCCACTTCCTCCGGTCACCATTATGGTGCCGGAAGGCTTGTTTCACAAGGGCTACGGCAGGTCGCGCACCATTGTCGTCGCGCTATCAAAGCGGAACAGAGCCTTGAGCGGACCGAGATGATGGGTCTCGGCAGGACGAAAGCCGTGACGCTCGTAGAGGGCGCGGGCGCGCGGGTTCGTGTTGATGACGTCAAGGCGCAGGCTGTCGTAACCGCGACCCTCGGCTTCTTTCATGACCGCTTGCAACAAGGCGCTGCCAACACCTTGCCCGCGCGCGCTGGCAGCAACAAAGATACCGTCCATGAGAAAGCGCTTATTTTCGACATCGCGCTCAAGCAGGCTGATCATAACCGCGCGCCATGTCGCACCAAAAACCCCATAGATGGCGCACATGTCGCGAAATGTGCCGCCGACCAGCGCGCTTTTGTTGGTTTTGAAACCGACAACACCAAGAAGTTCACCGTTCACACCAATTGCGCTGATCGCGTGGCTGGGGTCGAGTACCCGGCGAATAAAGGCGAGCGCTTTTTTACGCGGGCCCATTACACGGCCCAGTTTTTCACCAAAAGCGTCCCAATAAAGCGCGGTGGCGGTATCTTCCGTTCCAGCTGGAATGCCGGGCTGAATGCGGATCATGAGTCAAAATCCAAAAGCGTCGAATGGGAGGAACCGCACGGGCGTCCCCTCCGATACATGGATAGCCTCATCCGGTAATTCAACCAAACCGGTGGCCCAACTGAGGCTTGATACGCGACCTGAGCCTTCGGAAGGAAAAACTTCGACCGTGCCTTCAGGTGTTAGGCGCGCGCGCAAATACTCGCGCCGCCCTTCCTTTTTTGCTTTCGAGAACGCCGCGGGCAGGGTGTAGCCCAAAGGGGTCAACCAATGGCCACCGGCCATCACGGACAAGGCAGGGCGCGCAAAGATCAGCGCGCAGACACAGGCGGCGACCGGATTGCCCGGCAAGCCAAAGACAGGTTTCTTGTTCCAAAGCCCCAGCGCAAGTGGTCGGCCCGGCTTCATGGCGATGCGCCAGAGCGCGAAAGAGCCCGTATTCTCGAGAAGTGCAGAAACGTGATCCTCTTCGCCTGCAGATGCTCCACCGGAAGTCAGGATCACGTCACATTCCTGCGCGGCGGCATCGAGCATGTCCCGGATCGTGTCACGATCATCGGGGGCAATGCCAAGATCGACAGCCGCGTGTCCCCAGGACCGAATGGCACCCAACAACATAGGGCGATTGGCGTCATAGATCTGGCCACGCCGCGCGATCTTGCCGGGGGCGACGATCTCATCCCCCGTGCTTAGGACGCCGACGCGCAGTTGCTTGCGCACATTGATCTTGCCCACGCCTACCGCCGCGAGCGTGGCAATATCGCGGAGCGTGACCTGATGCTTGCCGGGAAAGACAACCTCGCCCTTCTTCATATCCTCGCCCGCCGCGCGCGCGTTTGCCCCTTTTTTCAAAGGTCCATGAAAGGCGATGGCGGCGCCGTTGGTGGTGATGTCTTCCTGCAGGATGACAGTGTCTGTTCCCGCAGGAATGTCGGCGCCTGTCAGAATGCGCAGCGCATGTCCGTCCGGAACAGTGCCATCAAACGGCACCCCGGCGGCGGCGCGTCCATCACAAAGTGGCACCTCATGCGCCCCTTTGGCGATGGGCCCTTTCAACGCATAACCGTCGACGGCGGCATTTGCGGCAGGCGGATGTGCTCTCAACGCGATCGCTGGTCCGGCCAGAACACGGCCAAGACCATCGCCGACTGATACGCTTTCCACGCCCGTGGCGGCCTGCAGGTTGGCTTGCAAATGCGCGAGCGCGGTATCGACCGGCGTCCAATAGGCGCCCTGCGGCATCGCGAAGCAATCGTTGCGAAGAGGAGGCGGAATAAGTCCCATGGGGTCAAGTTTTGGCTGCCCAATCCCCAAAATCCAACCCTCAACTGGCGCACTGATGGCCACGTCTGCGTGATCAGGTGTCAGTTGGCGCGCGTGAAGCGCCTTGGCTGTCGCGATGACCTGATGGGCGTCTTTGATCATGCCGTCGGGGGCAGGACCGGCAAAAAGCGTCGGCCAGATCTCCATGCAAGCGATGGGTTTGGTAAGCGGTTCAAATGGCCAGATCGCGATCTGACCGGCAAAGGCCATCCGCAGTTTGTGCAGAACGGGCAGACCCATGATAATCTGCGATCCCACCGATCCTGCGCCTGCAAGCTGCCAACAGGTAAAGCTACCTTTCGCGAGTGTTTCGATTTCGCGCCGCTCGGGGAACGGGTTGGGATCACGCGCGAGCCCCTTCCGCGGAAGATGCGCAATGTCGCGCTTCAGACCATTGCCCCAATAGGGGCCCATGCCCGGCAATGTGCCGTTGATTTGTCCCGCGATATCAAACCGATTATTGGCCTTTGGCGAGTCCTCAACCCGGTCAGCGAACCATTCCCAGAGGACAAATGGGTCATCCGAGCCAGTGACGTGTCTGCCAAAGCCCACAGGATACCCGAAAGGAAAATCGAAGCCGACCATGACTTTCCTGTCGGCGGCAAGGGCCGCGTCAAGAAAGTCAAAGACCCACGACGTAAAGACCTGACGGTTGCGAAAATAGATCGGCTCTTGGGCTGTGCCGTCCTGAACGACCCCGGCCCAAATCGCGTCTGCCTTCGGCTGCGCGCCCCGGTCGTTGCCCCCCGACCAATCCACCATGAGATAGGTATCCCACGTCACAATCCCACGTCCGCAAGGATGAAGTCAGCGATGTCGCGTGTTGCGTTCAGATCAAACACCGGGCGGTCAAGGGTGATCGCATGATCTGCAGCGACTGCGCGGATGGTTGGGTCGTCCGGGGCGAGAAGCGGGTGGCCCGTGACGGCGCGGTGGGCTTCGATCTTGGGGTGATTGTCCCGTTTCCAGCCTTCGATCAGGATCAGATCAACGGGGCTCATCTTGGCCAGAAGATCGTGCAATGACGGCTCTTCCTCGTCGCGCAATTCGGTCATCAATGCCCAGCGTTTGCCAGAGGACAAAAGAACCTGATGCGCGCCTGCGGTGCGGTGGCGAAAGCTGTCTTTGCCGGGTTGATCGACGTCGAAGGTGTGATGTGCGTGTTTGAGCGTGGACACGCTGATCCCGCGCGATGAGAGATCTGACACAAGGCGTTCCATCAGCCCGGTTTTGCCCGCGTTCTTGAAGCCAACGACGCCAAAGATTTTCATAGCATCGCCTCGGCTGTTCTCAGATCATCGGGTGTGTTCACATTGAAGAACGCCGCATCATCCGGGAATTCAGCAGTGCCAGCTTCGTGTTTCTGTGTCCACTGGACAACCTTGCGCACGCCATCGCGCAAGGCGCTGCGCAGGTCTTCTCGTAAAGCAACCGGCCAGAGACCAAAGGTGGGTTGCCGCCCGGATGGGGAAGCCGCAAGCGCGAGTCCCACGTCTCCACCAGCAAGTTGAAGCTGGGGGACAAGGTCGCAGGGAAAAAACGGGGTGTCTGCGGCGATGGTCACGATATGGCTGTGGCCGCTGCTAGCCGCATGGTCCAATCCGGAAAGGACGCCGGCCAAGGGGCCGGCGAAGCCAGTGATACTGTCCGGGACGACGGCAATGTTGTAGTCCGCAAACCGCGTTGCGTCGCCATTGGCGTTGAGAACGATTGTGGCGACCTGTGGTGTCAGACGATCAATGACCCGGTTCAGGATCGACACGCCACCAAGTTTGAGAAGGCATTTGTCACCGCCCCCCATCCGCGTGGCCTGACCACCTGCAAGGATCACACCGAGAGGGGCGTTCATTGTGGCCCCGGTTGCTGTGAGTTGTTTTGGCCAGATGAAGAGGCACTGTTGCGCATTCTCATCCGGCTTTGCGCCCGGCCTTGCGCGGTTCATCTGGTATCGTGGAGAGGTCCGCGTCCCGGATTAGGCGTTCGGCGCCCGCAAGGCAGACGTAGCGTTGGCCTTTCAGGCGACCGATAAGGGTGAGGCCGACTTGGTTGGCGATTTCCACGCCCCAGGCCGTGAAGCCGGAGCGGGAGGCGAGGGTGGGGATGCCCATCAGCGCGGTTTTGATGACCATCTCAGACGTCAAGCGTCCGGTTGTGTAAAGCGTCTTGTCGTCTGGAGAAACTCCTTCGCTCAGCATCCATCCCGCGATCTTGTCGACCGCGTTGTGGCGTCCCACGTCTTCCATATAGACAAGCGGGCGGTCGCCTTGGCACAGCACTGTCCCGTGGATCGCACCCGCGTTGAGATAGAGCGAAGGCGTGCGGTTGATCTGATGGGCCAGCGCGTAGAGGTCTGAGGTGCGGATTTGCGTATCGGGCAGACGGACGTCTGAGAGGCCTTCCATCATGTCGCCAAAAACCGTGCCGACCGCGCATCCGCTCGTCCGGGTCTTCTTCTTCAGTTTTTCCTCATACCGGGTCTGGCTTTGCGTGCGGACAACGACGGTTTCAAGCTCCTCATCATAGTCGACGCCTTTGATGACCTCCTCGGTTGAGAGCATGCCCTGATTGCGCAGGAAGCCGAGTGCCAGATATTCGGGATAATCCCCAATCGTCATCGCCGTGACGATCTCCTGACCGTTCAGAAAGATCGTGAGCGGGCGTTCTTCGACGACCGTTGCTTCGACCGCAGCGCCGGTCTGGTCCGTGCCGATCACTTTGCGTGTCAGCCGTGCGGCTGTTGGATCAGGGGCGATCAGGTAACTGGATGTATCGACGGCCTGAGCCAATTGTCTTTCCCTTGTGTGATCGTTAGCTGTGCAGCGCTGACCCATAACCTAGGCTGATCTGATGCCCGCTGCTACCGCCAAATCCGCCTACTTCACAGGCATCCGCGACGGGCTGCCGTTCATCCTCGTTGCCGGTCCGTTCGCAATGCTTTTTGGCGTGGTGGCGACCGAGGCCGGTCTGACGTTTGCACAGGCCATGGGGTTTTCGGTTGTGGTGGTCGCGGGCGCGTCCCAGTTTGCCGCGTTGCAGTTGATGGTGGAGGACGCGGCAATTGCACTGGTGCTGTTGGCGGCCTTGGCCGTGAACTTGCGCATGGCGATGTATTCCGCGTCTCTGGTGCCCTATCTGGGGGCGGCACCGTTTTGGCAACGCGCGCTCGTCGCCTACGTCAACTTCGATCACGCTTATATCGCCGCCATGGCACGGTATGAGGCCCGACCGGAGATGACACCTGTCGCGCGCAGCGCATATTTTCTGGGTGTCGCGACCCCGCTGGTGCCTGCGTGGTTTGGGATGACCGCCGCTGGCGCATTGGTCGGAACGGCAATTCCGCCGGAATACGCCATTGATTTTGCGCTTCCCATAACGTTCCTCGCGATGGTCGGACCGATGCTGCGCACGGTGGCGCATATGGCGGCGGCATTTGTGTCGATGGTGGTGGGGCTGGCCTTGATTGCCTTGCCGTCCGGGCTGGGTCTGCTCATCGCGGCGGGCTGCGCCATGGCCGTGGGAGCGGCTGTTGAGACGTGGATGGAGCGCGCGTCATGAGTTACGCCACCACAGAGATCTGGCTCATCATCATCGCGCTGGGGATTGGGACATACCTGATCCGACTGTCGTTTCTGGGGCTGATAGGTGACCGGCCCCTGCCGCCGCTCGTTTTGAAATTGCTGCGCTATACGCCGGTTGCGGTCTTGCCTGCGATGGTTGCACCCTTGGTGCTTTGGCCGCAGGCAACCGGCGGTGTGCCAGATCCCGTGCGCCTGATGGCGGCCGTGATGTCACTTCTGGTAGGCTACTGGACCAAGAACGTGCTTTGGGCCGTGGGTGCGGGGGTTGTTACACTTTATGCGGGCTTGGCGCTGACGGGCCAGCTTTAGTCAAACTCGCGCAGTTCTTCAGTTGTGACGCCGGGCAGCTGTGCAAAGGCCGCCTCAAGATTGTCGGGAAACCAGGTTTGTCCGATGTCGCCGAAACCGGGCAGTTGCCGTAGGATCGCAGAGGTCGCCCGTGCGCAACCTGCCTGCGGTACTGCGCCGTTTGCCTGCGCCAGCTTGAGCGCCTGTTCCGCGACACCGGGTGTCACTGGCAGCGTTTGCCAAATCACGTGATAACCAGTACGGGCGTGATAAGAGCGGTAGGCGCTTTCGACAGCTGGCGAGAAGCCGTGCAACACATCGTTGCGTTCGGGAACCGTATTGGCCTTAAAACTACCGGCGGGATCAAAAAGCACGCGTTCGCTGGCGTCGATCAAAAGCGCTGTATGCGCGCCGTTGCCGGACCCGCTGTTGCGAACGGTATAAAGGCGCAGTTGCGTTGGGCCCGGGCTGACAAAGCGGCGCGCTTTGACCACCTCATCCGGGGCCCAAATCCTTTCTGCGCTGCACGCGGCCAACGCGGCGGGCGCACCCACCACAAAAGCACGCCGCGTCAGACCTATCGTCATCAGCCGCCGACAAGCGCCAGGAAGATCAGGAAGACGATAATACCGATGGACGTGCGCGTGACCATCTTCATGAAACCATCAAAGGTCTTTTCCTGAACTGTGATGTCCATTTCGCCGTGCTTGTGGTCTGCCATGTTCGTTGACTCTCTCGTTTCGCGTTGCAGCGGTCCTACCGTATGTCCTGCGGGGTGTCACGTGCCTTGGACGGCGAAATAGCGTCGCAGGCTATGCTGATGCGTCGTCATCTCGTGTCAGGTCAGATGCCAGCTGAAAACCGATCCTGTTCGGTTCTGCCTGATCAATGCGCTTGGGGCTGGCGACAAGCATGACGTTCAACTGGCTGACGTGCTGCACCAATTGAGCTTTCGCGCCTGCGCCATTCGTTCCGTAGTAGGTGATGATGTCGGGGTCAAAGTATCCCAGCCCTTCGATCCGCATGATGCCAGCGCCGCCGTCGGTGAAGCCGATGCCGACCTCATGGTTGTTGTCCAGCGTCTTCTCAAAATTCTGGATGTAAAGGATAATCCGCTCGTAGGCCCACTGGGCAGGGCTTTTGCGGGTTGTGGGTTCCTTTAAGGCTTTGGGAATGGGCGCCTTGTCTGCCCCTTCCTGATTGGGATCGACATGCACCTCGTGCAATCGCGGGATTGCGGCGTTTTCCAGTGCCTCTGCGGAGGTGGCGATACTGTTGTCATCATTCATAGCGGGACTGCCGTTGTTTCCTTGATCTCCTCCATAACGAAACTGGCTGATACATCCGAGACAGAAATCCGTGAGGTGAGGCGTTTGTAGAAAGCGTCATATGCCGGCATGTCGGCCAAACGGACCCGCAGGATGTAATCCAGATCGCCAGTCATGCGGTAGGCGCCGACGATCTCAGGCGTAGTGGACAAGACATGTTGGAAATCTTTCAGCCAGTCGGCGGCATGTTGGTTGGTTTTGATCATGACCATAACGCTGAGACCGCAATTCACCTTATGTGGGTCCACAAGTGCCACGCGCGCCCGCAGGACGCCTCGATCTTCCAGCTGTTTGATTCGCCGCCATGTCGCGTTGCGCGATAGATTGACCCGCTCAGACAGGTCATCCATCGACAATGTTGCATCAACTTGCAGAAATTTGAGGATTTGTTTGTCGATGTGATCAATGGTGTCGCTCATGCTGGGATCATGTCCCAAAAATAGCAAAATATGAAGGACAATTTGGGATCGTTGTTCATCGCGCGTGGAATAGGATGAATGAAATCGTCATCCAAGGAACACACCATGTCTGATCTCTCGCATCCTCCCGCCAATTCGTCTCTCGCAGCGCGGCTGTTTACGCAACATCCTGCAACCGTTGGCGAAAGCTACTGGGGCCACATGCGATTTGCGCTTGGTTTCGCGTTCTGGCTTTTTGTTGCTGCTGGCGCGGCCCTGCTTCATGCAATTGTGCCTGCGGTCTGTGAAACGACAGCAAGTCGTATTCTGAAGCGTCTGCATGCCAAAATCGAAAGTCGGCACTGATGTGCCGGATCGCGGCCTATCTGGGTCCAGCTATCCCGCTTGAGAATATCATCACGCGCCCCAAGCATTCGCTTCTCGCGCAAAGCCAGCGCGCTGTTGAGGCGAAACTGGCGGTAAACGGTGATGGGTTTGGGGTTGCTTGGTACGACGGTATCGCGTCTGCGCCGGGTCTGTATCGTGATGTGCTGCCCGCTTGGGCGGATGAGAACCTGATCAGTCTGTCCCGCATGGTGCGCGCGCCGCTGTTTCTGTCGCATGTCAGAGCATCGACGGTCGGTGAGACCACGCGTGCCAACTGCCATCCGTTTGCCAACGGCGATTGGTCATTCTGCCACAACGGTCAGATCCCGCATTTCGCGGCGATCCGGCGGCGTTTGGAGCAGGGATTGCCCGATGCCTTGTATAACGCCCGACGCGGGACAACGGACAGCGAGATGATCTTCCTGTCGCTGCTTGCGAACGGGCTGGACGATGACCCACTTGCTGCACTTCGCACAGTGCTGTCAGACATCAGCGAAACCGACATGCTGCGACCCGTCAAGCTGACCTGCGTTTTCAGTGACGGTAAAAACCTCTACGGCTTTCGTCATGCATCTGACGGTATCGCGCCAACGCTTTATCTGTCTGACCGGCTCGACAACGGCGGGCGCGCGTTCGCGTCAGAGCCCTTGACCGGTGTCGCGACGGGGTGGGAGATGGTGCCGCCGGACACGCTGTGCCGCCTCGGCCCCGATGCCTGCGCATTCACGGCGCTGGCCGCTTAGGCCTGCCAGAGATATGCGCCATCGTCGCGGATGGTGCGAGTGATTTTGCCTGCATGGAGCAGGTGGTTCAGGTGGGCCACGGCCTCAACCAGCGCCAGACCGTATTCGCCCGCACCGATCTTGCGTTTGAACAGCGGCGGAAAACATTCGCCGGCTGTCTTTGGCGTCTGAAGATGCTCCATCAGGCGATCAAGGCATCCAACGTGATTGTCGATCATTTGCTCCAGCCGAAACGGCAAACCGGTGAAGGGCAATTTATGTCCCGGTAGGATCAATTGGTCGGCGCCCGCATGCTGTTTGAACGCCTCACAGCTTGCCAGCCATTCCTTGACCGGATCCGCCTCTGGCTCTGTTGGGTAAACGCCGAGGTTGGCACTGATGGAGGGCAATAACTGATCGCCGCCAACCACCAGATTGTCCTCGCGGCTCCAGAACGTGGCATGTTCGGGCGCGTGACCGTCGCCGGTGCGGATGTCCCATGTACGCCCGCCGAAGTGGATCGTCTGGCCCTCCTGGATACGGGTGTAGCCGAGCGGGATGGGATCAACGCAGTCAGCGAAATTGAACGGGCGCTCTTGCAGGCGTTTTTCGAGGATCGCGGCGTCCATCCCCGCGCGACGATAGAAGGTGACGGTTTCGTCCGGATACGTCGGTTGCTCATCCAGCGTCAGCATCCGTCCCGTGACGTAGCTGGTGCGGGTTGTGACCAGTTCCGCACCCTTGGCCATAAACCACCCCGCAAGACCGATATGGTCAGGGTGGTAGTGCGTGACGATGAGGCGCGAGACTGGTTTTCCAGCTAGTGGACCGGCGAGCAGGGTTTCCCAGATTGCCTTGGTTTTTTGGGTCGAAAATCCCGTGTCGACAATCGTCCAACTGTCCCCTTCGTCAAACGCGAACACGTTCACATGATCCAGCGCCATCGGTAAGGGGAGCCGGACCCAAAGTACCCCGTCGGCAACGTTGGTGGCCTCACCCTCTGATGGTGGTGTCTCAAACGGGTAGCGGATTTCGGTCATGGGTCGTCCTTCCGCTGCGCCTTATGCCTGGTGCTCTGCCGGTGGCAACCCATGCTCTGCCCGGTAGCGGGCGCACCAGTCGCGGTTGACCGCATTTGCTAGTTTTGCAGTGCCCGGCTGGATGGTCGCGGCGATGGCGGGGTCCATGCCGATGTGAGTCAGGACTTTTGCCAATGTGTGCTGCGGGTCGGCTGAGAGCGCCTCGTAGGTCAAGCGGTGCGGGGCGATATCGTTGGCATCAAACCAATGTTGCCAAGCGATGGCATCTGCCTGCAGACCGGAGAGTTCTTTTGTGATGGCGGCGGTGTCGTAGACGGGAGTGCTGATCTCTTTCACCTGCTCAAGGACGCTGCCATCGGCGTTGCGGTGCCAGAGGCCCGATTGTTCAGCAATGGCCAGCGAGACGGCTTGGGCGATCATATCGGCGCGGGTCAGGTGGATGAAATGCATCGGGCCGAATTGATCCGTCAGGAGCGTCATATCGCCTGCCGGACCATTGAGGTCAGCGAGGCGGGACAGGAGTGGGTCGATGGAATCCCACATGCTGCGCAGCGCAAAGGTGTCAGTGCCGTTCTGCCCCTCTTTGATAGCGGCAGCGATGTAGTCAGCGCCGTAGGTGTCCGGGGTCGTGGGCGGCAAACCCCACTGGTCCGCCCAACTGGCGATAGAACCCAGCCGAAAGTAGGAGTGCGGCTTGCCCGCGCCTGCTTGTTTCAAAAGATTGCACAGCAGCGTAGAGCCGCTGCGCGGAGAGGCGCAAAGAAGGTATGCTGTCACCTAGCTGGCCAGATCGTCCAGGCTGATCGCCATAAGGTCCGCCGCACCGGCGCGGGCGTGCACCAGCAAACCTGCATGCTCTGGCAGCAAACGCTGGATGTAGAACGTTGCAAGGCGCAGGCGTGCCGCGTCGCCGGTCATTGCGGCGGTTAGGTGCGCATGCGCGCCCAGCACCCGGCCAAAGGCGCGCGCGAAAGGCACGGCACCGGCGAAACGCTCATTCAGGTCTTTCTGCGCGACAAGCCACTCGGTGGTTTCGCGCAGGCTCTCTGCGGCTTGCCAGACGGCTTCGGCCAGTTCGGGATGTTTGGCCTTCGCGGCCTCAGAACCTTCCTCGATCTCCTCGATCAGGTTAAAAGCTGCTTCGCCCCCGTCCATCAATTTGCGGGCGACAAGGTCCATCGCCTGAATACCGTTGGTGCCTTCGTAAATCGCGGTCACGCGGACGTCGCGCGAATACTGCGCGGCCCCGGTTTCTTCGATAAAACCCATGCCGCCGTGAACCTGCACACCCAGTTCGGAGACGCGCATGCCAACGTCGGTGCCGAAGCCTTTGCAAATCGGGGTCAAGAAGGCAGCACGGGCCGCCCATTTGGGATCACCGGTTGCGGTGCTCATGTCGATGGCGACAGCGTTCATCATCGCGATGGCACGGGCGGCGAATGTGTCTGCTTTCATTTCGGCGAGCATGCGGCGCACGTCAGCATGTTCGACAATCGTACCTGTACCGCCAACTTTGCCTTGCTTGCGATCAAGCGCATAGGCCAGCGCATGCTGGTACGCGCCTTCGGCCACACCGATGCCCTGAACGCCTACGCCAAGGCGCGCGTTGTTCATCATGGTGAACATCGCAGCCATGCCGCCGTGTTCTGGCCCGACGAGCCAGCCTGTCGCGCCAGAGTATTCCATCACAGCGGTGGGGGAGCCGTGCAGGCCCATCTTGTGCTCCAGCGAGACGACGCGCAGGTCATTGCGTTTGCCGGGGTTGCCGTTTTCATCAGGGATGAACTTCGGCACCATGAAGAGGCTGATGCCTTTGGTGCCGGGTACGCCGTCGGGCAGACGGGCCAAGACCAGGTGGCAGATGTTTTCCGCAAAATCAGAATCGCCCCAGGAGATGTAGATCTTCTGGCCCGTAATCGCGTATGTGCCGTCACCGTTTGGTTCAGCCTTGGAACGCAGGGCGCCGACATCAGACCCCGCCTGGGGCTCTGTCAGGTTCATCGTGCCGCACCATTCGCCGGATGTGAGCTTTGGCAGGTACAGTTCTTTCAAGTCGTCCGATGCGTGGTGTTCCAGCGCCTCGATCTGGCCTTGAGTCATCAGGGGGTTCAACTGCAAAGAAAGGCACGCGCTGGCCAGCATCTCATTGACCGCGGTAGTCACTGTCAAAGGCAAGCCCATGCCGCCGTATTCAGGATCAGCGGCGATGCCGACCCAGCCGCCTTCTGCAATCGCTTTATATCCGTCGCCGAAGCCGGGCGACGTGCGCACCACGCCGTTTTCCAACACAGCTGGATGCAGATCACCGTTGCGCTGAAGGGGCGCAAGTTCGGTTTCCGCCAGCTTTGCCGCCTCGGTCAGGATCGCCGCGACCGTATCGGACGTTGCATCTGCAAACCGTTCCGTTTCCGCGACGGCGCCAAAGCCAGCTACTTCATCCATCAGAAACTGCATATCAGTCACGGGGGCGCGATAGGGCATCTTGAGATCCTTTGTCATCCGGTCGGGCGGGGCGGTCACTTGGCAAGTCCGCGCGCCGGGCCTATGGGTACGGTTGGCCTTATCCTGATCTATCCGCTGTGGGCGGAGCAACCAAAACGCGGCGTCATGAATAGCAAGATCACCCTACGTCTCAAAGATGACCATGACGGCGTCGCACAAGCGGTGGCGATCTGGCGAGACGGCGGAACCGTCGCATTCCCGACCGAGACGGTCTATGGGCTTGGCGCTGATGCGCGGGCAGATCAGGCTGTTGCGCGCGTCTATGCTGCAAAGGGGCGGCCATCGTTCAATCCACTCATTATCCACGTCAGCGATGTTGCGGCGGCGGAGGTTTACGGCCAGTTCAACGATGCGGCGCGCCGATTGGCCGCAGCGTTTTGGCCGGGTGCCTTGACGCTCGTGCTGCCGCTTCAGCCCGGTGCGGGGATCAGCAAACTGGTCACGGCAGGGCTGGATACACTGGCGGTGCGCGTCCCGGATCATCCGCTGGCCACACGCCTATTGCGCGCCTTTGATGGGCCCATTGCCGCGCCGTCCGCCAATCCATCGGGGCGCGTGAGTCCGACAGCGGCCGCGCATGTCCTAGCGGGGCTCAATGGGCAGATTGATGCGGTGATCGATGGGGGACACTGCGGCGTCGGTGTCGAATCAACGATCGTCGGGTGTTTTGCAGAACCAACGCTCTTGCGCGCGGGCGGCCTGCCTATCGAGGCGCTGGAGGCCTGTTTAGGCGCGCCGCTCGCCCGGTCGCTGGACCACGGCAATGTGCAAGCGCCAGGGCAGCTTGCCTCTCACTACGCACCGACAGGGTCAGTGCGCCTGAATGTGACAACGCCAGAGGCCGATGAAATTCTGTTGGGATTCGGTGCAGTTGATGCGGCGCTTAATCTGTCCAAGGCGGGTGATTTGACCGAGGCCGCTGCGAACCTCTTTGCCTGCCTGCATGAGCTTGATGCGATGGGCGCTGAGAAAATTGCCGTGTCGCCAATTCCCGAAACAGGGTTGGGTCTTGCGATCAATGATCGGTTGCGGAGGGCAGCAGCGCCACGGGAATGATTTCTTCGAAAGAAATCAGTTTGAACTCTTTGAAAGTGTTCATCACCCTTCAGATGTTCTGCCGCTCCACATAGCCGCGCAGTTCTTCCGCTTCCTTGCGGGCCTCGCGCAAGCCGTCCATCGCCGCACGCAACTCCGCTTCCGTCTGCGCATGCTGGTTCGTCATCTCGGCTTCGCGCTGTTGCAGATAGGTGATCGCCTGATCGCGGGTTTCTTCCGCGTCGTGCAAAGCCTGCGCCATTTTATCCAGCTCGCCGATCTCGGCCTTGGTGACACGGGTGAACCGATTCACAAGCCAACTGCAGAACCACCCCATCGAAAACGCGAAGAAGAGGATCAGGGCGGTGTAGATGATAAATTCAGGCCGGTTCACTCGGTGGTTTCGTCCTCTGGCGTCTCATCGGTTTCGTCGGTGTCAGCGTCGTCAGTATCCGACGCTTCTTCGGGGACGATCAAGCTAAACTCGATCCGCCGGTTCGCCTCGCGCCCGGCTTCGGTGCCGTTATCGGCAATTGGGTTTTCTTCGCCAAAGCCGATCGCCTCAAATGTGCCGACCGGCACGCGCCGCTCTCTCAGGGCGACCAATACGGCTGAAGCGCGATCTTGCGACAACTGCAAGTTCATCTCTTCGCGGCCCTGGCTGTCAGTGTACCCCGCAATGCGGATTTGCAGGTTGGGGCAGCGCTGCAGGATATTCGCAATCTCATCCATGATCGGATTTGCATCGTCGGTGAGGGAGGACGCGCCGGGATCAAAGGTGATCTTGCCAATCGCCGTCACGGCTTCGATCTGCGAAATGCATTCTTCGGGGGTCGGCAGGCCTGCAATCGGGTCGAGCGCTTTGACGTATTCTATGTCCACCTCGAACGCGGCGGTTTCTCCCAGCTTTTCAACGAGGATACCAGAGATGTTCGCGGAGGCTGACTCAATGCCTGTCCGTCCCTCGATAGTGATCGTGTCAGGGGTTACAGTCACGGTGCCGTCGTTCAGCTGTGCCATCGCCTCAATCCCGGCAAGGACCCGGACGATCCATCCTTGCGGCAGATCCTCGCCCAGCCGCGTGCTGTTGTTGACCATCGCCGCGCCGAATTTCGACTTGGCGAAGTTTTCAGCCGTGGTTTTTGACAGATCGTCGGAAAGGCGGCCCCGCAAAAGCACAGCACCGTCGTCACGTTGTGCAATCGTAAATGTCGGCGGACCGGCGGCCCCAACTTCTGGTGCGGCCGGAAGCTCGGCGGCGACGGCGTAGACGTCCGGCAAGGCGTTCTCAAGTCGACCGATCACCGTATCAAACGTGGTCTGGTCAGTGCCTTCGAGCGCAACCAGGGTCAGGTCCGTGTCCGAGACCGTGACAGAGCCGCCGCCAAGATCGGTGACAGCACCAATCGCCATCGCGACAGCATCGCCCCAGGTTTTCGACGGCACACCCAAAGCCTCGATACATCCAGCATCGCCATCGAAGCCTGCCGCTTTTGCTGCGGCCAATATCTGATCACGCGCGACGGCTGTGTCGACAGCGCAGCTATCAAACCTTGCACCGTTCTCGTCCAAGACAAAGCGGGTCAGGAACGGGGAGATCACAGGGCGCGGGGCGGTCAGCGACAGCGCGATTGTGACGTTCTCTGGCTGATTGCGCCCGAGGCGTGTTTCCAGCGTCGCTTTCTCGGTCTCGCTTTCCGTGATGGCGGAGACTTCGACTTCGTTTTTTGAGACGGAAATTTTCGAACGCGGCAACTCAGACAGCGCACGCACTGCGTAGTTCAGTGCAGGCGTCCACGTGGGTGGGGCTGTGTAGTCCGCCACTTCCAGAAGGTCGGTGATGTCTTGCCCATCCGCTGCAGATTCGACCCGGCTCAGCAGCGCCTGCCGGTCCGTCGACGCAGGGATCAGGCCGATGAGCGACACACCGCTGTCATTGCGCAGAATTTCGACTGCAAACTCTGGCGGGGCGATGGTTTCGCTGGCCATCACGCTCATGTTGTCGATGACGCGGCTAGCGTCGACGATGGTGCCGGCGGCAGAAATGGCGCGGAACCGCGCCGCTTCGTTCGGCGCTTCGCCTTCCAGGATCACCTGCAAACCGTCGCTGATAACAGAGGCCCAGTCGTGTCCATTGTCGATCATCGCTTCGCGGACACCGACGACAGAGCGGTCTTCCACAAAGGCAACGGTCGCGCGCGCGCCATAGAAGGACGCGACAGCCGCAAGTGCGAACACAACCAGACGAATGAACAGGGCAGAAAGGCGCATCAGATCCGCAGGTGCCGTTTCAGGGTTTTGCTTGCATAGGCTGTCCCGGCGCCGGGATCAATCAAAGGAAAAACGCGAGGGCGAAAAACGGCAAAGGGATGAACCCCGCCTCACGGTTAGAACGGAACGTACGCAGCAAACGCTGGTTATCGTCGGGGTCGTACTGCGTCATTTGCCACATCAGGTGCCAACCCATCGCCCAAGGTCCGCAAAGCGCCACGGCAAGTGAAAGCATCGACCGGTCAATTGCGGCGAGCAGTGTCGCTAGCCCGAGGAAGACGACCGTTGCGATCAGAAACCAGCGCAGCCACTGCGGCGTGTTCGCACCAAAAAGGCGTGCGGTCGATTTCACACCGATCAACGCATCATCCTCGGTATCCTGATGCGCATAGATTGTGTCGTAAAACAGCGTCCAGGCGATCCCCGCCACATAAGCTGCAACCGCAGCCCATCCCAGCGTGCCGGTGTGCGCTGTCCAGGCCAGCAGCGCGCCCCAGTTAAAGGCGAGCCCCAGAAACATTTGCGGCCACCAAGTGAAGCGTTTGGCAAATGGATAGATGAGCACCGGAATGACCGAAGCGAACCCGAGCGCAATCGCGGCCCATGGGAAAGTGATCAGGATGAAAAGCGACACGAAGGCTTGCAGCATCATCCAGATCACGGCGCCCTTTACCGTGACCTGGCCGGACGGGATCGGGCGCGACCGGGTCCGCGCGACTTGGCCGTCGATGTCGCGGTCGGTGATGTCGTTCCACGTGCAGCCCGCACCGCGCATCAGAAACGCGCCGATCCCGCAGCCGATGATGATCCACGTATCAAAGGGCCCAAATTGACCGCTGTAAAGGCAGGCAAGCGCGAGCCCCCAAAGGCAGGGCCAATAAAGCAGCCAGGTCCCGATTGGCCTGTCCGCACGGCTTAGGCGGAGGTAGCCACGGGTACTTTCGGGAGCAAGTGTATCGACCCAGTTGCCCGTGCTGTCTGCCACCACACTTGATTGTGCTGTTTCGGCGGTTTCAACCTCTGGCGTCTGATCTGTCCCGGTCATAAGGTCCGCCCATGGCTTCCAAAGTTCGCCTGTATTTAGATCACCCGCTTGGGGAAGGGCAATTGGTTCCGCTGTCGCGGGAGCAGGCGCACTACCTGTTTGGTGTGATGCGTTTGGGTGTTGGCACGATGCTGTCGCTGATCAACGGGCGCGCGGGTGAGTGGGATGCTGAGGTCGTTGAGGCGGGCAAGCACAAAGGCGTGCTGTCATGTAAATCGCAGACCAAAGATCACCGGGATCCACCTGATCTGTGGTTGTTATTCGCGCCGATCCGGAAAGACCGGATGATGTTTCTTGTCGAAAAGGTAACCGAACTGGGCGCGGGTGTCCTGCAGCCAGTTCAGACTCAATTCACAAATCATGCGGATCGTGTTCGGATGGATAAGATGCAGGCGCACGTGATCGAAGCGGTCGAACAATGCGGCGCGACGGCTGTGCCAGATGTGCGCGCGCCCCTGAAATTAGGCGCTTTGCTCCACGACTGGCCAGAGGATCGCCCGCTCTATTTCTGCGACGAAGCCGCAGTGGACCGCTCAGCCGGTTTCGCGGATGTCGCCCCGGCGTCCAAAGCGGCCATCTTGATCGGCCCGGAAGGCGGATTTGCTCCTGACGAACGCGCGCAGCTGCTTGCTTTTCCTCACGCGCAGACCATTGGTTTGGGGCCGCGCATTCTCCGCGCCGAAACCGCAGCCATCGCTGCGCTGACCCTGTGGCAGGCCGCTTGCGGAGACTGGCCGCGATGACGCTGGCGCTGGATCCAGTCGCTGACGCCGACCGCGAAGCCTTGGTCGATTTCATGTTCGCGCACGCGCCCATCATGATGTTTCCGCTCGCCAATTTGACGCGCTATGGTCTTGGCGGCAGTCATCCCCGTTCGATCTTTGCCTGGGTGCGTAAATCAGGTGACAGGATCACCGACGCATTGACCTATTCCCGCGAGGGCATGGTATTTCCGTGCTGTCCAACTGCACCATGGGACGCATGTTGGGATGTGCTGAAAGGCCGGAAGGTACTTGGGTTCCTCGGTGAAGGGGATCAGGTCGCAGCCCTGCGTGCACGCTGCGGACTGACGCAGACCGCGATGCTGGATGCTCGCGAGCCTGCTTTTGTTCTTGATGTCACTGATTTGAAGGTCCCTGCAGGAGACGGATTGGAGCTGCGTCCCTTGTCCGCGGCCTCTGAGGATGTCATGGCGGATTGGCGCGCTGCCTATGAGATTGAAACGATGGCCGTGCCTGAGAAGCAAGCAAAAGACCAAGGGCAGCGCTTTGTGCGGAACGCGATCACAACTGACAGCCATCGCGTTTTGCTGCGCGACGATGTACCGGTCTGTATGACCGGCTTTAACGCGGTGCTACCGGAAATTGTGCAGGTCGGTGGTGTTTATACGCCGCCGGAACACCGCGGACGGGGCTACGCCAAGGTGGCGGTTGCCCGGCACTTGATGGAAGTGGCCGTTGATGGTGTGACGCAAGCGGTTCTGTCAGCTGCCAACGACTCGGCGGCGCGTGTTTACACGGCGCTGGGCTTTCAACCGACGGGCACATTTGCGCTTGTCATCTACGATGAGGCACAGGTGGCACGTGGCTGATTTCATTCGTCCTGAAGCCAAGGCGACGCTTTGGCGGTTCCGCGAAGTGATCCTGGCGCTTTTTGTTTTCAGTCTTGGACTTTGGCTTGTTCTGATCGGGTTCGGCGTGGTGCCATGGGTGGGTGTCGCCTTGATCATTGCAAGCGCGGTCCTGCTTATCGCGGGGCTGCAGCGCGCGCGGTTTCGTCAAGGTGACGACGGGCCCGGGCTCGTGCAGATCACGGAACGTCGATTAGCTTATTTTGGCCCCCTCAACGGAGGCGTGATCGACGTGGTCGATATCGTGTCCTTACAATTTGATCCCAGTGGCCACCCTGCACCCTATTGGGTGCTCACCGGACCTGAAAATCGAGAGATCGCGGTGCCGATCACCGCCAAAGGCGCTGAGGCCCTGTTTGACACCTTTTCGCTTTTGCCAGGTATGCGGACAGAGCGCCTGTTGAACGTGCTTGACCACCCGCCTGATCAGCGGGTTGTGATCTGGGCTCGGCAAGGTCACCTCTTGCATTAGCGGGCCGGACAGGTCACCACCCGATGAACGCTTGAACGAAAGAGGCCGCGCGCATGTCTATCCCCCAATCCGGCGGTGGCGTGATTGAAGATCATAGCCAGTTGGCAGAAACCCTGTCGAAAGGCTGTAAGCCCAAGGACGCGTGGCGCATCGGAACCGAGCATGAAAAGTTCGGCTTCTGTCAGGACAGCCTGTTGCCATTACCCTATGAGGGAGATCGGTCGATCAAAGCCGTACTTGAGGGGCTGCAGAACCGGTTCAATTGGGCACCTGTCTTTGAAGGCGGCAATATCATCGGGCTGACGAAGGATGGCGCCAACGTATCGCTCGAACCGGGTGGGCAGCTGGAACTGTCAGGCGCACCGCTGGAGACGATCCACCAGACTTGCGACGAGGTGAACACCCACCTGGCGCAGGTGAAAGCGGTCGCGGATGAGATTGGCGTGCGGTTTATTGGCCTCGGCGCAGCGCCGGAATGGACGCATGAGCAGATGCCGCTAATGCCGAAGGGCCGCTACAAGCTGATGAACGCCTATATGGAAAAGGTTGGCACGCACGGCACGCAGATGATGCGACGGACCTGTACGGTGCAGGTGAACCTCGACTTCGCGTCTGAGGCAGACATGGTGCAAAAGCTGCGCGTGGCCCTGGCTTTGCAGCCGGTGGCGACGGCCTTGTTTGCAAACTCCCCGTTCTTTGAAGGCCAGCCGAACGGCCATAAATCCTGGCGCTCGCGGATCTGGAGGTCACTGGATGACGTGCGCACGGGTATGCTGCCGTGGGTCTTTGAAGACGGCATGGGGTTTGAGCGTTGGGTGGATTACGCGCTCGATGTGCCGATGTACTTTGTCTACCGCGATGGGAAATACATTGACGCGCTGGGCATGTCATTTCGGGATTTCCTGAAGGGCGAATTGCCCGCCTTGCCCGGTGAAAAGCCGCTTTTGTCGGATTGGGGCGATCACCTGACAACCGTCTTCCCCGAAGCCCGGATCAAGCAATTTATCGAGATGCGTGGCGCGGATGGTGGCCCGTGGCGGCGGCTCTGTGCCTTGCCCGCGTTTTGGGTGGGGATGCTTTACGATCAGGGCGCGCTGGATGCCGCTTGGGACCTTTGTAAGGGCTGGACTGCGGAGCAGCGGGAAGCGTTGCGGGTTGCGGCATCGGTCGACGGATTGCAGGCGCAGGTCGATGGCATCGCGATGATGGATATCGCAAAGGAGGCGGTGGCGATTTCGCAGGCGGGTCTGCAAGCGCGCGGCAAGGCCGGGGCAGGTGGACTGGTTGCGGATGAAACGCACTTCCTCAACGCGCTGCACGAGTCGCTTGAAACGGGTCAGGCCCCGGCTGACGAGTTGCTGGCGGATTATCATGGCAAGTGGGGCGGGGATCTGAAGCAGATCTACAAAGACTACGCCTACTAGTGCACCTGCGGCCGACGAATTTTTTGAAAAATTCGGACCGAAATCTTTCAAAGATGTCGTTGGCTGCAGCGCCCCGATGCAATCACTGCAGACAAACGCCAGCGCGGCCAACAGGGTCTGGATTTTCCAGATAGGGTCAACTGCCATTCAGGCAGTGCGGCGCAAATGCAAACGTCTTTGACGTCGTCGCGCCGGCGTTTTGTCTTTGCTCAGGTTTTCGCGATTCTGATTACCAAAGGCTAAACGCCGTGGTCACAAAACGGTCAATGCGCAGACAAATGCCACCACTTTCTCTTCCGGCATCTCACAGGGGCGGAACGCGGCGCCGTTCTGCAACCGGTAGAGGTTCAAGCTGATATAATCGCTGCCGTCCATCGCCTCGGCGACCAGTTTTTCGGCCTTTCCCCGCGCGAAGCTGCTTCTTGTCACGATATAGCTCTGCCCGTGTGCGGTACCACGAAAGGTGCCCAGCGGCAGCGCGTCAAAGGCCGTCAGAAACGCGTCCACCTAGGCTTTGCGACCGATCTTCGGCTCCGTCCCGGCACGCAGACGCGTGATGTTGGCCCCGTGGCGCCAATAGATCAGCATCGCAAGGATCACGCCCAACACGATCAACTCGCGCTGGCCGAGCAGCAGAAAAAAGCCCGGCGCAAAGCCTGTCCCAATCAGTGCAGCCATGGACGAATAGCGCGAAATCGCGGCGACGATCAGCCAAGTGAGGCAGCAGAGCACGCCAACCGGCCAGAAGAGCGCCAGCATCATCCCAAGATGCGTTGCAACCCCTTTGCCGCCTTTGAACCCGAGCCAGATGGGAAGGCAATGCCCGAGAAACGCGCAAAGCGCGGCAAGCTGTACCGCATCCTCAGCCGCAAAGGCGCGGGTGAGCAGCACCACTAGAACACCTTTGCCGCCATCGAGAAGCAAGGTCAAAGCCGCCGCCCCTTTACTTCCGGTGCGCAGCACGTTGGTGGCCCCGATGTTGCCCGACCCGATGTCGCGCACGTCGCCCAGCCCCATGACCTTTGAGACGAGCAGGCCAAACGGGATTGATCCGATCAGATACCCAATTGCCGCCCAAAGCAGCAGGCCGCCCGCAGATGTCGTGATCTCTGGTATCATGTCTCACCTCTTACATCTTCGCCTGCGACCCATGTGCCCAGCACTTTGCCCTGAAGCCGCGCGCCATCAAATGGCGTATTCTTGGATTTCGACTGGAGCGTGAAGCGGTCCAGAACAAAGGGCGCATCGGGATCAAAAAGAACAAGATCTGCGGGGGACCCGGCGGTCAGCCGACCCGTTTGCAGGTTCAGAAGCTTTGACGGATTGAGAGAGAGCGCGCGGAACAGCTGCGGGAGGTCGAGATGTCCAGCGTGATAGAGGCGGAGGGCTGCGGGAAGCAATGTTTCCAGCCCGACAGCACCGCTTGCCGCCTCTTCGTAAGGCAGCCGTTTGCTTTCTTCGTCTTGCGGGGTGTGCATTGAGCAGATGATGTCGATCAGGCCATCCGCCACAGCTTGGACGACGGCAAGGCGATCTTCTTCTGCGCGCAAGGGCGGCTTGAGCTTAAAGAACGTACGGTAGTCGGCCACGTCAAGTTCGTTCAGGGTCAGGTGATGGACCCCCACACCTGCCGTGATCCGCAAGCCGTTCCGTTTTGCGCGCTCCAGTGCGGGCAAGGCGCGCGCGGTGGTGATTTGGTCGGCGTGGTAACGGGCACCCGTCATTTCAATCAATGAGATATCGCGGTCGAGGCCCATCCGCTCCGCCATTGGCGATACGCCGGGCAGGCCGCGCAGCGAGGCGAACTTGCCAGAGGTGACAGCGGCGCCCTCCGACAGCCCGGGTTCCTGAATGTGGGCGATGACAAGCGCGTCGCAAGAGCGGGCGTAAGTAAGGGCGCGGCTGAAGACCTTGGTGTTGGTCACGACACGGTCGCAGTCGGTAAAAGCAACAGCGCCCGCGTCCTGCAAGAAGCCGATCTCAGTCATTTCTTTGCCGTCGCGGCCCTTTGTCAAAGCCGCCATCGGCAGCACTTTGACAGGTGCGTCGATGCTTGCGCGGCGTTCGACAAATTCGAGCGTTTCGGGCGTATCGATGGCGGGGGTCGTGTCTGGACGCGTGACAATCGTGGTCACGCCGCCCGCTGCCGCCGCCCGCCCCGCAGAGCGAAAACTCTCCTTATGGCGCTCGCCGGGTTCGGAGACTTTGACGCCAATATCGACGATGCCGGGGGCAAGGCATTTGCCTTCGCAGTCAACCACCTGCGGCCCGGTCACATCCGGCGCGGCCTCTTCAAAAACCTGGCTGATGGCGCCGTCTTCGACCAGCAATGCCCCCAATGTGTCGGTCAGCGCGACAGGATCGATCAGGCGGGCGTTGGTGAAAAGGGTCTTGGTCATGAGTGGTCTTTCAAGCAGCGCGGTCCTGGCGCGCCAAGTCGCGGAATATATCGAAAACGGCGTCCGCGTCTTCCACGTGTTCAATCTGGATCGGGCGATTGCGGCGGTCATAGCCGAGTGTGATGGTCTTGCGCGCGTCGCCATCGATCCGCAATTGGTGCACAGATGGATGCGGGTAACGGCCGAGTCGTTTGCCTTGTCGGATCAGCACCTGTTGGGACGTAACGCGATACCTGGTTGCGGCGCGGTTGCGACGGTCCAAAAGCAGCGGAAGCGCAGCAATTATTGCGCCCAGCAATAGCCCCGGACCCAGAACCTGCCAATAAACACCGGGCATGCTGCGGTCGACGACCGTTGCAATCCCAAGGCATCCGAGGATGAGCGCAACGGCAAAGATGCTGGCGGCCATGCTCGCGGGTCCAAACCGGAAACCTAAATCGGGGCGGCCCTCCCATAGTACAGTTTCATGCGGTTTGAGTTCAGGGAAGTCGGCCACTAGCTCGCCACCCAGATCATCAGACCAGCGAGCGCAAAGAGAACCAGAAGCGCTATGGTTGCCACCATGCCACCGACGCGCGCGTCTGATTTGACGGGTTTTGCGGCAGGATGTGAGACAAGGCCTTCCGCACTATCTGAAGTGATCGGCGTCATTGACGGCGCGTCGGGGCCGTCTTCCGCCAGTGTCGCAATCAGTTGCGCGTCCGGGCTGTCCGAAACAGTGACTGCTGCCCCGCCAAAGGCACCTGATCGGACAACAACGAAACTGTCGTCCGTCGCGTCTTGCATGCCGATGGCGTCTTCCAGATCACCACTTTTGATGCCGTAGCCCATCGCCAGAAATGGCGCGAGGCCAAGGCCGCGCAGGCTGTCTGCTGCGATCAGTTGCACATCTGCAGGTTCTGCGATGATGACACCAAGCGCCTTTTCCAACGGCCCGAAGTCCTCTGACTGTTCGAGCGCGTGAAACAAGGGCTCGCTGAGGCGGAAGACGCGGACCAACCCGTGCTCATTTGCAGCGACAGCGTGGCTCATGCCATGACCCCGCCGTCGATGGCTTCCCAGCGGCGGGCGCGCAGGTTGCGGGCGAGCAGGTCCATCGCGGCCATGCGGACGGCAACACCCATTTCCACCTGGGTCTGGATAACGGAGCGGTTGATGTCGTCGGCAATCGTGCCGTCGATTTCGACTCCACGATTCATTGGGCCGGGGTGCATGACGATGGCATCAGGTTTCGCGTGCTTTAACTTCTCGGCGTCCAACCCGTAGCGGTGATAATATTCGCGCTCTGACGGGATAAAGCCGCCGTCCATGCGTTCTTTCTGAAGGCGCAGCATCATGACAACATCTACGTCCTGCAGGCCTTCTTCCATGTTATCAAAAACCTCGCACCCGAATTCTGCCACGCCGGAGGGCATGAGGGTCGGCGGACCGATCAGGCGGATGCGGTTTTCCATTTTGCCCAGCAGCATGATGTTTGAGCGTGCGACACGGCTGTGTGAAATGTCACCGCAAATCGCAATCGACAGACGGTGTAAGCGACCTTTGGCGCGCCGGATCGTCAGCGCATCGAGCAGCGCCTGCGTCGGGTGTTCATGCTTACCATCACCCGCGTTCAGGACAGCCGCGTTCACCTTTTGCGACAAAAGGTCCACCGCGCCGGAGTGCGGATGCCGCACGACCAACAGGTCCGGATGCATCGCGTTCAGGGTCAACGCGGTGTCGATCAGCGTCTCACCCTTTTTCACCGACGACGCCTGCATCGCCATATTCATCACATCCGCACCCAGACGTTTGCCGGCCAGCTCAAAGCTCGCCTGCGTGCGGGTGGAGTTTTCAAAAAACATGTTGATCTGGGTCATACCCGCAAGCACCTCGCGGTGGCGCGGGCTTCCCGGGTCGTTGGCGTATTGATCGGCCAGATCAAGAACAGTTGTGATTTCAGTGGGGTGGAGCGGCTCAATGCCCAGAAGATGGGGTGCGCGGAAGGTCATGATGGCTCCGAATGGCAGTTGGGGCCTTATAGGGAGCGCGTCGCGCCCACGCAATAAGGTGCCTACCGCCGCCGCCCGGTGACAGGTAGAAAGACGGTCATGGAATCGGGGGATACATTCTGGCGCGATCTGGCGCTTCTGGATTGGCAGGTCGAACTGGGCGCGGATGAGGCGATCAGTGAGACGCCGATTGACCGCTATGCGTTGGAACCGCAGGCACCGAAGCCAGCGGCTGCTGCACCTCAAAAAACAGCGCCACCACCTGTCGTCGCTGCCGCAGAGGTTGATCCTGTCGCAGAGGCGCAACTTGCAGCCACGGAAGCGTCTGACCTCCCGTCCTTGGCCGCCGCGATGCAGGCTTTTGAACACTGCGAGATCAAGAAAGGCGCACGCAAATTTGTCTTCTCAGACGGTTTGCCGGGCGCGCGTGTGATGATCATCGGCGAAGCGCCGGGCCGTGACGAAGACCAGATCGGGCGACCTTTCGTGGGGCAGGCGGGGCAGCTGCTTGATAAAATGTTGGACGCGATTGAGATGGACCGCGCGTCAGAGGATCCCGCGAAAGCCGTCTATATCGCAAATGTCCTCCCATGGCGGCCGCCTGCGAACCGCACACCTGAAAAGGAAGAGATCGCGATGATGTTGCCCTTCCTGGCGCGTCACATCGCTTTGGCGGCCCCGGATGTCATTGTTCTGATGGGGAATACGCCCTGTCAGGCGCTTCTCGGGCGCGCGGGGATCACCCGCCTTCGCGGTCAATGGACCGAAGTCCTCGGCCGTCCGGCCTTACCGATGTTCCACCCGGCCTATTTGTTGCGCCAGCCTCTTGCGAAGCGAGAGGCGTGGGCTGATCTGCTGGACTTGCGCGCCAAACTGAAGGACCTGCAATGACCGACCGCACCTTTCTTCCCGTCCGCATCGCTGTCTTGACGGTCAGTGACACGCGGACGACGGCAGACGATAAGTCTGGCAATACCCTTGTCGCGCGGATCGAAGAGGCAGGACATTCCGTTGTCGCGCGCATGATCCTTCCCGATGAGCGAGAGCTGATCGCAGATCAGTTGCGCGCGTGGTGCACCGACGATGTGGTTGATGTGATCATCTCAACCGGCGGCACTGGTTTGACCGGGCGTGATGTAACAGTCGAAGCCCATCGCGACGTCTACGAAAAAGAGATTGATGCCTTTGGGACGATTTTCACAATCGTTTCAATGAACAAGATCGGGACCTCCGCAATCCAAAGCCGGGCGACGGGTGGTGTGGCGAACGGAACTTATCTGTTTGCATTGCCCGGCAGCCCCGGCGCCTGCAAAGATGCGTGGGACGAGATTTTGGTCAAACAGCTCGATTACCGGCACATGCCCTGCAATTTCGTCGAAATTTTTCCGCGACTTGATGAGCATCTCCGACGGAAATAACACCTTGGTGCGTTTGATTGGCTGAGTGCTGTGCGCGCACTACGTTATAGCACAGCATAATGAGGGAATATCGGTCATGCGCTTTTTGCGTCGCAGCCTTGTTGGCGTCTTTCTGCTTGCAGTCACGGTCGCACTGATCGCGTGGGCCGGAAACACCGTGCGCGGTGCCGTGGCGGAGCGGATGGCGCAAGAGCCCCGTAGCTTCCCGCAGCGAGAGCGCGTCTTCACAGTCAATGTGCTGCGGTATGAGCCGCAAACCATCAGCCCGGTCATGACCGTTTTCGGCGAACTTGCGAGCCAACGGTCGCTTGACCTCAGAAGCCCGGTGGGTGGGATCCTGAGTGCTGGTGACATCAGCCTGATCGAGGGTGCGGTCGTTGAAGAAGGGCAGTTGATTGCGCAGATCGACCCGTTTGAGGCGCAGTCCGCCTTGGATCGCGTGAACGCGGATTTGCAGGATGCCGAAGCGGAACTGCGCGATGCGGAACGCAATGTCTCTCTCGCGACAGATGAACTGACGGCAGCACAATCGCAAGCGACCTTGCGTGCCGCCGCATTGACACGACAGCTTGATCTGCAAAGGCGTGGCGTGGGGACGGCGGCAGCGGTCGAAAATGCGGAGCTTGCGGCCTCGACCGCCGACGCATCAGTCCTGTCCCGCCGTCAATCTCTTGCGCAGGCAGAGGCGCGGTTTGATCAGGCGCAGACCCGACTGGCACGCGCCCGCATCAGCGTGTCTGAGGCAGAACGCACGCTTGAGAATACGCGCATCACGGCGGATTTTGCCGGTGTGCTGTTTGATGTCACAGCAACTTCGGGCAGCCGAATCACCGCGAATGAACGGATCGCCCAGCTGATCGACCCGCAGGCACTGGAAGTATCGTTTCGCGTCTCAACTGCACAATACACACGGCTGTTGGATGAAAACGGCAGGCTGCTGGACGCGCCATTGGAGGTCGCGCTTGATGTTTCCGGTCTCAACCTGACGGCAACGGGCACAATCACGCGGGAAAGTGCGGCCGTGGGTGACGGACAAACGGGACGGCTTTTGTTTGCGACACTTGATGCAGCAGGCGGCTTCAGGCCCGGCGACTTCGTGACAGTCCGCATCGAAGAACCAGAGCTGCGCCGCGTCGCGAAAGTGCCCGCAACGGCCGTTGGTGCGAACAATACGGTGTTGGTGGTGGGTGACGAAGACCGTCTGCGCAGTGCCGACGTGACCTTGCTTCGGCGCCAAGGCGACGACGTCATCATTCGCGGCGAAGGCCTTGCAGGTGAACAGATCGTCGCCGAACGCTCGCCGCTTTTGGGGGCGGGGATCAAGGTGAACCCGTTGACGCCCGGGGCCACCGACGCCGCACCTGCACCGCCTGAAATGATCACCCTTGATGCGGCACGCAAAGCGCGGCTGGTCACCTTTGTGGAAGGCTCCCGCATGCCTGATGACGTGAAGTCGCGCATTCTGTCACAACTTGGCGAGGAAGAGGTGCCAGCCGAAACCGTGAACCGGCTTGAAAGCCGGATGGGGGGCTAAACGATGGCAACGGCAGGTCAGCGGCTCAATATGCGGGCAGGGGGTATCCTGTCCTATTTTACACGTCACCGGACGGTGGCCAACTTGCTGTTGGTCCTAATGATCATTGCGGGGCTTTTCGCCTTTCCGAACATGCGTGCACAATTCTTCCCGGACGTTGTCGTTGACGATCTGTCCGTGAACGTCTCTTGGAGCGGTGCTGGGGCGGAAGATGTTGACGCGGCCATCGTACAGGTGCTTGAGCCGGTACTTCTCGCCGTGGATGGCGTGACAGCCTCAGAAGCGACGTCGCAGGAAGGACGCGCCCGCGTAACGCTGGAGTTTGAGCCGGGGACGGATATCGAACGCGCGGCAGAGGACGTGCAGGTTGCGCTTGATACGATCAACACACTGCCTGCTGACGCCGATGATCCGCTCATCCGGCGCGGCGGCTGGCGGGATCGCGTGACAGACGTCGTGATCACGGGGCCGGTTGAGATCGATCAATTGGGTCTTTTTGCCGATGAGATGGTGACGCGACTTTTTGCGGAAGGTGTGACGCGCGTGTCTATTTCGGGCGTGGCTGCGCCCTCTACCATTGTGGAAGTCCCGTCGCTGTCGTTGATCGAACATGACATTGGCCTGAGTGATATTGCTGCGCGCATCCGCGAAGAAGCTGACGCAGACCCCGCAGGAGATGTGTCTGCCGCCGCGCGCGTGCGAACGGGTGTTGCAAAGCGCTCTGCCGAGGACATTGCCGGGATCATCCTGCGCGCCAATCCCGACGGATCGAGCCTGACAATTGGTGATGTCGCGACCGTCCGGGTGGAAGGCACGGATAGAGAGCGCGCGTACTTCGTTGGCCCAAACCCAGCGGTGCAGATCAGCGTGCAGCGCAACGCGCAGGGTGATGCAATTGGCATTCAGGAGGCGGTTGAAGACGTTGCGGAAGAGATGATGGCGACCCTGCCGGATGGGGTGCAAATCGAACTGACCCGCACGCGGGCAGAGGTCATCACCGGTCGTCTGAACATCCTCTTGGATAACGGCTTGGTCGGCCTCGGCCTTGTTGTGGCGCTCTTGTTCCTGTTCCTGAACGCGCGCACGGCATTCTGGGTGGCCGCAGGCATCCCCGTCGCGATGCTCGCGGCAATTGCGCTGATGTATGTGGCAGGACTGACGATCAATATGATCTCCCTCTTCGCACTGATCATCACGCTGGGCATCGTGGTCGACGACGCCATTGTCGTGGGCGAGCATGCTGATTTCCGCGCGCGCCAATTGGGGGAAGACCCGACAACAGCGGCTGAAAATGCTGCGACGCGCATGTTCAGCCCGGTGTTTTCATCCACGCTCACCACGATTATCGCGTTCTTCGGCCTTGTCGCGATCGGCGGACGGTTTGGCGACCTGATCGCCGATATCCCATTTACAGTGATCGTGGTCTTGGCCGCCTCGCTTGTCGAATGCTTCCTGATCCTGCCGCACCACATGTCGAAATCCATCGTCACGGGCGGCAAGACCAAGTGGTACGATTTCCCGTCATATATCGTGAACATCGGTTTCGCATGGGTGCGCGAAAAGCTGTTCCGCCCTTTCATCGCAGGCGTGGTTTGGGCGCGGTATCCGGTCTTTGCCGGTGCACTGGTCTTGCTGGCAAGCCAGGCCGCGCTTCTGATCAAAGGCGACGTCCAATGGCGCTTCTTTTCGGCGCCGGAACAAGGCACAGTCACCGGCAATTTTGCCATGCTGCCCGGGGCGACGCGCGACGATACGATCGAAATGATGCGCGAGATGCAGCGCGCGACGGAAGAGCTTGGCGCGAAATACGAGGCAGAGCATGGTGTGAACCCGCTGGAATACGTCGTGGCGCAAATCGGCGGCGGCTCTGGCAGAGGGATTTCCGGTGCCGACAGCAAGGACCCGGACCAATTGGGCTCGATCTCTATCGAACTGATCGACGCCGATAGCCGCCCCTATTCGAGCCGCACATTCGTGTCAGAGCTGCAAGACAGCGTTCGCCAGCATCCACTGGCCGAGACGGTGAGCTTCCGAAGCTGGGGCAGCGGGCCGGGTGGGGACAGTCTGGATGTGCAGATGTTCGGGGCGAACACCGACACGCTGAAATCGGCAGCCGAAGCGTTGAAGACGGAACTGGCGCGGTTCCCGGAAATCACGGGGCTTGAAGATACGCTGGCCTTTGACAAAGAGGAATTGATCCTTGATCTGACACCGCAGGGTCAGGCGCTCGGTCTGAATATTGATACGTTGGGTCGCACCCTGCGCGACAAACTCGGTGGGATTGAGGCGGCGACGTACCCTGACGGACCCCGCTCTGCTACGATCCGGGTGGAACTTCCCCCGGGGGAACTTTCGGCTGATTTCCTTGACAGAACACAGATCAGAACCCCAAGCGGCGTCTACATTCCGCTTGCAGATGTCGTGACCGTTGAAAGCCGCACTGGCTTTTCAACGGTACGGCGGGAGAACGGAATTCTGCTGATCTCGGTTTTGGGTGACCTGGATGACGAAGACGCGGAACGGGCGACGGAAATTCAGCGGTCGATCACGGAAGAGATTCTGCCCGATATCGAGTCGCGCTTTGGGGTGGAAACAGCCCTTTCCGGGCAAAGCGAGCAGGAACGTGCGTTTCTTGCTGACGCACAAACCGGGCTGATCCTTGTCCTGGCGGGCATCTATATCGTTCTGGCCTGGATATTCTCGAGTTGGTCGCGACCTGTCGTTGTGATGGCCATTATCCCGTTCTCACTTGTCGGCACGATCTACGGCCACCACGTCTGGGACATCCCGATGAGCATGTTCACCGTCGTCGGGCTTTTGGGGATGGTTGGGATTATCATCAACGACTCGATTGTCTTGGTAACCACCATCGACGACTACGCAAAGGAACGGGGCCTCGTCCCCGCGATTATTGACGGCACCGTGGACCGCTTTCGGCCGGTCCTGTTGACCACTTTGACAACGGTGCTTGGCCTGACCCCGCTCCTGTACGAAGGGTCCAATCAAGCAGAGTTCCTCAAGCCGACGGTTGTCACGCTTGTCTTTGGTTTGGGCTTTGGCATGCTTCTGGTCCTGCTCGTGGTGCCATCTTTGATGGCGATGCAAGCCGACTTTGGCCGTCAGATCCGGGCCGCACGACGGGCGCTGCAGGCTGGCAGGTTCAAGGAAACATGGCCCGCCATGGTGGGCGCAAGTGCGGCAGCTGTCTTGTTCGCGATACTGATTGTGCCGGTCATTTTGACAGGTGCACCTCTTGCGCAAATTGCAAATGTTCTTCCGATGCTTGAAAGTGGAATGACCGCGGCTTTGGCAGCCTTCGCCATAAGCCTGGCGGCTGTTCTGGCGCTTATCTACGTCGCGTCGGCGTTGGTCTTCGCCTCACGCATGCGCGCTCGCAAAGCCTAGCCTGCCGCGCAGCCTTTGACGTCCACGGCATATCCATCGCCAAGCACCGTGATCCGGACCGCTGAGCGATCAAGCGCAAAGCTGGCTGACGTCACGTGGATCATGTCGACGGTGGCGTAAAGCATATCGTCATTCATCGACATGTTGGATTGTGAGACCCAAACCTCAGGGTTGCCCGCCTCAATCACAACCGCTTCCGGAGCGGGCAAATTGGGTATCGCAAGCGATGCCGTGACCTTCAGCCCGTCGTCAGCCGGTGCAATCTCACAGATCGCGCCTGTCACGCCTGCCTCAGCGCTGCTCATCGGTTGGTTGAGAAGCGAGGCCGTAATGGCGCCGTCCCGCCGTCCGTCCGGCGGCAGATCCGCGGCGAACGAGAGGGTGACAGGGATACAAATGTCTTCGCAAACACCCAGCGTGACTTCTCCGGCAAGGTGCATGGGTGCGCCTGCGTTTGCAGGTGAAAGTTCGATGGGAAGCACAAGGCTATTTTCATAGCCGATTGTTTGTATGCCATTCTGATCGATGACGTCCGGCATCGGCCAGTGAAACTGCGCACCCGTGATATTCTCAGAGCCGGACCAGTTGAACTGCGGGGGAATGCCGGCATCGCCGGGCGTGCGCCAATACGTTTTCCACCCAGGCGCAAGTGTCAGCCGGATGCCGGACATATGTGTCCCATTTGCCGTCTGCCAGCCTGGAATCACGTCCAGATCAACGACGTCAGCAAAAGGATCAGCGGCCGCTGGCGCGACACCGGACACCGCAAGCGCGGCGAGGAGAGGAAGAATCGAAGTACGTATCATGGCTGACACCTCCATAACTGTTTCAGGCTGAAACTGAACTCACGTTATGGCGAGGCTTCCGTGGGTGGGCACTTGCGCCACATCGCTCTGGCAGCCATGTTATGGGTATGTCGGAACATGAAATGGATCTTTGCGGCAAGCTCTTGATTGCGATGCCGGACCTTGGTGGCGACACGTTCTCAAGGAGCGTCGTTTACATGTGCGCGCACTCGGACGAGGGCGCAATGGGTCTGATCGTCAACAAACCCGCGCCTGACATTCGTTTTGCACATCTGCTGGAACAACTTGGTATTCAGCCGCAAGCCGGTCTGCGCGATATTCGCGTTCACATCGGTGGTCCTGTCGAGCATTCGCGTGGCTTTGTGCTGCACACAGACGATTACAAATCCGAATCCGGCACAATGGACGTGGCAGAACGGATCAGCATGACCGCAACGATGGACGTGCTGGAAGATCTGGCCCAAGGCCGTGGCCCGGATACGTCGCTGCTGGCGCTGGGCTATGCAGGCTGGGGCCCGGGGCAGCTGGAAGAGGAGATCGCCAGTAACGCGTGGCTGACGTGCGATCCGCGTGAGGAGATCATCTTCGGCCGGGCGAATGAGTATAAATGGGCCGCCGCGTTGAAGGTTCTTGGGATCGACCCATTGATGTTGTCAGGCGCGGCAGGGCGGGCGTAGCGTGTCGCCGCCCCTGGGCCGGATTATCATCTACACGAAGAAATTGGATGAGATGGCGGCGTTTTACGCACGCCATTTTGGCTACACGATTCGGCGTGACCCCAAAGACAGGATTGTCGCGCTTGATCCGGCCGGAACAGGCGCAGCATTGATGTTGCACCCGGCCGGGCAGCGGCAAAAAGAGGGTCAGGTCATGGTCAAACTGGTGTTTGATGTACCCGACGTTGCAGAGTTCTGCGCAAAGGCAGCGGACGCGGGACTGACATTTTCACGACCGCATAAAGCCGATGGGTACACCTTTGCCAACGCCAAGGATCCGGCTGGGAACCCCATCAGCGTTTCAAGTCGCGCCTTTCGCAAAGACGGCGAAGTCTGATCCAAATGAGCGCCCGTGCCGGGCGCGCGACATATTTGATTTGGTCACGCTGTCGTAGCGTGTGGGGTAGGTGCGGGACGCCTTCGGCGGGAAGGTATTTTGAGCAAGAAGAAATTAAGTGCTGCGATTCCTACGAGGCGGTTTCTTCAAGGATCGCAGTCACAATTGCCTTGGCACTGTCGCTGTCCCAATGAGCGTCACCTTGCAGGCGGGCAATTTCCATCCCGTCCTGATCAAGGATCACCGTCACGGGCAGGCCGAGAACACCCATGCTGCGGGCGAACTTCTGCTTGGGGTCGGCGTGCAGTGGCAGGTTGTCGACTTCGATTTCTGCAAAGAAACGTTCCATCGCAGGGCGCGGATTGCGGCCAGTGGCGACTGTAACGACTTTGAAGGCATCACTGCCAAGCTCGGCTTGCAAGGTCGACAGGCCCGGCATTTCAGCCCTGCAAGGTGCGCACCATGTGGCCCAGAAGTTCAATACAACAACCTGGCCAGCATAATCCGCTAGGGTCATATCGGCACCGTCTTCACCGATGAAAACCTCGTCGGTGGTTGCTTGCGGTGCGGCATGAAAGGTCAGCTTGCGCATGTCGCCTTCCCGCAAAGCCTCAAGTGCGGCAGTATCGGCAACCGCAGCATTTGCAAGCAGGGTGGCGCAGGTATAAAGCCCCAAACCAATCAGACGCACATTTAACTGACCCACGAGAGGTGTCCTTTCCTATGACCAAATCCGCGAATGCCATGTGGGGCGGTCGGTTCGCCGCCGGACCAGACGCCATCATGGAAGCCATCAATGCCTCCATCGGGTTTGATCAGCGTCTTGCCGCACAAGACATCGCAGGTTCACGCGCCCACGCAGCAATGCTCGCCGCCACAGGCATCATTACCGATAACGACGCAGAGGCGATCCGTGAAGGGTTGCTCACGGTCTTGTCAGAAATTGAAGCAGGGGATTTCACGTTTTCGACGGCCCTTGAAGACATCCACATGAATGTCGAAGCGCGGTTGAAGGAGATTATCGGAGAGCCAGCAGGGCGGTTGCACACAGCACGCTCTCGGAATGATCAGGTAGCGACGGATTTCCGGCTTTGGGTCCGTGATCAATGTGATGCGGTTGATGCCGCCCTCGCGGCGTTGATGAAAGCCCTTTTGGGGCAGGCAGAGGCTGGCGCAGAGTGGGTGATGCCCGGCTTCACGCACTTGCAAGTGGCACAACCCGTCACATGGGGCCACCACATGCTGGCCTATGTTGAGATGTTCGCGCGCGACAGGGCGCGGTTCGCGGATGCGCGCAAACGGATGAATACCTCGCCGCTGGGGGCAGCAGCGCTGGCGGGTACGTCCTTCCCGATTGACCGGGAGATGACAGCAAAAGCCCTGGGCTTTGACAGGCCGATGGCCAATTCGCTTGATGCGGTGTCGGATCGCGACTTTGCGCTGGAGTTTCTGGCCGCCGCATCCATCTGTGCGATGCATATGAGCCGCCTCGCGGAAGAGCTGGTGATCTGGTCGTCCGCGCAATTCCGGTTTGCGAAGATGTCCGACCAGTGGTCAACCGGGTCGTCGATCATGCCGCAAAAACGGAACCCTGACGCGGCCGAGTTGATCCGTGCCAAGATCGGGCGGATCTTTGGGGCCAATGTGGCCTTGATGACGGTGATGAAAGGGCTCCCGCTCACCTATTCCAAGGACATGCAGGAAGACAAAGAGCAGGTCTTCGATGCGGCAGACAACCTGCTTCTGGCGCTGTCAGCGATGGCAGGCATGGTCAAGGATATGGACGCGAATGTAGAGGCCCTTGAAGAGGCGGCAGCCACGGGCTTTTCCACGGCGACGGATCTTGCGGATTGGTTGGTGCGGGAACTGGGCCTGCCGTTTCGGGACGCACACCATGTGACCGGATCGCTTGTCGCGATGGCAGAGGCGAAATCTTGCGACCTCCCGGAATTGTCACTGGCCGATATGCAAACTGTCCATCAGGATATCACGCAGAGCGTATTTGATGTTTTGGGTGTCAAAAACTCTGTCGCGTCTCGCACGAGTTTTGGTGGCACCGCACCAGCGAATGTCTTGGCGCAGGTGGAGGCGTGGAAAGGTATCTTGAGATGAGATCTGTGGGCTTGATCTTGGCAATGGCGGCATTGGCTGCCTGTGGCGCAAACGGTGAACCGTTGCGACCGACAAGCAGCACCAACCTGACGGTCGGGACAAACGGCGCGTCGATCGGGACCAACTTTGGAGTCACGAACGGCGCGGTTTCACTGAATGTGGGGCAGAGTATTTCGAGCAATTGATTTCTGTCAGTCGCGCCACAGGTTCTGGCCTATCGCGACTGTAGGAAACCGATTATGCGCTTTGTCTGGCTCGCCCTTGCCGTCTGGGGCACCATCCATCCGATGTATTATTTCATCACTTGGTTTCAGGAAAACACCTGGGACATCATGGCGATGGTTGATGCCTGGCACGCAAATGCCGCAACAAGCGGGCTGACCTGGGACCTGACGATTGCAGCCGTCACGCTGACAGTCTGGGTCCTTGTAGAGACAATTCAATCGCGCCAGTGGCTGCGGTTGCTTGCGATCCCCGCAACGTATTGCATTGGCGTCAGTTGTGGGCTGCCGCTCTACCTTTACTTGCGATCACGGCCAGGAGGTCAGGCGTAGCCGAAGGCTTGCATGACCGGACCGTGCGCTTGGTGAAGCTGGTGAATCTGTTGCTTTGACAATTTGTGACGCCACCCGCCAGTTTCGCCTTTGCGGAAGAAACGCGGCTGATGTGGTGTGTTTTCGACAAAACCCTCTGCGGCTTCCTGGGTCTGCAACTCTTTGAAGCTGGCGTGTCTGATCGCGCGCGAGAGCGTTTTGGTATCAATGGCCACGCCCAGATGTCGGAGCACCCTGCCGAAGGTTTTTTCCGGATCGCTGTGCATATCCTCATAGCGCACCACATGGGTTTTCAGCTTTTCGCCACCGGCCCAGCTTTTGACATGGCTTGACCAGTGGGAAGTAAATTGCAGGGCAGTTCCATCGCTGCCGCCGACCACCGCCTTTGGCTCAGCCATGCGCGCAATGGCGTCGTCTACGCTCAACCCGTAGTGGCTCGCGAAGGACAACGCGACGTCCCCGGGATGCCGGATCACGTAGATCGCGCCCCGGCTCAGTTGTGGAGGGATCAAGGGGGCACCGTTGATCGTGCTGTTAAAGCAATGTGTTTTGACGAGCGCGACTTTCGGTCCGCTGTGATTGGCTTGCCGCAAGAACCGGCTACGCAGTGCAACGGTCTGTGCTGGATCAGCAAGATCGTAAGGCCCGTCATTTGCGCGCTCATAGTGGCGGGCATCTCCGTCGGCGAGTCCCAGAACACCAACCTTGTTGATTGACAGTGGCGCGTCGCCGCCAAGCAGGTAGTTCGCCAGAAAAATCCGCAGCCAAGTGTTTCCTGACTTAGGGTAGGACGCAATCCAAAATAGGGATCGGCGCGGCGGGAGTTCCATCAATGCGCTTCTTTTATGGGGCGAGTAAACTGTTCTGTTCAGATAATCATTCGTAACAAATGTTCACCCCACGTTACCTAAAAAATTTAGGAAACAGCGAACTTTTCTTTCGGTCTGCATAAACTTCAGGCACTTGGGCTTTTTTTCGAATCTGCTAGGAAGGCGCGACGGCGTGAGCAGGACGGATGAATGGACCATTTTTTGTATCGAGACGGACAACTTTTCGCAGAGGATGTTCCTGTTTCTGAGATCGCGGCCGCTGTCGGGACGCCTTTCTACGTCTATTCGACCGCGACGTTGACGCGTCACTTCAAGCTCTTTGATGACGCGTTGGACGGGCTCGACCATCTTGTATGTTTTGCGATGAAATCCCTGTCCAATCAGGCGATCCTCAAGGTGCTCGCAAATGCGGGGGCGGGCATGGACGTGGTCTCGGGCGGGGAATATGCGCGGGCGAAAGCGGCTGGCGTGCCGGGCGAAAAGATCGTGTTCTCCGGTGTCGGCAAGACAGTTGATGAAATGCGGATGGCGCTGGAGGGTGGCATTCGGCAATTCAACGTCGAAAGCGAGCCGGAGATGATCGTGCTTGACCAAGTGGCGCAGTCGCTAGGAGTGGTGGCGCCGATCACGGTGCGGGTGAATCCGGACGTGGACGCCAAAACCCACGCAAAGATTGCGACCGGCAAGTCCGAAAACAAATTTGGCATCCCGATCAGCCGCGCGCGCGAGGTTTATGCGATGGCCGCGAAAATGCCGGGCCTGAAAGTGATTGGCATCGATGTCCATATCGGGTCGCAACTGACTGATCTGGCACCGTTTGAGGCGGCATATCTGAAAGTGGCGGAGCTTACGAAACAGCTGCGCGCCGATGGGCATGAGATTACCCGGCTCGATTTGGGCGGCGGTCTTGGCATTCCTTATGCACGCTCAAATGAGGCGCCACCGCTGCCGTCCGACTACGGTGCGCTGATCAAGAAATGTGTGGGTGATCTTGGTGTTGAGGTGGAGATTGAGCCGGGCCGGCTGATTTCCGGCAATGCCGGGCTGATGGTGTCGAAGGTCATCTACGTCAAAGAAGGCGAAGACCGGAAGTTCCTGATCATCGACGGCGCGATGAACGATTTGATCAGACCTGCGATGTATGAGGCGTATCATGACATCGTCCCGGTGGTTGAACCCGCACCGGCGACAGAGCCTGCGACATATGACATCGTTGGCCCGGTCTGCGAAAGCGGCGATACTTTCGCCAAGTCCCGGGCGATGGCGCCTGTGCATGCCGATGACCTGATCGCGTTCCGCTCTGCCGGGGCTTACGGCGCTGTGATGGCGTCTGAATACAACTCCCGTCCGCTGATCCCAGAGGTGCTGGTAGACAAAGATCAATTTGCGGTTATCCGCCCGCGCCCTACCTATGAAGAGATGATCGCACGCGATACGCTTCCCCCGTGGCTCTGACCGTCATAAGGTCAAAGCCAGTGACACAAGGATTTGACCGCTGACAGCACGCCCAAGCCCTTCGTTGATGCAGTCTTTGCGCTGGCCGGTGACGGCCACACGCGCCGGGATGATTGCCGAAAACATCACCCGCGCCTTCTGGCCCGCGTGGTCGGTTCTGTTCGTTCTGGTGGCGCCAGTTCTTTTCGGTTGGCATGACCTCGTATCCCGCGAGTGGGTCTATGGGGTTGGTTTTGTTGGGCTTCTTGCCTTCGTTGTCGCGGTCGTTTGGGGCGCGCGGCGCTTTGTTGTGCCTACGAGCGATGAGGCAATGGATCGCGTGGATGCGGCACTGCCAGGACGCCCAATTGCGGCTGTGGCGGACACGCAAGCCATTGGCAGCGGCGATGCGGCATCCGAGGCCGTGTGGCGAACCCACGTGGCCCGGATGGAGGCGCGGGCGAAAGGGGCGGCACCCATTGCGCCCGATCTGCGTGTTTCCGACCGCGATCCCTATGGTTTGCGCTTCATTGCGCTGCTTTTCTTCGCCGTTGCATTTCTTTTCGGCTCACTGTTTCGCCTTGGCGACGTGGCTGCTCCGGATGCCCCGACTGCACTGGCGACGGGACCGGTCTGGGAAGGATGGGTTGAGCCGCCGGCCTACACTGGCAAGCCGTCGATCTACTTGAATGATGTGCCAGCGGGTGGTCTGAACGTGCCAGAAGGTTCGCAGATCACATTACGGCTCTACGGCGAAGTCGGTGCGCTTACTGTCACTGAAACCGTTTCCGGCACGGTGGCTACGACAGATGAAGCGACGGAAGACGCGCCACAAGATCAGTTTCAGTTCACTGCGACTCAGGACGGTGATCTGACGATTTCGGGCGAGAACGGCATCGCGTGGAACCTCTTTGTCATGCCCGACCAGCCGCCGCTGGTGGAACTGACGGGGCCGGTTGAAGCGGACGCGATGGGTGAAATGTCGCAACCTTTTCTTGCGATGGATGACTACGGCGTCGTGTCCGGCACAGCGACGATTGCGCTAGATCTTGATGCCGTGGACCGCCGCTATGGCCTCGCTGTTGAACCGGAAGGGTTCGAGCCGCTGGTTCTTGATCTGCCCATGCCGTTCACCGGGGATCGCACCGACTTTGAAGAGTTCATTATCGATGACTTTTCCAAACATCCCCTCGCGAACATGCCTGTGACGATGACGCTCGAGGTGGTGGATGCGGCGGGACAAGTGGCGACCAGCGATCCTGAACCAATGATCCTGCCGGGCCGCCGGTTCTTTCAGCCCTTCGCAAAAGCCATCATCGAACAGCGCCGTGATCTGATGTGGTCGCGCGCCAACACGCGCCGGATTTCGCAGGTGATGAAAGCGATTTCGCACCGCCCTGAAGGTCTTTTCTCAAACGAGGTGACGTACCTGCGGATGCGGACGATCATGCGCCGGATCGACAATTTCGTGTCCGAAGAGATGCCGGAAGAGGCGCGCGAAGAATTTGTTGAGGCGCTTTGGGACCTAGCGATCCAATTGGAAGACGGGACTTTGGCCGACGCGCGCGAACGCCTGCGGCGCGCGCAGGAGCGTCTGTCAGAAGCGATGCGCAACGGTGCCTCGGATGCCGAGATCGCGGAACTCATGCAAGAGTTGCGTGATGCAACTGACGATTACCTTGATCTGCTGGCGCAAGAGATGGAACCGGAAGAGGGTGACGGGACCGATCAGGCGAACAACGGCCAGCAGTCCCAGGAAATGAGCCAGAATCAGCTGGATGCGATCATGGACCGTATTCAGGAGCTGATGGAAGAAGGGCGCATGGCAGAAGCCCAGGCTTTGATGGAAGAATATAACCGCCTGCTTGAAAACCTGCGCATGACCCAAAGCCAGCAGGGCGGAAGCGGGGAAGGTCGCCGCACGCCAGAGCAGCAGACCATGGAAGACCTGCAAGATCAGATCGAAGAGCAGGAAGATCTGTCCGATGACGCCTTCCGCCGCTTGCAAGAGATGACGAACCCTGACCGCCAGCGCCGTGAGCAAGCGCAGAATGGGCAGCAGGGCCAACAGGGTCAGCAACAAGGCCAGCAGCAGGGTCAGCAAGGGCAACAAGGCCAGCAGGGCCAACAACAGGGCGAAGGCCAGGAAGGTCAGCAGCAAGGCCAACCCGGGCAAGAAGAAGGACAGTCCGGCTCTGGCCAGTCCTTCGGCGAAGAAGGCCAGCAAGGCGAACAGAATGACAATGGCCAAGGCGGTCAAGGCAATGGCATCACCGAACGCGAACTCGCGGAGCGGCAACGCGCGCTGCGCGATGGTCTGAACCAACTGCGCGACGCGATCCCCAATCTCGACGGTGAGGCCGGTGAACTTGCCGAGAATTCACTCGGGCGTGCCGAGGGCGCCATGGAACGCGCTGAGGATGCATTGCGCGGCGGCGATCTCGGAGAGGCCATTCAGGAACAGGCTGAGGCACTGGACGCCCTGCGCAACGGTTTGCGAAACCTTGACCGCGCCTTCGCAGAGAACCAGTCCGATCAGGAAGGCCAAGGTCAGGCGGAAGGCGAGACGGCTGGCAATTCAGGTCAGAACCAGACCGACCCCCTTGGTCGTGAGATGGGAAGTGAAGGCGGTAACTTCAGCACCCAGCAGGGCCTTCTTCAAGGACCTGACGTGTATCGCCGCGCAGAGGAACTGTTGAACGAACTGCGTCGCCGTAGCGCCGATCAGGAACGGCCGGATGTCGAGAAAAACTATCTCAAGCGGTTGCTAGAGCAGTTCTAGCCGTCCGTTTCCGGCGTGTAGGCAAAGGCACCACGCACTGTATCATCGAGCCAAACCCGTCCGGCATCCACCGTGCTGACGTAGCTGTCGATCACACCTGAAAGTGCGGGCATGGCGGTCTTGATGGCATCGGACTGAACGTAGATCGCAGTCAGCGCAGCGAAGATAAGCAACACCAGCAGGAACGAGCGGCGGAAGCCGCGGCGCTTCTGGGCTTCTTCTTCCTCAGACGACACCGTGCCGTCGCCGTCGGCGTCACCATCGGAATTCAGGCTCGAATTGATCTCTTCGATGTCGGGTAGTTTTTCTCGTCCCGTCGGCACGCTTGTCGGGCGCGGGGTCGCACTGCCTGCAACGGCGCCCACAGATGCGGCAGCTACCTCTGCGGCTTCTCGTGCTTCGGCAGGAGGTGCGGGCGGGCGCGGTTTGCGGGGCGGATCGCTCAATCCCAGATCGCTTTGGCTTTCGACCGGCGCTGCGGGTGTTTCCGACTGCCGTTTCTGAGTCTCGCGCGCGGCTTCTTCGCGCAAAATGTCTGCGACCGACGGATCGACCTTGCGGCGCTCCGATGGCGGTTGCGGAGCAGGCTCAATGCGTTCAGCGGGCGCAGGTGTGGGCTCCGGTCGTGCGCGGCGTGGCTTGGCAGCACCGTCTTCTGAAGATGCACCGGGTGTTTCAAACCAAGTATGCGCACAATTTGAACATTGCACATCGCGCCCACCAGGCGGGATGACATCATCAGCTACCGCGTATTGGGCCCCACAATTCGGGCAAATCAACCGCATGTCTTCCAGTCCCCTTCCCAGAACCCCACCGGGATACCAGTGTTATTAATTGGTTAACAATCACTTTGCAAAACAAGCGCGAATTCGGCAAGCAACCCGCCCGAATAGATTGTAACCTGTTGCAGATTTGGGCAATACATCTTCTTAAGAAGTGGGGCGGCCAGTGATAGACCTAAAGAATGTCGCGTTTGGGTATGGTGGGGCCCTGTTGTTCTCGCGGGTTGATCTTGAACTGGCGCCGGGCAGTTTTCATTTTCTAACGGGGCCGTCTGGCGCGGGGAAAACCACGCTCTTGAAACTGTGCTACGGCGCGCTGCACGCGACCGAAGGGCAGGTCACCGCTTTTGGTATGGCGTTTGATGCACAGTCGCGCGACGCGACGGCGAAGGCCCGGCGCCGAATTGGTGTGGTGCATCAGGAGTGTTCCTTTCTGGACCATCTGACAGTTGCCGAAAACGTAGCACTTCCCCTCACGGTCACGGGCCGCCAAGATTTGCTGGGTAATCTGGAAGACGTTTTGCGGTGGGTCGGATTGGCACGACAATCGGGGCAATTGCCCCCGCAGCTGTCGGGGGGCGAGCGCCAGCGTGCCGCGCTCGCGCGCGCGGTGATCAGCGGGCCGGAGGTGATCCTCGCTGACGAACCTACCGGAAACGTCGATTGGGAGATGTCCGTGCAAGTGCTGCGTTTGCTGGCAGACTTGAATGCGGCCGGTAAGACCGTGCTCTTTGCCACGCACGATCTTGCGCTGATCCGACATGCGAAGGGGCTCGTGCAGGCCCGGGTGTTGCGGTTGAACCGCGGGAAACTTCAGCAGGCAGGGGCGGACCTGTGATGGGTGGCGGATTTTTGGCGCTCCTGCGCGGCGATGTGCAGGCTGAACGCGCGATCCCCAAGCGTGGTTTCACTGCGCAACTGACCACCGTTGTTGCAGGGGTCTTGTCCTTCCTCGCCGTCTTTGTTCTTGCGTTATCGCTTTCGGCGAGCCGGATCGCAAAAGATTGGGCGTCTGACTTGGGCGGCGCGACCACCGTGCAATTGCCGGCTGACCGAGCAGATGATATCGAATCTGTCCTGCAACTCCTGCGGAATACGCCAGGTGTCACGGAGGCGCGCGCGCTTACCGCAGACGAAGAACAAGCGCTCCTGGCGCCGTGGCTGGGGGCGAACATGCCGGTTGATCTGTTGCCGGTTCCCAAGCTGATTGACGTGACAACGGATGAGACATTCGATGCGGCCGCCGTCGCAGGTCAGCTAGCTGTGGTCGGCGCGACGCTGAACGATCACGATGGATGGCGGGAACCACTCGCCGAAGTGGCGTCAAGACTGCGCACGTTGGGCTGGGCCACGGTGGCTCTGATCACGCTCGCCTTGCTGGGACTCGTGACGCTTGCGGCGCGTCTCTCACTGACCAGCAACACACAAACAATTGGCGTTCTCAGGCTCGTCGGCGCAACCGACACCTATATTGCACATGCTTTCATGCGGCGCTTGATGCTGCGCGCGGCCACGGGTGCTGCAATTGGCACGGTGATCGGGTTCCTTGTGATGCGCCGCATTGCCACCATCGATAGCGCGCCCGAATTCAATGTCGCGATGCCATTCGACGGGTGGCAGGCCTTGTGGCTGGTGTTGATTCCGGTCTTGAGTGGGGGTGCCGCGCTGCTTGCGACCCAATTTGCCGCGCACCGAACGTTAAGGGAGATCCCATGAGCTACGCTATCCAATGGGTAAGATCGCTGATCTTCAACGGGCTCATGTACCTTGTCATGCCCATCGTGGGATTGATCTATCTCCCATGGGCGATCGTCTCTCCGCGCGGGGCCATCGCGGGCTGTCACAAGTATTGCGATGTGGTGCTATGGATCGCGAAATGGCTGATCGGCCTGAAAGTCGAATACCGGGGCACACCCCCGACCGACGAAGTGATGATCGCCGCCAAGCACCAGTCCTTCTTTGATGTGCTGGCCATTTACAACGCGGTGCCGCGCGGCAAGTTCATCATGAAAAGCATCCTGAAATACGCCCCCGTGATTGGGTGGTTTGGGCTGCGCATCGGATGTGTGCCGGTGGACCGCGGTAAGCGGGGCGCTGCAATCAGCAAGATGCTGTCCGACGTCAAGGCAGGCGCGGCATTGCCCGGACAGTTGATCATCTATCCACAAGGCACACGCGTCGCACCGGGCGAGTCGCGGCCTTACAAAAAAGGCACCGGCGCGCTCTACCAAGAGCTCGGACAGCCCTGCGTCCCGGTCGCGACGAATATCGGGATGTTCTGGCCCAAGCGAGGCGTCTACCGGCGCCCCGGCACCGCTGTCGTGGCGTTTCTGGACCCAATTCCACCGGGCCTCAGCACCATCGAATTCATGGCGCAGATTGAGAAGGTCATCGAAGACGTGTCCAACGCCTTGAACGAAGAAGTGCAGCGCTGAGATGAGCCAAATCACCGATATCGCAGCGCTCGAAGCGCTTTATGACGCGCCTGGCAAGCCTGCGATGATCAAGGTGACCGACCATCTGACGCCATCCTATGCGACATGGATCGCGCGGTCGCGGTTTTGCATCCTCACGACGGTCGGGCCGGAGGGGACGGACGGGTCTCCACGCGGCGACGACGGGCCTGTTGTGAAAATTGCCGACGACCGGACATTGCTGATGCCGGATTGGCGCGGGAACAACCGAATGGATTCCTTGCGCAACATCGTCCGCGATGGACGGGTGAGCCTGCTATTCATGATCCCCGGATCAAACAACGTGATCCGCGTCAATGGCCACGCGGTGCTAAGCACAGCGCCGGAGCTCGTCGCAGATTTCACCGACAAAGGGCGTCAGCCCCGTTCGGTGATCGTTGTCAACATTGCAGAGGTCTACAGCCAATGCGCGCGCGCCCTCATGCGAGCGCGGACATGGACGTCAGGCGACGAAAGTGCCGATCTTCCCAGCGTCGGCGAGATGCTTAAAGACATCGAAGACGCATTTGATGGCGCGGCTTATGACGCCGCATGGGGAGAACGCGCCGCCGATACCATGTGGTAGCTATCGCAGCTTTGGTATCGCAATATTGCTGCTGGGCCCGAGCCCCCTCTGCACGGCGAACCAGATCACGACCAGCGAGATGATGAGCCACAACCCGCCCCACATGATCGTGGCGCCCCCGAACTCTTCCGCCAGCATCCGCGCATCGGACTGAAGCGAGGATCGCGCAATGGTGTCGCTGAAGATGTCGTAAGGCACGTAGATGATACTGGTCAGGCCAATCACACGCAGGATCAGGTCGTTGACGTCGCGCGGCAGAAAGCGGGCGATGGCCAACATGCTAGCCCCGGTGCCGACGCAAAAGGCGAAGGCAAATCCACTACGGACATAGAGCAAGGCAACGAGGATCATCAGCGCACCAAACGCCGCCATTACAGTGCGGTCCGCATGGGTGCGCAGTGCCGCAAGCAAGAGCGCCATACCGAACAACAGTGAGCCGAGGTATCCCGCAGTGAGGATCAGGAATCGATTGCCACCACGGCTCCACACCTCGCCACCTTGATTTGCCGAGACAGAAAGGCTGATCACTTCACCGCCGGTCAGAACCGTCATGGCCGCGTGGGCGAACTCATGCAAAAAGACGATCAGGATCTTTAGCGGAATGATCGCTGGAGTCTGCCAAAGCCCAAAGACAAGCGCGAGCAGGAGCAAAAGTTGCCAGTGCCCACGCAGGGCGGCCATCCTAAGCCGCCAGGCCTTTGGAGCCGAGGTTCAGATACTTCTGTCGACGGGCCTTGCGCACCTCTTCGCCGGTTTGATGGGCCAGATCGTCAAGCATGCCGATCAGTGCTGTCTGTACGCTTGCAATCGTCGCCGCCGGATCGCGGTGCGCGCCGCCCATGGGTTCCGGAACGATCCGGTCACACACACCAATCTCGTTGAGGTTCTGTGCCGTCAGGCGCAGTGCTTCGGCCGCATCGTTGGCTTTGCCTGCGTCTTTCCACAAGATCGACGCACAGCCTTCGGGGCTGATCACGGAGTAGATCGAATGCTCAAGCATCGCGACGCGATTGGCTGTCGCAAATGCAACCGCTCCGCCAGAGCCGCCTTCGCCGATGACAATAGAAATAAGCGGGACGGACACGTCCAGACACTTTTCGGTGGACCGCGCGATGGCTTCGGATTGCCCACGTTCTTCTGCGCCCTTGCCCGGATAGGCACCCGGAGTGTCCACGAGGGTGACAATTGGCAGGCCAAAACGGTCGGCCATATCCATCAGCCGGATTGCTTTGCGATAGCCTTCGGGCCGGGCCATGCCGAAGTTGCGTTCAATGCGCGACTTCGTGTCATTGCCCTTTTCGTGGCCGATGACCATGACGGGGCGGCCGCCAAGCCGGGCCAATCCACCCATCACAGCCTGATCGTCCGCAAAGTTCCGGTCGCCAGCAAGCGGTGTGTATTCGTCGAAGATCGCGTCGATGTAGTCCTGACAATGCGGCCTGTCGGGGTGCCGCGCCACCTGGCATTTTTGCCAGGGCGTCAATGTGGAATAGAGCTTCGCAAGCAGATCCGTTGCCTTTGCATCAAGCGCCGAGGCTTCCTTGTCGACGTCCGCTTCGGGGTTGTCCCGCGCCATGGCGCGCAGCTCGTTGGCTTTGCCTTCGATTTCCGCCAGCGGTTTTTCAAACTCAAGATATTGGGTCATTCGGAGCCTATTCACGATGCTGGCCTGATATAGGGGTGGCGCAAGGGCAATTGCAACATCGGACACTCGGTCGGTGCTGCAGAAGGGCTAGGCGTCCGCCAGCGCGTAGCGCATCCAGCCCAGTGTATTTTCCGTGGGGCCGCCGGGTTTGTATTCCGCGCCAAGGGGTTGCGTCCAACCCAGACTGTCGACCCGGTCGAAGATATGCATAAAGTTCACCTCGCCCACATCCGGACGCCCCCGTGCTGGCACACCCGCAAACTGGATGTGCCCAACCAGTGGCAGCAGGTCTTTCAGGCGGTGGCTGAGGTCCCCTTCCATCAACTGCACATGATAGCAGTCAAACATCAGTTTGATGTTCTCGGCACCGACTTTGCCGATAATGTCCTTCGCCTGCGCCGTGGTTTGCAGCAAGTACCCGGGCGCGTCGTAGTGATTGAGCGGCTCGATCAGGATGGTGATGCCATGCGGGGCCGCTTGCGCGCAGGCATAGGTGAGGTTCTCGACAAAAGTCGCTTCCGCTTCAGGCCCTGACGCAAAACCTGCCATCACGTGCACGGCACCGCAGTTGATTGCGGCGGCATAGGCAATGGCCTCGTCAATCGCCACGCGCGCTTCCTCGACGCGGTCGGGCAGGGCGGAAAGGCCGTTGTCGCCAGCCTCAACATCGCCGCGTCGCGTGTTCAGGCCCAGCATAGACAGACCGGTTTCTGTCAGCGCCTCAAGGATATCGTCCGTGGGCGTGTCGTAAGGCCAGTGGCATTCCACCGCGCGAAAGCCCGCCTCGTGCGCAGCACGAATGGCATCGGGCAGGGACAGGTTCGTCCAAAGAAAACCAAGGTTGGCTGAAAACTGCGTCAATCGTCCCACTCCACATTGAAAGTCGTAACCAGGTTTTGCACCTGATCGTTTGTCAGCGCACGCGCCGGAATACCGCGCATCATCATCGCAAGGCGCGCTGTGTCTTCTAGTTCTTCAATGGCATTGCAGGCTGCCTCAACATCTTTGCCCGCCACGACCGGCCCGTGATTGGCGAGCATGACTGCAGAGCGTTTGCCTGCGAGGCCGCGCACGGCTTCGCCCATTGCGGGGTCGCCGGGAAGAAAGAACGGAAGCAACTTCACCTTGCCCAGTTTCATGATCGCATAAGGTGTCAGCGGCGGCAGGAAATTGTCTTCATCCACATCAGGCATCATCGACCATGCGACGGAATGGCAAGAGTGTAGGTGCACGACCGCACCCGCTGTGCTGCGTGTATCGTAAAAAGCGCTATGCAGCGGCATCTCTTTCGTTGGCTTGTCGCCGTCAATAAGGTTTCCGGTCGCGTCGAACCGGCTCAGCCGCCCGGGGTCAAGCCGCCCAAAGCTCGTGCCTGTGGGGGAGACGAGTAAGCCGCCATCCGCGGTCCGGGCAGAGATATTGCCCGTACTGCCGCCGGTCAGGCCACGGTCGAACATGGATTTGGCGAGCAAACAAATCTGTTCGCGCAATTGGGTTTCGGTCATAAGGCGGCTCGCAGAATTAATGTATACATTAATCTTGCTCGAATTGTGCGGCCCGGCAAGTGCTTATGTCCCATCCGGCAGGTCGAGGCCCGCATTGCGTGCATAGACTTTGGCGACAGCCGCATCGTCTTCCTGTCCAAGGCCAGACCCGGCAGCCGCCAAAAACTGCTGCAAGGCGGCCGCCGCAATGGGTGCCCCGAACCCAGCTGTCCGCGCGATGTCGAGCACGATGCCCAGATCTTTGGGCCAGATGTTGACGCTTGAATGCGGAGTATAGTCACCATTCACGATATGCGGCCCACGGTTTTCCAGCATCCACGATGTGCCTGCACACTGCGGAATGACTTCCATGAACTTTTCCGGCGTCACACCTTGGCTGATCCCGAAGGTCATCGCTTCCGCCATCGTGGCAATATGCACCCCGGCCAACAATTGATTGACCGCCTTCATAGCAGACCCTGCGCCGGCCTCATCTCCCAGCCGAAAAACCGTCTCGGCAATGGCATCTAAAACTGTCGCGGCGGCATCAAATGCGGCGGGAGCGCCTGATGCCATGATCGTCAGCGCCCCTTGCGCGGCCTTGATAGATCCACCGGATATGGGCGCATCAATGTAGTGAATATCAAGTTCGGCACATTGTGTCGCCATCTTGCGCGCGAACTCGGGTGGGACCGTCGCGCAAGCGATCACAACGCTGCCCGGCTTCAGGTGCGGCACGATGCCAGCTTCGCCAAACAACGTGGTTTCGGTTTGAGCGGCATTTAGAACGACGTTGAGCACAACATCAGCGGCGGCACCTGCCTCGGCAACAGACGCTGTCAGACCGCCCTCCGCCGCGAAGCGGTTCACTTGCGCGCTATTCACATCAAAGCCGTAGACGTCCAGTCCGGCTTTCACAGCCGACGTGGCCATACCGTACCCCATCGAGCCGAGGCCAATGGCTGCAAGTGTTGTCATTTTGTGTCCCCCTCGTCAGGCCAGTTCAGTCTGAACCCACGGCCTTGTCCACCCCCTTTTGCGGTGTCGCGCGTGCAATGACCATACCTGCAAGGATCAGCGCCACCCCAACGATCCGCGCCACAGTGTTGCCGCTGGTGCCAAGCGCCACATCGACAATGACACCAAAGATCATTTGCCCTGCGATAATCAGCAACGCGGTTTGCGCAGCACCAATGCGCGTGATCGCCCAGCTTGAGGCCGCAATGAACACAAAACCAATCGGTCCACCAAGATAGGCCCACCACGGCGCGCCCCAGGGGTCACCGGTCAGCAGTCCGCCGAAAACGACGCCAAACGCCGTAACGGCGATCAGACCGATCAGGTGGTTCCAATAGGATGCATGCAAAGCAGACAGCGAAAGTGAGAGGCGTCCGTTGATCTGACGGCTGAGCGACACAAGGACACCGCCCAAAATGGCGATTGCGGCGAACCCAATCATGCGACACCGCCAAAGAAGATGAGGATGACCGAACCCGCGAGGATCAACGCAAGCGCAAGCCCGTCGCGCAAAGTCGGGTCGCGCTGCGGCAAGCCCAAAAGCCCCCATTTGTCCGCCGCCAAGCTGAAGATCATTTGGCCGGTCAGGCCCAAGGCGATCGTGCCGGACACGGCAAGGGGCGATTGCATCGAAGCGCTCGTAAGAACGACAGTGACGGCACCTGAGATCCCACCAAGATAGGCCCACCACGGCGGCGACTGCGTGCTTGCTTTTGGCGGGCGAAGAAAAAGCAACACGACAATCGCGAGAATCGTACCCGTCAGGTGCGGCACCCACGAGGCGAAGAGCACCGTGCCGTACCCCGCGAGCGTACCGTTGAACCATATCATGAGGGTGAGCAATCCGCCGGTGGCGAAGGCGCCAAGAAAGTCGATTAAACGGGCAGGGGCGGGGGTCGTCATGCAGCCTTCCTGCGCCTTTTCCACGAGGGGCACAAGGCGTGTTTGGTGCCTGTTTTCTTGTGAAGAAAACAGTCCGGAAACTTCGCGAGTTTCCGGTCGCCGCCCGGTCGCGAAAGAAGGCGTTGACTCCTGCCGCGCCACGCTTATAAGCCGCGCATTCATTGGTGTTGGTGGTCCGGGCAACCGGGTCCCTGTCGCCCCTGCCAAATCAGGGGAGAGGACAACGCCCTTCCGCCCCGCGTGGGTAACTTGAGAAGGAGATCAGCGTATGACAAAGCGTACGGCTGCCAAGTACAAAATTGACCGCCGGATGGGCGAAAACATCTGGGGTCGTCCAAAATCACCCGTCAACCGCCGCGAATACGGCCCCGGCCAGCACGGTCAGCGCCGCAAGGGCAAACTGTCTGACTTCGGTATCCAGCTGCGCGCCAAGCAGAAGCTGAAAGGCTACTACGGCGACCTGACCGAAAAGCAGTTCCGCCGCATCTACGCAGAAGCGGAACGTGTCAAAGGCGACACCGGTGAGAACTTGATCGGTCTGTTGGAGCGCCGTCTGGACGCTGTGGTTTACCGTGCAAAGTTCGTGCCAACCATCTTTGCGGCCCGCCAGTTCGTGAACCACGGCCACGTCACAGTGAACGGCAAGAAGGTGAACATCCCGTCTTACCGTGTGAACGAAGGTGACGTGATCGCAGTGCGCGACAAGTCCAAGCAGCTCGAAATCGTCCTCGTGGCCTCTCAGCTGCCAGAGCGTGACGTGCCTGACTACATGGAAGTCGATCATTCCAAGATGTCCGCGACCTTCACCCGCACACCAGGTCTGGGTGACGTGCCATATCCGGTCACGATGGAACCAAACCTCGTGGTCGAATTCTACGCGAAGAACTAAACGCGACGTCCAATCGCAAAAGCGAAGGGCCGCAGCAACCGCTGCGGCCTTTTTCTTTACATCAAAGCCGTCAGGTTGATCCCGATGGTCATTGCGCCAATCGGCTCTCCTGTCGCGTCATCCACGATTGTCATCGACACTTGGCCCTGAACAGTCTGGGTCGATTGGTCGAGCTCAATATCGCCATAGTGAACTTGCCCCGGTCCGCGCGCGAAGGTTTCCTGATACTTCGCCTCATCGCCTTGCCAGTAGTCGGATGTGACGTGGGACGCGGCCACGTTCAGACCGTGTTGATCCATAATGAAGGCCTCCGTCACGGACCCGCCCATCGCCTCAACCTGTTGGCGCAAGTAGATCGCAGCGGGGTTCGCCATCACCTCCTGGATCAACGCAGCGTCGGCGCTGCCCACTTGACCCCTCCAAAGGGCGTCAAACTCATCAATGCGGGTTTGATCATAGTCCGCGGTTTCAAGGTTCTGTGCCCGGATCGCCGCGACAAACATGGGGTCCGACGCCCAGTTCGCGGCGTTTTCAGTGAAGAAAGATTCCATCGCCGCGGCGAATTCATCCGCTTGGGCCGCGATGGGTGCAACTAAGGGCAGGGCGAAGAGAGGTAATAAGGTACGCTTGAACATATCATATCCCGAGAAAAGTTCCGCTTTGGTGTGCGCGAAGCTGACGGAAATTTGTGAAAAATGCCCTAAGTCCACTTACGGGGATCGATTAAGCCTCACAGTTCAGTGTGCCCGCTTGATGCAATCAAAAACGGGCGTACATATGATCACGTGTCAAAAGAAAGGTTCCGCATGATCCGACGTATTTCGGCCTTGTTGCTGCTACTCTTGCTTCCTGTTGTTGCCTTCGCCGAAGAGGCGGTGACGACATTCACGCTCGACAACGGGATGGAGGTCGTTGTGATCGAAGATCACCGTGCGCCGGTTGTCACGCATATGGTCTGGTACAAGACCGGCTCGGCGGATGAGCCTGTGGGCGCATCGGGCGTGGCGCATTTTTTGGAACACCTTCTGTTTAAGGCGACGGACACGCTCGAATCCGGAGAGTTTTCTGCAACGGTCGCCGCCAACGGCGGCTCTGACAATGCCTTCACCAGTTACGATTACACTGCCTATTTCCAACGGATCGCTGCAGATCGGCTGGAACTGATGATGCAGATGGAATCGGATCGGATGAACAACCTCCGACTGACCGACGCAGACATCGAGACCGAGCGTCAGGTGATCCTTGAAGAACGTAACCAGCGGACCGAAAACAACCCGAATGCTTTGGCGCGAGAGCAGTTTCGCGCAGCGCTTTATCAGAACCACCGATACGGCGTGCCGATCATCGGATGGAAGCATGAGATGGAAGAGCTGTCGATGGACGATGTCCTTGGCTTCTACGACCTCTATTATTCGCCGAACAACGCCATCCTTGTTGTCGCTGGCGACGTCTACCCTGACGAAGTCCAGGCCTTGGCCGAAAAATATTACGGTGTGATCCCTGCGGAAGCCAACCTGCCGAGACGTGAGCGTCCGTCTGAACCGCCCCAACGCGCAGAGCGGCGGATCACCTTTGTCGATCCACGGGTCTCGCAGCCTTACATGACGCGCTCTTACCTCGCGCCGGAGCGTGACCCCGGGGCGCAGACCGAAGCCGCCGCACTTGTCTACCTTGCAGAACTTCTGGGTGGATCGTCTTTCACGTCTGCGTTGGGAACCGCACTGCAATTCGAAACTCAAACCGCCGTCTTTACCGGTGCGGGCTACGGTGGGTCTTCGTTAGATACCTCGTCCTTCGGGATCTCGGCCGCGCCAGCCGAAGGTGTGACATTGTCCGAAGTGGAAGCGGCGGTGGATGACGTCATCGCGGAATTCCTCGATGCCCCGATTGACCCTGATCGCCTTGAAAGCATCCGGACCCAACTGCGCGCATCGGAAATCTACGCCAAGGATGATGTTGCTGGCCTCGCCCGCCGCTATGGCGCCGCCCTGAGCCAGAGTTTGACTGTCGAAGATGTGCAGGCGTGGCCCGAAGTCCTCCAGTCTGTGACGGAGGAAGACATCAAGGCTGTTGCGCGAAAAGTTCTGAACAAAGACCAGGCCGTCACTGGCTGGGTCGTCCCTAGTGCGGAGGATGCAATATGATGAAGCGCCTGTTCCTGGCCGCTGCCGCCACCCTTTGGGCGGGCATCGCGCAAGCCGCGATTGATATCAAAACAGTCACATCGCCAGGCGGAATTGATGCCTGGGTGGTGGAAGAACCGTCCATCCCGTTTGTTGCCCTCGAAATCCGGATCCGTGGGGGCGCGTCATTGGACGAACCCGGCAAACGCGGTGCGACAAACCTGATGACGGCGCTGCTCGAAGAAGGATCGGGCGACATGTCCGCGCAGGAATTTCAGGCGCGCCTGGAAAGCCTCGCTGCGACACTCCGGTTCCGGGTCTATGACGACACCCTGTCGATCTCGGCCCAGTACCTCACGGAAAACAAAGAAGAAGTGCTTGGTTTGTTGAAACAGGCCCTGACAGAGCCACGCTTCGATCAGGACGCGATTGACCGTGTACGCGCCCAAGTGATCACTGGGATCAACTCCGATGCGAAAGACCCCAACAGCATCGCAAGTGCCGCCTTTAACTCCGCAGCTTTCGAAGGCCACCCCTACGGCACCAGCATGGATGGCACGGTGGAAAGCGTCTCGGCACTGACGCGCGAGGATCTGATCACCGCGCACCGCAATGCCATCACGCGCGAGCGGATGTTTGTATCTGCGGTCGGCGATGTCACGGCTGAGACCATCGGTGGATTGCTCGATGACCTGTTGGGTGATCTGCCTGCAGAGGGGCCACCGCAACCAGAAGATATCGACTTCGGCTTGGACGGTGGCGTCACGGTCATTGATTTCGCGACGCCGCAGTCGGTCGCCCTTTTTGGTCACGCCGGGATTGAACGTGACGACGACGACTTCTTCGCGGCCTACGTGATGAACCAAATCCTCGGCGCGAGCGGCTTCGAAAGTCGTCTGATGACGGAAGTGCGTGAGAAACGTGGCCTGACCTATGGCATTTCCAGTTTTCTGGTGCCGAAAGTCCACGCAGAGATGGTCCTTGGCCAAGTCGCCTCGTCGAACGAAACCATTGCCCAAGCCATTGAAGTCACCCGCAACGAATGGGCGCGGATGGCGGAACAAGGTGTCACCGAAGAAGAACTTGCCGTCGCAAAGACCTACCTGACCGGCGAATACCCCCTCCGTTTCGACGGAAACGGAGAGATCGCGGACATCATGGTTGGCATGCAGATGATCGGTTTGCCGCCAGACTATGTGGTCAACCGCAATGACTATGTCGAAGCGGTCACGCTCGAAGATGTGAACCGCGTCGCGTCAGAGCTTCTGGATCCCGATGCGCTGCACTTCGTTGTGGTGGGGCAGCCCGAAGGGCTGGAATAACGCACAATTCAGGATGGGAGACTTTTCGCCTGAAAGGTCTCCTGTCGCCTCGCAGAATCAAAGCAAACCATGCTACACTTTGTGGCATGGCCATTGCTGACCCCCAGATAAAGCCCAAACCAGTCATTCGGCAGCTGGATGAAGCCGCGATCAACCGGATTGCGGCTGGTGAGGTGTTGGAACGTCCAGCCTCAGCCGTGAAGGAACTGGTTGAGAACGCAATCGACGCGGGTGCCACGCGGATTGAGGTGGCGATTGCCGACGGTGGCAAGACGCTGATCCGCGTGACTGACGACGGCTGCGGCATCGCAGCAGACGATCTGCCGTTAGCGATCGCGCGGCATGCGACGTCGAAGATCGACGGGTCGGACCTTCTGAATATCCATTCGTTTGGCTTTCGTGGTGAAGCCCTCGCGTCGCTGGGTGCTGTCGGCAGATTGACGATCACATCGCGCAATGCTGACAGCGAAGCGGCCAGAGTGGCGGTGTCCGGGGGGCGGATCGGATCTGTCACTCCGGCTGCGCTGAACGCGGGCACGGTCGTTGAACTCGCGGACATTTTCTTTGCAACCCCAGCCCGGCTCAAATTCCTGCGCACCGACCGCGCCGAAGGTCAGGCAGTGACCGATGTCATCAAGCGCCTCGCGATGGCGGAACCCTTCGTCACGTTCATCTTGAAAGACGTTTCCGGTGGAGAGCCGCGCCTGACGTTCCGTGCCGATGCCGAAACCGGGGACATGTTTGATGCGCTGCACGGACGGCTGCGCAGCGTGTTGGGCAAAGATTTTGCCGAAAACGCGCTTGCGATTGATGCGCAGCGGGATGGGTTCCATCTGACCGGATATGCCGCTTTGCCCACGTATTCCCGCGGGGCTGCAATCGCGCAGTTCCTGTTTGTGAATGGCAGACCCGTCCGGGACAAGATGCTTCTCGGTGCGCTGCGGGCGGCTTACATGGATGTCCTTTCCCGTGACAGGCGCCCGGTCGCGGCGCTGTTCGTCGATTGTGATCCCACGTTGGTCGACGTGAACGTTCATCCGGCCAAGACAGAAGTGCGTTTTCGTGACCCAGGCACTGTCAGAGGTTTGATCGTCTCAGGCTTGCGGCACGCGTTGGCAGAGGCGGGGCACCGAGCATCGACGACGGTCGCGGGCGCGACGTTGGGCGCTATGCAGACTCCGGCACCCGCTGCACCCATCTACCAGATGGAGCGGCCGTCCTTCAGCGCCCGCTCCATGACCTTTCAGGCGCAAGCCCCGGCCCCAATGCCCGGTTTCGCGGAAACGCCATCGGCGCGATATGAGCCGCCGGAGGCTGAGGGCGCGCATGTGTCCCATCAGGCCTTGCCGCTTGGCGCCGCCCGGGCGCAGGTCCACGAAAACTACATCATTGCGCAGACCGAAACGGGCGTTGTGATTGTCGACCAACACGCAGCACACGAACGTCTCGTCTATGAGAAACTCAAGGCGCAAATGGCCGAGAATGGTGTGGCCTCACAAGCGCTTCTGATCCCTGAGATCATTGAACTGTCAGACGCAGACTGTGCAAGCTTGCTTGCGATCACCGACGACCTGGACACACTTGGGCTGTCTATTGAGGCGTTTGGCGGAAATGCCATCGCCGTCCGTGCAACCCCGGCGATCCTCGGAGAGATCAACGCAGAAGCGCTTTTAAAAGATATCCTTGATGAATTAACGGACGAGGGCGCCACCACGCAGCTGGGCACGCGCATTGACGCCATTCTCAGCCGGGTGTCCTGTCATGGGTCAATCCGCTCTGGTCGTCGCATGCAGGCGGATGAGATGAACGCCCTGCTGCGTGAAATGGAAGCGACGCCCAAGTCGGGGCAATGCAACCATGGACGCCCGACCTACGTGGAATTGAAACTTGCCGATATCGAACGGTTGTTTGGACGCACATGATTGAAATCTTTGGGCAGACCTACGCCTTTGACGATCCCCGCGTCATCGCGGTGATTGCAGGCGCGTGTGTGATCCTGCTCATCGTCGTGCTGCTGATCATGACGGTGCGGCGGGCGGGCCAATCAACGGAATTGGTGAATACAGTCGCTGGCGCGATGCATCGCCTGTCAAGCGACGTCAACGCACTGGCGCAGGGCCAGAGCCAATTGGCCGGGAACATCCAGACGGTCAGCGACGCCCAGGCCAATGCACAGATCCGGGTAATCCAGACGATGGAAACGCGGTTGGCCGAGGTGAACGCGCAAGTAGCGGAAAAGCTCGCCGATAACGCGCTCAAATCCGCGCGCAGCCTGTCTGACATGCAAGAACGAATGAAAGAAACGCTGGCCGGGTCGTCTGAAAAGACCACTGAAAGCCTGACGCAGTTGCAAGAGCGGCTGGCGACAATCGATAAGGCGCAGACCAACATCGAAAAGCTGTCGGGTGATGTGCTGAGCCTGCAAGACATCCTGTCGAACAAACAGCGGCGCGGCATGTTCGGTGAAATCCAGCTCAACGACATCGTATCAAAGGCGCTGCCGTCCGACGCTTATTCTTTGCAGGTGACGCTATCAAACGGCAAGCGTGCCGATTGCCTTGTGCATCTGCCGAACCCGCCGGGTCCGATTGTCATCGATGCGAAGTTCCCGTTTGAAGCGTTTGAGGCCTTGGCCAACGCCGAAACGAAACCGCAGCAAGAGGCCGCGTTGAAAGCGCTGGGCGATGCGGTAAAGGTGCATATCAAGGCGATCTCGGAAAAATACATTCTTGAGGGGGAGACCGCAGACGGGGCGATTATGTTCCTGCCGTCTGAGGCGATCTATGCGGAACTTCATGCGCGACTTCCGCAAGTCGTGCGCGCGGGATTTGAGGCGCGAGTCTGGATCGTGTCACCAACCACCTGCATGGCCACATTGAATACGATGCGCGCGATCCTGAAAGATGCGCGCATGCGGGAACAGGCGGGTGAAATCCGCAAAGCACTCCATCAACTTCACCGGGATGTGCAGCTGATTGGTGAGCGTGCGGTGAAACTTGATACGCATCTGCGCCAGGCCGGGGATGATGTTTCCGGCATCATCACAGCCTCCGCCCGCGCAGGTAAGCGAGCGGATCGGTTGGATAACTTTGAGTTTGAAGAGATGGCACCGGACGACTCCGCTAATGTCGTGCCACTTGCCAAGCCAGCGGCCGATCAGGGTAAATCGTAGCCAACAAAAAGGGCCGCACAATCGCGGCCCCATTCATTTGGATTTCGCTTTCAACTAAATCCGAACGAACCGCTGTGCGATGCGTGGCAGCAGCCCATTGAACCGCAGCGGCGCGTCAGTCGCCGACAAGCAGATGCAATCCATGCCCGCTTCTGCGACCGGTGTGTGGTGAAGCTCTTCGCCAGCAACCTCAATGTCACCTGCGCCAAAGCGATCTGTTTCATCAACAAATGCGCCCTGCAGGACTAGCGTCAGTTCCGTTCCACGATGCCCGTGATCCGGCACCGCTGTGCCAGCCGGGATACGCAGCAGGCGCACTGTTGCGTCACTAGACGTCTTCAGGATCGCCTGACTGACGCCACCGCCGACACGGCGCCACTTCACCGAGTCCAGATCACCGGCCACATATTCCTGCAAAGGTGTGGGGAAGACCGCATTCGGCGCACGTACGCATTTGGGCCTGTCCTCTGAAATACCAGCCGAGGCTTTGATCTTCTCCATGACGGCGGTCAGGCTATTTTCTGCCATTTCAACCGTCTCGGATTTCGCAACCAATTCGCCGCCAACCGCGTCAAAGCTTGCAAGGCGGGCCCGGCATTCGTCACACATGGAGATATGTGTTGCCACGACAAGGTTGAACGCCTCTGGCAACGTACCAGCGGAGTAACCCATCAAAAGATCATCAGTCAGGTGATGTTTGATCGTCTTGGTCATTTGCTTCTTTCTACCCAATAGCGTGGCGCAAGCGGTCAAGCGCCAGCCGAATTCTAGATTTAATAGTGCCCAACGGCAGACCTGTCTCTGCGGCAATTTCGCTATGCGTCAGTTCGCCGTAGTAGGCCTTTTCGATGAGAACCCGTTGTTTCTCCGGCAATGCAGCGATCGCCTTGCCCAAAATCTCTGTCTCTTGCTGCAATGACATCACGTCATCAGGGTTCGGCTCTGCCTCCGGACCCCACGGCAGGTCTTCTGGTTCCACGCGGCGCTGCTTGCGCAGCAAGTCGATCCGGCGGTTTCGCGCAATCGTAAAGATCCAGGTCGAGACGCTCGCCTTCGCCGGATCGAACATGTGCGCTTTGTTCCAAATCGTGACCATCACGTCCTGCGTACATTCCTCTGCCAGATCAGGGCTGGCACCCGATTTCATCAAGAATGACTTCACCCGCGGACCGAAGTAGGCAAAAAGCTCCGCAAACGCATCTGTGTCCTTGTTGTCGCGCACAGCACTGATCTGCACGACCCAAGCTAACCGCTTTGATGTCTCGTCTGTCGTCACGCCTTTTGCCTTCACGCCAAAACCGTTTGAGCCTTGCATAGCTGTCAGCTTAGCAAGCTCGCTTCCATCCGGTGTGGCCGTCGGGACGGTTGTCGTCAACATACCATTCCTACGGCGGTGGGCCGGGATCAGATCACTGCCGGCACAAGTTTTTTTCGTCATTTTTCACACAGGGCCTTTCCGGAACTCATCCAGAGCTATGTCTGTTCCGTACAAAGATAAAATTTCGCACTTCCACAGGACCAATCGACCTCATGCCATTCGAAACAACGACCGCCGCGCCCCGCAAGATAGCAGTGATTGGGGCTGGCATTTCAGGCATGGGTGCCGCACACGCCTTGGCCAAGAACCATCATGTTGTGCTTTTTGAAGCAGAGGCGCGGTTGGGTGGACACGCCCGCACGAAAGTGGCTGGTCGCAATGGTGACCAGACAGTTGATACCGGGTTCATCGTCTTCAATTACGCGAACTATCCGAACCTGACGGAATTGTTCGACCACCTGAACGTGCCAGTGACCAAAAGCAATATGAGCTTCGGCGCATCCTTTGGCGGGGGACGCATGGAGTATGGGCTCGCAAGTCTCGACGCTCTTTTTGCGACACGGCGCAATGCGTTTGACCCACGGTTCCTGCGGTTGGTGCGTGATCTCGTAAAGTTCAACAAAGACGGTCTCGTCGCGGCAGAGGCCGATCCGGACCTGACCGTCAGTGGCCTCATGGCGAAGTTGCGTCTGTCCAGCTTTTTCGCTGATCACTATCTACTGCCATTTTCAGGGGCAATCTGGTCCACGCCCAAGGAAAAGATCCTCAATTTCCCCGCGCTGTCTTTGCTGCGCTTTTTCGATAACCACGCGTTGTTGACGGCCAACGGCCAGCATCAATGGTACACCGTCGACGGCGGCAGCCAGGAATATGTCCGCCGTCTGGGCGCGTCGATGTTCAAGCGCGGGGTCGAGATGCGGCTGGGCACGCCGATTGCAGGTGTACGACGCACCCCGACCGGCGCGGATGTGGCAACACAGTCTGACGATTGGGAGCATTTTGACGAGGTTGTCTTCGCAACACACTCGGACGACACGTTACGCATGCTCGTTGATGCGACAGATGCCGAAAAACGCGTCTTGGGTGCGATCCGGTACCAAGGCAACAAGGTCGTGCTACATTCCGACACATCCCTCATGCCCAAGCGTCGCCAGACCTGGTCATCTTGGAATTACACCGAAGCCGGCAACAAAACATCCGAGCAGATCGACCTGACATACTGGATGAACTCGCTGCAGCCATGGTTGCAAGCTGACCCGCTGATGGTCACACTCAACAGCACCCGAGATATCGACGAAAGCCTCATCTGGGATGAAACCAATCTGCGCCATCCGGTCTACGACACCGCTGCCATTGCCGCGCAGGCAGAGGCCGCAGCGATGAACGGCTCAAACCGCACATGGTTCTGCGGGGCCTGGATGAAGAATGGCTTCCATGAGGACGGGCTGTCATCTGGCTACGACGTCGTGCATGCATTGAACGCGCGTGACCGTCTGACTGTTGCGGCAGAGTGAGCACGATCGATCATATCGCGGGTGAAACCTATCACGGGCGGCGTGGGGCGATCAAAAACGCGTTTCGCTATTCCATTGATTACGTGATGGTCGATGCTGATGCGCCGGTGCGCGGCCCGGGCCTGTTTCGGCGCAATGGTGGCAGCCTCATGTCCCTGCACGACAGTGACCATGGTGGCGCCTTGAAGGCGGGCCGTGGCGCGGATTGGGTGCGGGAGGTCCTGGCAGAGCATCAAATCGACCTGACCGGCCCCATCAAACTGCTCGCCCAGCCCCGGATGCTCGGCCACGTGTTTAACCCGGTGTCGTTTTGGCTGTGCTATGACGCGGATGAGGTGCTGCGGGTTGTGATCGCCGAGGTCACCAATACGTTCAGTCAGCGCCACTCTTACCTGTGTCACCATCCTGATCTGCGTGAGATCACGAAGGATGAGACGCTGGATGCCACGAAGATCTTCCACGTCTCGCCATTCCAGCCAATCGAAGGCGGGTACACCTTCCGCTTTGACGTCAGCGACGCACATGTTCACATCGTGATCGACTATAGCCGGGGCAACGGTGGGCTGATCGCCACGTTGAAAGGGGATCGGCAGCCGCTGACAAACCGGTCCATCATTCAGGCGGCGTTCCGTCGCCCCTTCGGATCGCGCCGTGTGCTGACACTGATCCACTGGCAGGCCATCAAACTGTGGTGGAAAAAAGCGACCTTCCGCTCTTGTCCGGAGCCTTTGGACATCGAAGTCTCAAAATGAACCGGCTTCCTGCGTACAGCCTCTTCGCCGCGGTGATCAACGCGGCGGGCCTGCCGATCTATATCTATGCGCCCAAACTCTACGTCGATAACTATGATGTGACCTTGGCCGCGCTCGGCACCATGTTATTCGCCCTGCGACTAATTGACGTTGTGCAAGACCCGGCCTTGGGCTGGCTGAGCGAACGGTTGGGAAAGGCGCGGCCCTTTGCTGTGGCCATCGGTGGTTTGCTTCTGGCGGTGTCAATGATTGGTCTTTTTGCGGTCACGCCGCCCATTGATCCGCTCTGGTGGTTTGGGCTGACATTGTTCGGATTGTTCTCCGCCTTCTCGTTCCTCAGCATCAATTTCTATGCTCAAGGCATCTCGAAGGCAGCCACGGCAGATAACGGTCACGTCCGCCTCGCAGCTTGGCGCGAGACCGGGGCGTTGCTTGGCATTTGCATCGCAGCGGTTACCCCTACCTTGTTGATGGGAAACGGTTTTGATCCGTTTGCGGCCTTCGCTTGGGGCTTTGGTGGGGTGACGCTCGCCGCCGTGATCTGGATGTGGCCAGAGTGGGGCGCACGGGTTCAGACGGAACCAACACCCATCCGTGCGATCTGGGCCGACAAGCAGGCCCGGCGGCTTCTGATACTTGCATTAGTGAACGCCACGCCGGTCGCAGTGTCATCCACCTTGTTCCTGTTTTTCGTCGAAAGCGGATTGGGCGCGCCGGGCTGGGAAGGGCCGCTGCTTGTTCTGTTCTTCTTGTCCGCTGCAGTGTCCGCTTTTGGCTGGTCTGCACTGGCGCGTCGATACGGTGAAAAGCCGGTCCTGCTCACGGCAATGGTCCTGGCCATCCTCTCATTCGGATTCACCTACACTTTAGGCGAGGGCGACGTGATCTATTTTGCGATTGTGTGCGTACTATCAGGGACAACAATTGGTGCAGACCTCACGTTGCTTCCGGCGCTATTCGCCAAACGGATGAGCGTAGTCGCCCCGAACGGGGGGCAGGGGTTTGGATTGTGGTCGCTGGTCAGCAAATTCACGCTGGCCTTCGCAGCGGTAGCGCTTTTGCCGCTGCTGGAAGGGGCCGGTTTTCAGGCAGGGGCAGAAAGCCAACCGCCGGAGGCCATCGCGACGCTCGCCGTGCTCTACGCACTGGTGCCGTCTGTTTTGAAACTGGTGTCGATCGTCATTTTGGCGGCCACCAAACTGGAGGAATAAACGGTGTCGTTTCTTCCCTACGTTCTGATCGGGGTTTGCCTCGCGCTCGTCGCAGTGCTGATGAAATCTCGCTACGTGTCATTCTGGGCGCAGAACCCAGATGATTACGCAAACACCGGCCCAGACTTTGATATTCGCGAGCGGCTGAACGGCCCGATCACCTGCGAAGGCATTATCTATGGCCCAACGGGTCGCGTGTCGTCCCGCTTCACGGCGCACTTTGATGCGTCATGGGAAGGCAACGTTGGCGTCATGAAAGAGGTGTTTCATTACGACAGCGGCAACGTTCAGAACCGCGAATGGCGTCTGACACTCGGCAATGACGGTGCGATCAAGGCAGAGGCACCGGATGTCATTGGTGTTGGCTCCGGACAGCAAAAGGGCTCAGCTGTTCTTTTGAACTACCGCATCAAGCTAAGTGAAGAGGCCGGCGGCCACGTCCTGGACACGACGGACTGGATGTACCTGCTGTCCAACGGGTCGATCATGAACCGTTCTCAATTCCGCAAGTTCGGCATTAAGGTGGCAGAACTTGTCGCAACAATGCGCCCAGCGGAACCCGCACGCCAAGCACTCGCTGGGGAATAACGTGAAAGACTGGACTGGAAAGCGGTATTGGCTTGTTGGCGCCAGCGAAGGCCTCGGTCGCGCCGTAGCACACAAACTCAGTGCTGCTGGTGCTGAGGTCATCGTCTCCGCCCGGTCCGAAGATCGGCTGAAATCGCTTGTCGAAGAACTGCCGAGCAAAGCTGATTACGTCACCGTAGATGTCGCTGATCGGGAAACGGTTGAGGCCGCAGCCGCCAAGATTGGCCCAGTCGATGGCGTGGTCTACCTTGCAGGCGTCTACTGGCCGATGAAGTCGAGCGAGTGGGACAACGAAAAAGCCGACCTCATGGGAGAGATCAACTTCCTGGGCGCATCCCGCGTCGTCGGTGCGGTGATCGGCGATATGATCGCAAGAGGCAGCGGTCACATCGTCCTGACCGGATCGCTGTCGGGCTTTCGTGGATTGCCGGGTGCGATCGGCTATGCGTCCTCAAAAGCAGGCATGATGGCCTTGGCCGAAAGCATGCAGGCAGATCTGCGGACAAGCCCGATTGAGGTGCAGTTGATCAATCCGGGTTTCATCAAGACACGGCTGACCGACAAGAACGACTTCAACATGCCTTTCATCATGTCCCCCGAAGAGGCGGCAAATGAAGTCTTTGACCATATGAACTCCGACCGATTCAAAAAGAGCTTCCCGATGCTCTTCTCTTGGGTCTTTCGTGGGTCACAATTGTTGCCAGATTGGCTCTACTACCGCCTGTTCGGATCCAAATAGGGCGCATTCGGAAAGACTGACCCGATAAATTTTGGCTTTCACCGCAAAGTTGTTAGTACCACAGCGTATACTTTAATGACCTTGCGTTGATCGAAAAATATTCGCCATAAGACGCGAATGCACGGTGGGCAGATGGTCCTGAAAATGGTGCAGGTGCTTTCATGGCGATCGAGATTTCGCTCAGGTTCAACGAAGATGGCTCTCTTTCGGGCATCTTTTTGAATCAAAGGCTTACAGCCGCACATCTGCATAGTATGCATCCTGCCAATCGTCCCGGACGCCCTGCCGCACTTGGCCCCCTTCACCGGGACGGCGCTGATCAGTCAGGCGACGATTAAGTCATTTGCGACCGAAGCAGACGCGCCGCTATCCTCGCGACTTTTTTCTCAATCTTGGCGGAAACGCCCCACGCCAGCCTCATTCTCGGCCGAATCGAGGACGACTTTGTTCATACAGGGTTCATCCTGCAGAACGTATGGGGGCCATCATGCCATTTCTGTTTCGATTCACGACTTACGCCACTTGCGCCGCAATCGGCACGGCAATTCCGTTCATCGCGAATTTTGACGTCACACAGTCAGAGATTTCGCCATCCATGGCGTATCATTCGTCGTCGCGGATGATGCCAATGGACGCAAGCCTATCGTCTGTCGAAATCGCGGAGCGGCGCAGCCAGATCTGGGCGCTGACCCAGCATGCGGGTGACATGCCCTGCAATGGCCATACCTGCACCGACAGCGCCGCGATCGACTAAGCCCGCGTCCGGCCTAGTAGTAGGTGCGCGCCTCAATCCGGTCAGCAACATCAAGATGCGGCGCGCTGTTGAACGTCGCCAGCATCGGGATCGACCCTTCACGCACATGAAAACGGTGGACTGAGGTGTTGTAGACGGGCACGGCAATCCGCGCCATGTTCTCAATATCAAGCGCAAGGATTTGCGAAACCGCACGCGCGATAACCCCGCCTGAGGTCACGCACAGCACCCGCTTGCCGGGTTGCGACGCAAGATCAAGGATCTCGGATACCCGCGTGCAGAACGCCACCCAGCTCTCGGTCCCTTTGATGTGACCGTCCTTCCAGGCATTCAGCGTCGCCGGAAAATGCACCTCAAAGTCACTAGGTGAGACGCGGGGCAGGTCGGGCCGGTAGTCGGCCATCTCTTCGGTCAGATCGTAATAGGCAATCTCATTCAAACGCGCGTCGCGCTGTGCATTGGGAAAGCCCATCTCGGTTGCCGTATCCATCTGACGGTGTAGCGTGCCACTATAGACAACGTCGTACGGCTGGTCATGCGCGGCCATCCACGCGCCGAGCCATTTGGCCTGTTGGCGTCCCAGATCTGACAGGTTGTCATAGTCCGCCTCATTATCCGCCGCTGAATTGGCTTGGCCGTGCCGGACCAGTGTGATCTCACCCATCGTGTTCCCCTTATGTCCACGCCAGACCTAGGCTGTTGGCACCGGCTTGGCAACCGCGCAATCTTGCGGCGCTGCGGCAGCATTTCGCGCCTGAATGCCTTGTTCAGCACATCGTAATATGTGACCATCAGACTAAGAGCAGAAAACAAAAAACCGACAGGAACCACCAGCATGAGCGCCGCAGTGCTGCTTCGCGACGTCTTTGGCTTTGACGCCTTTCGCCCCGGCCAACAGGAAATTGTTGAGGCTGTCGCGCGTGGTGAAAACACGCTTGCGATTATGCCGACAGGCGGTGGCAAATCGCTTTGCTTTCAACTGCCTGCTTTGGTGCGGGATGGCGTGACCGTCGTCATCTCACCGCTAATCGCTTTGATGCGGGATCAGGTGCGTGGCCTGCGGGAAGCAGGGGTTGAGGCGGGCGCGCTCACCTCCGGCAATACAGACGAAGAAACCGATGCTGTCTGGGACAAGCTGTCTGCTGGCCGGTTGAAGCTGCTTTACATGGCGCCCGAACGCCTTGCGGCCAGCGGCACCATCGCGATGTTGCGCCGCGCCAACGTCAATCTCATTGCCGTCGATGAGGCACATTGCGTCAGCCAATGGGGTCACGACTTCCGCCCCGATTATCTGCGCATCGGCACCTTGCGCGAGACGCTTGATGTCCCCCTCGCCGCCTTCACGGCGACCGCTGACGCAGAGACGCGGGAAGAGATCATTGCCAAGCTTTTCGCGGGCCAACAGCCGGAAACTTTCCTGCGTGGCTTTGATCGCCCCAACATCCACCTTGCGTTTGCCGTCAAAGATGGTCCGCGCGCGCAGATCCTCAACTTCGCCGCAGCCCGCAAAGGGCAATCCGGCATCGTCTATTGCGGGACACGGGCAAAAACCGAAACACTCGCCCACGCGTTGCGAGAGGCGGGCCACAGTGCCTGTCACTACCACGGCGGCATGGAAGCCGATGACCGACGCGAGGTGGAGCGTCGCTTTCAGCAGGAAGACGGGCTGATCGTGGTGGCCACGGTTGCCTTCGGCATGGGGATCGACAAACCGGACATCCGCTGGGTCGCCCATGCAGACCTGCCAAAATCAATCGAAGCCTATTACCAGGAGATCGGTCGCGCCGGGCGCGATGGCGGTCCCGCAGAGACGCTGACGCTCTTTGGCCCCGATGATATTCGCTACCGCCGCCAGCAGATTGATGAAGGTGTCGCCCCGCCCGAACGCCGCAGTGCGGATCATGCCCGTCTGAACGCATTGCTTGGCCTAGCTGAGGCGTTGCGGTGCCGGCGTCAGAACCTGCTGGGCTACTTCGGCGAGACGGCAGATCCCTGCGGCAAATGCGACCTCTGCGACAAACCGGCAGAAGTGTTCGACGGCACCACACCGGTCCGCATGGCCCTGTCAGCGGCGTTGCGGACTGAGGAATGGTTCGGTGCAGGCCACCTCATCGACATTCTGCTGGGCAACGAGACCGACAAGATCCGCCAGCGCGGCCATGCGAGCTTGCCCACTTACGGTGTCGGGAAAGACTATGACCGCCGCCAATGGCAGGCGATCTTCCGACAAATGATGGGCCACGACCTGATGCGGCCTGATCCGGCACGCCATGGCGCGCTGCGGATGACCGACGCCGCGATCCCGATCCTCAAAGGCGAGGCGAGCATCGATCTGCGCCGCGACACCATCCGCGCTGCCAAAGGCAGCGGGCCGAAGGTGCGCCAGATGGTGAGTGAGGAAGATGCGCCGCTGCTGTCCGCACTCAAAGCCAAACGCCGTGCGCTGGCCGAGCAGGCGGGTGTGCCGGCCTACATCATCTTCAACGATCGCACGC
>JAHDEX010000008.1:2137-27101 GCA_020628545.1 Paracoccaceae bacterium | reverse complement strand
GCGCTGGCCGAGCAGGCGGGTGTGCCGGCCTACATCATCTTCAACGATCGCACGCTCATTGAAATGGCCGAAACGCGCCCCACAACGCTTGATGGCATGGCGCAGATCAGCGGCGTCGGAGCCAAAAAGCTGGAAAGCTATGGGGCGGCTTTTCTCGAAGTCATCGCAGGAGAAGCAGAAACGCTCCATCCGGCGCGTCGCAAACTCGCTGGCCGTGACGAGGGCGCACTCTATGACCGCTTGCTTGCTGTGCAAAGCGACCTTCAGCGTGGTCCCCATGGCGCCGACAAACCCATGAGCCTTTCTGCCAGCATGCTCGCCAAAGTCGCGCGCCTGCGCAGCGCCGACATAGATGGCATCACCCGCCTGATTGGTGAGCGTCACGCCGAACGCTTTGGCGACGCATTTCTCGAAGTCCTCGCCGACGCATAAAGCACCTTGGTCTTTCTTCTTGCCAAAAATACCTTCCCGCCGAAGGCGTCCCGCACCGTCCACAAACGCACCATCAGCGTGACCAATCAGAAATATCTTGCGCCCGTCCGGGCGCTCAATTGGATCAGGTCTGGCTGATTAAATCGCGCTGACGGGTGCTGTGGCCAGAATGTCGCCGCTGGGCTGATCGGTTGGGGAGCCGCCGGGCGGTTCGTCTGAGATCGCAAGCACCATGCCATCCGTCGCCGCCAGCAATGCGGCCGGAACCGTGAGCGTTGCCTGACGGCCCGGGGGCAAGACGCCAATGGAAATCGGGGCCTGACCTTCAGGGATGCCCCAAAGCTGGAACTCTCGGCCTTCGGCCTGATTGCGAGCGGTCCATGCCAGATCCAATTCGCCTGTGTTCACGTCGATCACGGCGAACATACGGGTTGTTTCGTCGGCCACGGCAAGTTCTGTGACGAACCGCGTATTTTCAGCGACGACAACGCCATCACCTGCTGGGCCATCAATGGCTTGCGGCTGAAACGCGATGACGGCAAGCGCTGCGGCGGCGGCAAAACCAATGCCGGTCAGCAATTGCCAGATCCCTGCACCACCACGCTGGCCCTGCGCCTCCTCTGCGCCAAAGAGCCGTTTAACCAAGGCTGCTTTGGTTGCGGGATCGGGGTCTACAGGGTCCACTTCAGCCATCATCGGCGCAAAGCGTTCTTCCCACGCGCGCACTTCGGCGGCAAAAGCGGGATCGCTTGCCGCTCGGATGGCCGCTGCCCGCTCGGCGTCGGGCTTCAGAACCCGCAGCACGTATTCGGCAGCAATTTCGGTATCATCCGGGCCTTGATCATCACGGCGGCTCATCGGGACAAACACTCCCTGAGCGCGATCAACCCACGGCGCAACCACGTCCGCATGGTGTTCAGCGGAACGTTGAAATTCTCTGCCAGATCCGCATAGGACTGACCGTCAAGGTAAGCGCCCTTGATGGCGGCACTGCGATCCGCGTCCAGCTCATTAAAGCAGGCACTGATCCGGCGGGCTTCTGCCGCGGCAATTACGCGGCCTTCTGCCGTGGGGCCGCTTGCGGCGATTGTATCGGTAAAGTCTGCAATATCCGCAGCCGGTTTGCTGGCGCGCAGTCGGTCAATCGCGGTGTTGCGCGCAATGGTGATCAGCCAGGTCATTGGGCTGTAGCCATTGACCGCAAAGCGATCTGCGTTCTTCCAAACCTTGATATATGTGTCTTGCATCGCATCCTCTGCCGCCGCGCGGTCCTTCAAGATACGCAGACAGACACCCAATAGTTTCGCGCTGGTCGCGTCATAAAGCGATTGAAAGGCCGTGCGGTCGCCCAAAGCGACGCTGCCGATCAACGCTTCGATCTCTTCGCGGGTCATGACGGGGGTGGACCTTTGGTGATGGCAAAGCGGATGTGCGTTCCATGGAATACACCAAATGCGAGGGCGTGCAAGAAAATGGACCGTGATCTGAAACTTCTGAGGAAACCCGCCGTGGCTAAGGGTGTCTGAGGGCGGTAACGCGCCTGAGGAGAGGGCGAAGTCCCGGTGATGGCCGCAAAGAGGTATGTGTCCCACCTCGTGTTGTGTGTTCTGTGGCCATCACTTTCAACACCGCTGCCTGGTGCAGCGATTGCTGACGCAAGTCCCCGCGTCAGCCGGGGCCGGTCTGGGCGCGGACCGGCCCTTTTCTGTGGCCGCCAGCCACTGGTCATCAGGCACAGGCGTGTTACATCCTGCGGCGGACTGCCAAAGAAGGACCTGACGCATATGCTCACTGTGATCTCACCCGCCAAATCGCTGGATATGGAGCCTGTGACGATCACGCCAACCGCACCTGCGTTTCAGGAGGATGCCGTGCGCTTGTCGAAGACCGCGCGCAACCTGACACTGGGCGGTCTCAAGAGCCTGATGGGCATATCAGATGATCTGGCGCGACTGAACCGAGACCGCTTCAAAGCCTTTGCGGCCACGCCTGCGGATCATGCGGTGAAACCGGCAGCGCTTGCGTTCAACGGCGACACTTATCAGGGGTTGGAAGCAAAGACGCTGGATGACAGCGATCTCGCCTTTGCCCAGGACCATCTGCGCATTCTGTCGGGGCTTTACGGCCTCTTGCGTCCGCTTGATGCGATACAGCCGTATCGGCTTGAGATGGGAAGCCGTTTGAAGACCCGCCGGGGCAAGAGCCTTTACGACTACTGGGGCGACCAGATCGCAAAAGCGCTCAACGCGCAGGCGGAGGCGGTCGCGACAGATACGCTCGTGAACTGCGCCAGTCAGGAATACTTTGGCGCGGCGGATCGCAAAGCATTGAAGCTGCGCGTCATCACACCGCAGTTCCTTGAGGTGAAAGATGACAAGCCGCGGATGGTGTCCTTCTTTGCAAAACGCGCGCGCGGTGCGATGGCACGACACCTGATCGCAACCCGCGCGACCGACCCTGCCGCTGTTCTGGAGTTTTCAGCAGGCGGTTACGCCCATGATCCGGATTTGTCGGAAGACCTGAAACCGGTGTTCGTGCGCCCGTACCCGGACGTCGCGTAATCGGCCAGGTCTGATCCAAAGGAACCCGCTGACGCGCGTGCGCTATTTTTGATTTGGTCACGCGGACGTCGCGCTGGGTGAGAGTGCGGGACGCCTTCGGCGGGAAGGTATTTTTATCCAAAAGAAGTGGGGCGTGGCGCTTCAAGCTGTCCGTTTCGCCTTCGGCTAGAGGCGTTCGATCCCTAGCGCGATCCCCTGACCGCCGCCAATACACATGGTGATCAGGGCACGTTTGCCGTTGATCCGCTCCAGTTCATACATGGCCTTCACGGTGATGATCACACCAGTGGCCCCCACCGGATGGCCCAGTGCAATCGCACCGCCGTTTGGATTAACCTTGGCGATATCAAGGCCAAGGCCACGATTGACCGCGATGGCCTGTGCCGCAAAGGCTTCGTTCGATTCAATGACATCAAAATCGGAAGCGGAAAGCCCGGTGCGCGCGAAGAGGTTTTCAACGGCCGGAACCGGACCGATGCCCATCACCTCGGGGCGGACACCCGCATGGGCGTAACCGAGGATCCGGAACTTGGGCGTGAGACCTGCTTTTGACGCAGCATCCGCTGTTGCGAGTGTCACCGCCGCCGCGCCGTCATTGATGCCGGAGGCGTTGCCTGCCGTCACCGTGCCGTCTTTTTGGAATGCCGGGCGCAGGCCAGCAAGGGCCTCTGCCGTTGTGGCCTTTGGATGCTCATCTGTCACAAAATCAACGACCTCGCGCCGTTTCTTGACGGACACCGGCACGATTTGATCCCCAAAGCGCCCCTCCGCCAAAGCGGCGGCTGCACGTGTTTGGCTTTCCAGCGCAAAGGCGTCCTGATCAGCGCGGCTGACCTCATGTTCGCGGGCGACGTTTTCGGCAGTGACCCCCATATGCCCCGTGCCGAACGGGCAATTGAGCGCCCCCAGCATCATGTCTTGCGTACGAATGTCACCCATCTTTGCGCCCCAGCGCTGATCGGTGACGATATAGGGAGAACGGGACATGTTTTCGGCCCCGCCTGCGAGCGCAAAGTCGGCGTCGCCCAGCTGCAAGGCTTGTACCATGGAGACGATGGCCTGAAGCCCCGATCCGCACAGGCGGTTGACGTTCATTGCTGGCACACTGTCGGGGACACCAGCCGTCATGGCCGCCACGCGGGACAGATACATGTCCTGTGGCACTGTATTGATCACATGTCCGAAGGCGACATGACCAATCTGGTCAGGGGCGACACCACTGCGCGAGAGCGCTGCTTCTGCCACCGTCGCCCCCAACTCGGCGGGTGGGGTGCCTGCCAGGCTGCCGCCAAAACTGCCGATTGCGGTGCGCGCGCCACCCAGGATCACGATGTCGGTCATGTGCTGTCCTCCGTTTGAGGCAAATCCTACGCGATTGCGGGCGCGCTGCCAGCAAGACGTTCCGTCAGAAAGCCGCATCTGCTCCCTTTCCCTTGCTGTCCCATGGGTTAAGTCAGCGATATGCTTTTGACAGTCACCGATGTGCACAAGACCTATGCCACAGCCGATGGCCCCTTTGCGGTGCTGCGCGGTGTGGATCTCGCGCTTGGCGCGGGCCAGACGCTGGCCCTGACCGGGGAAAGCGGCAGCGGGAAGAGCACGCTCTTGCACCTGATCGGTGGCCTTGATCAGCCGGATCATGGTGCGATCATTGTGGATGGTGTGGATCTTGCGCCTCTGGATGACAAAGGGCGTGCCGCGGTCAGGCGAGGCACGGTTGGTGTGATCTTCCAGCAGTTCAATCTGATCCCGAGCTTGTCGGTAGCGGATAACATCGCGATGCAGGCGCGTCTGGCCGATAAGCTGGATCGAGACTGGGTCACCACGCTGTCAGATCGCATGGGACTGACGCCGCACTTGCGCAAATACCCCGAACAGCTGTCAGGCGGGCAACAGCAGCGTGTCGCGATTGCGCGAACCCTGGCGGCGCGTCCGAAACTGGTGCTCGCGGATGAACCAACTGGCAATCTGGATGAGGCGACAGCGGCAGAGGTGATGGCGCTGATGCTGGAATTGGTTGCGGAAAGTGGTGCCGGACTCTTGATGGTGACGCATTCGGCCGACCTGGCCGGGCAACTTGATCGTCGCTTGCACCTGCGGGCCGGGACGGTGGCATGAACCGCGCTGCCTTGCATGCAATACTGTCCTATTGGCGGCGCAACCCATTGCAGTTGTTGACGCTTCTGGGCGGGCTGGCGCTGGCCACAGCACTCTGGTCCGGCGTGCAGGCCGTGAATGCAGAGGCGCGGGCGAGTTATGATGCTGCGGCCAATACAGTGGATGAAGCCCGCTTTGATCAACTGGTGGCGCGCGATGGGGGGGTGATCGCGCAGGCGACTTATGTGGCTTTGCGCCGGGGCGGCTGGCTGGTCAGCCCGTTGATCGAGGGGGAAATCAATGGTGTGCGGATCGTCGGTGTCGACCCGTTGACAGCGCCGGGCCAAAGCATTCCGATTGCCTTGCAGACCGGAGGTGACATCGGCGCGTTCACGACCACTCGCGGACAGATATTTGCCGAGGCTGCAACGCTGGAGCGGCTGTCGGAGGTGGACGCTGATCTGGTGGACCTTGCGACGATCCCAGCAGATGTCGCCTATGCCGACATTGGTGTGGTGCAGCGCCTTTTGCGGCGCGACGGGGAGGTGGATGTGCTGCTTGTTCATCCCGAGCAACCTCTGCGGCAGGGCCCGCTGCGCGATCTTGCGCCGCAACTGTCGCTGCGGGAGGGGCAGACGACGGCAGACGTGGGGCAGTTGACTGGGAGTTTTCACCTCAGCCTCACTGCCTTTGGGTTTCTATCCTTCGCGGTGGGGGTGTTCATCGTGAATGGTGCGATTGGCCTCGCGTTTGAGCAGCGCCGCGGGATGATCCGGACATTGCGCGCGCTTGGCCTGCCGCTGGGACGGTTGATGGCGCTTTTGGCACTGGAGTTGCTTGTTCTGGCGCTCATCGCGGGTGTTGTTGGCGTTGTGCTGGGGTATCTGATCGCGGCGGCGCTGTTGCCGGGTGTGGCGGGGACGCTAAACGGGCTTTATGGGGCGGAGGTTGCGGGCAGCCTGCAATTGCGCCCGGTTTGGTGGCTCTCTGGGCTTGCGATTGCTGTGGGTGGCACGGCGGTTGCTGCAGGCGGCGCGCTTTGGCAGATGGGGCGGCTGCCGCTATTGGCGGGCGCCCATCCACGCGCGATGACGATGGCGGCCGGCAGGCGGGCGCGTGTGCAGGCGATCATCGCCTCTGCATTGCTTCTCATCGCGGGTGGTCTCGCGATGACAGCGAGCAGTCTTTATGCAGGCTTTGCGCTGCTCGCGACTTTGTTGATCGGGGCGGCGCTCGCTTTGCCGTTTATTCTTGATGGCATTCTGCGGCTGTGTGGCGGTCAGGCGCGATCGGCGCTCGGCCAGTGGTTCTGGGCGGATACGCGGCAGCAGCTACCGGGGCTGTCGCTGGCGCTGATGGCGCTCTTGCTGGCGATGGCCGCGAACATTGGTGTGTCCACAATGGTGTCGAGCTTCCGGCTGACGTTCCTGGAATTTCTGGATCAGCGTTTGGCGTCCGAGCTTTATGTCTCCGCCGAGACGGCGGAAGAGGCGTCGCGGCTTGTGCAGGGGCTGGAGGGCGAGGTGCAAGCGATCCTGCCCATACAATGGGTTGATACCCTTCTGGCGGATACACCAACCGAGGTCTACGGCGCGCGCGATGACGCGACCTATCGTGACAATTGGGTGTTTCTGAATGCAGCGGATGATGCCTGGGATCAGGTTGCTTCAGGCAATGGCATTGTCATCAATGAACAGTTGTTCCGGCGTGCCGGGCTTGCTGTTGGAGACAGGGTGCGGATCGCGGACCAACCTTTCGACATCGTCGGCGTCTATGGCGATTACGGCAACCCGATTGGTCAGGCGGTGATAACCGAGCGCATTTTCCAACAACTCTACCCGGATGTGACAGCCTTGCGGTTTGGACTGCGTGTGCCGGATGAGGATGTGGGGCGTGTGCGGACATTACTAACCGATGAGCTGGGTATCCCCAACGCCCAAATCACCAATCAGGCGCGGCTGAAGGCGCTGTCGACCGGGATCTTTGATCGCACCTTCATCGTGACCGATGCACTGAATGTTCTAACGCTGGCGGTCGCAGCTTTTGCTATCCTGATGAGCCTTCTGACGTTGGCCGCAATGCGTATCCCACAACTTACCCCGGTTTGGGCGCTTGGGGTGACACGGTGGCAGTTGGGCTGGCTGGATGCGTTGCGGGCCGTGATGCTGGCGGCGATCACGGCGGTTGTGGCCCTACCGCTGGGGCTGGCTTTGGCCTGGGCGCTGCTGGCCGTTGTCAACGTGGCGGCCTTCGGGTGGGAGTTACCGATGTATCTGTTCCCACTGGATTATGCGCGCCTCGGCCTTTCGGCGCTTTTTGCGGCGTTGCTCGCTGCACTTTGGCCCGCGCGGCGGCTGGCACGGACCCCGCCTGCCGATCTGTTGAAAGTGTTTAGCCATGAACGTTAAGGCCATACTTTTGGCGATCTGCCTGCCATACGCTGCGGTTGCGCAAGGCTTTGCTGGCCTTGGGACGGAGGCGGATGGTTTTGGCTTACCGACGCCCGATCCCACATTTGTTTTCCCGGACGATCACGGCGCGCACCCGGCCTATCGGATCGAATGGTGGTATCTGACTGCGAATATGACCGGGGATGACGGCACGCCCTACGGGCTGCAATGGACGCTTTTCCGCTCCGCGCTCGCGCCCGAAGCAGGCGATGGCTGGACCGCACCGCAGCTGTGGCTTGCCCATGCGGCGGTGACAACGCCTGACAACCACTACGTCGCCCAACGCATCGCGCGCGGCGGGATCGGGCAGGCGGGCGTCACTTCTGATCCATTTGAAGCCCGGATCGACGAATGGGCGCTGACCGGCGACTGGCAAACGCTGGACATGACCGCGACCGGTGCCGAATTTGCCTATGACGTCACGCTGACCGCTGAGGGGCCTTTGGTGTTCCACGGCGAGGACGGCTATTCGGTGAAGTCAGCCGAGGGGCAGGCGTCTTACTATTATTCGCAACCGTTTTTCAGCCTGAACGGAACACTTCTGTTGCCGGAAGGTGAGGTTGCGGTGACGGGCAATGCCTGGCTGGATCGGGAGTGGTCATCGCAACCACTGTCCGCAAACCAAAGCGGGTGGGACTGGTTCTCGCTGTCCTTCGAAGACGGCAATAAAATGATGGGCTTTCTGCTGCGGCAGACGGATGGTGACAGCTATTCATCGGCCACATGGATCACACCGGAGGGCGAAACCACGCCTTTCCCCGATGGGGCCTTTCGCGCGCAACCTTTGGAACGCTCGCCCACCAGCGGGCCTGAAGTGCCAACAACCTGGGCAGTGCAATTGCCAGAGCGGGGCGTGGATGTCACCGTCACCGCAATAAACCCGGATGCCTGGATGACAACATCGGTGCCTTATTGGGAAGGGCCGGTCACGGTGACTGGCAGCCATGAGGGCGTCGGCTATTTGGAGATGACGGGGTATGAGTGAATGGTTCGAAACCCTTGATGGCCTGCGTGAGCGGGTCTGGGCCCGGCTGGCTATGGCGGCACTGCAATCGGACGTGGTCACCTTAGCGACCGTCAGCCCGGAGAGCGAGCCGGAGGCGCGCAGCGTCGTCTTGCGTGACGCGGACCCGGAGGCCGGAACGCTTGCGGTTTATACCGATCTGGAATCGGCAAAAATCACCAGCCTGCGGCACCACCCGCGGGCGAGCTTCCTGATCTGGGATGCCGACCTGTCGCTTCAAATCCGCGCGCAATGTCAGGTGACGATCCTGACGGGCGATGTTGTCGCAGAGCTTTGGGACGACGTTCCAGACTATTCACGGCTAAGCTACGGGATCACACCGCCGCCGGGACAGGTGATTGTGGAAAGCGACGCCTATCAGAAAGCGCCTGATCAGGCGGTCTTTGCGGTCCTCTCTTGCATGGTCGACGCTTTTGATATCGTGCATCTGGGCAAGCCGCATCGCCGCGCACGCCTGATGCGTGCGCAGTCACAGCCCGGTGAATGGGTCGCAAACTGGCTGGCCCCCTGACGCGACCGGCGCTAAGCCTTGGCCATGAAACATATGTATCCCTTCACCCGTGACCTAGTGCTGATTGGCGGCGGCCATACGCATGCGCTGGTCATGCGGTCCTGGGGCATGAAGCCATTGCCGGGCGTGCGGCTGACGGTGATCAATCCCGGACCGACAGCACCCTATTCCGGGATGCTCCCCGGTTTTGTGGCAGGCCACTATACGCGTGACGATCTGGATATTGATCTGGTGCAATTGTCGCGTTTTGCAGAGGCTCGCGTGATCCTTGGTGCAGTGGATCACATTGATGTCGCGGCGAAGACAATCAGCGTGCCAGGTCGCCCGCCGATCCATTATGACGTGGCCGCCGTTGATGTGGGGATCACCTCTGCGATGCCAACACTGCCGGGGTTTGCAGATCATGCTGTACCCGCCAAACCTCTTGGCACCTTCGCGGCGCGCTGGGATGCGTTTCGTGCCAGCGCGCGCAATCCACATATCGCGATCATTGGGGGCGGCGTTGCAGGGGCAGAGCTTGCGATGGCTATGTCCCATGCCCTGCGCAAAGACGGGTCAGACGCCGCGGTTGTGCAACTGATTGATCGGTCAAAGGCCTTGCAGGATCTGGGTCTGGCGGCCCGCACCCGGGTGCGCGACGCATTGGACCGCAATGGTGTGACCTTGCTAGAAAATGCTGACGTGGCCGCGATCGAGGCGCAAGGCGTCGTGCTGACAGACGGGACCATGTTACCCTCCGATTTCACAACCGGCGCTGCCGGGGCAAAGCCACACGATTGGGTGGGCGCCCTCGACCTTGATTTGCACGAGGGTTTCATCACGGTTGGGCCCACGCTTCAGTCGAGCAATGCAGATGTCTTTGCTGTCGGGGATTGTGCGCATCTTAAGTTTGATCCAAGGCCCAAGGCTGGTGTCTACGCGGTGCGCGAGGCGCCGGTGCTGTTTGAAAACCTGCGCGCGCGACTGTCGGGCGGGGAGTTGCGCCCCTACAAACCACAGCGCGATTACCTCAAGCTGATCTCGCTCGGCGGGCAGTCCGCTTTGGCGGAAAAGTTCGGCACGGCGCGGCAAGGGCCGCTTCTGTGGCGCCTGAAAGATCACATCGACCGCAAGTTCATGAACCAATTCAAAGACCTGACGGCGATGTCCGTACCGGAATTGCCGCTCACCCGGGCCTATGGCCTGGATGAGATCCTGGGCAAACAGCCGATGTGTGGTGGCTGCGGCGCCAAAGTTGCCAAAGGGGCGTTGCAGGCGGCCCTGGACGATGTGCCGCGCACACCGCGCGATGACGTGCTGTCTGTTCCCGGTGATGACGCCGCAATTGTGAAAACAGGCGGTGTCAAACAGGTGATCAGCACCGATCATTTGCAAGCGCTTCTGCCTGATCCAGTGCTGATGGCCCGCATTGCTGCGATCCATGCGCTGGGCGATATCTGGGCCATGGGGGCAAAGCCGCAATTCGCGACCGCCTCCCTGATCCTGCCCCGTATGTCCCCGAAACTGCAGGAGCGGACGGTCGCCGAAATCACGCGCGCTGCAGAGGCAATCTTTGCAGATGCGGGGGCCACCATTGTTGGGGGACACACCTCTCAGGGGACGGATCTCACGGTGGGGTTCACTGTGACAGGCCTGTGTGATGACGATCCGATCACGCTCGCTGGCGCCAAGGCGGGCGATGCGCTGATCCTGACCAAGCCTTTGGGTTCGGGCGTGATCATGGCGGCAGAGATGCAGATGAAAGCACCGGGTGCGGCAGTGGCCGCAGCACTGACGCATATGTTGCAGGGCCAGGCGACGGCGTCCGACATCCTGCGTGGCGCCCATGCTATGACAGATGTCACTGGCTTTGGCCTCGCCGGGCACCTGTCCGGGATATGCACGGCCTCTGGCACCGGCGCGGAGGTAACCTTGCGGCACGTGCCGGTGATGGATGGCGCGCTGCAACTTGCAGAGGCAGGCATCCGATCAATGCTCTATCCCGACAACCGCAGCGCTGTCCCGGGCGTGGCCGGTGCTGATGGCGGTCTTGCCGACCTTCTGTTTGATCCGCAAACGGCGGGCGGCTTGCTTGCAGCGGTGAGCGCTGATCAGGCTGATGACCTTGTCGCCGCGCTGAAAGACGCGGGCTATCCAGCCGCGCGCATTGGTGAGCTGACGGACAGCGCCGGGCGCATCAACCTGCGTCCGTAACGATCTGCGCAACTCGGTGGGCGACGTCGTTCAGACCTGCGTCATCAAGTGAAGATGCGGCGACCGCGCCGATCACGTCGCAGGACTGCGCGGTGCGGGCTTTGGCATAGGCCGGGTCGTAGTGGTCGGTGACAAGTGCTGCCGCAAATTCTGGCAGTTCACCCGCGTCAAGCAGCCCCTCCCACCTGTCCACAACGGCATGGCCGCGCAACCGGCGTAAAGGGGCAAGCCGCGCTTTGATCCAGTCGCTGTCCTGCGCCATTGCGTGGTAACTCTCCGCGAGAAAGGCTGCGCGGGCCGCAATTGGAGCGGAGACCATGATGCGCGGGGCGCTGATCATGGCGGACCACAGTGACGGTGGCAGGTTGATCTGTCCGATTTTGCTGCTTTCGGCCTCGACAACGACGGGCAGCGTTGGGTTGCAGGCTGTCAGCGCTTGCGCAAGGGCACTTTCAAATGCCTTCTGTGCGGGCTGCGGCCCCGCAATCGCACCCAGCAAAGACCCGCGATGACGGGCAAGGGCTTCGAGGTCAACAACCTGAATGTTGCGCGCGCGCAGCCTTTCAAGAATTGCGGTTTTGCCCGTGCCGGTATTGCCGTCGAGCAGGATCAGACCTTGGTGCGGCAACGCCTGATGATGCAGCATGTCGGCCACAAGGCGACGGTAACTTTGATAGCCGCCGGCGATCGTCTCGGCCCGCCACCCGATCTGGCTCAGGATCGATGCAAATGACCCCGATCGCTGCCCACCGCGCCAGCAATAGACGAGCGGTTGCCAGCCGCCCGGTTTGTCCGCAAGCGGTCCTTCAAGATGCGCGGCGACGTTGCGCGCCACCATAGTCGCGCCGATCTTGCGGGCACGAAAGGCGCTGTCTTGCACGTAAATCGTCCCGACCTCCGCCCGTTCGTCGTTTGACAGTGCAGGCAGGTTGACCGCGCCGGGAATGTGGTCTTCGGCAAATTCCGCGGGAGAGCGCACATCGATGACCGTGTCAGCGCCATGTGCGTAGAGGTCTGAGAGTGTTGGGAAAGTTTTTGGCATGGGCCTTTGCGGCAGGTGGATTTCTCCCACCCTACGGTAAAAGCGGCTCCCTGCCACCCGGTGTCAGCAAAAAGCAATCGCGGCCTTCGAAGACAGCAGGGATCAGTGGACGTCCAAAGCCTGCGCCACCGTCAAGATCCACCCGGTTGCCAAAGTGCTGCGGCGCGTCGAGCGCCGTATGACCATGGACGACGAGTTTGCCGTGATCGGTATCGTCGTCAAGAAATCCGTCGCGGATCCACAACAGGTCTTCGGCGTCTTGTTGGTCCAACGCAATGCCGGGGCGAATGCCAGCGTGCACGCAAATGAGGTGTTCGGTTTCGATATAGAGCGGAAGGCTGGCGATGAAATCCAGATGTGCCCGTGGCACGGCGTCGACGGCGGCCTGCTGCAGTTGTGCGAGGGTCAGTGGCCCCTCTGCTGTCTGAAAATGGATCAACTCTTGGTAGGTGCCCGGCTCATGCGGGGCAAATACCGGCTCACCTGCGATGCCATAGGAATTGAGCGTCGCGGTTCCCCCAAGACGCGGGTTGAGCCAACTGATCGGGCTGGACGTGCGCGGGTCGTATTGGCGACCTTCGTCGACAAAACGGATCAAGTAGCGGTCATGGTTCCCCATCACAAACCGCCAGTTCCGCCCCTCGGCCTTGCCTGCGATCAGCCGGTCAAGGACGCCTTTGCTGTCAGGACCACGGTCCGTGAAGTCACCCAGAAAGATGATTTCAGCATCGGGACCGCCATCGACTTCGATCAAGGCCAGGGCCTGATCAAGCATGGCCAATTGGCCGTGAATGTCGCCAATCGCGTAGATCATGAAATGGTCCTTCCCGGCGAAGTGTCGCTGTTCCCCCTACGGGCAAAGACGCCCCACCCGCCGTCCCGTGGGCGGATGGGGCGACGATCAGATGTCAAACGTGAGCGGCTTGATCTGCTGGAACTTACCAGTCGCCGCAAGCGCATCCATGGCGGCAGCGGGGATCGGCTCGTCCACGTAGAGAAGCGCAATCGCCTCACCCTTCACGGCCGCCCGGCCCAAGGTGAAGTTCGCGATGTTCACGTCGTGGTCACCCATGGTTTGGCCCAACGCCCCAATGATACCAGGAACGTCCTCGTTGGTGGTGTAGACCATGTGTTCGCCAATCTCCGCATCGATATTGATGCCCTTGATCTGGATGAAGCGCGGCTTGCCGTCGCTGAACACAGTCCCCGCGACAGAGCGTTCCTGCTTGTCGGTCACCACGGTCACTTTGATGTAACCGTCAAAGGTGCCGGACTGGTCCTGTTTGGTCGTGGACACCTGAATGCCGCGTTCCTTTGCGATCACCGGGGCCGAGACCATGTTCACGTCCGGGTTCACCTGCTTCATGATGCCCGCAATTGTTGCAGCGGTCAGTGCCTTGAGGTTCATGCCGGATGCTTCACCATCAAAGAGGATATTGATCGCGGTGATCGGCTCATCCGTAACCTGACCCGCGAAGTTGCCCAAGTGACCGGAGAGTTTGATCCACGGTCCCATAACCTTCGCTTCTTCGGCTGTGACCGATGGCATGTTAAGCGCATTGGTAACAGCCCCGGTCAGCAAGTAATCTGACATCTGTTCGGCCACTTGCAGCGCCACGTTTTCCTGCGCTTCAGTCGTGGCCGCACCCAGATGCGGGGTGCAGACGACGTTCGGCAGGTTGAAGAGGGGGCTGTCGGTGGCAGGCTCCACTGCGAAAACGTCAAACGCGGCACCCGCGACATGGCCAGACTTCAGCGCTTCGGCCAGCGCCTCTTCGTCGACCAGACCACCCCGCGCGCAGTTCACAATGCGCACGCCTTTCTTCAGCTTTGCGATGTTTTCGCGGCTCAGAATATTGGCGGTCTGATCGGTGAAGGGGACGTGCAGGGTGATGAAGTCGGCATTGGCGAGAAGCTCATCCAACTCCACTTTCTTCACACCCATTTCGGCCGCTTTTTCTTCACCCAGGAATGGGTCGTAGGCCATCACTTTCATCTGCAGACCCTTCGCCCGGTTACAGACGATCCCGCCGATGTTGCCGGCCCCAATCACGCCGAGAGTTTTGCCTGTCAGCTCAACACCCATGAACTTTGACTTTTCCCATTTACCCGCGTGGGTGGAGGCGGAGGCTTCGGGGATCTGACGTGCGACAGCGAACATCATCGCAATGGCGTGTTCGGCGGTGGTGATCATGTTGCCGAATGGCGTGTTCATCACAATGATCCCGGCTTTGGACGCCGCTTCCTTGTCGATGTTGTCAGTGCCGATGCCCGCGCGGCCGATGACCTTCAGGTTCTTGGCGGCTTCGATAATCTTGGCTGTTGCTTTGGTGGCAGAGCGGATGGCCAGACCGTCGTAAAGCGGGATCGCGGCCAGCAACATGTCTTTGTCTTTGCCGATCTCCGGTTGGAAATCGATGTCGATGCCACGGTCTTTGAAGATCTGCACAGCGGCGGGAGAGAGTTTGTCAGAGATGAGAACTTTAGGAGCGGCCATGGTGATGGTCCTTCTGGTCGTATGTGAAGGCCAAAAAGTTCACAGTTGTGAACCATTTAGCGATTTTTATTCAAATGGTGCCGATCGGGAGCGTTACGCCGCCAACTCGGCCTCAAACGCCCAAGCGAGCCAGGGCAGCATGGCGGTGATGTCGGAGGTTTCCACCGTCGCACCACACCAGATCCGCAGACCTGCAGGTGCGTCGCGATAAGCACCGATGTCGAGGGCAACGCCTTCGTCAGCCAACCGCTTGGCCACCGCCTTCGCGAAAGCCGCCCCGTCGGTGATCCGATCATCAGTGAACTTCAGGCAGACGGATGTATTCGATCGCGTCGCCGGATCATCAGCCAGGTTCGCGATCCAATCATTCTGGTCGCAGAAATCAAAGATCGCCTGCGCATTTGCATTGGCGCGTGCCTGCAATGCAGACAGACCGCCGATCTCTTGCGCCCACTTCAGTGCAACAAGGTAGTCTTCCACCGCCAGCATCGACGGGGTGTTGATCGTCTCGCCCCGGAAGATGCCTTCGATCAGCTTGCCACCTTTGGTCAGCCGGAAAATCTTGGGGAGGGGCCAAGCCGGGGTGTAGCTTTCGAGGCGCGCGACAGCGCGGGGCGAGAGGATCAACATGCCGTGGGCTGCTTCGCCGCCCATCACTTTCTGCCAGGAGAATGTCGTCACATCGAGCTTGTCCCAGGGCAGGTCCTGCGCAAAGGCCGCAGAAGTTGCGTCGCACAACGTCAGTCCCGCACGATCAGCCGGGATCATGTCGCCATGGGGCATCCGCACCCCGGAGGTCGTGCCGTTCCATGTGAAGCAGACATCGTTGTCGTAGTTCAGCGCTGCCATATCAACAATCTGGCCATAGTCGGCGGTGTGGACCTGCGCCTCGATCTTCAGTTGTTTGACCACATCGGTGACCCAGCCGGCACCGAAGCTTTCCCAAGCGACCATCTCTGCCGGGCGCTCACCCAGAAGCGACCACATCGCCATTTCAAACGCGCCGGTGTCGGACGCGGGCACGATGCCGATGCGATAATCATCGGGCACGCCCAAAATTTCGCGCGTCAGGTCAATCGCCTCGGCCAGTTTGGCTTTGCCAACGGCGGCTCGGTGCGAACGGCCCAGGGCAGCGTCCGACAATGCATCCAGCGAAAAAACGGGGGGTTTGGCGCAGGGGCCAGAAGAAAAGCGTGCGTTATCCGGCCGCACTGCCGGTTTGGTCAAAGCCATGTCTGTTATCCTTACAGATATGCGCCCTTCGTTGGGGAAGGGTGTCCCGCCGCTGGAGATAGGCGGGTGCGCCGGGTAGCACAACAGGTCAAATGCGGGACGTGCATGAAAAACATGCATCAAAATCATGCGCCATGACGCGGATCGGAAACTGTCGTTCTTAGGGCTGGCCTGAGCGGCGTCGTCATGCCAGAAGGCGGCGACCGAGTTGGAGACACCCATGTTCGTTGTATCCCTGATCGCTGCACCCGGACGGCTCGACACCGCTTTGACGGACAGTCTGCGCAATGCCTGGGGTGGCGGCGATCTGCAGTGGTTGGCGGTGGATGAGGCCGCGGAGTTTCCGGTTCTGAAGCGGCCTGACAATGCCGCTGATGTCTGGAGCAGCCTACAGGGACAGGGTGTGGACCTTGTCATCCATTCTGCGGCAAACCGGCGCAAGGCCATGCTGATCGCCGACATGGACAGCACGATGATCCAGCAGGAATGTATCGACGAACTGGCGGCAGAGGCGGGCGTCGGAGATCGCGTCGCGGAGATCACCGCGCGTGCGATGAATGGTGAGCTGAATTTTGAAGCAGCAATCGACGAACGCGTGGGACTGCTCGCTGGGTTGCCTGCGGCGATTATTGATCAGGTGGTGAACACCCGGATCACCCACATGCCGGGTGGGGCGACACTGCTTGCGACGATGAAGGCGAACGGGGCTTATGCCGCGCTGGTGTCTGGTGGGTTCACCGAATTCACATCGCGCATTGCGGCAGCACTTGGGTTTGACGAAAACCGGGCAAACACGCTGGAGATCGCAGACGATGCTCTGACCGGGAAGGTCACGCGCCCGATCCTTGGACAAAATGCAAAGCTTGAGGCTTTGACGGACATCACCGCACGGCTGAACATTGCACCTGATGATGTCATTGCGGTCGGCGATGGGATGAATGACCTTCTCATGCTCGAAAATGCGGGTCTGGGCGTCGCGCTGCATGGCAAGCCCGCGTTGCAGCAGGCGGTGGACGTCCGCATCAACCACGGTGACTTGACCGCGCTTCTTTACTTGCAGGGTTACGCGAAAACGGATTTCGTCGCGCCATGAGCAAGCCCCGTAAGCCCGCCACAATCGCCGCCCATGCTGCTGGTGCCATTGACCATGCCGCCGCAGGCGTTGTCCCGCCGGTCCAGACCTCAACAACGTTTTTGCGCAACGAAGGCTATGACCTTGTGCGCCCGGACAACATCTATCTGCGCGATGACAGCGATACGGTGCGCCACGCTGAAGAGGTGATCCGGCAGTTGGAAGGTGCCGCTGAAACGCTGTTCTTTCCCTCCGGGATGGCGGCGATCGCCGCCGCATTTCGCCCACTCAAGGCGGGCGAGGCTGTGTTGGTGCAATCAGACATCTATTACGGCGCAAAGAAGTGGATCACCGGATTCTGCGAACGGCGCGATATCGCGATGCATTTGATCGATGCGAGCGATGCAGAAGCCTTGGCTGCAGCTTGTGCCAAGATCAAACCAGCCATCCTTCACGTCGAAACGCCTTCAAACCCACTTCTGAAAACCATCGATATTGCAAAAGCCGCTGAGGCTGTGCAGGCGCATGGCGGTTTGCTGATCGTTGATGCCACGGCGGCCACGCCCGCTTTGATGCAGCCTTTGGCGCTGGGCGCGGACATCGTGATGCATTCCGCGACCAAGGCGATCAACGGGCATTCGGATGTTTTGGCGGGTGTGTTGTCGGCCAACAACGCCGAAGGGCCCCACTGGCAGGCCATCAAACTGGATCGCCATGATGCCGGTGCGGTGTTGGGGCCTTTTGAGGCGTGGTTGTTGATCCGCGCGATGCGGACGTTGCCGTTGCGGGTGAAGGCAATGACCGAAAACGCCGGTGTGTTGGCCGCGCACCTCAATGCGCATCCGGCAATTGATCAGGTTCTCTATCCCGGTTTGCCCGACCATCCCGGCCACGCCTTGGCAGCCAAGCAAATGAGCGGGTTCGGCAGCTTGATGTCGGTTCTGGTCAAAGGTGACGCGTCGCGTGCACTGGAGGTCATTGGCAAGTTGCGGGTGTTCTTACGGGCAACCTCACTGGGTGGTGTCGAAAGCCTGGTAGAGCATCGCCCGACGATTGAGCCACAGTCTGGTCTGCCGGAAAACCTGATCCGGGTTTCGGTCGGGATCGAAGATATCGACGACCTGATCGCTGACTGGGATCAGGCGCTTGGTTGATGGGCGGTGGCGAAGTCTTTGAAAGAAATCATCGATCTAGCCATTCTTTTCATACCTCAGGATGCCCGCAACCCCATCCATCGGTCCTCCGGTATCGGTCGGATGGTTGACGCCGTCGTGCACGATCAGCTCAGTGAAATCGAACGGGCTCACACCGTCGAGACACGCTGCTGAGATGCCAAACTCGTTAGGGTTCGATCGCCTTTGATGGTGCGTGTAGATGCCGCAAACACTGCAGAAATAGTGCTTCGCTGTCTTTGTGTTGAACTGATAGAGCGTCAGTTTGTCTTCACCGGAGGTAAACCGCAGCCCATCAAGATTGGCCGACACCGCCACCCCGCCGCGCATCCGACAGAACGAACAATCACAGCGCCGGGCGGAGGCGAGCCCGTCCGGCAGGCTCACCTCAAATTGCACGGCGCCGCAGTGGCAGGCCCCTTTGTAGGTCTCGCTCACGCTTCAGTTGGCCCGCCTGCGTCTTTCCAGGCTGGAAAGCCACCGATGTTGGTCACGTTCGTAAAGCCCATGTCTTTTAAGGTCTTGCCGGCAAGAGCAGCTTGGCCACCCGCACCGCAAACGAGGTAGATCGCAGCGTCCTTGTCCTCAAATATTGGGTTGAAAAGGCCTTCAATGGCCGGGTCGGCCATGAACTCAAACATCCCGCGCGGCACGCGGTTCACACCGGCAATTGTGCCGCTGTCTGCAATGGCCGCGCTGTCGCGCACGTCGATAAAGATACCGTCACCTTGCGCGTGAATGGCGATGGCGTCCTTGGCGTCCATCTTTGGCACAACAGCGTTGGCGGCTTCCATGTAGTCTTTTGCGGTCATCGACATGTGATTTCTCCCTTTGGTCAACAACATCGTAGCGAGCCAAGCGGAAAGAAAAAAGCCCGGGCACGCGGCCCGGGCAAGTCCAACAGGGAGAGTGATGATGTCACCCGATCATCAGCGGGCTTCGGGTCCGTCGCGCTGCGGGAGGTCAGCGCGGCGGCTCTAGATCAGGCGACCAAACGGTAGCCGCCGGATTCTGTCACCAACAAACGTGCGTTGGAGGGATCAGGTTCAATCTTCTGCCGCAGACGGTAGATATGTGTCTCCAGCGTGTGCGTGGTGACACCGGCGTTGTAGCCCCAAACCTCATGCAGCAGCACGTCGCGGGCCACGACACCTTCAGTCGCGCGGTAGAGGAATTTCAGGATATTGGTTTCTTTTTCGGTCAGGCGCACCTTCTTGTCGTCTTCGGTGACAAGCAGTTTCAGCGCGGGCTTGAACGTATACGGCCCAAGCTGGAACACCGCGTCCTCGGACTGTTCATGCGTGCGCAGCTGGCTGCGGATGCGGGCCAAAAGAACCGGGAATTTGAAGGGTTTGGAGACGTAGTCGTTTGCGCCAGCGTCCAACCCGTAGATCGTATCTGCGTCGCTGTCTTGGGCGGTCAGCATCACGATCGGGCATTTCACGCCCTGCTTGCGCATCAGGCGGCACAGCTCGCGGCCGTCGGTGTCGGGCAGGCCCACGTCAAGGATGACCAGATCGTAAATGCTTTCTTTGGCTTTGATCATGGCGCTGGCGCCATCGTCAGCTTCAAAAACATCAAAGTCTTCGGTCATGATCAGCTGCTCACCAAGGGCTTCGCGCAGATCGTCGTCGTCATCGACAAGCAGAATTTTCTTCAGTTGGGCCATCGGGGTCGTCCTTCGTTGTTGCCCTATTGGTGATCGGTATTGACCTTTCGAGCAAGCAGAGCGGCGGCGCGCTCACACGGACGTGTGCTTTGGTGTGCGGAATGTTTCACTTTCCCTTGAAAAGAGCTATCGCTTGAAACAAATCAGCGAGGTTTTTGCGTGAGTTTCGCCCCGGATATTACAGAAATGCAGGCCCGCGCCCGCGCAGATTTGCGCATGGGGGTGCCGATTGTCCTGCAATCATCGGGCGAATCCGGTGGCCAATTGGTCTGTGCTGTTGAAACTTTATCTGCGGATCGGCTGGCTGATGTGCAGGCGCTCACACCTGATGCCGTGATCGCAATCACCGGTCGCCGCGCCGAAACGCTCAAGGCGCGCGCCTATGATGGCGATGTCGCGCGGATTGTGCTGCCGGTTGAGGCAGGTCTCAGCTGGGTGCAATCAATCGCCGATCCGGCAGATGATCTCCGCGCGCCGATGAAGGGCCCCTTGCGGACCGCGCGGGAAGGGTCAGCCGACCCGCACCGCGCCGCAGTCTTTCTGGCCAAAGCCGCGCGCCTGCTGCCCGCGGTCCTCTGCGCGCCACTTGCGGATGCCAAAGCCTTTGCCGCGAACCATGGCCTGACATGCCTGCGCACCCAAGACATTGGGCTTGGCACCCTGTCACCGCTTTCCCCCATCATCGCCGCCCGCCTGCCGCTCACGGTCTCCGAAGCCGGGCGACTGCATGTCTTCCGCCCCGAAGACGGCGCCGAAGAACATTATGCCGTCGAGATTGGCAAACCCGATCGCAGCAAGCCGGTCCTCGCGCGTTTGCATTCCGCCTGTTTCACCGGTGATCTGCTTGGCTCGCTCAAATGCGACTGCGGCCCACAACTGCGCGGCGCTTTGGCCGCGATGGGGCAAGAGGGGCAGGGGGTGTTGCTTTATCTGAACCAAGAGGGGCGCGGAATTGGTCTTGCCAACAAGATGCGCGCCTACGCGCTGCAGGACCAAGGCTTTGACACGGTTGAGGCCAATCATCGGCTGGGGTTTGAGGACGACGAACGCGACTTCCGCATCGGTGCGGATATCCTCAAACGCATGGGGTTCTCGTCCGTCCGGCTGCTGACCAACAACCCCTCCAAAATCGCGCGGATGGAGGCGGAGGGGATTGCTGTCACCGAACGTGTCCCGCTCAAGGTGGGTGAAACGCCCCAGAATGCGGGGTATCTGGCGACGAAAGCCGCGAAGTCCGGGCATTTGTTGTAACTGCGGGACGCCTTCGGCGCGAGAGTTGTTTTGGCCAGATGAAGGTGACGTCCAGATGAAACCCACTGATCTTGTCCTCACCCCCACCGGCTTACGGTTCTTGGGGCGCCGGTTTCCCTGCACCATCGGGCGGGGCGGGCTGACCTCGCGGAAGGCGGAGGGTGACGGTGCGACGCCGCGCGGCGTCCACGGTCTGGTGGGCATGCTCTATCGGCCCGACCGGATAGCGCGGCCTGCTGATTGGGCGCTGCCGATCAAACCGGGGGATTTGTGGTCGGACGATGTTAGAGACGAAGACTACAACATGATGGTCCGCGCGCCGCACAATTTCAGCCACGAAGACCTGCGCCGTGCTGACCCGATGTATGATCTTGTCATCCTGACTAACTGGAACTGGCCCTATCCGGTGAAAGGTCGCGGCTCTGCCATCTTCATTCACCAATGGCGCGGGCCCGGTCGCCCAACGGCGGGCTGCATTGGCCTCAGACGCGATCATTTGCGCTGGATTGCCCCGCGGATCAACCATAGTTCACGGCTTGTTATCGCATAACGGGTGGACCTTCCCCCATGGTCTGGTCCAAACGCTATCGGAGACTGGACCCATGACCCATCAAGGCCTTTTGATGACACCCGACCAAATCGCCCAACTGCCCTATCGCCCTTGTGTCGGCGTGATGCTTGCCAATCCGCGCGGCCACGTCTTCGTGGGCCAACGCAAGGATAATGCAGAACCTGCCTGGCAGATGCCACAAGGCGGGGTCGATCAGGGCGAGACCTGCCGCGTCGCAGCCGTGCGGGAGCTGTGGGAAGAAACCGGTGTGACCGAGAATATGGTGACGCTGGAGGCGGAGACACAAAAGCTGATCCGCTATGACCTGCCGCATGATGTTGTGCCACGGGTCTGGAAAGGCCGGTATCGCGGGCAGGAACAGAAATGGTTCCTCTTCCGGTTCCATGGCACGGACGCGGATATCAATATCAAGACAGCTCACCCGGAATTCTCGGCCTGGAAATGGCTGCCGCCTGAAGACGTTGTGGACAGCATCGTGCCGTTCAAGCGCGAGGTGTACCGCGAGGTGATGGCGGCGTTTGCGGGAAAACTCTGACCGCATTTCCCTGTTTCGCAATTTGATCAAACGGGTAATGTCTGCCGCATGAGTGGACAGAAGTTTGATAGCCGGTCCGTGGGCCTTGATATCGGCCTGGCCTTTTCGCGCTGGCTGACCGGACGCGAAAACCTGCATTACGGGTTATGGGACGGGCTTGAGGTCTGCGCGGCCAACGTGGGCGCCGCGCAGGAGGCCTATACCGCAAAGCTGTTTGAACTGCTGCCAGACGGGCCGCTCCGGATCCTTGATATTGGCGGCGGGGCGGGCGAGACGGCAAAGAAGCTTTTGGCGCTTGGACATGTGGTGGAAATTGTCGTGCCCAGCGCTTTCCTCGCGTCGCGCTGTCGCGAGAACGCGCCGCAGGCCGTGGTGCATGAGGCGACGTTTCAGGATGCGGCGCTTTCGGGTGAGTTTGACCTTTGCCTTTTTTCGGAAAGCTTTCAGTACATCCCCTTGGACGAGGGGCTGCCGAAGTGCCTGTCGTTGCTGAAGCCGGGCGGCCACATCCTGATCGCGGATTGTTTTCGCAGCGAGGGTTTCGCGCCAGACAAGGTGCAGGCGACGGTGGGTGGCGGGCATCCGATCACGAAGTTTCGCGCGTTTCTTGATGCGCAGCCCCTGACTGTTCTGTTCGAGGACAACATCACGGCGGCCGTTGCGCCATCCATTGATGTTGAACAGGGGCTTTTTAATGTGGTTGGCTATGGTCTGACCCGCGCCGACGAACAAATGGCAGTGCAGCGCCCGAAGCTGCGCAAAGCCGCCCATTGGCTGCTGCGCCGTTTCCTCAGCCCACGCAAACGCGCGCGGCTGGATCAGCGGTTGAACCAACAGACCCGCAATGCCGCGAAGTTCAGTGCGAACAACACATACCTGATGCTGAAGCTGCAAAAAGTGTAGGTCGGGGTTTACCCCGACTCACGCATGCCGGGGTAAACCCCGGCCTACCTATCTGGCGCACGACCCACCGCACGCATGCTTTCCAACCTGTTCACCCGCCGGCATTAAAACCCTCCCCAAGGAATTCCCCGAGGACGGCGTCACATCCCGGCCTCTCCCGATTGGTTTGAACGCAGGCCCCAGGACCGTCACTTGCGGAGCGGGGCTTTTGCAGCGCGGAAGGCAAAAACCTTCCGTGGCACCCAAACCTTTGCCTGGCGGCCGCCATGCTTCAATCGGCTCTCCCTTTACACACGCACCCTGCCAGCAACCATGTCGCTGTGCGGGGCGTTCGTGCGTGCCGTAAGTCGGGTTTACCTCGACTCGGCCTTCGCAGCCGCGACCTCAGCCTTGATCTTCGCCAATGCCGCTTTCAGCATTGGGATACGGCGGGGCCGAAAGCTACGTTCTGTCACCATAAGCTCGGTCATCCGGTCCAATCGAAAGACTCTGCTATCCGCGCGCAAGTGACACCAGCCCAGAACGCAATGCTTGTCCTGCAGGAAAACGATACCAAGCGGATCAATCTCCCGCGTTGTGGCAGTGCCTTTGCCATCGACATAGCTGAAGGCCACGGTGCGCTCTTCCCAAGTCGCACGGCGCAGCGCGGCGACGTCAACAGTCGGGGCAGGGGGCGGATAAATCCGGTTCACCGCAAGCACGGCATGTTTCAACCGGTGCGCCTGCGCGCTGGGCAGACGCGCGTGCAGCTTGGTCAGTGCGGTTTTTGCAGCGGACGCCAACGCGGGATCGCCAATCGTCTGGACATCGCGCAGGCCTAACACAAGCGCTTCAATCTCTTCGTCATTGAACATCATCGGCGGTAGGGCCGGGTCTTCGGTCAGCGCGTAGCCATAGCCCGCCGTGCCATCGATCACGGCACCCAGACTGCGCAGCGCATCGATATCGCGATAGAGCGTGCGTTCCGACACGCCCGTCTCTTCCGCGAGCAAGGCCGCGGTCACAGGCGGCGCGTGATTGCGCAGTGCTTGCATCAGTTGAAAAAGACGATGTGTGCGGGCCATGGCCCATCATAGCAGAGTTCCTGTCAAAAACTGACAGGAATGTGCCGTAGCATGAGATCAACTGATGGAGACCGCAGATGTACCAATTGATCACCTACCGCGCAGGCTATGATGCGTTCAGTTTCAGTCCGTTTTGTATCAAGGCCGCTTGGCTGCTGAACACGGCCGGTGTCGCGTGGGAACGGCAGGACGAGAATGATCCGCGCAAATACCCGCATGCCAAACTGCCTTGTCTGCGTGTGGACGATCAACTGATCCATGACAGCAGCAACATTGCCGCCTTCCTCGCGGACCGCGGTGCGGACTACTGGGGGAACACTACTGCGCGTGACAAAGCCATAGGTCATGCACTGATCCGTATGGCGGAGGAGCACATGTATTTCTTCGGCGCGATTGATCGCTGGATGCGCGACGATGTCTGGCCCCACATTCAACGGGATTACTTCAGCGACATTCCAAGGCTGATCCGCGGGGTCGTGACAGAGGGTTTACGAAAGAACCTCCGCAAAGGTTTGATCACACAGGGCCTGATGCGGCTGACAGAGGCGGAACGCACTGAGAAACTGGAGGCTGATTTGCAGTCTATCGCGACCTTGCTCGACGGACGCGATTTCCTGTTGGGTGATGCGCCGACCTTGCCAGATTATTCTGTCGCGGCGATGTTGGTTTCTATGCACAAAGGCCCGA
>JAHDEX010000008.1:0-2037 GCA_020628545.1 Paracoccaceae bacterium | reverse complement strand
TGCGATGGGGACAGCCGTCTTACCTGCCGCCGCGCCGCGTGGGGTCAACGATCCGCCTGGGTGTTCCCAAGTCCGGTGGTTTCGGGATCTTTGCGCATTGCCAAACGACGATCATCTCAGACTTCGCTGCGGCCTATCCCGGCTGGGACCGGTTCGACGGCAATCGCGGTGTTCTCTTCGAGAATATCAAAGAGATTGATCCGATCCGCCACGGCGCGCTGATCAGATCGGCCCTCACCTACCATCTGAGGTAGGGCCGCCAGCCGGCTTTGATCGGTCTACGGTTTGACGCGTCGCGCATCCGCAAAGGACAGAAGCGTTTTTGAGCTTTCGTCCCAAAGGTGCAGTCGTGCATTTGCAAAGCTTTCCATGATCGTCATCCGGTTGCCTTCAGCAAGATCAGCATGATCGCGCAGAACCTCGGGTAAGCGATAGAATGGGATGCGGCTGTACAGGTGATGCACGTGGTGGATTCCGATATTTGCCGTCAACCATTGTAAGACAGAGGGCATCACGTAGTGGGAGCTGCCGTGCAGCGCCGCTTCATGCAATTGCCAGTCTTCCTCGGCCTCCCAATGGGTCGTTTCGAACTGGTGCTGGACATAGAACAGCCAAACACCCGCTGTCGCCGCCAGAAGCGTTGAGGGCAGGAAGATCAAAAGCACCGGCATCAGCCCGCCAAAGTAGATGATGATGCCCAACCCAAGGAAAATCCCAGCATTGGTGGCCATCGCGCTGAGCCAGTATTTGCCCGTTCCCATGAAACCCAAAGGCAAACGGTTCTGGAGTAGGAAAATATAGCCGGGCCCAAGGCCAAAAAGCACAATTGGATTGCGATAAAGCCGGTACATCAGCCGGTTCAGCGGCGATAACTTGCGATACTCCGCCACCGTCAGCGTGTTGATGTCCCCCATCCCGCGCCGTTCGAGGTTGCCGGAAGAGTTGTGGTGGATCGAATGGGCCCGCCGCCAGACGTCATATGGTGTTACGGTCAAAACGCCGATGACGCGCCCCAGCCAGTCACTTGCCGTTCGGTTCTTGAAGAAAGCACCATGGCCGCAATCGTGCTGAATGCAAAACAGACGAAGCAGGAAGGCCGCGTTAAACAGCGAAATCGCGAAGGTCAGCCAGTAGCTGTACGACATCGACCACCAGGCGATCGCCCACAGAAGAACAAAAGGCCCAATCGTCACGATCACTTCAAAACAACTGCGCCAGCTGCTTGGCTCACGATATTCGGCAAGGATGCGTACCCAGTCTTTCGCATCCCGCACGTCGGGTTGCGCGTCAAAAGCGGTTGGAATGATGGTCATTGGCCTGCATGTTTTGTTGTTATTTGTTGAAGGCGTAAACCAAAGTGACGTGCGGGAAAATGGTGTTTTCACCTTTGCATCAGCAATTGAGACGATCTGACACGGATATGTGTCGCTATTGTGGTCGGCGCCTGCGGGTCCGCCAGTATGATTGCACACGCACAGTGGTCACAGTATAGCCGCACCAACGTAAACCCATGCCGGAGCACACCTATGTCGAACGCCGCCCTCGAGACTGCCATTGAAGCCGCCTGGGAAGGCCGCGACGCGATTTCATCTGCAACCACCGGCGAAACGCGTGAGGCGATTGAGGATACGCTGAACGCGCTTGATAGCGGGTCGCTGCGTGTGGCGGAAAAGCAGGACGACGGCTCCTGGCATGTGAACCAATGGGCCAAGAAGGCGGTGCTGCTCGGCTTCCGCATCAAAGACATGGAACCGCATGAAGGCGGCCCACAAGGCGGTGGCTGGTGGGACAAGGTCGACAGCAAGTTCAAAGGCTGGGGTGCGAACCAATGGCAGGCGGCCGGGTTCCGCGCTGTGCCGAACTGCGTGGTGCGCAAATCAGCCTTCATCGCCCCCGGTGTGGTGCTGATGCCATCTTTCGTGAACCTCGGCGCTTATGTTGACGAAGGCACCATGGTCGACACTTGGGCCACCGTGGGCTCATGCGCGCAGATCGGCAAGAACGTGCACCTCTCCGGCGGTGTCGGCATCGGCGGCG
>JAHDEX010000133.1 GCA_020628545.1 Paracoccaceae bacterium | reverse complement strand
CGGCGTGACATTGAATTCATGCTATTTACGCCCGCGGTCGCGCGGCAGTGTGCGTCTGCAAAGTGACGATCCGGCCAAAGCGCCGCTGATCGATCCCAACTACCTGCAGGACCCGCTTGATCGCGAGATGTCGATCAGGGGATTGAAGTTGACCCAAGACATCCTCGCGCAGTCGGCACTAAAAAAATACATCCTTGCCGAACGTTTACCGGGGCCAGACGTGAAGACAGATCAGGACTATTTCGACTTCATCTGCGAGCATTCAAAGACCTCGCACCATTGTGCAGGGACCTGCCGGATGGGCGTTGATGACGGAGCGGTGGTCGATACGCAGCTTCGGTTCAATGGGATCGAAGGGCTACGCGTCGTCGACAACTCGATCATGCCGACGGTGATTTCGTCGAACACCAACGCTGCTGCCATTATGATCGGAGAGAAGGCGTCAGATATGATTAAGCAACAGAATGGGATGGCGACCACATGATCAGGCATATCGTATTGATCCGATTTCGGGGCGACGTTGGCGAAGAGAAGATCGCCGAGCTGTTCGATGAATTGCACGAGATCGAAGGCAAGCTGCCTGGACTGATCGGAATGACCTCTGGCCGAAGTGAAAGCCCTGAAAAAATGGAGCGGGGCTACATGCACGGTTTCGTCGCGGATTTCGCAGATTGGAATGGGCTGCAGGCCTATCAGGACCATCCCGATCACCAGGCTGTCGGAGCAAAACTGACGGAGCACGCGGAAGGCGGTAAGGACGGCATTTTGTGCTTCGACTTGCCGGTAGTCGATGACAAATCGTGAGAATTACGCCAAATGACTATTATGAAGCATAGACCAACGATCATAGATGTGGCGCGAACGGCCGGTGTCTCCAAGTCAACGGTCAGTCTGGTTCTGCAAAACAGCCCGACCGTGCGTGAAGAGACCCGCGTCGAGGTTCGAAAAGCTATGGCCGAGATCGGTTATGTTTATAATCGGGCGGCGGCCAACATGCGCCAGTCGAACGCGGGGTTGGTTGGTCTCGTCATCAATGATCTGCGCAACCCCTTCTTCACTGAATTCGCCACTTCGCTTCAAATGGCGTTGGCAGAGAAAGGCTACTCCGCTGTCATCGCCAACACCGACGAAAACCCTGATTTGCAGGAGCAGATGGTGGGGTCAATGATCGAGCATGGCGTTTCGGCCCTGCTTCTATGTCCAGCTTATGGTGACACAAAAGCAACCTTTGACGCGATCGCGCGGGCAGGCATTCCGGCCATGCAAATGCTGCGAAAAGTGGATGATCGGCTTCTAAATTTCCCGTTCATGGCACCGGATTACGATGCGGGCAGTCGACTGGCGACCCAACACTTGCTGGAGCAGGGCGCGCGCCGCGTGGCCTTCGTAGGCGGGCTCGACGGGCGGGCCGTCACCGAAGAGCGCAAGGCCGGATATCTTGAGATCCTGCAACAGGCCGGATTGGAGCCGCTGGTGATGACCGGGGCTGCCAGTCGGGAATTCGGGAGATCTGCCGCGAAAGCACTGACTGAAGAACACCCTGACGTCGATGCAGCCATTTGCTTCAACGATTTGGTTGCACTCGGGCTGGTGTCAGGCTGTCATGAAATCAGACGCGAAGTCGGACAAGACCTCCGAATTGTTGGGTTTGATGACATCGCAGAAGCTTCGCATATTTATCCGACCTTGTCGTCGGTCAGCTGTGACATCGAAGCTCTTGGGTCCGAAGCCGCATCCGTCGTCGTGTCCTGGTTAGAGGGCGGCACGACCCCGCCGCCGGAGATCCGGTCAGATGTGAGCTTGTCGGCGCGCGCGTCCAGTACCTCATAGCCTGGCGCTTCGCCAATCTGCCAGTTCAGCGACTGTGTCGGCATTCGCCAACATCGTGAAGGATTCATCGAATGAGTGTATTTGTCGAGGTTGCGAACTTGGGCGTCGTGCCCGTTATCGCTATAGAAGACGCCGCATCGGCCCTGCCGCTGGCTGACGCCCTACTGGATGCAGGGTTGCCAATCGCAGAGATCACACTTCGCACACCTGCGGCCTTGAATGTCATCGAGGCCATCGCACGACATAGACCCGAGATGTTGGTCGGGGCGGGCACGGTTCTCACAGAACAGCAAGTGGATGCTGTGGCCGATGCCGGTGCACGGTATGCACTGTCGCCGGGGATCGACGCGGCCACCCTCGAACGCGCCTCGGCACGCAATTTGCCATTTGCCCCGGGTATTGCGTCCGCGTCGGAGCTTCAGGTTGCGCTTCGGGCGAACTGCGAACTGGTCAAATTTTTTCCGGCGATGGCGGTCGGCGGTGTGGAGATGTTGAAAGCCATCGCTGGTCCGTATCTGCACACAGGGATCGGGTTCAACCCGACAGGTGGCGTGAGCCTGTCCAACATGGCCGATTGGCTTTCCTACAGCCCGGTTCGCGCCGTCGGCGGATCCTGGATCGCTAGCACCAAAGACATTGCCGCAGGGAACTGGGCAGAAATCTCGAGCAACGCAGCAGAGGCCGTCGCCAAGGCACAGGAATTTCGCGGGCAATCGATGTCCGAAAGCAAATCGTGAAGGTAATGAAAAGCATGGATCTGAACCAACCAATGATGTCTCGCGTGGGAACTGGCCTCGGGTTCATCGCGGCCCTTGACCAGAGCGGTGGATCAACACCCAAAGCCTTGTCGATCTACGGCGTCGATACCTCCGAATGGGACGGCGACAACGAGATGTACGAGCTGATCCACGCGATGCGTAGCCGGATTGTCCAATCGAAAGAATTCAACGGTGATCGGGTGATTGGTGCCATCCTGTTCGAAGACACTATGAACCGGACGATTGACGGCGTTCCGACCGCAAAGTTCCTGTGGGAGCGCAAGGGCGTCGTACCTTTCCTCAAAATCGACAAGGGGCTGGAACCCGCCGCCGACGATGTGCAGCTTCTCAAGCCGATCCCCGATCTGTCTGACCTGCTGCAGCGTGCGGTCGCGCACGGGATCTTTGGGACAAAGCAGCGGTCGGTCGTTCATGGGGCAAATCGAGACGGCATCAGAAAGGTCGTTGAACAGCAATTGGACCTCGCCCACGACGTTCTGAGCCACGGTCTGGTGCCGATCATTGAGCCTGAAATCGACATCCACATCCCCGACAAGAAAGAGGCCGAAAGCATTCTCTTGGATGAATTGCTCAGCGGGCTTGGTCGGCTGCGCGAAGATGGCAGTCGGGTGATGTTGAAAGTGTCACTTCCCACCGAGCCAAATCTGTACAAACCGCTCCTCACGCATCCGAGGGTCCTGCGCGTCGTCGCCTTGTCGGGTGGATATTCGCGCGATCAGGCAAACGCAAAGCTCGCCCTAAACAGTGGCATAATTGCGAGCTTCAGCCGTGCCCTGACGGAAGGGCTCTCAAGTCAGCAGACGGAGGCCGAGTTCGACACGCAACTTGGCGCGTCGATCGGATGCATTTATGAAGCTTCGACGTCCGGGTAGGAACGAACTGTGATCCGCGTTTTTGAACGCGGGTCACGCTGCCACCGTAGCGCAGCGGTATGATCGGTTTGGTCTCTACGCGGTATCGAATTCGCTGTGGTAATCAATCAGTCTCTGAATCTCGCTGCGCGCGCCGAGCATGACTGGCACGCGCTCATGTGGCGAGTTTGATTTGATATCGAGAATGCGTTGGCGACCTGTCGTTGCCATTCCCCCTGCCTGTTCAATCAGAAACGCCATCGGGTTCGCCTCGTAGAACAGACGGAGCTTTCCGCCGAGATCGGCGTTCTTGCTGTCTTTGGGGTAGATAAACACGCCGCCTCGTAAGAGGACACGGTGAACCTCAGCAACCATCGATGCAATCCAACGCATGTTGAAATCTCGGCCACGCAGGCCGGACTCACCCGCGATGCACTCATCGATGTAGCGTTTCACGGGCGGCTCCCACCACCGTGCCCGGGACGCATTGATCGCGAACTCGGCGCCATCTTCCCGGATGCGGAGGTTTCGCTGCGTCAGGCGGAACTCGCCAATGTTG
>JAHDEX010000132.1 GCA_020628545.1 Paracoccaceae bacterium | reverse complement strand
CGATGCCCTTGGGGTTGATGGATGTGTGCATGATCGGGACCTTTCTCTTGGCTCTGGGATCCAGGGGCAGGACCCTAGGAAAGCTGTTCTGACCTGCTCAGCCGCCATCCCCAGATCCCGGTGATCAGAATTCCGAGATTCCCTGCGAAATCGAGCAGCATCCACTGGTTCAGAACCGGTTCAACGAAAACGAACCAGACGTTGAAGGCGAAGAAGGGGATGGAGCCGGCCAATCCAAAGACCAGAAAGGTCATCGGCGTGAACCGCGCCGTCAGCATCAGGGTTCCGGTCAGGACCGCCTGTGCGCCGAAGCACCCCATGATAAAGCGCGCCTGGTCTGTTGCATCCGCAAATTCAGGCAGAAACGTCAGCCGGATTACCATGGCCGGAGCGAGCAGGCACCAGCCGCCAAGCAGCAGGAAGATGGACGCAAGGATAAACTGAAGTCGGGAAGCGGTCATGTCTGAAGTCCTTTTTGTGAGGTGAGAGCGTGGCCGCTGATCCAGCAGCGATACCAGAGCGACCGGAAAACTTCTTGCGGCGGCGCAAATCCGGCCTGAGCGAACAGGGTTTCGATGCGGGCGGGCGGCACGACCGGCAGGGCCGGAATGGTCCGAAGCTCCAGTTGTATGGCCTCGGGGTTTGCGCCGATATGACTGGCATGGGCCTGATAGATCGACGCCAGGCGCTGGACCGCGTCTGGATCGTCAACACAGATGTCGGCGTGGACAAAGGTGCCGCCGGACGCCAACCTGCTTCGGATGGCGCGCAGATAATTAAGTTTGGCCCCGTCATCGGGAAGATGGTGCATGACAAGAAGCGAGGTTGTGACATCGAACGTCTCATCCGTCGGAAGATCTTCGACACGGCCTTCGACGAACCGAATGTCAGGGGCAGGGCCTGCGATCAGTCTTGCGAGCGCGAGGTTGTCCGCCGATGGATCGACGGCTGTGAGGTTGGCGGCAGGAACGCTCGCGCCAATGGCTTCGATTTCACGGCCACCACCGGCGCCGACAACAAGCACGCGGGGCGGATCCCCCGGATGATCGGCGATCAATGCCTCGGTCAAACGATAGATCGTGTCCAGCCCGGGAATAGACCGCTGAAGCTCGCGGTACATCGCAAGCCGGTCGGTTCTGTTGTCATTTGGTGTCTGGTCGACAGGTCTCATAACGTGGTCTTTCTTGGTGAGGGCCGGCCAACGAAGGTCGAGGGCCAGCCCGGTTTTTCAGGACGCGCCGGCGGCATCCACCAATTCGATTTGCAGGCGCACACCGTAGCCGTCGCTCATCCCCAGCATGACCTGTTCGATCTCTGACGGGGCCTCGGCATAGTCGCCCGTGCCGCCGGTCACGGCGCGGGTGACAGAGACTCCGGGATCGGCCAGTTCCGGGCCGTGGCTGATCAGCAGATCGCCGTTGTTGAACCTATAGACCTGCCGGGTGATGACCATCGCTCCGGTCGCGGTGCGCATCCCGTCAGCGACGAAATACCCATCGCATGTCCATTCGCCGATCACGAGGTCGGGAAAGGCCGGATCGCCATTCGCAAGTGTGCCTTCGACACCGCCGTCGAGCGTGCCGGCAGGGTAGATGTAGCCCTGCGTGATGAACGCGTTGCCGTAGGCAGGCATGCCGTCGTCGAAGATAGGCGCGTCCGCATAGACGAAGCGCGACAGGTCTTCGGCGACGTCGAAGCCCGAGAGCGGGTCTGCGTGGGCCACCAGGGGCGCAGCTGCGACCAGTGAGGCAAGGATGAGAGTGTTCAGTTTCATAGGTCAGTTCCTTTCAGTGGTTAGTGCGGACGTGCATCCGCGAGGGTGGTGGATTGAGCGGCGGCGCGGTTGAGCGACACACCTGAGTTTGCGCGGCCGCGGGTCGTGGCGGCATGTGCGGCAATGGACGACGCGATCCGGTTTGCCGCGATGCCAGCGGCGTCGAAATAACCGGTGAAGATCGGTTTGAATCCCGTGAACCAAAGACCTGGATTGTTGAGATCGCGCTCACCCATCGGGTGCAGCGGCAAGCCGCGTTCGTTGAGCGCGCCAAGGTGGCCCAGTAGTGGTTCTAGTCCGGTTTGGTACCCCGTCGCCGCGATAACCACATCGGGATTGCAGACAGAGCCATCAGCAAGGATGACTTCGCTACGATTGAACCGCTCAACTCGCGGCACGACGCGAAATCGCTTTTTATGCAAGGCGTCCACGAAACCGTCATCAATCGCAAATGCTATGCCATCACGCAGCAGGCGGGTGCCTCCACCATCCCGGTGACGTGGAAGACCATAGGCGCGAAGATCTCCGAGAAATGACCACTCGGTGAACCTGAATGCCGGATCGAGAAGCCAGGCGGGAAGAGCGGCGAACACCCGCGCCAGACCGTGGAGCGGATAGCCGAAGATTCGTTGCGGGACCATGGCAGGACCGTGCCGCACCGCCACCATCACCTCTTTCGGACGATGCCGTGACAAGTGGTTAAGCGCGTCGGTCGCGGAATTCCCGGCTCCCACGACAAGAACACGTTTGCCATCAAAGCGGGACACGTCACCGAGAGCAGACGCATGGATTAACTCACCAATGAATTCACGTCGCCCGTCCCAGTCGGGGATGTGGGGGATACTGTCGCGTCCGGTGGCAATCACGACATTGGCTGCGGCGTATGTGCCGATCTGTGTGGTCACAAGCCAGCCATCCACCGTCTCCGCGATGTCCTGGACATTCGCGCCAAAGTGAATTGGTGCGTTGAGTGCCGCAGCGTAGCGTTCGATATGCCCGACAACAGTGTCACGCCGAAGAAAGGTGCCGTCGGTTCGTGGGGACTCTTGCCCCGGAAGTCCGGCGAACTTTCGGTGAATATTCAAGCGCAACGCCGGGTGTCGCGCCCGCCATGGACCCGCAACCTCGGTGCGCCCCTCCAATACAATGACAGGTAAGCCACGGTCGACCAGCGCCCGGGCAGTGGCGAGACCCGAAAGCCCCGCTCCGATTACCAGCGTTGTGTCTGGGATAGTATGTTTCATGATCTCTCTTCCAAAGCTTTATCGCCAGAAGGCGTGGATGACCGGGCCGCGTGGCACGATGAATTCTTCAAGTCCCGCGTCGCGAAGCAGGTGGTCGGAAAGGTGGGCAAGGTCGCGCATCTGAGACCGAACCCGTCGCAGTTCTCTGCGCGCAGCAAACCACGCGTCGATGTTGCGGATGAAAGCGTCAGAAAACCGTTGGAGGGCGGGCGGATCGTTTGAAATCAGTGTCATGTCATGTTTCCTTCTGGTTGGTGGCTCAAGGTCGAGCGACGAAGTAGGCGTTGAGGGGATCGTGAGGCAGCCGGTGCATCTCAACCGATGCAAAGCCGGTCTCCGCGAGGTATTCCTGCGCGGTCTCGACACCCCACATCGCGCCCAAGCCCGGCCCGCCCTGGCCGATAGAGATCGGCGTGCAATGCATGCTTGAGATCATGTAGAGGAGCGGTGCGAACGGGTTCTGGATGTTCTTTTCCAGATCGCGCGAACCGCCGATGTCCTGCATCAGGAAGACGGCTTCGGGGCGCAATGACCGCTTGATGATCCGCAAGAAGCCCTTTGGGTCAGCCTGATCGTGGACGGCATCGAACGCGCAGATCAGGTCAAAGGGACCAAGTGGCTGGCAAGAGGACAGGTCGCGCGCCTCGAAACGGAGGTTTTTCAGCCCTTCGGCTTCGGCCTCTGACCGGGTTACAGCGAACGCCTCTTCGCAAAGGTCGTATCCATGGAACCGGCTGTTGGGAAAGGCACGGGCCAGCGCCAGCATGGCCCGACCGCCGCCGCAGCCGAAATCGGCAACGTCGATCCCGTCGGCCAACCGCTCGATCAGGCCCGGCACAATAGGAAGGATCGCCCTCGTCAGGTTGGCGACGACCAATTGCGCGCTGTCTTCGGCCATGACCTCGTGGAAGCGGTCATAATGGTGATAGCAAAGCCCGCCGCCGTTGCGGAACCGGTCCAGCAATTCGTCCTCGACCGCGGCAGCGACGCAGATGAACTGGGTCGT
>JAHDEX010000060.1 GCA_020628545.1 Paracoccaceae bacterium | reverse complement strand
TGCCCCAGACCCGTTGAACCGCTGCCAATTCGTTGATTTTTTGGCGGACTGGGGAGGATTCGAACCCCCGACCCCTTGATTCGTAGTCAAGTACTCTATCCAGCTGAGCTACCAATCCGCGTAACGGGGGATGTAGACGCAAGGCTCTGACGATGCAAGGGCGAAATCGTCCTTTTCAGAGGCAAATTCGCTAGGTCAGATGTGTTTCCGCAGGCGCTGCGACTGCAACGTCTAGCGGCTCCAGCGCGAGGTTTGCCTTCGGTAGATGGATGGTAAATGTCGTGCCCGCACCATCGGTTTTGGTCAATTCCAGCCGACCGCCGTGTCCACGGATCAGGTCGGACGCGATCACGAGACCCAGACCAGTGCCGCCTTTGCGCACACCACCCTGAAACGGCTGGAACAAATGTTCTTGCGCTTTCTGCGGAAGACCGGGGCCAGTGTCCGACACTTGAATGCACCAGCTTTGATCATCTTCGGCGGCGCGGATCGCAATCTCTCCTGGCTCCTTGGTGGCCAAGATGGCCTGGCGTGCATTGCGCACAAGATTCGACAGAACGCGGTAGATCTGCTCTCCGTCCGCGCGGATCATCATGCCGACTGGCACGTCGCCGACGAAAGCGACGTCCCGATCATCGACCGCAAGACGCTCACCTTCCAGCAATTCATCAACGAGGTCTTGCAGATCAAGCCGGGTCAGCGTCGGTTGCGGCTCATCCACGCGACCAAAAGCCAACGTTGTTTCACACAAGTTGACCGCGCGCGTAATTGACCCAACCAATTTGGGTGCCATCCGCTTGACGAGTGGATCTTCTGAGCTTTCGATACGGTCCGTGAACAGCTGCGCGGACGTCAGGATATTGCGCAAATCGTGGCTCACTTTTGCGACCGCCCCGCCCAATTGGGCCAACCGCCCCTTCTGACGCAAGGCACCAGACAGCTGGGTTTCCATGGACTGCAGCGCCGTTTCCGCGGCGCGTAGCTCGCTTACCGATGCGGTGGGCGAGATAATCTGACGCGCATCTTCGGGCGCGGCTGCATAACGCTCCATATGCTCCACAAGGCTCTTGATGGGGTGAACGAGAAGGAACCGCACTGCAACGAAAAGGAGCGCTGCTGTAATAATCGAGATAATCGCGGACAGGATCAGAACATTTCGGCCATAAGCGAGCATCGCCTCTCGCAATGGCATTTGCGCAGTCGTGATCTCAATCAGCAGCCCACCGTCCTGCACGGGGTTTCCGACGACCCGAATAACCTCCTCATCGGTAGAAAAAAGGGTCATCATCGCGTCACGGATCAGCACCCAGGCGCTCGGATCGCGCATGTCGTAAGTCGCCTCGACCGGTAATGGGATGGGCGACGACAGGGCAAGTTGCCGCGCCTCGTCGCGACGCAGCACAACGTTATAGACATCGGCGTTTTTGAGCAGCTCTGACTCCAGCTCTGCCGTGATCATCGCATCCGCTTCGAGCGCGAGCGACGCGATCTGTGCCCGTTCCAGCCGTTCAAGAAGATAGTCCTGCCGGAAGCGTGCGACGGAGGGCACGAAGATGAACACTTCTGCCAGCATCACGAAGATGATGGTGAGGATCAGAAAGCGTCCGGAGAGTGAGTTAAACATGCCCGTCTCGTCGTTTCTCGTCAGGGGAGCCACTTCTGAACGAAGCGCACCACTTTCTTGACCGTGTCGCTTTCAAACAGTCGGGGGCTAAAATAGGCCCCTGCGGCGCGTTTGTTGACCTCAGAGATGGTCGGATATGGCAAAACGGTATTGGCAATTGCCGACATTTTCATCCCGTTGGCAATGGCCATCGCCCACATGCCGATCAATTCCCCAGCCAAATGTCCGGCAATCGAGGCGCCGACAGGCTTGCCTTTCACAACCATGACTTTGATCAAACCGGTGGTCTTGCGTTCGGCAATGGCTCGGTCGTTGTGGTGGTATTCAAACCGCACAACTTCGAGTGCAGGCCCGTGCTTCTTCTTTGCTTCCGCTTCAGTCAAACCAACCTGCGCCAGTTCCGGATCCGTATAGGTCGCCCATGGAATGTGGCTAGTCTTCTGTTTTGATGGCAGGCCAAACAACAGGGAGCGGATCAGAACACCCGCGTGATACCCGGCGACATGCGTAAACTGCAGCCCGCCCGCGACATCGCCCGCCGCATAGACTTTCTTGTTTGTGACAGACCGCAGATCCGCGCCCACTTTGAGGCCACGCCTATCATGCGCAACATTCCCTTTGTCGAGATCGAGTTTGTCGATATTCACCTTGCGTCCGACGGCCATCAAAAGATGCGTACCGGTCAAGTCACCTTTCGGGGTATGGACGGTGATCTGATCGCCAGACCCGCTGATCTTCTCTGCCTGCGCTTCTTCCACGATTTCGATGCCTTCGTCGCGCAGCTTGTTCAGCACGATCTCGGCCATCTCCGGATCGTCTTTGCCAAAAGCCTTAGCACCTTCGATCACCGTGACGTCACACCCCAAGCGCCGATGCGCCTGCGCCATTTCCATGCCGATGGGGCCACCACCAATGACGATCAGGTGCTTTGGCTTCTCACGCAGGTCAAAGATATTCTCGTTTGTGTAATGGGTGACGGTATCGAGACCGGGAATTGGCGGCACGAACGGGGAAGATCCGGTCGCGACGACAAAGCGCCGTGCTTCGATAATGGTGTCGCCAGCTTGTACTTCGGTCGGCGAAATGAACGTCCCAAATTCCTGAATGACATGGACACCCAACCCCTCAAACCGTTCGACAGAGTCGACAGGGGCAATCGTGGCGATGACGTCATGTACGTGGTCCTTGGCAGCGGCGTAATCGACAACCGCCTTCTGATCCGCGATGCCAAGCTTTGATCCGTGCGACATCGCGTAGGCTTGCTTTGCAGAGGCGATCAGGGCTTTCGACGGGACGCAGCCGTAGTTCAGGCAGTCGCCACCCATCTTGTGACCTTCCAGGAGGACCACTTTGGCCCCCATCTGGACGGCGCCAGCGGCGACGGACAATCCGCCAGAGCCGCCACCAATGACGCAAAGGTCTGTCTTGATCCGGTTCATGACTACAGACCTTTCTTGCCGCGCACGGCTTTGATCACGATGGGAAGTGCGGCGAGGACGCACAAGCCAAGGATCGGCAGGATGATAAATGGCTCAAAGATGATACCGAGGTTTGGAGTCTCGCCACGTTCAAACACTTCGCCCAAACCCGCGCCGACGGATGTATAGACAACCGCGCCAGGAATGATGCCAAAGAAAGTCGAGAATACGAAGCGGCGGGTCGGCACTTCAAGGAAGGACGGGATCAGGTTCGCCATGAAGAAGGGCACGGCAGGCACCAGACGGATCAGGAACAGCATCGACCATTGGTTTTCATCAATACCGTCTTTGATCTTCTTGACGATCCCTTCTGAGCCTTCAAGCCGCGCGCCCAGTTTCTCACCAAAGCCCCAGCGAGCCGCAAGAAAGATCGCAGTCGCGCCAATCGTGGCGCCCGTCACATTGTAAAGGAACCCCGGGAACGTCGCGAAGAGAAAGCCACCTGTCAGTGTTGCGATCGTCGCACCCGGAAGGGAAAACGCAACAATGACGACGTAGGCCGCGACAAACGCCAGCACCGTCAGAAGATAGTTCGCGTCACGAAACGCGAGCAAGGTTTCGCGATTATCGCTCAGCGCTTCGAAGGTCAGGTAATCCCGCAGAAAAATCGCGCCCAGAATAGCCACTACCGCGATTACGATTAGTGGCAAGCGGCGCATGAAGTTGTTTTGCGAGGGGGTTTCATGTTGCGTCTGTGGCATGTCAGTCATCAGTCTATCCTATCAGTTCCTAACGCACCATGGAGGGGGAGGGTCGGCGCGGCTCTTGCAACGTGTGATGCAGTGAAACGGCAGTCCATGATACCCCGATCACGGCCCGTTGAACGCGCGCGAGCATTTTGCGAGGGGCTTTCCTTGCTGCACTGCAAAACTGAAACATTTGAAATCGCATAAGGCAGCGTTTTGTTGCAGTTTAGGCGGGCTTCGGGCGTTGACAGGTGCCGGATGCCCCACTAAACGGCAGGTCTGTTATGCAAACCGGGACGAATCCATCACGTGATTTGTTCCAGAAACCGGAGAACACGCCATGAAGCGCACGTTCCAGCCATCGAACCGGGTTCGCAAGAACCGTCACGGATTTCGCGCACGTATGGCCACAAAGGCCGGCCGCAAGATCCTCAACGCCCGTCGCGCGAAAGGCCGCGCGAAGCTGAGCGCCTAAGCGCCAGCAGGGTAAGGCTTTGAAACCGCCGGTGGCCCCCGTGGAAGACCAGATGGTCGGCACCATGGACAGGCCGCCGGCGGTTTCCGTTTGTCCAACGATTGCTATTTTGAAAAAGCGCGCAGACTTTCTGCGCGCGGCGCGGGCAAAGCGGTCAGGGACAACCGGCTTTCACCTCCAAGCCCGCGAACGCGCCGCTGGCGAAGCTGATGGTATCCGGGTCGGCTTTACGTGCTCAAAAAAGGTTGGCAACGCCGTCGCACGCAACCGTGCGAAACGCCGCCTGCGCGCGGTGGCGCGCACAGTCCTGCCCCCGCATGGTCGCGACGGTTGGGATTATGTCTTGATTGGCCGGGCGGACGTCACCGCCACCCTGCCCTTTCCGCAGCTTGTCGCGGACCTTGAGCGTGCATTGGCGAAGGTCCACCAGTGAGCCCGCTCGCCTATCTCTTTTCACTTCCCGTAAAGGTCTACCGCGTTTTGCTTAGCCCTTGGGTTGGCCACGGCTGCCGTTATCAACCCACCTGCTCTGCATATGCCTTAGAGGCGCTGGAAAAACACGGTGGCCTGAAAGGTGGCTGGCTGGCGCTACGCCGGATTGGGCGCTGTCACCCCTGGGGCGGCTCCGGGATCGACAATGTGCCGGACTAGGGTTTGAGGCGCTGGTCCCCGCCGCCATGCGCCTCTCGCGTCGGCATGGTGTTCGCGGATTTCCCGGAAAGCGTGCGCGCCAAGTCCTCGTAGAAGAAATCACTGTCAAAATACCAATTGTGCGACTTGATCGAGGTCTGCGAATTGGTCGGAATGTCCGTCTTGTAGCGATCGGAGCATGACACATCAAAAAAGCGCGGCGCAGGATCAGGCTTGATCCCATGACGTCCACTGCGCTTCGTGCCGTGATTGAGAAACCGGCCACCCAGATCGAGGATAACGTCTTCTTCAGAATAATAGTTGGTCAACCGCTTGCAGCGTTGCCCCATCACCAAGGCGCCCCAAGCCCCTTTAATCATCCAGTCCTGATCCGCATCAGCCGCGATGAAGACCGCTTCATCCACTTGGCCGGGGAAGAAGGCGTCACCGACAACGCCAAAGCCGCGCAAGCTCAAGAAAGCTCCGAGTGAGTGGGCGATCAGATGCACCTTCGCGCCGGGCCGTGTTTCGCGCAGCAGCTTCACCCCATCCATCACCATGTTACGCGCCACAGCTTTCGCATCCCGCCAGTCGCGCCGGTACGCCTCGGGCGAAGGTGATCCGTCGCTCGGCCAATCGAACGATACGACCTTCCCGCCATATCCTGCCCGTTTGAGCCCTTTCGCGATCAAGTTCATCCGTGCCAGCATCTCACCCTGATCCGTGTTGTACCCGTGCACGAAAATCACAACCTCATTGTTGGCGCTGTCCGCAAACACGGCCTTCGCCCAATCGCTGGCCTTCAGCAGATGACCCTTTGTGGCGGGATGCTCTGTCTCGCCCAGCGCGACATAGCGCGTCAAGCTGGCCGGGTTGTTGGAAAACCGACCCGTTGACTGGTTGAAGGTGCGGCGGCTGTAAAAATACTGCATCAATAGTCCTCCCTAAATAAGGGGAAGGCTACTGCCGCAGTTATGACCTGAAAAGTCAGGGTTTCCGCTAGGGAAGCTTCTCAAACGTGATGATCACTTCGCCAATGTCGATCCCGTACCGCTTCATGTAAGCGCGGTTCAACAAACGGTCTTCGGACAACAGCCACATCCAATCGTCGAAGGTGACGCGGAGCGTGTCGACAGAGCCATCTGCGGCTGGGATCGGCAGATCGATCTCATATTGCCAATTGAAGCGATTGTCCTGTTCCTGCCCCGTCGCGACACCAATCACACCCGGCGCGGTCCCTTCCCAACTGTCTGGCCCGGTCTTTTTCAAAGACCAAACCCGCTGCTCAACCGACCCATCTTCGTAGATGAAATCTTCGACAAGCGTCAGCTTCTCTCCGTTCCAAGTACCGTCAATCGTCACCTCAAAACTGCGGCGGACGGTGCCGAAGACGTCCTGAAACTGGCCATAGGCGACCAACTCACCATCGAAGAACTCTTCAAGGTTCAGCTTTTCGCGGCTCAGCGTCGGGTCATCAAAAGAAGGTTTGCCGGTACAAGCTGCAAGCCCAAGGGTCGCGGCCAAAATCAGTCTGCGCATGCTGTCTCTCTCGTTTCATCTGCGGGAGAGGTAGCGCGCGCGCCGTAAAAGGCGATGAGGGCTTGGCGTATTGCGCAGCGCAAGCTAGGGGTTGGCCATGCTAGACGACAACACCGACATCCACCCGCTTTTCAACGGCGCGCCCTCAACGACTGAGTTCAAGAAGCTGCGCAAACGTATCGTGCGGCTCACACGTGAAGCGATTGACCAATACGGGATGATCGCCGCTGACCAGCGCGACGGGCCGCGACCCAAGTGGTTGGTTTGCCTTTCGGGTGGGAAGGATAGCTACACCCTTCTCGCCGTTTTGCACGAGCTGCAGTGGCGCGGTCTGCTCCCTGTTGATCTGCTGGCTTGCAACCTTGATCAGGGCCAACCGGGGTTCCCTGCAACGGTTCTGCCAAAGTTCCTTGAGGAGATGCAGGTCCCACACCGGATCGAGTATCAAGACACATATTCGATTGTCGTCGACAAGGTGCCTGCGGGGCGCACCTATTGCGCGCTGTGTTCAAGGCTGCGCCGCGGTAATTTGTACCGGATCGCAAGGGAGGAAGGCTGCAGTGCCGTTGTGCTGGGCCACCACCGCGATGATATTCTTGAAACTTTCATGATGAACCTCTTTCACGGCAGCCGTTTGGCAACGATGCCACCCAAGCTGGTAAACGAGGAAGGTGATTTGTTCGTGTTCCGCCCCCTCGCACATGTGGCCGAAGCAGACTGCGAGGCTTTCGCCAAAGCAATGAACTACCCGATTATCCCCTGTGATCTCTGCGGGTCGCAGGACGGTTTGCAGCGCCAACAGGTCAAACAGATGCTCGACACGTGGGAGAAGAACCATCCGGGACGCAGGCAGAAGATCTTCAAGGCACTCAGCAACAGCCGACCGTCCCATCTTCTTGACCCAAATCTATTTGATTTTGTTGGACTTTCGCTCGGGCACAAATCAGAAACTGCCGATTAAGAGTTCAGAGATTATTTCCGACTAGTGTCATCCGCGGCGTACAATTGGTGCGTCGCATGTAACGCGCCTGTGGTGGGCGCCGGGGTCAGTGATACACATGATCGGAGCAGTGCAGACAGCGCTGAAGCGCGCGGGACGGGTTTTCGTGGGTCCCTCAGACCCAACGCTGCAAATAATTGAAGCCCTCGAAGATATCCTGACACACAAGGACTACATCTCGCGCAATGCGGTTCTGTTGATCGGTCAGCTTGATGGGCGTGACGCGCTGCAGGCGCAGTTTTCCCCATCTGAACTCGACATCATCTGCCGCACACTCGAACTGCGCCTCAAGGGCGGCCTGCTGGCGCGTGATGTCGTGCGCCGCTTACCCGGCGGTCAATATGCATGCGTGATGAGCCCGCTTCATCACTATAGCCCCGAAGACGTGATGGTGGTCGTTGGTCAGATCCAGAACCTGATTGCGGTGCCCGTTGTTCAGGACGACATCTACGCCAAGCTGAGCATGTCGATCGGTTGCGCGATGACCAAAATGGCAGATTTTTCGAAGGGCGCGCACATGTTCGAAGCAGGACGCGTTGCCGTCTCCAAAGCCGTGAGCAAAGGCCCTGCGGGGTTGGAGTTCTTTACGAACCCGATGGGTGAAGAACTCGCGCTGCGACAAGACCTGCGCAAGGATGTGACGGCGGCGATTGGATCCGGTGCCATTCACGCCCATTTCCAACCCCAGATCAGCCTTTGCAAAGGTGATGTGTCCGGCTTTGAAGCATTGGCGCGTTGGCATCATCCCGACAAGGGCGTCATTTCGCCCGGGGCTTTCCTTCCCGTTCTTGAAGACCTCGGAATGATGCGGATGCTGGGGCGGATTATGCTGCGCGATGCCTTGAAGGCGTTACGCGCCTGGGATGCCGCGGGCTATGATGTGCCAAGCGTATCAGTGAACATGTGCACCGACGAACTCTGCCATCCAGACATCGTAAACGAAATTTCGTTTCAGCTTGAGAAGTACAATATTGCCGCAAATCGCCTTGTCATCGAAGTGCTGGAAACCGTTTACGCTGATGACTCAGATGACCCGATTATCACGAACCTGGCCGCGCTGTCACAACTGGGGTGCCGCCTGGACCTCGATGATTTTGGAACTGGCTATGCGTCGATTAAATCGATCCGCCGGTTCGCGGTGGATCGCGTAAAGATTGATCGCACCTTCATCGTCGATATCGCCGGCGACACGGAACAACAGCAAGTTGTTCGCACTATTTTGTCCATGGCCAAGCACATGGGTGTTTCAACCTTAGCGGAAGGCGTCGAAACGTCAGAAGAGCTGAGCTATCTGACCACTGCAGGTTGTGAACACGCGCAGGGTTATGTGATCGGCCGCCCCGTCTCGCAGGCTGAAGCAACCGACTGGCTTTCGGCACGCCGGACGCCCGAGCGGGCAGAAACCGCCGTATAGGATTTTCGGCATCCGACACAAGCATCGTCTGACGAAAATTTATGGGCGGTTCAGGGCGGATCACGGACCAAATTACCCAAAAAAGCTTGACCTTTGTTGCCTCGACAGGTTGAACCGGCCTGAAGTTTTCATGACACGGGGCCCCCAACGGTATGGACGAGCAGAACAGGAATTTGATCCTCGCCACAGTGCTGAGTTTTCTGGTGGTGATGGTGTGGTTCATGTTGTTCCCACCCGAAGAGATTGCGCAGGCAGAACTGCCGCCAACCTCTGAAGCAGAGCAAACCGTCGATGCCTCCACACCCTCAGCTGGCACGCCCGTCACGGATGCGACGACCAACACCGGGACGGAAGAGGTTGTGGCCGACGCGCCGCGTGTGACCATCGAAACCCCAGAACTTACAGGCTCCTTGTCACTGCAAGGTGGACGGATCGATGATATTTCGCTCCTGCAGTACCGCGAAACCATCGACGAAGACTCGCCCATCGTGCGTCTGATGAAGCCGGTGGGAGAGGCAAATGCCTATTTTGCCAGCTTCGGCTGGGCGGCTTCTACGGGTATCGACCCTGAAAACGTACCTGGCCCGGACACGGTCTGGTCGCTTGAAAGCGGTGAGATACTGACGCCCGACAGCCCAGTCACACTGGCGTGGGACAACGGCGCGGGCCAGATCTTCCGTACCACAATCAGCGTCGATGACGCTTTCATGTTCACCTTCGATCAAAGCGTTGAAAACGCAGGCTCTGGTGACGTGTCCTTGCGCCCTTACGGCCTCCTGCGTCGACACGGCGAACCCGCTGACCTCAAGCGTTTCTTCATTCTTCACGAAGGCCTCGTGAGAATGACGGATGGTGAACTGGAGGAGACGACTTACGGCAACATCACCGACTACGAAATCGACGGACAGGAACGCACCCAGGCAGAGCGTCTGGATGCGAGCGAGAGTGGCTGGATCGGCTATACCGACCACTACTGGATGACGACACTGATTCCTCAACAGGGGCAACCGTTCCGGTCCACGTCAAAGTATTTCGAAAGCCGCAACATCTATCAGGCGGAAGCCGTGATGCCGTTGCAGACTGTTGCACCGGGGGAAAACATTACCGCAACAACGCGCCTTTATGCAGGTGCAAAGGAATGGGAAGAAATCCGGCACTACCAGAATGAGGAAGGCGTTGGCGGTTTCCTTGATAGTATCGACTGGGGTTGGTTCTTTTTCCTGACAAAACCGATCTTCTGGCTTCTGCACGAACTGAATGGCCTGATCGGCAACATGGGCTGGGCGATTATCGCGCTGACCGTGATCATCAAGGCGCTGGTGCTGCCGCTGGCGTGGAAGTCCTATGTTTCGATGGCGAAGATGAAAGAGCTTCAACCAGAGATGGAGGCCCTGAAAGAACGCGCTGGCGACGACCGTCAGATGATGCAGCAGGGCATGATGAAGCTTTACAAAGACAACAAGGTGAACCCGGCTGCTGGGTGTATGCCGATCCTCTTACAGATCCCGATCTTCTTCTCGCTCTACAAGGTGATCTTTGTCACTATCGAACTTCGGCACGCGCCATGGATCGGCTGGTTGAATGACCTGTCTGCGCCCGACCCGTCGTCGATCATCAACCTGTTTGGTCTTTTGCCCTGGGCGGCGCCCGCACCCGGAAGCTTCCTCAGCCTGATCTTTATCGGGATCATGCCCATCGTGCTCGGTGTGTCGATGTGGCTCCAGCAGAAGCTCAACCCGGCACCCACGGATCCCACGCAAAAAATGATCTTCGCTTGGATGCCTTGGGTGTTCATGTTCATGCTCGGCGGCTTTGCAAGTGGTCTGGTGCTGTACTGGATCGCGAACAACATCATCACGTTCATTCAGCAGTACACCATCATGCGGATGAATGGCTCTAAGCCGGACCTGTTTGATAACATCAGATCCAGTTTCAAAAAGGGTGAGAAACCCGCCGAGCCCGTCAAACCCGTGAACAAGAACAGCAAACCGGCCAAGTCTGGTAAGGCGAAAGGCAAGTAAGATGAGCACTGTCGCCGCGTTGTGGCGGCATCCTATCAAAAGCCACGGGCGTGAGGCGCTGGAGCGTGTCACGCTCACCGAAGGACAAACGATGCCGTGGGACAGGCATTGGGCCGTGACCCACGACGCGTCCAAGTTTGATCCCGACGACCCGCGCTGGGTCATGTGTCGTAACTTCATGATCGGCGTTGCGACACCTAAACTGACCGGCATTTGGGCCACGTTGGATGAGGCAACGGAAACGATCACCTTGCGCCACGCCGACCTGCCGAACCTGACATTTCGCCCGGACGATCCCGATGGTGTCGCGCATTTCCTTGCTTGGGTCGAACCGCTCTGCCCCGCCGACAAACGCACGCCCACCGGGATCATTTCGGTGAAAGACCGCGGCATGACCGACAGCGCCTACCCGTCTGTGTCCATCTTCAACGCGGCCTCGCACGCCCAAGTCGAAGATTTCGTGGGCGCGCCTATTGAAAGGGAACGGTGGCGAGGGAACATCTGGCTTGATGGTGCGGCCCCCTGGGAAGAGTTTGAGTGGACGGGCCGCGATCTGCGCATCGGCACAGCACACCTGCGGGTGCAAGAACCTATCCGGAGATGCATGGCCACCGCGGGCAATCCCCGCACGGGTGAACGCGACATGGACCTGCTTGCTGTCCTGCGAGAGGTATGGGACCATCAGCATTTTGGTGTCTACGCTGAAGTGGTGAAGTCAGGCGTTGTCGCCCTTGGTGACAGTTATGAGGTGCTGTGATGGAACTCCGCTTCCCTGAAGCCGAAGAGCCTGATCAGGCCTTGCTTGAGAAAGGGCGCAAACTGTTTGCAGGCGAGACCGAATTCCTGAAAGGCGTCGTCGCAATGAACGGCCTGCCACCAGCAGACCGCGTCGAGGTCTGCTTTGCAGGGCGATCCAATGTTGGCAAGTCGAGTCTGATCAATGCTCTGACAAGCCGCAAAGGCCTGGCGCGCGCATCCAACACACCGGGACGGACGCAAGAGATCAATTACTTCACTGCGGGCGACATCTACGTTGTCGACCTGCCCGGCTATGGATTTGCCAACGCCCCGGTCCCGGTCGTGGAAAAGTGGCAGCGCTTACTCAAAAACTATCTGCAGGGCCGCCAAACGCTGCGCAGGGTCTTTGTTTTGATCGACGCGCGCCACGGTGCCAAAGCCGTCGATGAAGAGATCATGACCCTGCTGGACAAGTCCGCAGTGACCTTTCAGGTGGTGATGACAAAGGTTGATAAGCTCAAACGCGGCGATCTCGACAAATCGCTTGAGAGAACGCGGGCGGCGTTAGCCAAGCATCCAGCCGCGTTTCCCGAACTGCTGTTGACCTCATCGGAGAAAGGCGATGGCATCGCAACACTTCGCGCAATTATCGCGGGGATCGACTAATGAAGGCGCAAGACATGAACCGTGACTGGATCGGCACCGCACAAACCCTCAGCCAAGCCTTGCCTTACATGCAGCGCTACGCTGGGGCGACAGTCGTCGTGAAATTCGGCGGCAACGCGATGGGTGATGACGCGGCCATGGCGGAATTTGCGCGCGATATCGTGTTGATGAAGCAGGTCGGCGTGAACCCAGTGGTTGTCCATGGCGGCGGTCCCATGATCAACGAGATGCTCGAGAAGCTTGGCATCGAAACGGAGTTTGTCCGCGGCAAACGGGTTACGGACAAAGCCACCATCGAAGTTGTCGAAATGGTGCTGACAGGCCTGGTCAACAAACGGATCGTGCAAGCGATCATGGATCAAGGCGGCCGTGCTGTTGGGTTGTCCGGCAAAGACGACGATCTAATGGTCGCCGAAGCAGACGATCCAGAGCTGGGCTTTGTCGGCAAACCTGTGAAGCTGAACGTGCGCGTTCTGAATGACCTCAACGCGGCGGGCATCATTCCCGTCGTAGCCCCAGTGGCGAGTGGTACGGCAGATGGTGAGACTTTCAACGTCAACGGCGATACAGCTGCGGGCGCCATTGCAGGTGCTTTGAAGGCTGATCGCTTGTTGCTCCTGACGGACGTCGCTGGCGTCAAAGGGCCGGATGGGCAGGTGATGACCCAACTTGATGCCGCTCAGGTCAAAGTAATGATCAACGATGGCACAATTGCGGGCGGGATGATCCCAAAGACAGAAACCGCGCTGAAAGCCCTTAGAGACGGCGTCCGCGCCGCTGTCATTCTCGACGGGCGATTACCGAATGCTAGCTTGCTTGAGCTATTCACAGACCACGGCGCGGGCTCGATCATTCGCGGTGACCAGTCAGGGTAACCTGCCTTTGTGTCACGTGGCCTCTCTGATAGGCTTCCCGCATTTAGGAGGTACTTTCATGAGAAGATTTGTATCAAAATTATCCATCTGCGCATGCGTCGCAGCCCCCCCTGCTTACGCGATCGACGGCTGCCTCGTCGGCGTTTGGGAAGCCGATGCCGTTGATATGGCCGCGGTGATGCAGGACCAGATGGGCAGTGCCGTGTCCTACAAGTCAGGTCGCGTTAGCGTTGAGATTACTGAATTTGGTGTCATGACAATGCTGGCTGAAAACCTGATATTCTCCGTTGCGGTTCCGAATATCCCACCCGTCGACGTGGAGCTTGTCGGCTACAGCCAGGGAGCCATGAATGCCGATGATGGGTCCAACTTCTTGGCCGTGGCGGCCGAATACTCACTTGTTGGCTCGGCAGACGTGCTCGGCCAGCGCATGGAAATACCTGTCACAACTGCGGACGCCGGATGGGGCAACGCACGTGGCACCTACACTTGCACCGGGAACAGCGTCACATTACGACCCTCGCAGCCGGGCTCTTACCCGCGCAAACTGACACGCGTCCGGTGAAATCTGAATGAGCATCCCCTCGGACCTTGCGGATGCGTTGGCTGCTCAGTTTCTTATAGCGCTCGGTCACTGCCAACTCGAGATAGACTCTCATCTCCAAACACTCGTTCTCATCGGACCAGATGAGCCTGCGTTCTGGCCTCATTTTCGGGACAGTCCCGAGTATGCTGATGGCGCCGCAAACCCATTGGACCGGTGGTCTCAGCGCGTACTGCGCACAATTGCGCAAGAAGCCGACGCCGGGGTCCTCTTCCCATCCGACGGACCGCCCTTTCACCCGTTTCAGACATGGGCGCTGCGGACAGGACGCTTTTGGTCGTCCCCTATCGGGTTTCTCGTCCATGAAACTAGGGGGCTGTTTGCATCCTTCCGCGGGGCATTGCTTTTGCCAGATGGAATCCCGGATGAATTGGGCGCCCAGCCATGTCTGACTTGCGTTGAAAAGCCATGCAAGACGGCCTGTCCCGTTGGTGCTTTCGAGGATGGATATGACGTGCCAGCCTGCAAAGACCACTTGCGGAAACCGGCCGGGGCTGATTGCATGAACGAAGGGTGCCGTGCCAGACGCGCCTGTCCTGTGGGGCAAGGCAATCGCCTTCCAGCGCAGGCCGCCTTTCACATGAAAGCCTTCCTATGACCCGCCGCCTGATCCTGATCCGCCATGCGAAATCAAGCTGGTCGGATCCCTATGCAGATGATCATGCACGTAAACTGAATGATCGTGGTGTGAAGGCTGCAGAGGACCTCGGAAAGTGGTTGGCGCGCCAGACTTACATCCCCGACATCATCGTGACATCCGATGCGATGCGAACCTTGCAAACGACCACCCTGTTGATACGGGGCATGGCCGCGACGCCTGACATTGCAGAGGTGGCCGCCCTTTATCACGCTGCCCCGCAAACGATCTTTGATGTAGCGAAAAAGGAAAGCGCTGCGACCGTCGCGCTCGTGGGCCATAACCCGGGCATTGCAATCGCCGCGGAGATGCTTGCGGCAGACCCGCCGTCACACACTCGCTTCGACGACTACCCGACAGGCGCGACATGCGTGATTGACTTTGAAGACGCAGATTGGTGCCAACCCGGCAAGGGCCGGGTTGTCGATTTTATGGTGCCGCGAGAGCTTTAGTGTTTAGTGACCGAGAATCTGGCTCAGGAACAACTGCGTCCGCTCGGACTGCGGGTTGTTGAAGAATGCCTCCGGCTCATTCTGCTCAACCACCTGACCTTGGTCCATGAAAATCACGCGGTTCGCCACCTGACGGGCAAAGCCCATCTCGTGCGTCACGCAGAGCATCGTCATACCTTCTTCCGCAAGCTCGATCATGGTGTCCAGCACCTCTTTGATCATCTCGGGGTCAAGGGCCGAGGTCGGTTCGTCAAACAGCATAATCCGCGGCTTCATACAAAGCGACCGGGCAATGGCCACACGTTGCTGCTGACCACCGGACAATTGGCCGGGATACTTCAACGCCTGATCCGGGATCTTTACCTTTTCAAGGTAATGCATCGCCGTTTCTTCGGCTTCCTTCTTCGGCGTCTTGCGCACCCAGATCGGGGCCAGCGTGCAATTCTCGAGGATCGTCAGGTGCGGGAACAGGTTGAAGTGCTGAAAGCACATCCCAACCTCTGACCGGATCTTGTCGATGTTTTTGAGGTCGGAGGTTAGCTCCGTCCCATCAACGACAATCTTGCCCTTCTGATGCTCTTCCAAGCGGTTGATGCAACGGATCAGGGTCGACTTTCCCGAACCGGAGGGCCCACAGATCACGATCCGCTCTCCGCGTTGAACGGTCAGGTTGATGTCGCGCAGCACGTGGAACGTCCCGTACCACTTGTTCATCCCCTGAATTTCAATCGCCACCTCGTCAGAGACGGTCATTTTTGCAGCAGTGTCAGCCATGGTGTCGGCCTCCTATCGGTGATCAGTGGCCAGCTGACGCTCGAGCCATTGTGAATATTGAGAGATGCCGTAGCAGATGATGAAGAACAGGAAGGCGGCAAAGCCAAGCAACTCCCAGTAGACGCCAAACCACTCGGTCGTGTTGAAGATCCGCTGTTGGATCATACCCAGCAAGTCCACCATCGAGATGATCGACACGAGGGTAGTATCCTTGAACAGGCCGATGGCGATGTTCACGATGGACGGGATCGAGATTTTCAACGCTTGCGGCAGGATGATCAGGCGCATGGACTGCCAGTAGTCTAGGCCCAGGGAGTCGCCCGCCTCATACTGGCCCTTTGGCAGAGCAGCCAAACCACCCCGGATCGCCTCTGCGATGTAGGCCGAGGCAAAGAGCGTGATCATAATGATCACCCGCACCATGATGTCGAAGTTCGCATCCGGCGGCAGGAAGTACGCGAGCATCACCGAAGCTACAAAGAGAAGCGTAATCAGAGGCACGCCGCGAATGAACTCGATGAACACCACACAGATGCCTTTGATGATCGGCAGGTTGGACTGACGACCAAGCGCAAGCAGAATACCGAGCGGCAAAGACAGCGAAACACAAGTGATCCCAAGCACGAAGTTCAGGATGAACCCACCAATCTCACGGCTTTCCACATCGGACAGGCTGATCGGGATGATCCCCTGCAGCGCATCAGCGATGGGACCGACGAGGAAGTTGCCACCGATAAAAACGACCGCAAGGAAACCAAGGATCCCCATGAAGAACGATTGGCCCACGAGCTTGCTGTAAACGACATAGCCCAGGACGACAGTACCGAGGAACAGAACGGGTGCCCAAATTGTACCCCCCCACAGCAACCAATAGGTCACAAAGGGGAAGATGCCGGTGAAGATCAACAAGACGCGAGGCAGCTTCACGAACATCACCGGCAAGGCCGCCAGTATCAGCCCGAAGAAGGCGACAGTCGGCCTCCAAAGCTCGTCCTTCGGATAGTTGCCGAAAAGAAGTTGTTGCCAGCGTTCCCGGATCACGGCGAAACAGCCGCCAACCGCGCCTTCCAACTGCTGTCGGCATTCGTCGAGGGAATTGGGTCCCTCGCCTTCCGTGCCCCATACGCCATTGGCGATCCAAGGCACCACAACCATGAGCGCCTGATAGATCACATAGAGCGTCAAAAGTGTCAGGAGACTGTTGGGGATTGACGAGAAAAGGTTCTCGCGCACCCACTTCATGGCCCCGGTTTCGGATGCCGGTGGGGGTGATGGTTCGATTATCGTCTTCTGAACATAAGCCGTATTTGCGCTTGGTGAATGTGCGTGTGTCCCCGACATATCAGCGCTCCTTCAACTTGACTGAGGCATTGTAGAGGTTGCCCATGAATGAGATCGCGAGCGAGATCAGCAAGTAGATCAGCATGCCGAGAAGCACGGCCTCAAACGACCGACCTGTCTGGTTCAGCGTAATGCCCATCAGCGTGCCTGTGATCTCCTGATAGCCGATGAAGGCCGCGAGGGAGGAGTTCTTGGTCAGGTTCAGGTACTGCGAAATCACTGGTGGGATGATCACGCGCAACGCCTGTGGCAGGACAACAAGGCTCATCGTGCGGTTCGGGCGGAGCCCCAAAGCCGAAGCGGCCTCTGTCTGGCCTTTGGAAATTGCGAGGATACCTGCGCGCACGTTTTCAGCGATGAATGCACCGGTGTAGAGCGAAAGGGCCAGCCAAAGTGCGATGAACGGTCCGCCGATCAGTGCGCCGCCTGAGAAGGTAAACGCGCCCATGGCAGGGTAGTCCAGCCCGATGGGACGTCCCATAATGAAAAACGCCAAAAGCGCCGGGACAAAAAAGAGCCCCAGCATGACCGGGAAACCGGGCAGGATGCGGCCAGTATCAAACAGGACTTTCTTGCGATAACGGCTGTAGAAAAACATCGCGATGATTGACGCAATAAAGACGGCAACAACGACACCAGAACCTGGGTTCCAAACCGGGGCTGGCATATAGATACCGAGCGTCGTGAATGCGAACATACCCCAGACCACGGTCGCGGTCGGGTCCTCCCCGCGGTAGTCCAGCGGGTTGTTAAAGCTGATCGCGACGATCTGCATGATCAGCAGGATCCAGAGCAACACCGGCACGTTGCGGAAAATCTCAACGTAGATCGCCATCACTTTGGCAATCAGCCAATTGTTCGAAAGGCGCAGGACACCGGCAATCACGCCGATGACCGTTGCAGCGATACATCCAAAGAACGCCACCAAAAGCGTATTCAAAACGCCAACCATTGCGGCGCGGAAGTGGGTGTCCGTACTCTCAAACGGGATCAGCTGCGGATAGATGTCATAGCTTGCGCCCTGCCACAGGAAATCAAATGAGATGTCCTTGCCCAACCGTTCCAGGTTTGCGGCGGCGTTCATGACCATGACAGCTGCAAGGCACATCAAAGCGATGAAGGCGATTGTCTGGAACGTGTACCCGCGATAGCGCGAGTCGTTGATCAGCATCGACAGTTTAAAGCCCGGCGGTGGGGCCTCTACCATAGACATACGAACCTCCAGTCCACCCAGGTGGTTGTCGTATTGAAGCGTTTACGAACCAAATGTGATCGCTCTTATCGCGAATGTCCCGAGAATGCCGAAGGCATGGCAGGGTATACGCGAGGCAATTTGTTCGGAAACGGCTCCGGAAGATTGGGAATTGAGCGCGCAAAAGAAGAAGGGCGCGACAAGCGCGCCCTTCATAAAGTCTTAGCGGAACGGTGGTGCGTAGAGCAGACCGCCGTCGGTCCACTGTGCGTTCAGACCGCGAGACAGGCCGATTGGTGTGTTCTCACCAATGTACTTCTCAAAGATCTCGCCATAGTTGCCGTCAGCCATGATGATCTTCGCGCCAAAGTCGGCAGCCACACCCAGCTGCTCACCCAGGTTACCCTCGGTGCCAAGCAGGCGGTTGATTTCTGGGTTGTCTGTCGCTGCTGCTGAAAGCTCACCCACGTTTGCAGATGTGATGCCGAGTTCTTCAGCAGCAATCAGCGCGTTCAGTGTCCAGCGGACAACGTCACCCCATTCGTTGTCGCCGTGGCGAACAAGCGGGCCCAGAGGCTCTTTGGAGATGATTTCTGGCAGAACAACGTGATCTTCTGGGTTCTCGAAGGATGCGCGTGTCGCAGCCAGACCAGAAGCATCTGTTGTGTAAACTGCGCAACGGCCAGCAAGGTATGCCTGCTGTGCTTCAGACGCTGTTGTGATCGACACAGGCTGGTAGCTGATGTTGTTGGTGCGGAAGAAGTCCGCAAGGTTCAGCTCTGTTGTTGTGCCGGACTGGATGCAGACTGGTGCGCCGTCGAGGTCTTTCGCAGAAGACACGCCAAGCGACTTTGGCACCATGAAGCCCTGACCGTCATAGTAGTTGACGCCAGCAAATTCCAGCTTCAGGTCAACGTCACGTGAGAAGGTCCATGTTGTGTTCCGGGACAGCATGTCGATGTCGCCAGAGTTGAGAACTTCAAAACGCTCTTTGTTGGTCACAGGGCGGAATTCAACGGCTGTTGGATCGCCCAGAACAGCCGCAGCGACTGCGCGGCAAACTGCGACGTCGAAGCCTTCCCACTCATCGTTTGCATCCTGCGATGCGAAACCGACAAGACCGGTGCTGATGCCGCACTTCAGTGAGCCGCGCTCTTTGACGACGTCCAGCGTGCTACCGCCGTGTCCGTCAGCGAACGCCATACCGGCTGTCATCCCCGCAACAGCAAGCGTGCCAAGAAATACGTTTGTTTTCATTTTTACCTCTTCCTGAGTTTCCGCCATGACTCCCGTTCTGGCGGTATCTGTCTGCCCTTGATGGGCAGCTTAACAGCATCATACAGGTCCCCCTGCCATGAACTACGGTAGACTGTGGGGAATCATTCGATTTGGTCAAGTGCTGGCACGCGAAAACCCGTCGAACTACGTGTGATTACCTAGATATTTGATCGAAATTCACGCGCATTGATCAACTTCTTAGGCTTTACACAACGCAAAGAATCGCGCTGCGTCGCAGAAAGCCTGCTTTTTGATCTTTTCCTGCATTTGCGCTTCCGCATCCTCGCCCCACTGACTGATCTGCCAGTCTTCATCAACGCGGGACGCAGCCCAACCTGCAGTTGTTTCAAGATGGCCACGCATAACGGCCAATGCGATGACCAGCGATCCAGACAAGCTAATCAGGTCATGTGCGGCCGCAAGCTCAAACGGCGTAAGTTGGTGCAACTCCGCGGTCAGACGCGCCTGCCCGTCAGGGTCTTGAGGGACATGCATGACACCTTCACCCGTTTTCAGACGCACGCCATACGTCTGATCGGCCCAGTCAAGCAACGGATCCCATGCCGCCTTTTGTTGAGCAATGAGGGCATGCGGCCCAGCGGCGCGATAACATAGCAAGTCGCTGTCACCGTAAGCCGCCAGAAGTGTGACGACCTCATCCTTCTGCGTCGCAACCTTATCGATGGCCGCATTCGCCCCACGCGTTACCGGCATTGTGCTCGGGTCAATCTTTCCCTCTTGCGCGTCCCACTCCTCGGCAACGGCCGCCGCCATGGCCGCCGTGGGCAGCACGAGTGCAGCCTTTGCGGGCGTCTTCACTGAGCGGCCATCCAACTCGATCCCGTACCCCTCAGGCATTTCGACCGTTGCGGTCGTCGTCCAAAACCGTTTTGCAGCCCATTCGCTCATGTCTGTGGTCCTAGAAGTTCGTCGACGGCAGACAAAAGCATGCTCGGTTCTTCAACAATCCGGTCTGCCTGCAACTGTGCGACAGGATGGTGCCCCCAGCTGACCCCGATCGTCTTGACGCCTGCGTCGCGCCCCATGTCGATATCGAATGTCGTATCGCCAATCATCACAGTCTTTTCCGGCGCAACGCCCGTATGGGTCATGCAGGTCAAGAGCATAGAGGGATGCGGTTTTGAGGGATGAAAGTCGGCGGCTTGAGCGCTTTGAAAATAGCCCTCAAGCGCGTGATCCGCGATCAGAGCGTCCAGTCCGCGCTGTGACTTGCCGGTTGCGACGGCCATCAGCGTCCAATCCTGCGATTTAAAGGTGTCCAACACCTCACGCATACCGGCAAAAAACGGTGAGGTCGCTTGGCTGCCTTCTGTCGTGCGGATGTGATGGTATGCTTCGCGATACGCGGCGGCGAGGTTTGCGTGAGCATCGCTTTCCAGTTCCGGAGACAGCAACGGAAAAATCGCGTCGAGCGTAATGCCAACGTATCGTAGCGCACGGTCTCGCGGCGGTGGAGCCAAATCAAGTGATTGATAGGCCGCTACAAACGACTGATAAATCAGGCCCTGACTATCAACCAGCGTCCCATCGACGTCGAAAATGACCAGCCGCAACTCACTCATCTTCCATAAAGAACGGATCTGCGGGTGCGTGGCTGACGTTCCAGCCCACAAAATCCCACGTGTTTTGCATATGCGGCGGCAAGGGCGCGATGAAATCCATGATCGCGCCCGTCATCGGATGTTCGATCTTCAGGCTCCGCGCGTGCAGGTGCATCTTGCGACTGATATCGCCCCCCATGCCTGCGCCCCACCCGTCGCCGAGGTTCTCCTGCTCTGACCCGCCATACTTGCCATCGCCGATGATCGGATGACCGATTTCAGCCATATGGGCGCGCAATTGATGCGTGCGCCCAGTAATTGGCACAAGCGCGCACCAAGACGCACGCGAAGCCAGCGTGTCCATTACTGCGTAGTCAGTCGTAGCCCGCTTTGCGCCCTCAACCTCACCCACGTCACGCGGATGAACGCAGCGCATCTTTTCATTTTCGCCACCTCGGCCATGACCGGGGGCTTTCACGAGACCATATTTGATGGTGCCCGCTTTCGGATGCGGCACACCGGCAATCGCTGCCCAATAGATCTTACGCGTTTCGCGATGCTTAAGATTCTCGGTCAAACCTTTCGCAGCTATCCGTGTCCGTGCCAGCAGCAGAACACCAGATGTGTCCTTATCGAGCCGATGGACGAGGCGTGGCTTCTCGTCATAATCGAACATCAGCGCCTCAGCCATGCCATCGATATGCCGGGTTGTGTTTGTCCCGCCTTGTGTCGCGATACCTGCAGGTTTGTTGATCGCAATGATATGGTCGTCACGGTAGATCACACAGCTTTGGATCAGCTTTGCGTCAGCCTTCGTCACACCCTGCTTGAGCAGCTTGACGCTCGCAGCCGCCTCTTCCACAGTTGGTAAAGGTGGGATGCGAATGGTCTGCCCAGTCTCAAGCCGTGTGTTCGTCTTCACCCGTCCGCCGTCAACACGGACCTCACCTTTGCGGCACATCTTCTCGATACGCCCTTGGGTCAGATGTGGAAAAAGGCGCCGCATGTAGCGGTCCAGCCGTTGATCCCCATCGTCAGGCCCGATCACCCTTGTTTGTACGCCGCTCATGCGATGCCCTTTGCAATCCAGACGCCAGCGAAACAGGCCGCCAGCGATAACAAGACAGAGCCCATAACATATCCACCAGCCGCCGCCAGCCTTCCGTCATCGACAAGACGCAATGTATCAAGGGAAAACGCGGAAAAGGTGGTGAAACCTCCAAGCACTCCGGTCATCACAAACGGCAGCCAGCCGTGCATGCCCTTCGTCGTAAAACTGTGCCAGATCAGGCCGATGATCAGTGATCCGATGACGTTGACCGTCAACGTCCCAAATGGGAACGCGACGGCCAGCCCAATCAAGTACCGTAGCACGGCCCCGATGGCTCCGCCCAGAGCGACGGATAGCATCGTCATTCCGCGTTCCTTTTCGCGCGCAACCCCTCGAAGTAGGCGACGCGTTTTTTCAGGTCTCGCTCAAACCCGCGATCCACTGGGTCATAGAATGTCTCGCGCCTCATACCGTCGGGGAAATAATTTTGCCCACTAAAACCATCTTCGGCATCGTGGTCATAGGCGTACCCTGCCCCAAACCCCTGCTCTTTCATCAGGCCCGTAGGCGCATTGAGGATATGCGCTGGCGGCGGCGCAGAGCCGTTCTTCTTAGCTGCATTCACTGCAGCCTTGTAGGCCACGTAGCCCGCGTTCGACTTCGGCGCGAGCGCAAGGTAGGCGACCGCTTGGCTTAGAGCGAGCTCCCCTTCCGGCGAGCCAAGACGCTCGTAGGTTTCCCAAGCATCGAGACACACCCGATGCGCTTGCGGATCCGCGAGGCCGATATCCTCAACTGCCATGCGCGTAATGCGCCGCGCCAGATACCTTGGGTCCTCCCCCCCCTGCAACATCCGGGCGAACCAATACAGCGCCGCGTCCGGGTCAGAGCCGCGCACAGACTTATGCAACGCACTGATCAGGTTATAATGTTCGTCACCAGACTTGTCGTATTTCGCCGCCCGCTTCATCAAACGACTGGTCAAATCATCGACGGACAGTCGTGCGTCCGTTTTCCAAGCTGCAATCTGTTCAATCAGGTTCAGCAGCGCGCGTCCGTCGCCGTCTGCCATGCCCAGCAAGGCCTCACGAGCCTCTCTGTCGAGTGGCAGCTCTTTACCCAGTTCAGTCTCTGCACGCTGCGCGAGGCGTTCCAGATCATCACGCTCCAATCGCGTCAGGATCAACACCTGCGCGCGGGACAAAACAGCGGCGTTCAACTCAAACGACGGGTTTTCGGTTGTCGCACCAACCAACAGGATTGTCCCATCTTCCATATGTGGGAGAAAACCGTCCTGTTGGGCTTTGTTGAAACGATGGATTTCATCCACGAACAACAGCGTCCCTTTGCCATTTTGACGCCGCATCTTGGCGGCCTCAAAGACCTTTCGCAGGTCAGGCATACCTGTGAATATCGCGCTGATCTGGACGAAATGCAGGTCCGTCTCATCCGCAAGAAGCCGCGCGATCGTGGTCTTTCCGACACCCGGCGGCCCCCAAAAGATCAAAGATGACAAGCTGCCAGAGGCGAGCATCACGCCAAGTGGCGCGTCCGGGCCCAATACCTGCTCTTGACCAATTACTTCCCCTAACGTCTGCGGACGCAAGCGGTCCGCCAAGGGGCGCTTGGCATCGACGGCGGATGTCGCAGCAGAAGTGTCGAAAAGGTCAGCCATGAGAGGAACTTATGCGGGAATGCCAGCGGTATCAAAGCAAAAGCCCCGCGCTTTTCCGGCACGGGGCTCTCGTGAATTCTCGCGGTGTCGACTTATTCTTCGACAGCGTCCTCGGCCTCAAGACGGGTTTTGTCAGCAGCGCCCTTTGCATCAACGTCACGATCAACGAATTCGATGATCGCCATTGGCGCCATATCGCCATACCGGAAGCCAGCTTTCAGCACGCGCACGTAGCCGCCCTGACGCTCTGCATAACGTGGGCCAAGCACCTCGAACAATTTCGCTGTGTGCATGTCCTGCTTCAGGCGCGCATGGGCCTGACGGCGTGCGTGCAAGTCGCCGCGCTTAGCGAGCGTGATCAGTTTTTCGATCACGCGCTTCAATTCTTTTGCTTTTGGCAGGGTCGTCTTGATCTGCTCATGCTCGATCAAAGAACCAGCCATATTGGCGAACATCGCTTTGCGGTGTTCGTGGGTGCGGTTGAGTTTACGGTAACCGTGTCCGTGGCGCATGTTTCATCTCCGTTTCGTTTTGTATGTGGGCCGCCGCTGCGATGACGGAGGCTCCGTTTGTGGGGCACCATGCCCAGATATTCCCGGTCAGAGCCGGCATTTGCGAATGGGCCCGAAGGCCCATTCAAATCCTTAGAACTGGTCTTCGAACTTCTTCGCCAGGTCTTCGATGTTGTCTGGTGGCCAGTCTTCGACATCCATGCCGAGGTGCAGACCCATACCGGACAGAACCTCTTTGATCTCGTTCAAAGACTTCCGGCCGAAGTTTGGCGTACGCAGCATCTCGG
>JAHDEX010000059.1:19986-24872 GCA_020628545.1 Paracoccaceae bacterium | reverse complement strand
ACATGCTGGGCTGGGGTGTTCCGACCTACGACTCCGAGTACATCTTCAACTTCCTTGTTCACGGACGTGAAGACAGCATCGGCACATGGAACGGCACAGGCTTCGACAATGATGAGCTGGATGCAAAGATCCTGTCGCTCGCGTCGAACACAGACCTTGCTGCACGTGATGCAGACATCGCCGACATCTGGCGTGTTGTTCAGGATGAGCAGCTCTACATCCCGATCCACCACCAGGTGCTGAACTGGGCGATGACCGAAAACCTTGGCATCGAAGTTGACCCGGAAGATCAGCCAATGGTGAAGCACTTCGGCTTGAACTAACGCGACTGCGTTTCAGGTGGGCGGCTCAACCTTGGGCCGCCCATCGCCTTTTTCGATTCCGTGCTAAATATCTCGGATATCGCACACTTGGGGAGACCACATCATGCAACGACTGACCTATGCCGCCGCGCTCAGCGCCGTGATCGCATTGCCCGCCACCGCGGAAGAATTCACATGGGCCGAAACCACGGACCCGCAAACGATGGACCCCCATGCTGTGAACTCTGCCCCGGTCTTGGGGTTCTTGAATAACGTTTACGAAGGTCTCGTCCGTCGCGGCAAAGACATGAGTGTTGAGCCTGCATTGGCGACTTCGTGGGAGCCGATTGGCGACGGTGAAGGCTGGCGGTTTTTCCTGCGCGAAGGCGTGACCTTCCAGGATGGCGCCGCATTCAACGCGGATGACGTTATTTTCTCATACCAACGCGCGTCGGACGAGGTGTCTGACACCCGCAGCTGGTTTGCGCCTGTCAGCGAAGTGATCAAGGTCGATGATTTCACCGTTGATATCTTGACCAGCGCGCCAAACCCGATCTTCCCCAGCAGTATTGCGAACTGGATGATCATGGACAGCGACTGGGCCGCTGCAAACGGTGCGGAGCTGCCGGATAAAGAGAACGGCAACTACGCGACGCTGAACACGAACGGCACCGGTGCGTTCCAGGTGACAGACCGTCAGCCGGGCCTATCGACCACTTTGGTGCCTTACAATGGCTGGTGGGGTGAGGTTGAGCACAACATCACAAGCGCCACGCTGACACCAATTCAGAACCCGGCGACTGCTTTGGCCGCACTGCTTTCCGGCGACGTGGACTTCATCAACCCGGTGCCAATTCAGGACGTTGCACGCTTGCAGCAAAGTGCTGATGTGCAAGTCATTCAGGGGATCGAAGCGCGGATCATCATGCTGGGCTTCCCGCATGAGGCCGATGGGCTGAAATATTCGGCCGAGACCGAAGCGAACCCGTTCTCTGACGTGCGTGTCCGTCAGGCGATTTCTCATGCAATCAACGTGCCCGCGATCTTGCAGACGATCATGCGTGGGAACGCAGAGCCTGCGAACCAGTTGGTCAGTGCCGCAATGAATGGCTACACTGAAGGTCTCGGCAGCTATGAATTCGATCCTGAGAAGTCCAAAGCATTGCTGGCTGAGGCAGGCTATGCCGACGGTTTCTCTTTCGGTCTCAAGTGCCCGAACGACCGGTATCTCAACGACGAGTCTGTGTGTCAGGCAATCACCGGTATGCTCGCGCAGGTAGGGATCACCGCGACGCTCGACGCGATGCCAGTGCAGAACTACTGGCCAGAGCTGCGCGAAGATAATTTCGATATGTACCTCCTCGGCTGGTCGCCCGGTACGTTCGATGCAGAGCACCCGATCCGCTTCTTGGCCGCCACGCCAAACGAAGAGCTGAAGCTCGGCAGCTGGAACTTTGGCGGCTATTCCAACGCGCGCGTGGATGAGTTGTTGCCGCTGATCCAATCCACCATCGACGAAGGCGAACGCCAGGCGATGCTCGATGAAGTGGCCAACATCCTGTATGAAGAGGCTGCCTATGTGCCGATGTACGTGCAGCCGCTTGTCTGGGGTGCAGGCAGTAATATCGACCTGACGCAGCGCCCGGATAACTTCTTCATCCTGCGCTGGGTGACAGTGAACTAAACGAATAAGGCAGGACGACCGCGATGCTTTCCTTCATCATCCGGCGGATGGGGCAGTCTGTGCTCGTCCTGCTGATCACCGGGCTTGTCGCCTTTTCGATGTTCCGGTTTGTCGGTGATCCCATCGACAACATGCTGGGGCAGGAGCGGACGATGGAAGACATCGAACGCCTGCGCGGGCAACTTGGCCTCGATCAGCCGTTCCCGGTGCAGTACTTTCGGTTTCTTGAGAATGCCGCGCAGGGCAATTTCGGCGTCAGCTACCGCCAAGGGCGCCCTGTCGCGGAAATCCTGCTGGAGCGCGCCCCGGCGACATTGGAGCTTGCCATTGTGTCCGCATTTCTTGCGGTTCTCTTTGGTATCGCGCTGGGCGTTTACACCGCGATCCGACGCGACGGCGTGATGGCGAACATCATCATGGCCGTCTCACTGATCGGGGTGTCCTTGCCAACCTTCTTGATTGGTATCCTCCTTATCTACCTCTTTTCTGTCGAACTTGGCTGGTTGCCGTCGTTCGGGCGTGGGGAGGTCACGCGCATTGGCGAATTCTGGACGACCGGGTTCCTGACGGAGACTGGATTAAAGGCGCTCATCCTCCCCTCCATCACGCTTGGCCTCTATCAGATGACACTGATTATGCGCTTGGTGCGGTCTGAGATGTTGGAGGTTCTGCGCCAGGACTACATCCGTTTCGCCCGCGCACGGGGCCTAAAAGATCGAGTGATCAACTTCCGCCATGCGCTCAAGAACACAATGGTGCCTGTTGTGACGGTGATCGGTCTGCAGCTGGGCGCGATCATCGCCTTTGCGATCATCACAGAGACGGTGTTCCAGTGGCCCGGGGTCGGCCTGCTATTCATCAACGCGATCCAGTTCGTCGATATCCCAGTGATGGCCGCTTACCTGATGCTGATCTCAGTCATGTTCGTCGCGATCAACCTCATCGTCGATATCCTTTATGTCTTCATTGACCCGCGTCTGCGCGCGGATCGTACAGGGGGTCACTGATGACCGATACGCCACTGTCCCAACCCGAAGCCGCAAAGGGCCGTTGGGCGCGTTTGAAAGAGAGCGATTTCTTCTTCGACTTCACCCATTCGCCCGTCGCGATGGTGTCATTTGTCGTCGTCTGCATCCTCGTCTTTTCGGCCGTTTTCGCCCCATGGATCGCGCCGACGAACCCGTTTAACCCCGCAAGCCTCAACCTGATGAACGGCTTTACGCCACCATCCACGCCGAATGCGTTTACGGGTGAGACGTTCATGCTCGGCACGGACGATCAGGGCCGCGACGTGTTTTCGACCATTCTATACGGTATGCGCATTTCGCTGTTTGTTGGTGTCTCCGCAGTGCTGTTCGCGATGGTGCTTGGGATCATCCTTGGCCTCGTCTCCGGCTACTTCGGTGGCTGGACCGAGACGATCATCATGCGGATTGCGGACGTGCAGTTGACCTTCCCATCCATCCTGGTGGCGATGCTGATCTTTGGTGTGGCTAAGGGCTTCACCCCGGTCGAGTACCGCGACCAAATGGCGATCTGGGTGCTTATCCTCGCAATTGGTTTATCCGACTGGGTACAGTTCGCGCGGGTCGTTAGGGGTGCCACGATTGTTGAGAAGAACAAAGACTATGTGGCCGCCGCCCGTCTGATTGGGCGCAAACCTTGGGCGATCATGATCCGGCATATCCTGCCGAACGCGATGTCACCTGTGTTGGTAATTGCAACGATCTCCTTGGCGTTGGCCATCATCGCAGAGGCCACGCTGTCGTTCCTCGGTGTTGGCGCGCCGCCAACACAACCATCGCTTGGCACGCTGATCCGCGTCGGGCAGGGCTTCCTGTTCTCGGGCGAGTGGTGGATCCTCTTCTTTCCCGCCTGCACCCTGCTGGCGCTCGCCTTGGCTGTGAACCTGCTCGGTGACTGGCTCCGCGATGCATTGAACCCGAGGTTGCGCTGATGTCTTTGCTTGAGATTAACCGCCTGTCGGTCGAATTCCCCGGACGGCGCAGCACCTTTGTCGCCGTAAAGGGCGCGAACCTTGTTGTAGAACCGGGCGAAATCCATGGGCTGGTGGGCGAATCCGGCGCGGGCAAGTCCACCATCGGTGCGGCCGTGATGGGTCTGCTTGACCCACCGGGGCGGATTTCCAACGGGACGATCCAGTTCAAGGAAGATGAGATCTCGGGGTTGGATGCCGGGGCGATGCAAAGCCTGCGTGGTGCGAAGATCTCCATGATCTTTCAGGATCCGCTGACGTCACTCAACCCGCTCTTCACTGTCGGTCAGCAGTTGGAAGAGACGATTGAATTGCATCTCGGTATGTCTTCGTCTGAGGCGCGCAAACGTGCGTTGGAACTGATCGCCGCAGTGGGAATCCCGGACCCGGAAAGCCGCATTGACCAATATCCGCACCAGTTCTCTGGCGGGATGCGGCAGCGGATTGTGATTGCTTTGGCGCTTTGCTCCGAACCGGATGTGATCATCGCGGATGAACCGACGACGGCGCTTGATGTGTCTATACAGGCGCAAATTCTCGATCTGATCAGGGAGATTGCGCAGGATCGCAAAGTTGGCGTCATTCTGATCACCCACGACATGGGCGTGATCGCAGATACAACCGACAAAGTGACGGTGATGTATCAGGGTGAGGTGGTTGAAAGCGGACCGACGATGCAGGTCCTCGGCACACCGCAGCACAGCTATACCAAGTCACTCATCGCCGCCGTGCCGCGCCCGACTGTGAAGCTGAAACGCTTCGCACTCTTGTCGCAGAAAGAGGCGTTCAAGATCGAAGATCTGGCGCGCAACTGGCCGAGCACGGAGAAGTCGAAAAGCGGTAAGCTGCTTGAGGTGAAGGGCGTGACCAAACGCTTTATCACGCGCAACGCGATCCTGCCGTC
>JAHDEX010000059.1:2167-19886 GCA_020628545.1 Paracoccaceae bacterium | reverse complement strand
GACATCGTGGCGGAACCGGCCAAGCACCTTGGGCTTCTGGACGGGAAAGAGTTGGAGTATCGGGTGGACGAATTGCTCGAACAGGTGGGCCTAGGCGCGGCTGCTGGACGCAAGTATCCGCATGAGTTTTCAGGTGGGCAACGGCAGCGGATTTCCATCGCCAGGGCACTTGCAACGCAACCTCGGTTCCTGATCTGCGATGAGCCGACTTCGGCGCTTGATGTATCCGTGCAGGCCACGATCCTGAACATCCTGAAGGATTTGCAGGAATACCTCGGCCTCACAATGCTGTTCATCAGCCACGACCTGCCCGTGGTGCGTCAGATGTGCGACACCGTGGGTGTGATGCGTCAAGGTCAGTTGATGGAAGTGGCAGACACCGAGACATTGTTTGCTGCACCTAAGCATGAATACACGCAAGAACTGCTGAGCCTGATGCCACGTCTGGATGGGTTGTCGACCGAGGGCCTGGAAGGCGTAGCTTAGTCGAAGACCAAACCGTCGAGATCGCGCAGGTAGCTTTCGCAGAAGTCAGAGAATGTCGCGACCAGCGGGGGTAGTTGTGCGTAGGGCGGATAGAAGAGCGTCAGCCAAAGCGCGGGAAGCTCCCACTCCGGCAGGACCTGCACCAGCTCGCCTCGGTCGATGGCCGAATGCACGATGAAATCTGGTAAGACAGAGATGCCGCCGCCTGCGCTGGCGATCCCTGCGAGGTAGTCTCCGTTATTTGACATCACTGTGGTGCCCGCGCGGATAGTGCGGTTTGCGCCGCCCTTGCGGAACACCCACGTCTCTGGCTGGCCGTTGGTGCTGTAGGACAAGCAGTGCGGCGCGACCAAGTCATCCGGCGTTGCAGGCGTCCCCGTCCGTCCGAGGAACGCGGGACTCGCCACCGCGATCCGCGGTACGACGCAGAGCTTGCGCCAGATGGTTGACTTGTCCGTCGGCGGGCCAGAGACACGGATGGCCAGGTCGCAATCCTCTTCGATGATATCCACCAAGGCGTCCGTCAGTTGCACGTCCAGCGACACACGCGGGTAGGCGAGGCGGAAGCTCTCAACAAGCCCGGGCATCAGTCGCATGCCCATTGAAAGCGGTGCATTGATCTTGAGCCGCCCGTCATTGGGGCGGTTCGCTGCGAGGATATCGTCGGTCGTTTGATCAAACGCCTCGACAATGGGCCGATAGCGCGCGGCGACGACTGCCCCGGCACTCGTCAGCGAGACCTGCCGTGTGGTACGAAGGAGCAGTTGTTGACCCAATTCCTCCTCCAGCCGCGCGACGATGCGGGTCACGCTTGCCGGTGTCATCTTCAGGCTCCGCGCTGCGGCATTGAAGCTGAGGTGGTCCACGACTTCAAGAAACACGCGGATGGCTTTGAGGTCTTCCATAGCTTCTCATTATTGCATTTTTCTCAATAGTAAATGCATAACAATGTCTATTCACCGAAATGATCGGTCCGCTTATCTTTGGGTCAATTCAATGATTGGTCTGAAAGGACACCCGCTATGATTACGGATATCAAAGGTCTGCACCACGTCACGTCGATGGCGGCGGATGCCAACGAAAACAATGCGTTCTTCACCAAGACGCTCGGTCTGCGCCGGGTCAAGAAAACCGTGAACTTCGACGCGCCAGAGGTCTATCACCTCTATTATGGCGATGAGATCGGCACGCCCGGGTCCGTGATGACCTACTTCCCCTTCGGTCGCATGCCTCGCGGCACCCGCGGTGTGGGTGAGGTTGGCGTGACAGAATTTGCGGTGCCGAAAGGCAGCCTTGGGTTCTGGAAGGATCACTTGAGCGGCAAGGGCGTGACAGGCCTCGCCGAAGAGACAGCCTTTGGTGAAAACCGCCTGAGCTTTGACGGCCCCGACGGCGATGGCTTTGCGCTCGTAGAAAGTGATCCGCAGGGGCGTACCCCTTGGACCGGCAACGGTGTTTCCGAAGAGGCTGGTGTGTTCGGCTTCCGCGGCGCGCGGTTCCGCTTGCAGGATGCCGCCGCGACGGGTGAGTTGCTGACCTATATGGGCTACCAGAAGGCAGAAACCGAAGGCGACGTTACGCGCTACATTGTTGAGGGCGGTAACGCGGCGGACACAATCGACCTGGAACAGGCCCCGACGGCGGGTGCTGCGAACCAGGGGGCAGGGTCGGTGCATCACATCGCCTTTGCAGTCGAAGACCGTGCCGCGCAATTGCGGGTACGAGAGGCTCTCATGCAAACTGGCTATCAAGTGACCCCCGTGATTGACCGCGACTACTTCTGGGCGATCTATTTCCGCACCCCCGGTGGCGTGCTGTTTGAGATTGCGACGAATGAGCCCGGTTTCGACCGTGACGAAGACACCGCGCATCTGGGCGAGGCGTTGAAACTGCCAACGCGGTATGAGCCACATCGCGCGAAGATCGAAGCCAACCTGCCCGAAATCGCGGCCTAGGAGGCAGTTATGTCAGTTGATGCGTATGAAGGGCTGGCGTCCGCGCCAGCCCCCGGGAAACCTTTGGTCTTTGCCTTTCATGGCACGGGCGGTGATGAACATCAGTTCGCGGGCCTCGTGTCGCAGATCTTGCCAGGTGCTGGCCTTGTCGCGCCACGTGGTGACGTGTCCGAGATGGGCGCGAACCGGTTCTTTCGCCGCACCGGCGAAGGTGTCTATGATATGGACGACCTTGCCAGGCGGACGGAAAAGATGGCGGGATTTGTGGCGGCGCACAAGGCGGCAAACCCTGGCGTTCCTGTTTATGGGTTTGGCTACTCGAACGGCGCGAATATCCTCGCATCCGTGATGATGACTGCGCCAGAGCTATTCGACCGGGTTGGTTTGCTCCACCCGTTGATCCCATGGTCTCCAGACCCGGTGCCGGGCCTCGCAGGCAAAGCGGTGCTTGTCACCGCTGGTCGGCGCGACCCGATCACGCCGTGGCCGCAAAGCGGAAAACTGATTGCGTGGCTGCGGGACCAAGAAGCCAGTGTCACCACCGAAGTCCATGAAGGCGGGCATGAATTGCGCGAGGGCGAAATTCAAGCGCTGGCCAATCTGCTGACCGCATAACCCGACAGGAGAATTCTGATGAGCTGGAACCCGACACATAACCCTGAATGTCCTGCCGCAGATGGCGGGCTTGAGACACTGATCATTCCGCGCGCGCGTGACCTTGGTGGTTTTGAGGTGCGCCGCGCGCTGCCGTCACCCAAGCGGCAGATGGTGGGGCCGTTCATCTTCTTTGACCAGATGGGCCCGGCGGAATTCATCACCGACGGCGGAATCGACGTACGCCCACACCCGCATATCGGCCTTGGCACTGTGACCTATCTCTATCAGGGCGAGTTTGAGCATCGCGACAGTCTTGGCACGCATCAGATGATCTACCCCGGTGAGGTGAATTGGATGGTCGCGGGGCGTGGTGTGACCCATTCGGAACGCACAAGCGATGACACCCGCGCCAAGCGGCACAAGCTCTTTGGTATTCAGACTTGGATCGCCTTGCCTGAAGACAAGGAAGAGATGGCGCCGGATTTTGAGCATCACAAAGAGGCAGTATTACCGGAGATCACTGACACCGGTGTGACCGCGAAGCTCATCCTCGGCGATGCCTACGGCGAAAGCAGCCCCGTGACGATGCAGTCCGAGACGTTCTATCTGGATGTGGTCTTGGAGCCGGAGGCTTCCTTTCCACTGCCCGACAACCACGAGGATCGCGGGATCTATGTCACCGATGGCAGTGTCGATGTAGCGGGCGATACCTTCGAAGCGGGGCGGATGATGATTTTTCGGCCCGGGGATCAAATCTCAGCTAAGGCGGGGCCACGTGGTGCGCGACTGATGCTGCTGGGTGGCGCGACGATGAATGAGCAACGGTACATTTGGTGGAACTTCGTGTCGTCGTCCAAAGATCGTATCGAAGAGGCGAAAGAGGCGTGGAAGGCAGCCGACTGGGAAAAGGGCCCATTTCGTCTACCACCCGGTGATGACGCGGAACATATCCCGATCACGCCAGAACTTGAGCGGACGAAGCCGAAAGAACGCTGGGGCTAGTCCGGCTTGATCGGCGCGGGTGAGAGCAAGCCTTGCAGACTTTGCGACAGGCTTGCCTCATCAACAGGCTTGGTCAGCAGTGGTACGTCCTGGTGGGCAGGGGGCATTTCGACAGCGTTGTTGAAGCCCGACACAAATACAAAAGGGATTGCTCGTGTCTTGAGCTGATCTGCGATCGGAAAACACGGCGCGCCACGCAAGTTGACGTCCATGACCGCAAAGTCGAAGTAGCCTGTCTTTGCCTGCTCAATCCCCGCCTTAAGAGAGGCGACTGTCTGAACTTTCGCCGCACCCATCTTTTTCAGCGTCTGGGCCAGATCCATCGCGAGCAACATGTTATCTTCGACCAACAGTGCCGTTTTCCCGGAAGGCCCGTCGCTGCATGAAACGACCGTCTTTTCTTGCGACGTATCAACACCTTTGGAAAGTTTGGTCAGATATTGCTTGGGCAGATCAAAGGCAAAAAGCAGCCCTGTGGCCTCAAATGTCAGTTCGGTGCGGCCATCGAGTTCAAAGGGGATCGCCTTTTCGATCAGCATCCGACCGAAACCTGTCCGTGTGGGCGGGGCAAGCGGTCGCGAGCCAATCTCATGCCATTCAAAGCGGAGACCCTGATCTGTGACGCTCCATCGGGCGCGGACAATGCCTTCCTGCGATGAAAGCGCCCCATGCTTGGCGGCGTTGGTGATGACCTCGTGCAGCACAAGGGCCAGCAAAGGGGTCGCGTCAGGTGTCAGGCCAACGGGTGGGCCGGTCAGGTCCACGCGTTGATCAGCTGTGTCGCGGTAAGGCACCATGCCCAGTTCAAGCACGCTCCTCAGGGAAACGCCGCTTTCGGGCTCTTGTAGTGCCAGGTCTTGTGCCATCGAAAGCGCGTTGATCCTGCTTTCAAGCGCTTCGGTGTAGCTTTCGAGAGAATCTGTGGTGGCCTTCGCCTGCCGCGAGAGCGACTGAATGAGGGCGAGGGTATTTTTGACGCGATGGTTCAGCTCTGCCAGCTTCAGGTCTTGATGGCGTTGGTGCTCAGCCATGTCGCGCGGTGTGCGGCTGCGGAAAAGCCCGGCCTTCATCCGGATTTGGTTAAGATAGGCCTGCAACACACGGGCCATAGCCCTGCTGTTGGTGTCCCACGGCTCTGCAAGGCGTTTGATCGTGTTTGGACGAGGGTGATGGTTGTCCGGGGTGAGTGGCTCACTCATCGGGACTTCATCCCGGAAAAAGATCAGATCAAGAATGCTGTCGTCCGGCGCACTGCGAATGACCATTGCGCCCGCGCTGTCGCCAAGGTCTTCCGGGAGGACAAGTTCTGTGTCGTGCAGGTTTTCGTCCTGTGCGATCGCATCTCGTGTCTTTGCCAGTTTGCGTGCGACTGTTCTGATCGCGTCGTGCGTTGGAACGCTGCCAAAGGTCTTGATACCGTCGTCGTAGCGGATTGCGAGCCCGTCGCAGGGGATGATGGACTGAAAAGTCGGTGCAAGACTTGGGAACAATGCCCAAAGGCTATCGGGGTCTTTGGCCTGGGCCTGAATGCGTGACCGTGCGGCCGATGCAGTGCGCCGGTGTTGCGCCGACATTAGGTCGGTTTTTTGCTTGATCTGCAACCCGACAGAACGTGCAAACAGTTCCGCCGCCATGCGGGTTTCAACAGAAATGATCTTTGGCTCGCAGCTGTGGCAGCTGACGAAGCCCCACATTGCATCGTCGACGTACAGGGCGAGGGCCATGGCGCTGCGAATGCCTTTGGCTCCAAGTCTTTCGACAAGTGTCGGGCTGGGGCTGCAAAGGTGTGCTTGTGCCAAAGTCATCTCGGGCAGTTCGGGTGACCGCTTCTGGATGACGCTATCGGGTGCGGAAGTGTCTGCGATGATCCGCAGATGTTGAGGCGGATGAAGCGCCAAAGACAGGTTCGAGACCTCAGATGCGGCATGGCGCTGGCCAAGGCCACCCGATAATTGCGCGCGCCCTTGGTGAGCCAGAATTTCTGCCTCTTGATAGCTGGCAACCCGGTAAACCGTGGCGCTATCAAAGCCCGTCAGCTCTTGCATCGTACACGCGATGACAGTCGCGAAGTCTTGAAAGCTGTCGCACCCAGACACTTCCGTCAGGCCCTCGCTCACAATCTGCATCGCTTTCAGCGGCAACGTGTTTGTTGTGGAGGCGGCTGGTTCGATCTCAAGGACGATCAGCCCTTCATTGTTCTTATGATAGAAGATTTCGAAACTGCGATTGTCATGCGCAAGGTGACAAAGATGACGGCGGCGGACCTGCGTGCGATCGTCAATCAGGTCGTCGGGGAAGTCCGACCCCAGCACATCAGTTGTTTTCTTTCCCAGTGCATCAGTCGCAGCGGCACCGATGATTGGTTGCAAGTTATCTGAGACATAAAGGATTCTGCGGGAGTGGAGATCGACCCCCAAGACCGCGCCAAATGATTGCACCCGATGCATGCCCGCGCCGCTTTGCAAAGGGCGAGGTGTTGGACTGTGATCAGATAGAAATGACCTATTGAGCAATCGTATGGACCTTGGAGAAAGCGTCAGACGTTCTGCCCTTGATTGTCGGGTGACTGACAATCAAGGGCTACTAGACTCTAGTTTAGGCTAGCTGCGCCAATTTCTGGTCGGATCACAGGCATGAAACGCAACACAAAGTTTCCTGTTGGAAACTTTGTGATTTTCAAATCTTGCGGCCCGACTGTTGCTTTTTTGCGCGCGATAAGAATAGCCTGACACCCAAGAGTTAAGTTCAGCCATTCGAGAAAGAGAGACGATGACACGGACCAAGGTCAAAAACATGGAAGAGTTTGCGGCGCTCTGCGGCATCTCTCGACCAACGGTGTCGAAGTACTTTCATGATCCGGAAAGCGTTCGTGTGCATACGCGCAACCGGATAGAGGCGGCTTTGGCAGAATACGACTACCGCCCCAATATCTTTGCGATGAACCAAAATCGGAAACTGACTAAGAACGTCGGTATCGTTGTTCCCTATCTCGCAGACCCGTTCTTCGCTGAAATCGCGCGCAACGTCGAACAACGCTGTATCGACGCGGGATACCGGCCAACGCTTTTCAGTTCGCATGGCGATAGAGATTTGGAAGTCGATATTCTCGACAATCTCAGGTCGCTGAAGCCCGCAGGCGTCTTGCTGGCTGCACTTGGTCGTGGCTCTGACCGAGCCGCAGTCGACAGGTTTTGCGAGGATGTGCCCACAGTCCTTTTCGATAGTAACGTTGAAGGTGCGGGTTTGGCCTTCGTGGGCTCCGACAACCCGCAGTTTTCCTTCCTGATGGTCGATTATCTGTGCCGCACGGGTGCGCCGCCCACGTTTTTCGAGATGAAAAACCCGTCCAACCCGAACGCGAACAAGCGCCGCCAGGGCTATATCGCGGCGATGGAGCAACTTGGTCACGAGCCGGCCATCGTTCAGGTCAAAGGCGACGGTTGGGAGTTTGAGCAGATTGGTCGCCGGGAGGGGATCGCCGCATTGAACAGCGGGCAGTTTGCGACCAACACCGTTCTGTGCAGCAATGACCGCCTGGCGATTGGTTTGATCTCTGCCTGCTATGAGTTGGGCCTGAAAGTGGGGCGCGAAGATGATGCGCAAATCAGGATTGCGGGACAAGACGACCACCCCTTTGCCCGATTCACCTGTCCACCCCTGACAACAGTCGCACAGGACTACGATTCGATTTCGCGGACCGCTGTCGAGGTTCTTTTTCGGTCCATAGAAGGTGATGTGCGTGACCACGAACGTCTTCTGTTTGAAGGAAAATTAGTCATGCGAGACTCAGCATGAGGAATATAAAAACTTATCGCGCGTAAAATTTATATTGACTCCGCGTTTATGCCGCTTCTAATCTAACCCCACGTTAAACACACAGGGAGGACTGTGATGTTCTTGAAGAACACACTACGTGCGGCAACGGCGATGTCATTGCTTGCCGCGACCGGCGCTTACGCCGACGGCCATGCGAAGACGCTGACCATCGCGATCGTGAACAATGGCCACATGATCAACATGCAAACCGTGGCAGAGCAGTACACCGAAGAGACCGGTGTTCAGCTTGAGTGGGTTGCACTGGAAGAAGGCGTGCTGCGCGATCAGGTCACGTCAGACACAGCAACCGGTGGTGGTCAGTACGACATCATCAACATCGGTATGCAGGAAGCGCCGATTTGGGGCGCTGCCGGCTGGATCGAACCGCTTGAGTTCGGCGCCGACTACGACGTGGACGACATCCTGCCAGCGATGCGTGCAGGCCTGTCTCACGAAGGCACACTCTACGCAGCACCATTCTACGGTGAGTCCTCGATGGTCATGTACCGCAAGGATTTGGCCGATGCGGCTGGTGTCACCATTGCTGACAACGACAGCTGGGAAAACATCAAGGCTGCCGCTGCCGCAATGCACGATCCAGACAACGGTATCTACGGTGCCTGCCTGCGCGGCAAGCCAGGCTGGGGCGACAACGCTGCGTTCATAACAACGGTCGCCAACTCCTTTGGTGCATCTTGGTTTGATGCCGACATGAAGCCACAGCTCGACTCGGAAGAGTGGAACAACGCTGTGTCCTTCTACGTCGACCTGCTGCAGTCTTATGGACCTCCAGGCTCCGAAGGAAACTCCTTCAACGAGATCCTCGCGCTCTATAACGAAGACAAGTGCGGGCTCTGGATCGACGCAACTATCGCTGCGTCCTTCCTGGAAAACCCAAATGTGGCTTACGCACAGTCGCCAAACGCTGGTAACCCAGTTGGTGCGAATTGGCTATGGGCTTGGGCGATGGCCGTGCCTGCAGGCACCGAGAACGCTGAAGAAGCAAAAGCGTTCATCGAGTGGGCCACATCCAAAGAGTACGTTCAGGCCGTGGGTAACCACCCAGAGTTCGGTTGGGGTTCTGTCCCAACTGGTCAGCGGGCATCCACCTACGAAATTCCTGAGTTCCAGGAAGTCGCAGGCTTCGCTGCCGCAGAACTCGCAGCGATCGACTCTGCTGCGCCAGAGCCGACTGATCTGAAGCCATACGTTGGTGTTCAGTTCGTCGCGATCCCTGAATTCCCAGAGATTGGGTCGGCCTTCGGTCAGGAAATGGCAGCTGCATTGTCTGGTGCAAAGTCTGTTGAAGACGCACTGGCCGCTGCACAAGAAGCTGCAATGTCCGTGATGTCGGAAGCGGGCTACTACGAGTAAGCCAAGCAATCAGAGGACCCGGTCACAGCCGGGTCCTCATCCACAGGGACGCGGCACCCTTGTCCGGCAGACGAAAACCGCCAACACTTAATCAGCTGAGACGCACTGCAGACCGCGGGCCATTGGCACCGCATTGGGGAGACGTGCCATGTCCAATAGAACCATCCCACGCCTGCTTCAGACACCAGCGGTCATCCTGTTGCTGATCTGGATGTTGGTACCACTGTCGCTGACACTCTATTTTTCTTTCATTCGCTACGTGCTCAACAGCCTCCGGCGCCCGGAATGGACGACGCCGAGCTTCAGCAACTGGCGCGGCTTCGGGAACTATGAGTTCGTTTTGAACTCGAAGGACTTCCTGTTCGCCATCCAAAATAGCCTCCTCATCGTCGGAAGCATCCTCTTTGGCACGGTGATCCTTGGCGTTCTCATTGCAGTGTTGATCAACAAGGCCTTCCCGGGGCGCGGCATTGTGCGCGTTCTTCTGATCTCGCCTTTCTTTGTGATGCCTGCGGTGAACGCGGTGCTTTGGATCAACATGATCCTCGATCCGGTCCTGGGTCTGCAGGGGATTGCTGTTGGTGGGTTGAACAACATGATCGACGGGTTGCAGAACGCACCGCTCGTCGGGTGGTTCTTCAGTCTTTGGCCGGAATTTGAGCCGATCTCATTCCGCGCCACCCAAACATCCGCTTACGCTGTAATTATCATGGTGACATGGCAGTGGACCCCCTTCGCTGTGCTGATCTTCATGACATCCCTGCAGTCTGAAGATGAGCAGCAAAAGGAAGCGGCGATCCTTGATGGCGCAAGCGCGTGGTCCCAGTTCCGTTTTCTCACCTTGCCACACTTGGGGCGCCCCATCGCCATTGTGGTGATGATCCAGGCGATCTTTCACCTGTCGCTTTACGCAGAGATTGAGATCGTCAGCCGCGGCAACGGGAACAAGAACCTGCCGTATCTGATTGGTGAGTTCGCCAACAACAACATCGGTGCCGCAAGCGCCACCGGTATTTTCGCAGTCATCCTTGCCAACATCGTCGCGATCTTCCTGCTGCGCATGGTCGGCAAGACGTTGATGGAGTAAGGACATGGCTATCGTCGCAGAAACATCGCGCTTCAGCAAAACCGGTCGCCCGATATTGGCGTGGATCGTCGGACTGATCTTCTTCTTCCCGATCTTCTGGCTGGTGCTGACCAGCTTCAAGACAGACGCCGACGCCGTGAAGCCAGAGCACCTGATCTTTTTCACTCCGACGCTCGAAAACTATCTGAACATGACGGAAAACTACGACTACTGGCGCTTCGCCCAGAACTCCGTCATTACCTCGGTTTTCGCGACGATCTTTGCGCTCGTGGTCGGCATTCCTTGTGCCTACGCAATGGCGTTCAATCCAACCCGTGCGACCAAGGATGTCTTGATGTGGATGCTGTCCACCAAGATGTTGCCAGCCGCAGCCGTCCTCTACCCTATGACGTTCATCACCAAGAGCGTTGGGCTTTTTGACACGCACTTCATGGTCATCGTGGTGTTGTGCCTGATCAACCTGCCCATCGTGATCTGGATGCTGTTCACGTACTTCAAGGAAATCCCCAAGGATATCATCGAAGCCGCGCAGATGGACGGCGTGAACACTTGGGGTGAGGTACGCGAAATACTGATCCCGCTCGCTTGGGGTGGCATTGTCTCAACCGCGCTGCTCTGCTTCATCTTCTGCTGGAACGAAGCCTACTGGACGGTCCGTCTGACCACGACTGAGGCGGCGACACTGTCAAAACTCATTGAAGGCAACCGCGCGCCAGAAGGCCTCTTCTTCGGACGCTTGTCTGCGGTCTCTGCCGCTGCTGTTGGCCCGATCGTTGTGCTGGGCTGGTTCTGTCAAAAACAATTGGTCCAAGGTCTGACCTTTGGCGCTGTGAAATAGGAAACGGACATGGGACGTATTGTACTCGACACTGTCACCAAAAGCTTTGGCGACGCGCAGGTCATTCCACCATTGGACCTGACCATCGAAGACGGCGAGTTTGCGGTCTTCGTCGGCCCGTCGGGCTGCGGAAAATCCACGCTGCTACGCTTGATCGCAGGGTTGGAAGACACAACCTCGGGCAAAATCGCGATTGATGGCAACGACGTCACGCAGGTCCCGCCGTCCAAGCGCGGCCTTGCGATGGTTTTCCAGTCCTATGCGCTTTACCCACATATGTCGGTCCGCAAGAACATCGCTTTCCCGATGCGGATGGCAAAAATGGACCAAGCCGAGATCGACAAGAAAGTCGAAGCGGCTGCGACCTCTCTTAACCTGCTCGATTACCTCGACAAAAAGCCGGGACAGCTTTCAGGTGGGCAGCGCCAGCGTGTTGCGATTGGCCGCGCGATTGTGCGCGAACCTGCCGCGTTTCTGTTTGACGAACCACTCTCAAACCTGGACGCGGCATTGCGTGTGGGCATGCGGATGGAAATTCTTGAGCTCCACAAGAAGCTCAACACCACGATGATCTACGTCACGCACGATCAGGTCGAAGCCATGACCATGGCCGACAAGATCGTGGTGCTGCGTGCGGGTAATATCGAGCAGGTTGGCTCCCCGCTTGAGCTTTATCGCAATCCAAGGAACCTCTTCGTTGCGGGCTTTATCGGCTCTCCCACGATGAATCTGATCACGGGTGCTGCTGCCGGGTCTCATGGTGCAGAGACAATTGGCGTCCGCCCGGAACATATCAGCGTGTCCGCGACGGAGGGGACTTGGTCAGGGACCGTCGGTGTGTCCGAACATCTTGGCTCTGACACGTTCTTTCATGTCCACGGCACGGGGTTGGCAGATACCATCACCGTGCGTGCCGATGGCGAAGTCGACTTCAAGTACGGAGAGACAATCCACCTAACGCCACGATCCGATGTCATCCATCGCTTTGATGCGCAGGGGCTGCGCTTGGGATGACACGACTTGCAGGCAAAACCGCCCTGATTACAGGTGCCGCTCGTGGTATCGGGCAAGCGTTCGCGGAGCGCTACATCGCAGAGGGCGCCAAGGTCGCGATTGCCGACATCAATATCGCCCGCGCGGAAGAAACGGCGCAATCCATCGGTGCCATCGCCATTGAAATGGATGTGACGGATCAGACCAGCATCGATGCAGGCGTGGCCAAGACCATCGACGCGCTGGGCCACATCGATATCCTGATCAACAACGCGGCTTTGTTTACGGCTGCACCCATTGCCGAGATTGAGCGTGCTGACTTTGACCGCGTGTTTCAGATCAATGTCGCAGGCACTTTGTTTACGAAGCAAGCTGTCGCGCGGCACATGATTGACCGGGGCGAGGGCGGCAAGATCATCAACATGGCCTCCCAGGCTGGCAGGCGCGGTGAATCGCTGGTGGCGGTTTACTGCGCCAGCAAAGCGGCGGTGATCAGCCTGACGCAATCGGCGGGCCTGAACCTCATACAGCACGGGATCAACGTGAACGCCATCGCACCCGGTGTGGTCGATGGTGAACACTGGGATGGTGTTGATGCCTTCTTTGCCAAACACGAAGGCAAAGCACCCGGTCAAAAGAAAGCCGAGGTTGGTGCGGCAGTGCCGTTCGGGCGCATGGGCACGGCAGAGGATTTGACCGGCATGGCCGTCTTCCTTGCATCAGATGATGCCGACTACGTCGTTGCGCAAACCTACAACGTCGATGGCGGAAACTGGATGAGCTGATGGATGGTCATGGAGCGATGAAACTGACAGACGCGCAACTTGAAGTCCTGCCCGCGGCGATCAAACGCCCGCGGTACGACCGCGCGCAACTGACAGCGGGGATCGTGCATATCGGTCTCGGGAATTTTCACCGCGCGCATCAGGCGTGGTACTTGCATCAACTTATGCAAGCGGGAGAGGCACTGGACTGGGCTATTGTCGGTGCTGGCGTCCGCGCAGGCGATGCGGCCATGCGCGATCGGCTTCTGGCGCAGGATTGCCTGACCACCTTGATCGAACTCGATCCGAAAAAGTCGGGCGCAGAGATCGTTGGCTCAATGATCGATTTCCTTCCGGTTGAAGAGGATAACGCGTCCCTTATCCGTATGATGGCACGCAAAGAGATCCGGATCGTCTCACTAACGGTGACCGAAGGTGGCTATTACCAAGACGCAGCGACCGGCGCCTTTGATCCGACGCATCCCGATATACAGTTTGACGCCCAGAACCCTTCAACCCCGCGCACTGCGTTTGGCGCGATGGTCGCGGCACTCAAACAACGCCGAGATGCCGGGCTTGAGCCCTTCACGGGACAAAGCTGCGATAACTTGCAAGGAAATGGGACGATCCTGAAAGCGGCTGTTTGCGGCCTCGCGGAAATGAGTGACCCATCGTTGGCAGAGTGGATCGCGACCAATGGCGCTTTTCCGAACGCGATGGTGGATTGCATCGTGCCCGCGACGGGTGAGAAAGAGATCGCGCTCGCCCAGGCGATGGGAATTGAGGATGCTGCCCCCGTCACGCACGAAAGTTTCCGGCAATGGGTGATTGAGGACGACTTCTGCGCGGGGCGGCCTGCATGGGAAAAGGTCGGGGCGACGTTGACGTCCGACGTCGAAAGCTTTGAGACGATGAAGCTGCGGCTGCTGAACGCAGGCCATCAAATGCTTGCCAACATCGGTGAGCTGCTGAGTGTTGAGACCATCGCCGGATGCATGGAGCATCCCCAGATCAAAGGTCTGTTCGAAAAGGTCCTCACAACAGAAGTCGCGCCGCATGTCGCAAGCGTACCGGGCATGACACCTGGGGACTACGTGACGCTCATCAGTCAGCGCTTTGCCAATCCGAAGATCTTCGACACGACGCGCCGCGTTGCGTTTGATGGATCATCGCGCCACGCTGGCTTTATCTTCCCATCGATCCGGGACGCACTCGACGCGGGAACGCCAGTTGAAGGGCTCGCATTGGTCGAAGCTCTGTGGGCCCGGATGTGCGCAGGTACGCGCGAGGACGGATCGCAGATCGCGCCAAACGATCCCTTCTGGTCAGATTTGCAAGCCGTCGCGTTGACGGCAAAAGATGTGCCAGAGGCTTGGCTGGCGCAATCCCAGCTCTACGGCGACCTTGGCCGTCAGACGTCGTTCAAAGACGCCTTCTGCCAATGGCTTCCTATGTTGTGGAGCGTTGGGTCCGCCGCAACGGTGCAGCGCTACCTTGGCTAGCTGACCTCAGTCGGCGCAGGTCGCCACAACGCGATAAAAAGCACGATGACAGCGAGAAGGTCAGCCACCGCAATCGCGGCAAAGACCCAGCCCGGCACCGGTCCACTAGCATAAATGTTGGACAAGGCCGCGCTCAGCCCAATGAAAACGACAACAAAGGCGACGTAGGCGAGCCACCGGAGGCCTTTGGCAAGACCATAGGCGAACACGACATAGATCAGGCCTGCGACACCCAGCGTCAGCCCAATCCCCGAAAAGCCGCTCAGCACCAGTGCCACGAAGTGCAAAAGCGCGGAAATGAAGATCAATGCTGCGCCCGCCAGATACGGTCTTTCGAAATCGAGCATGTCAGGTCTCACTCATCGTTTTCGCAAGGATAACCGGCAACGCCCCACGCCAGTACATCATCGACATGTTCTTGCAGACTGTAAGGCGCAGGCTCACGCCCGCCGCCGGGGTTCCAGGCCCAATGCAGGATCAGGTCGTGATCAAGGTGGCTCGCGATCTCCATAAAGTCGCGCCCGCCGTTGCGCTCTGGGTCACGCAGTTGATTGCAAACCTCGACCGCGGTTTTCCCGAACCATTCAGCCTCCACCGGTGCAAGTTGCCAGTTCATCGCAACCTGTGGGGCCATGTGCGGACCATCATTCGCACCTTCATTGTAGGCATGGCAGGTCGAGCAAAGAACAGACTCTGCACCGATCCGGCTTTCGCCTGCGATGATGTTCATCCCGTGTGGGCGTGTTTCGCCATAGGATGGCCCAGACCACATCGGCCGGTTGTCCGCACCCACATGGCAATTCGAACAGCGCGGATGCGAGGCGACCTCGTAGACACGCATAAACGCGGAAAGTCCCTCTTCCGTGCTGACGGAGCCTTCTGCGGGTGGGTTGATCGACACGTTCTCGCCTTCCGCGACCGCGGGCGCGGCAAGGACAAGCGCCAAGACGGCAGAAATGATGCGTTGCATGTTGGCCCCCTTAGACGAAGTCGACGAATTTGTTGAACGGCATTTCGCGCAGGCGCTTGCCGGTCAGATCAAACACGGCACTCGCCAACGCTGGTGCAGCAGGCGGGACGGGCGGTTCACCCACGCCGCGGATCTTGCTCGCGTTCTCCAACCCTCTCACGATGATCTCTGGCGTCTGATAAATCCGCATACCTTCGGCGGCGTGATAATTCGTCTGCTCTGCCATCCCGTCGCTGTAGGTGATCTCGGAATTGATCGCATGGCCAAGCGCCCAAACAACGCCACCCTGCACCTGATTTTCGAAGTTCACAGGGTCGATGACTTTGCCCACGTCTGCAGCAACATGCACCGTGTCGATTTTCACGCCAAAGTCCGTCATCGATACGTCGATGACTTCCGCAACAGGCACTCCAAAGCTTTCCACAAGTGCGAGGCCGCGCCCGCGGTTTGGACCAAGATCAGTGCCCCAGTTCGACATTTCCGCGACAGTCTCAAGGACCGCCCGATGTACCGGATGGTTCACAAGGCGCAGGCGCTCTTCCATTGGGTCACCACCGGCACCGCGGATCAGTTCATCCAACGTATTTTCCGTGAAAAAGCCCGCATGGCTCGCGCCAACGGACCGCCACGAACTGATCGGCGCAAGTTCAGTGGCGCGGTAGCCGCGCACCCGCAGGTTCGGAATATCGTAAGGCATGTTCCACGCACCTGCGACGATCTGGGAATCTGGGCCCGGCACTGCCTGATCGATCCGACCCATCTGAGAGCTGATCACCGACGGACAAGCAATGTCGAGCGACAGAGAAGTCACCTGACCATTTTCCACAACCCCTTCTGCCTTCGACATGGCGATCTGGCGCGGGAAATCCTGAAGGAAGTCTTCTTCGCGGCTGTAGGTCAGTTTGACCGGAGTCCCCTTCATCGCATTCGCAACTTCGGTGGCCTGTTTGAGATGCTCAAACTCCAACCGATGCCCAAAGCTCCCGCCAGAAAACTGATTGTGGAAGGTCACCTGCTCAGGCTCCATCCCGACAACTTTGCCAACCTCTTGCTGCACAAAGCGCGGCATCTGGTGGCCCGTCCAGACCTCAATCGTATTTTCGTTGACCAAGACCACCGCATTCAACGGCTCGAGCGGCTGGTGCGCGACATAGGGCGCGCGGTTTTTGATCGCGATCGCCTCTGAAGCTTCAAGGGCGGCGTCAACGTCACCTTCAGTCCGCCACTCCTGATCAAGCTGATCCGCATTGAAGCTCGCCTCAAGCGCAGCCCAATGACCGTCCATCTCGGGTGGGTAAGGGGCCTCGCCCCAGTCCACCTCGATCGCGTTGACCGCCTTGATTGCGCGCCATGTGTTGTCGGCCACAACGGCCACGCCATTCTTGACGGGTACCACGGCCTTCACGCCACGCATCGCTTCAGCTGCGCTGGCGTCATAGCTCCGCATCTCCCCGCCCTTGCGCGGGTTCACGCGGACGGAGGCATACAACATCCCATCCATCTCAAGATCGATACCGAAATTCTGCAGACCCGTTGATTTTGCAACCGTATCCGTCCGCAACATGGGCTTGCCGACCATTTTCCATTCGGCAGGGTCGCGCAGGGTCACATCGGTCACTGGCGGAATGCTTGCGGCATCTGCGGCAAGGTCGGTGTAAGCGATCTTGCTCCCGTCAGGCAGGATGACTGCTCCCTTTTCGGTCTTGAGATCACTGACAGGAATACCTGTGCGTTTGGCCGCGGCTGCCTTGATCGTCTCACGTGCCACGGCGCCAGCAGTCCGCAGTTTCTCATACTGATCAGGCATTGATGTGGACCCGCCTGTGCCTTGGATACCGATCAGCTTCAATACGCCTCCGGCAACACTACGCATCGTCTCTGCCGTCGCGCTGTGATCGAAAGACATGAACGGCACACCTTCTTCGGCGAAGGCTGTGTTGTAGTAGGCGGGTGAAGGTTCACCAAAGCTAAGCGTGGCTTGATCAAGATCGATGTCGAGTTCTTCGGCGATCAGTGCAGCTTGAGAAGACTGCACGCCCTGACCGATGTCTGCGTGAGGCCCGATCAATGTGATCCCATCCGATGTCAGCTTGACGAAGGGGTTAAACGCCGCCTCACCGTCCGCAAGGTTTGCCACGAGGGGGTTGTCGTGTGGTCGCGCGATCATAAAGCTTCCAAAGGCGACACCGCCGAGAACAGTCGCAGAACCGATCAAAAAGCTGCGGCGCCCGATTGTTTTGAGACGTCCCATGGATCAAGCCTCCTTCAGCTTGGCGGCAGCTGTTTTGACAGCGGCGCGAATACGCGGGTAAGTCCCGCAGCGGCACAAATTGCC
>JAHDEX010000059.1:0-2067 GCA_020628545.1 Paracoccaceae bacterium | reverse complement strand
CTGTTTTGACAGCGGCGCGAATACGCGGGTAAGTCCCGCAGCGGCACAAATTGCCGCCCATCACCGCATCAATCACGTCATCCGTCGGGTCGGGATGAACATCCAGCAGCGACGCCGCTTGCATGATCTGGCCTGACTGACAATAGCCGCACTGCGCGACCTGATGCTCCGCCCAAGCGGCTTGAACCGCGTGCATCTTTTCCGGTGTTCCCAAACCCTCGATCGTCACGACATCCGCGCCATCCGCCGTGCTGGCTGCAACCTGACAACTGCGAACGGCAACCCCGTCCATGTGGACAGTGCAAGCACCGCATTGCGCGATGCCGCAGCCAAACTTCGTGCCGGTCAGACCAAGCTCGTCGCGCAAAATCCACAAAAGCGGCATGTCGTCTTCGACGTCCACCTCGCGCAGTTTGCCATTCACGGTCAGTTGCATTGGGTCTCTCCTGCGGAATTGGACATTTGGGCAATTTTTGTCAAATTGACATCGGTTAGAAATGAAGTCAATGAGTTTCTATGGACGACAAGATCTTGCATATTTTGGGTGCCGCAAAAGCGCGCTTCATGCGCTACGGTTATGCCAAGACGACGATGGGTGACATCGCAAGCGAAGCGGGCGTTGCCAGGCAGACGCTCTATAATATGTTCACCAGTAAAGAAGAGATTATGCGCGTCGTGGTCCGTTACGCGGGAGAGGCGTCCTTACAGCAGATCACCTCTGCATGGGAGAATGCGCCGACTTTTGCCGACAAACTGGCATTATTTCATCAAAACGGGCCCGTCGCCTGGTACCAGGAGATCCGAAAAGCCCCGGATTGGGCCGATCTCATGGATGGCATGCACGCAGCCGCCAGTGAAGAGATGGACCAGATTGAGGGCGTGTGGCGCGAGCAGTTGACGACGATCTTTCGTGCCGAAGAAGCGGACCTTGATGACGCGACACTCAAAGACGTGGTCGATTTCTTCTACATGGCCAGCCTGAATGCAAAGCACGGCGCCGTAGACGTTGCGCATCTAGAGCGACGTTTGGAGACAACCCGCAAAGCCACGCTGGCACTTCTCAAAGTCTAGGTGGCAGGACGCAGCCCGAGGATCTCGCGTGCCTGTGCCGGGGTCGCAACAGGACGTTCGTATTTCTCACAAAGGTCGGCGGCACGTGCAATGAGGGCCGCGTTTGATGGCGCAAGGTTTTGTTTGTCCAGACGCACGTTGTCTTCGAGGCCTGCACGTGTATGCCCACCCGCCGCGATCGCCCATTCATTGACGATGATCTGATTCGGCCCAATGCCCGCAGCACACCAGGCAGCGTCGGGCGCGCGGTCCTTCATGATCGATACATAGAAGTCAAAAACAGCACGGTCCGCTGGCATCGCGTTTTTGACCCCCATGACAAACTGCAAATAAAGTGGGCCATAAAGCTGACCGTCCTGATGCATGCGAATGGCATGCAGGATGTGGCTCAGATCAAAGGCTTCAATCTCGGGCACAACCTGATGTGCGCGCATCTCTGATGACAACCAGGCAACCAGATCGGGTGGGTTTTCATAAACTCGCGTCGGGAAATTGTTGGACCCCACCGAAAGCGACGCCATATCAGGCCGCAAAGGCAACATGCCGCCCCGCTCCGCGCCCGCGCCAGAACGCCCACCGGTTGAAAACTGGATCACAACGCCGGGGCAATGCGTCTCAAGGCCCTCTTTCAGCGCTGCGAATTTGTCCGGATCACTCGACGGCGTACCGTCGGCATTGCGCACATGGGCATGAATGATGCTCGCCCCCGCCTCAAACGCAGCCTGACTGCTTTCGACCTGTTCCGCGATGGAAATGGGGACAGCAGGGTTATCCGCCTTGGTCGGTACGGACCCGGTGATCGCACAACACAAGATGCACGGCTTCCCAGCAACATCCAACATGGCCTGCCCTCTTTCTTCGGTGGTCGCTTCGCGTGCACCAGCTTAGCCAGCGCCACAGACGAACGCGAGGCCTCTCGCTATTGGTTCAGGCAGTTTTGGTGACCCCGGCAGGATTCGAACCTGCAACCTGCCCCTTAGGAGGGGGCTGCTCTAT
>JAHDEX010000058.1 GCA_020628545.1 Paracoccaceae bacterium | reverse complement strand
GTAAGCTCAAAGCCAACAACTTCGGGAATCAGCATTGAGATCGGTTGGCCCAACATAGCGGCCTCAGCTTCAATCCCGCCGACGCCCCAACCAAGCACGGCCAGGCCGTTGACCATGGTGGTGTGTGAATCCGTGCCGACAAGCGTGTCCGGATAAGCGACCTCAACACCGTCTTGATCTTTGTCTGTCCACACAGTCTGCGCCAGATACTCAAGGTTCACCTGGTGGCAGATACCTGTACCTGGTGGCACCACTCGGAAGTTTCTAAACGCACTTTGGCCCCATTTCAGGAACTGGTAGCGCTCCATGTTCCGCTCATATTCGCGGTCCACATTCATCTGGAAGGCCCTTGGATTGCCGAATTCATCAATCATCACAGAATGGTCAATGACCAGATCAACCGGGTTCAGAGGGTTGATCTGTTGCGCATCGCCGCCAAGCGCTACAATGCCATCGCGCATCGCGGCCAGGTCAACCACGGCCGGGACACCGGTGAAGTCCTGCATGAGAACGCGGGCGGGTCGATAGGCGATTTCCTTGGGGTTTTTGCCCCCGTTTGTGGCCCATTCCGAAAATGCCTTGATGTCATCGGTGGAGACGGAGAAGCCGCCGTCCTCAAACCTGAGGATATTTTCGAGGACTACCTTCAGCGCAGCGGGTAGCTTTGAGAACTCACCCAGCCCCGCCGCCTCCGCCGCGGCGATTGAATAGTAGTCGACCGATTGGTCGCCGACGGTCAGTGTTTTGCGGGTTTTGGCTGTATCTGCGCCGACAGTGATGGTCATGGCTGTCCCTTTCATATGAAGTGAGATCGCTTCATCTACACATGCCGTAGGGGCAGATGTGGTGCAAGCAACTCACTTTGCCAGTGTCATCACATTAACGCGGTCATACTGCAGATCGTTGCATATCGGCGTCGCGGGCGCGGCACTGAAACGCACCTCGCAATTCCTTGATTGGCCTGCGACCCACGAAGCCCTTAGATGTCGTACCGCACGCACAAACCCGGATTCGGATTGAATGACACAACTTTCGCGAAAATTGGTCGCGTTGATGACCGCAGCCACTTTGGCTGGCGCTGTACATGCTGAAACCGGGCCGGTGGTGATTGAGCTCTTTACCTCACAAGGGTGCTCCTCTTGTCCGCCCGCAGACAAGATGCTGACGGAATTGAGCGATATGGAGGGAGTTATCCCGCTCGCGTTGCATGTGGACTATTGGGACTACATCGGCTGGAAAGACGAGTTTGCAAACCCCGCCCATACCCAACGGCAACAAGGTTACGCCCGAGCCGCAGGTGCGACAACGATCTACACACCACAATTCGTGGTGGGGGGGCAGGACATTGTCGTCGGTGCAAAGGCCATGAAATTGGCGGATCAGATCGCGGCGCACAGCGCTGTCACGCTTCCGGTTCAGTTGGACCTGAGCCGTGATGGTGAAAAGGTTTCCGTGTCAGCTGAATGGCGCGCGACCGATACAGCAGCCGAACCAATGGTCGTGCAGTTGGTCCGTGTCGCAAACCAGGAGACTGTCGATATCCGGCGCGGCGAGAACGCGGGTGAAACGCTGGCTTACAGCAATATTGTAAGAAGCTGGGATGTGCTGACCGATTGGGATGGTGCCGCACCCTTGGCAATCGCCGCTGATGTCGCTGATGCAGATGCTGTCGTTGTCATTGTGCAGGCCGGTACAAACGGCGCGATTCTGGGTGCTGCACGGGTCAATTAGGGTTTCGGCGGCTTTTGGGCTGTTTCCAACGGCGATGAACCCAAAACCACTGATCTGGATGGTCTGAGATCCGCGCTTCCAACCGCCTTGTGGCCGCGATCATCATCTCTTCGGGAGAGCTGTGCGGAATGGGGTCTTCGACCACAACCTCAAACGACAAGCCGTCCGCCTGACGGATCCCAAAATAGGGGATCATGAGCGCATCGAACCGTAATGCCAGTTCTGCCGCAGACAGTGCTGTTCGAGCCTGGTGACCTAAGAATGGGATATTAATGCCGCCTGCATTCGCTACGTCGAACAGAAGCGTCGCCATACCCCCTGATTTCAGATGTCGCGCAAAGCCGATTGTGCCTTGGCGCCCTTGCTCAAACACCGGCCCACCCCACGACGACATCGTCTTCGCGTAGTGCTCATTGAAATAGGCATTCGCCATGGGCCTGTAGAGCCCGCCAATCGTATACCCAAGCTGTGTCAGGACATGACGTGGTGCCTCGTGGTTGCCGAAGTGACCAGTGACAAAGATGACGGGTCGTTTGTCGCCCTTTGCCTTTTTGAGCGCATCAATCCCGGGGCCATTGGCTTCTGTCGTGCTCAAACGGCGGCCGCATTCTTCCCATGAATAATTCTCGATCAGAGTGCGCCCGAAATTGTCGCACACCTTTGTGGCAAGTTGCTTGCGGTCGGACAGCGGCATGTTGGGGTAGACCATCCCAATGTGATGAAAAGCCCGCTTGCGATATCCGGTCAGGGGCCCAATCAAACGGCCCATCAAAGTGCCCATGAAGCGCACACGCTGTTCGTAGGGGAGGGCCATCACAGCGCCAAGCACGCCCCGCAAGACACGGTCTGCCCACCAATCCGCACGGCTTCCGACCTCCGAGCCTTTTTTGCTCATCGGGTTGTCCGAAGGACCGTGATGGTCGCAAGGCTCTGGCGGCACGAGTGGCGGAATGTTGTCGCGTCAAACATGCGCGGACACTATGTCGCGCGTGCTGGGCTGTCCATTGGTCCGCGCTATGCCGCTTCGTCATCCTCCGGTTCGCGGTAGCTGATCAGCCCATCGCTTTCCATTTCGCGGATGACAGTTGTGACCGCATTCATCGCTTCTTCGCCTGCCTCTTTCCCGATTTTGCCAAGTTCTTCGGCTGTTTCGCGGATTTGGGTCGCCATGCGTTGAGTGAGATTGGACAAGATGAACTCTGCACCCTCCCGGAAATCGTCAGTGCTGCCAAGCGCGGCGGCGATAGCGGTGTTCAGTGCGTCGGTATCGATGTTGCGCAGACATACGGCGATGTCGTTTGGCTTTAGTCGGACGGGAATATCAGCAAAGGTAAAGATCTTCCGTCGCACGTCTTCGGCGAAGACCTCATCCCGTTGTTCCAGACCCTCGAGGACATCGTCGCGCGTCAGGGCGGGGCTGCTGTTGAGGATATCGCCCAAGCGCGAGTCCGGACCGTGTTGGAATGCGATCGCTGGTTTGCGGCAGTGTTCTTCCACCAGAGATTTGCCAATGCGCAGGACAGTCTCCGGCAAAACATCTTTTGTCTGGGACATGCCGAATGTGATCTGCCGTGCGCGCGCGCCGTCGATTTTGCCAAGCAATGCCGCCGCTTTCTTGACCTCCAATTTCGACAGGACGATGCCGCCTACCTGCAGGCTTTGCGCGTTGAGAACTTGCACGAGGTCGTCAATCGGCAGGGCGGAAATGAGTGGCCAGGGATCGCCCTTGCGTTCGGCAATCACGTCATTGCGGATCTTTTCTGCCAATACGGGATCAATTTTGTCGCCCAAAGCTTCCAGCGCTTTGATGGTGTCACCATCGGCGACAAGACCAACTGCTTCCAGTTCACCAATAAATTCTTCCGCAACCGCACTGACGGTGTCGCGGTCCACCAGGCGGATCGCGCCCATTTCGCGGGCCAAAGCCTCCTGCAGGCGTGGTGGCATGCGTGTCAACGGAATCCCGTCACCATTGCGAAACAGAAGTTGTACAATCATCGCAGCCTTACGCCGCCGCGTCAGGCTGGGAGGTGGAGGATCTGGGGGTGATAACTGGCCAAGCACTTGCATAGCCGCGACGCTAAGGTGTCGTGCTCAATAATACGTAAACGCGCCGGCGATTCCGTGCGTTTAAGCGCTTGGAGGATGCGTATATTCGATCGCCAACCGACGCATCGCTTCAGCTGTTTCAGGCGACAACTGCTTGAGGTTGTTTGTCAGGTTGTGGATCTCAAGAGATGCGGCTTCAAGGCCTGCGGCTTCCTCGGCGGTGTAGGGCCGGTCGTTACGGGCGAAACCACCGATGCTGAAACTTTCGTTCGTACCCACGGAGGTCACAATGCCATAGCCCAGACCGTGATCTGCCGCTGCTTTCAAAACGCCACCCGGATCGTCTTTCGCAATTTCGCTCCAGAATTCGTAACCGCGATTTTCGAATCCCCAACGCACAATCGGGTCGCTCATCACCAAGCCATTCTTGGTGTAATAGTCCCGCCACTCCTGCGAGTAAGTCTGGAGAATAAAGGTTGCCGCGGTGAAATGGACGTGCAAGGCAAGCGCCCAACCAGCGGGGGCCAACTCATTCAATGCAACAAGCTTTTTCTCAATTTCAGATTGGCCAGCCATGCAGATTAAGTACTCATGTATTAGTGTTGGATCGTCGCGGGATAACTAGTACACGGTATTACCTTTTGAAACATAACCTTTAGGCTATATTACAGTCAAAGCAAACGGTTACATCAGTAGCAAGGTGTCTGCGACTAAAACGAAGGAATTGAATGGATCGCTTAGTCAGCCCAGACGACCTGAAAGACCTTGCGCCCGCAGGCTACCATATTGCGTTGCGGATCGGTTTTGCGTTCCCGATGGAAGAAGACAATAATTTTCCGACCGCATGGATCAATCATTACTCGCAGCAGCGCTTCATGCTTTACGATCCCGTGATTCGTTGGGTTTATCAAAATACCGGATATATTCGTTGGAGCGAGATCGATCTTGATGACCCGCGACGCGTCATAGGCCAGGCGCAGACGTTTGGGCTGCGATATGGTGTCGCGGTTTCACACGTCGGCGAAGACCATCAAAATCTGCGATCATTCGGGTCCTTCGCCCGCGCGGATCGCGAGTTCAATGACCTTGAGATGCGTCTTCTTAGCGCCTTTATCAGCCGTCGGCACGCGGAGACAGCACCGCCATCCAACTTGACCAATGCCGAGCTTGAAGTTCTTCAAATGATCAAGAACGGCAAGCGAATCAAGCAGATTGCGCATGAGCTTGAAGTCAGCGAAGGCGCGATCAAGCAGAGGTTGAAAAACGCGAAACTGAAGCTTGATGCGAAGACCGGGCCGCAGGCTGCTGCCTTGGCGAGCCAATACGGGTTAATTTAAAGGCCTTCGGGACGCGTCTTATTTTGACGTTTGCGTCAATAGCAAAGTGGCGGCAATGTGTCTATTTGGACAGGTTTTACTGTAAAAAATCGTGGTAAATGTTATCTATAGGCTCTCAATACTCACGAGGGCATAATGGAAAACATCACATTTACACTCGCGGACATGCATCGTCATGGCAGCGCGTTCTACGACTACTTAGGGCTGCGAAAGCGCTTTTTCGTCGATAAACTGGGGTGGCACATCCCCCACGACGACGTGGTCGAGATGGATCAATACGACAATCCAAAGGCGAGCTACTCGCTTGTGCTTCAGGATGGCGTCGTGATCGGCGGCGCGCGAATTATGGCAACGACGGCCACATGGGGAACACATACCTACATGTTGCGCGATGCCGTGAAAGGCAAACTCATCGACATTCCACCGCATATCTTGGGACAGGATATTGCGGAAGATACGATGTGGGAATGCACGCGGCTGGTCATGTGCGACAGCGTGCGAACACACGCAGAACGGAGCCAGTGCCTCCGAATGATCGTAGACGGATTGATTGATGTTTCTACCGCGCATGGGGCGACGCGGTTGATGTGTCTGTCAACGCTGTCACTGATGCGCGCTTTGCGCCAGCTGGGATATGATGCCGAGCGGGTAGGGGAGCCGTATGTGAACGACCAGGATGGTCGGCGCTATGCGGTGCTCGCCATGACAGCGGCGTCGCAACGCGCGTTTGTACCCCAGGCCACACATATGCCGGTGCAGCAGCCACTGCACGCGCCAGCAACAGTCTAGGTTTGATATGCAATGTGTGAGGCGTCAGAAACGCCTCACACCAAAGGCATCAGCTTGTGGTTTCAGCCACGCAAGTCTGGGACTCCGTGTCAAACACCATGCCTTCCGCGCATGAGATAGCGGCTTGCTGCTCGACCTTGTCGTAGTTGCAACTGTACGCGAACGCAGCAGCTGGCGACAGCAGCAGGATTAAGGCGGCAATTGTCGTCTTGATCTTCATTTCGTCGCTCCTCTGTTGAGTGGCATAACGGTAGCACTGATCACGAAAATGTCACGTTCGTCCATTGGATGACCTCCAATACCTCGTCGGATACAGGCGGGAGGCCTCCGAATCAGATATGCAGATGCTGGTGCTTTCCTCAAATCAGCGGCGATTTTCAAATATTTCCAATGCCTTGGCTTTCGCTTCTTACACCGAGTGGCGCATTATGTTTATTGCGAAGACCTGCTGCGTCCTGTCGCCGCAGTTTATAAAACATGGCCCTCGTAGGCTCGAGTCAGTGCGGCAGCGGGCTGTTGAGGGGATATGGAAGAGGATCCGCAGACTCCTGGAAATATTGTCTGCAACTCATGTGCAACGGCCCTCGGCATTGATTGCATGAATGCGTCAGTTAGCAGGACAGTTTCGGTCAGCGTGCCATTTGCCCAAATGAGCTCATGGTTCTGCATGACAATATGATAGTATGTGACAGGCTTCAGCGCACACCGTGTGGCTGGACCTGCGGCGCGCAACGAATGCGCAGCGACGAGCACCTCAGATAAACCAAGATGAAGTTCAGCGGCCCAACCTGATCGCAAGAACCGATGCTGGGGCGACACCGTCAAAGTCGCGTAGGGTTGGCCGTATCCCAGTGCATGCTTGGGGATTTGGACCGGGCGTAAACCCGGCGTCACGATTTGGTCGGCTACGCCTATTGTTGATTTGAGAACCCTTAGGATCGGTTGCGCGCCATTGTCCCGGGTTTCCAAGATGTCACCGGCCCGAAGCTGAGTAATTGGTGTATCGCCGGTTGGGGTACGCAGATGCGCGTCTGCCGTGAAACAAGGCACGACTGGATCCGTATTGAGATCCGCGAAAGAGATTTTCGTATTACCGTTTTCGAGATTTCCACCGTTTGCATTGAACCCATACAGAACGCCGCCGACGTCGAGAAGGATCATCGTCTCGCCTGCATCCGTGGTTCCAGTGCCAACGTAAGTATAAGATTGAGGCAAGCCGCCGTCGAAACTGATTGTCTCACCGGTATCGTCGGGGTCTCCAATCGTGGTATCGTCGTCTTCGAGGACAATATTGAAGGTAGAGCTCCCGACAACGTTGTAGTTGCTGCCAGAGAGGCTCACCTCATGCGCGATAAATGTATAGGTCGCCATTCTAGCTCCCAAAAGTCGTGCCGTACTCACGTTTTCCTAAAAGCAGATTTGGGCGAAACAGTGTCCAAGCGTGTGTTCGCGCTGGGAAAAACAACCTTAGGGTGATGAGTCTCAATAATGGTTATCCGTTGACGTGCAATGCGAACGGCGGCGTATACTTCGGTCCGTTCGCGCGGAAAGAGCCGAAACGCGCGAGGACGTTCCGGCAATAAGAAGATGGCTTTCGCGGTAGTCGTCTATCCAAACACGCGCTTGAAGATCGTGTCGACATGTTTGGTATGGTACCCCATGTCGAACTTCTCGTTAATCCCATCTTCGCCAAGGGCAGCCACGACCTCTGCGTCCGCCAATAGAAGTTCGCGGAAATCGACGCGATCTTCCCAGACCTTCAGCGCATTGCGCTGAACCATGGAATAGGCATCTTCACGGCTCACGCCCGCTTGGGTCAGGGCGAGAAGGACGCGCTGGCTCATGACGAGGCCCGGAAACTTGTTCATGTTATCCAGCATGTTGTCCGGGAAGATGAGCATCTTGTCGACAACACTGGTTAGCCTAGCCAGTGCGAAGTCCAGTGTTACGGTGGCGTCGGGCCCGATCATGCGTTCGACAGAGGAATGCGAGATATCGCGCTCGTGCCAAAGTGCGACGTTTTCCATCGCGGGGATCACGGCCATACGTACAAGACGGGCAAGGCCCGTCAGGTTCTCGGTCAGGACAGGGTTCTTCTTATGCGGCATCGCCGAAGAGCCTTTTTGCCCCATCGAGAAGAATTCCGCGCCTTCAAGCACTTCAGTCCGCTGCATATGACGGATCTCGATCGCGATGTTCTCCACGGACGAAGCAATCACGCCAAGCGTTGCAAAGAAGGCTGCGTGGCGGTCGCGTGGAATGACCTGTGTCGAAATCGGCTCTGGAGTCAGACCAAGCTGCGCGCAAACATGCTCTTCAACGGAGGGGTCGATGTTGGCGAATGTGCCGACAGCGCCGGAAATCGCACCCGTCGCGACTTCCTCACGCGCGGTGCGCAGACGCGTCAGGTTGCGATCCATTTCCGCATAGAACCGCGCGAACGTCAGGCCCATTGTGGTGGGTTCTGCATGAATGCCGTGGCTGCGCCCGACGCGGACGGTGTCCTTATGTTCAATCGCGCGCTTTTTCAGCGCGGCGAGCAGGCCTTCCATGTCCGCAATCAGGATGTCAGCCGCGCGGACCAATTGCACGTTCAGGCAGGTGTCCAGCACGTCGGAAGAGGTCATGCCCTGATGCACGAAACGCGCTTCGTCTGACCCAACATGTTCGGCAAGGTGGGTCAGGAACGCGATGACGTCGTGTTTTGTCACCGCTTCGATTTCATCAATCCGCGCTACGTCAAACTCGACATCTTTGGCTTTCCAGACAGCTTCCGCGTTCTCTTTCGGGATGACGCCAATTGCTGCCATGGCATCACAAGCGTGCGCTTCGATTTCATACCAAATGCGGAATTTCGTCTCTGGCGACCAGATGGCCTTCATTTCGGGGCGAGAGTAGCGGTCGATCATGGAAAATGGCCTTCGGTCAGGGTGGGCAGCACGGTTCGGCTGCGTCATAAGACGTGGGTGGGCAAGCCTCAAGGGTAAGGCTGCGACTATCGTGAGGGTGACCGCCGGTTTGTTGGGACTGTCTGATTTTGAGGGGCAATGGACGCTGAACCGCCAGATCAAGGATCACCTTGGTCAGATGAACGGCGCAATGGTTGGCAGCGTAACATTTACTGCACGAGCGGACGGCGCGCTTGACTATCGCGAGGAGGGCACGCTGACACTTGCCGATGGCAGCACATTTGCCGCGCGGCGCTTCTATCGCTGGTGTTCTGACGGCGCAGGCATCGCGGTTTTCTTCGATGACGGCGGGCCGTTTCACCACTTTCGGCCTCAAGGCGTAACCGATGGAACCACACATCTGTGCGGCGCGGATACCTACCAGGTTGCCTACGATTTCAGCAACTGGCCGCGGTGGTCGGCGACCTGGCAGGTCACAGGTCCACGAAAACGATACACATCCATGAGTTTATTTGTCCCCGCCCCGTTGGCGTAAACATCTTGCAAGTGCAGAATGTGTGGGGCAATGAATGGCAAACCAAAAAAGAATGGAGGGGCCAATGGCACTCACACAAGATGATCAGTCCTTGGCAGAGGCCTTTGGCCCGTCAGAGGGCGTCGCACTTTGGGTCAAGCAAATCGCACTGGTGGCGCTTGGCGTCATCGCACTTGCGGTCGCTGCAAAAATCAAGGTGCCGATGTTCCCATCGCCGGTACCGATCACGCTGGGTACTTTCGCAGTGCTGACAATTGGTGCGTCCTACGGCCCACGTCTCGGCTTTGCGACGATCTTTGGATACATGCTGATCGGTGCGCTTGGCTACGACGTCTTTGCCTCGTCCAGCGCTGAAAACAATGGGCTGTCCTATATGTTGGGCGGTACTGGTGGCTACCTTGTGGGCTACATTCTTGCGGTCATGTACCTCGGCTGGGCGTCTCGTCGTGGCCTTGACCGGAGCATCGAAGGCATGGGCGGCGCGCTGCTTGTGGCAAGCGCCATCATCTACGTCCCAGGCGTCCTGTGGCTGCACCAGTTCACCACCGGGTGGGAGCAGACAATGGAATGGGGCCTGACACCATATTTGATCGGTGATTTGATGAAGCTTGGCCTTGCAGCTCTGCTTATCCCGGCACTGTGGAAACTGGTTGGCGCTGCGCGTAGCTAAACCACCTGGCACCTCGAATAAGCGAAGGCGCAGCCACCGGCTGCGCCTTTTGCGTTTAGGCCAACTGGGTTTCGATCCGGTTACTGCGTTCCAGCGTTTTGTGCACTGGGCATTTGTCGGCAATTTCCAAAAGTCGTGCGCGCTGCTCTGCGTCCAGATCGCCCGTCAGGTGGATTGTGCGGGTGAAGCAATCGATCTTCTGTCCGCTCTCGCTATCGGCCAAGTGGCACTTCCCGTGATCCACATCGACAGAAATGCCAGTCAGCGGCCAACCTTTGCGGCGGGCGTACATTCGGATCGTCATCGACGTGCAAGCGCCAAGGCCGGCTGAGAGCAGCCCATAAGGGGTCAGGCCGGTATCGGTGCCGCCGACCGACTTCGGCTCATCAGCGACAAGTTGATGCGCGCCTTGACTGATGGTCTGCGCAAACCCAGCGGCGTCGGTTTCTGTGACCCGCAGGACGCCCTCTGGGGGCCGATCGCCTGAATCTATCTCAACCGGCGCCATCGGAATGTAGCGCTGCGCCCATGTCGCAATCACCCCTGCGGCATAGGTTGCGTCTTCTGCGCGGCTCAGCAGGTGATCGGCATCATCAAGCGTCACAAAGCTTTTGGGATGCTTCGCGCCGAGAAAAATCTCACCAGCGTTTTCGATCCCTACGATTTGGTCAAGCGGTGCGTGCAGCACAAGAAGCGCGGCGTTCAACTTACCAAGCGACTGGGTCAGCGACACGGAAGCCACATCATCAATGAAGCCCTTCCCGATGCGCAGATTTTGACCACCAAGTTTTACTTCCGCGACGCCGTTTGCTTCGATATCCGCAATGGCTGCGCCAAAATTATGGGTCACGTGGCCGGGGTCAGCCGGGGCACCAATAGTCACCACGCCTTTGATATCCGGCATGTCAGGGGCTGCACGAAGCACGGCGGCACCGCCAAGCGAGTGACCGATAAGAAGCGACGGCGACAAACCACGCTTTGCCATCTCCTTTGCTGCCGCATGCAAGTCCGCGACGTTTGAGCTGAATGTGGTCGTCTCAAAGCTTCCGTCGGAGTGCCCCAACCCCGTGAAGTCAAAGCGCAATACGGCAATGCCTTGTTCGGCGAGCGCCGCTGCCAGCCGCCGTGCGGCCGCGATGTCTTTTGTGCACGTAAAGCAATGCGCGAAGAGCGCCGCAGCCTTTGGTGTTCCAGCGGGGCTGTCCAAACGGCCGGCAAGCATCTCTCCTGCATGGCCGGGGAATGTGAACTTTTCGGTGGGCATCGGGGCATCCTTTCGCATTCAGGTGGCACTCACTTGGCGTCCTCTGCCAAATCACGCAATAAGGGAGTGGTTTTGTCACGCGAAGGTGACGGATGTGACAAGAGGCGGCTGTTCATGTCAGCGATACCAATCACGCAACGGGAGCAAGCTCTTCGACCCTTACCGGGAATCGCGCCTGTGGGTCGTGAAGATTGGATAACCGTCACAGACGACTATGCAGCGCAACTGGCCGACAAGGCGCGGCTGATTGAGAAACGGCGTTCGGATGTCTATGCTTCGCTCCCCGAGGCTGAGGCGCCTGCAGATGAGATGCGGGACCATGTGCTCACACTGCTGCGCGGTCGGGACGGTTTCCATGTCGATGGCGGTGTGGTGACCTGCCCGGACGGACGCACGGTCGACACGGGCAGTTTGCGCCCGCTACTGGCACTTGGGCAGTTGCTACAAGAAGACATCTGCATTCACCTCAAGCAGGGGGGTGAGCATCATCTTGTTGGCGCGCTCTTGTGTTTCCCGGCATCGTGGACCTTGGCTGAAAAGATTGGCAAGCCGCTCTCGCGGATCCATGCGCCGGTCGCACCTTACGACAGCAACATTGCCAAGCGCGTCCAGCGTCTCTTTGATGGCGTACAGGTGGGTCGGCCCCTGTGGCGTGCCAATTATCTCACTTACGCGGACCCAGAACTCTTCCATCCCAAACGAGAGGCTGACCCGCCACATCTCGAAGCGCAGGGCGACAAATTCGTGCGAAGTGAACGGCAGACTTTGATCCGGCTCCCTAAAACACGCGCCGTCGTATTCACAATCCATACGACAGTCACGCCGGTTCTAACGCCGTCGCCGTTGTAAGCTTGCCTTTCAGAAACCGGCTCGATACCGAAGTATAAGTTAAGCTGAACACGAGCAAAGGATCGCCATGACAATGCGTCGTTACCGGACGTTGGTTGCCATTGCGGATCATGGCACCTTTAGTGCCGCAGCTGACACGCTTCACGTGACCCATGCAGCGGTCAGCCAACAGATGCAGTCTTTGGAGGCCGATCTCAACCTGAGCCTCTTTGACAGGCGACTGCGTACTCCCGTGTTGACGCCAGTGGCTTTGCGCATTGTTGAGAAAGCGCGCGAGCTGATCGCGAGTTACGACAACCTGATCCCCTCTGTCCTTGACGATGGCGGGCTTGGAGGAGTTCTCACGCTTGGCGTTTTGCGCACGACATTGACCGCCCTGACGCCGCAGGCAATCGCGACAGTGAAAGCAAAGTATCCGGGCCTCGGCCTCCATATTCGCCCTGGGCTCACAACAGCGCTTTTGTCCGACATCGAACGCGGTGTGCTTGATGCGGCTTTGACCTCGAAACCGCATCGCATGCCTGTCGGCGTTGTCTTTCGACCGCTCACAGAAGAACCGATGCAATTGATTGCGGCGCCGGGCGAAGCGGAACGTGATCCGCTCGTTCTGTTGAAGGAGAGACCGTTCATTCGCTTTGATCGGGCGGCTGTGGTTGGCACCCTGATTGACAACTGGATCCTGTCGCAACGTATCAAAGTGCACGAAACGATGGAGCTCGACAGCCTTGAAGCCATCGCCAGCATGGTTCACGCAGGTCTTGGTGTGTCGATTGTCCCGGACCTTGCCGTACCGCCGTCCGATCCGCTGCCTGTCACGCGGATCAGCCTTGGGCATGATGCACCGGTCAGGCGTCTAGGCCTCGTGCATTCGGAGGGCCATATGAAGACGCCAGCCTTGGATGAGCTGTTCACAGCCTGTGCTGGCGTCATCGAAGCTGCTGCCGCACGGCGCAGCGCGACATGACCTTCTTTGTATATCTGGCGCTTGGTGCATTGGCAGGCGGGTTCATCAACGGGCTTGCCGGAACCGGGACGGCGCTTTTTGCGCTGGGATTTTATCTTGTTGTGCTTGACCCGGTGCAAGCCGTTGCGATCGTTGCATTGATGTCGGTCCTGGCCGGAGTGCAAGGTCTTTGGGTCGTACGGAATAACATCCTTGATCAGCCTGCGCGCCTTCTGCGGTTTTTAATCCCCGGGCTTCTTGGTGTGCCAATTGGACTGGCACTGCTGTCGCGCATTGATGCCGGGACACTGCGCATCGGGATTGCGGTTCTGCTTATCATCTACGGCGGCTACTTTGGATTTCGCAAAGCGCTACCGGCGCTCAAACGCCGCACACCCTGGATTGATGCATGCGTTGGTTTCATCGGAGGGCTGCTCGGTGGCGCGGCCTCGGTCTCAGGTGCGATACCAACGATCTGGCTGTCGATGCGGGCGTGGAGTAAGACTGAGACGCGCGCAGTTCTGCAGCCCTACAACGTGGCAACACTGTCGACCACAGTGGTGCTGTTGTTCCTGCAAGGCGCGTTCGATCAAACAGCAGTGACAGCTCTCGCCGTTACCGTCCCGGTCGGACTTTTTGCAGCGCAGATCGGGATCATGGTGTTCAAGCGGATCAGTGACGACATGTTTCGGCGGTTGCTGATTTGGCTCACGCTTGTCATGGGCATCGGCATCATGATCAGCGAGATCTTTTGACCGTCAGATGACCTCATCGGTCCGGTCGTCACTCTCGCCATAACGTTTCAGCACCGCGGGCTTCGTGCCTTCGTAAACACGCGCCACATTCTCTGCGATTTTTGCGTTTTCGCGTTCAAACAAGCAGTCACCGTTCAAGTCAGAGGCGACAATGAACGGCCCCATTTTGTTACACTTGATGACCCACATGGCTTGGGCAAGACCGAGTTCCGCGTTCCAATGGACCGCTTCGACTTTCTCAACTCCGCGGCCGAGCAAGGCTCCGGTTCCGTAGCCCACGGTCGACAGGTACACCGCGCCGTTCGGCACAAAATAGGATTTATAATCCTTTGACGACATGCCGCCTTTGCCAACGATCAGCTTTGCGCCGGTTTTTTCCATCCACTCCGGCAACCATTTTGCGAACCGAAACGACGCCGTCGCCGTGACTGCACCCATGTCAAAAGATCCATCCGGATTGATTCGCGCAGCGGGAGAGCAATGGAAGTTCGCAGCCGACTGCGCAGGCAGTTCCATTGGAATATTCGCACGGTCTTCCAGCGCCCGCATGTAGACGCCTTCCCGCGCGGTATACATCAGGCCATCGAGGTAGACGACATCGCCGAGCCGCAGGTCCGCAATCGCCTCGGGGGTAGGGGTTGTAGACAGACGGACTTCGCGTGGGCTCATGGTACTTCTCCTAACGCGCGCGCCATCGCTTCAAGATGGCGCATGTCCGTCCCGCAGCATCCTCCAAAAACCCGGATTGACGGCGACCCGCGCAGAATTTCTGCCACCTGTTGTCCCAGCTCCTCGGGGTTGCCGTCGTCAAGCGCTGTGGCTTCATCCAGCTCTGCGTGTGAGCAACGGGAAGCATTTACGACAATCCCGCGCAGGCGGTCCGTTTCGGGCAACCTATTCGCGAAATGGTCAGGATGGGCGCAATTGATCATAAAATACGCAGCGGCGCTGTCGGTGGCGTTATCAATTTCAGCAACGGCGTCTCCAATCGCTTGACCGCTCGGAAGGCTTCCATCGGTTTCGACTGTCAGTGCCACAACACAAGGAATATTCACCCGGCGGGTTGCATTGACGACGCCGATCGCCTCCGCGGCGTTTGAGAAAGTGTAGGGGCTGATCATGTCGACTGCCGTCCCGACAAGTGTCTGAATTTGCGCATCGTGATACTCTTCTGCCTCGGCCGCAGTCATCGTTTCACCCGCAAGATATGCATCGTTGCGCGGTCCGATGTTGGCACTGACTCGAACATCATCGCTCCCGCCGACCAAGCTTGCCAGCAAGGCAATTGCGTCTCGATTGACGCGTTCAAGATCGCGGGGTGAGTACCCCAAATCCGCCGCCCGATCCGCGTTTGCCATCCAAGTTGCGCTCTCAAGGATTGCACCACATCCGTACTTGCGTGCCAAAGCGATCTGGTCTTTGGCGTAAGCGGCGAGCATTTGGCGCGTTTCGGACCTCTCGAGCAGTGGAAAGCTTGCAAAGCCGGGCAGGTCGATCCCGTGATTGAAGATCAGGTCAGTCTCCATCCCCGTCCAAGCCATAAAATAGCGGTTTGATTGGTGCGGTAGCGTCTTCACTCTGCCGCCTCCCGCACAGGTTCCCACTCCACGGTCTCTCGGCGCTGGTAAGGCGTGAACCAATCGGGGTCGGTGCGATGTTCCACCCGCCCATCTGCGTGGATCCTTGCGACCGCACGGCGCGACGACAGACAGAAGGCATGCACGGACATCGGCATGCCGCCCGTATGGCAATATCCCACTTCAATATTACAATCTATCACCATGTTTTTGCCAACAAATCCCATCGCGCCCATACCGATGGAGTTTCCCAGTTCTTTGAACTCGTCCTCCATCTCAGCGATCTTTGGGTCGCTGTTGCGGCTCCCGACAATGCGTAAGGTCGACGCCCGTTTGCCCAGCGTCATGCAGATATCTTTCGACCCACCAAGCCCAATGCCGATGATCGCGGGCTGACAGGCCAACCCCCGTTTGCCAAAGGCCATCAGGCTGTCGAGATAAAACCGTTTGATGCCCTGAATGCCGTCAGAGGGAAACAGCATGCGATAGTCGGTTCCAAAAAGCCCGCCCTTGTGCACCGTGATCAGGTCAACCCATTCCCCTTCCGGCTCAAACCCATATTCGATCTCAGGCGCGCCGATCCCAACGTTGTTGTCATGGTCTGTCCGCCAGAGCGGGTGGACACGGTTGGGGCGCAAGGGCACACCATTGGTCGCATTTGCCGTCGCGCGTCGAAGTGCGGCCTCCAACGCCACCATACCGCCTTCAACGCGCGCCTCGTTGCCCATCTTCACAAACCAGCGCGGCACGCCGGTATCACCGCACATCGCCCGGCGATCTTCCTTGGCGGCCTCGTAGTTTTCGAGCATGGCCTTGAGCACAAAGGACGACAAATCACCGTCTTCTGTTGCCGCCGCCGCCTGAAGCCCATCAAGGTAGTCCTGCGGGATCTCAATCGCCGCCTTGTCCATCAGGGTCTCCGCGGTCGATTGGATCAGGTGGGTCGGGATCACAGTGCGTACTCCTTCTTCTTGCTGAAAATACCTCGGGGAGGTCTGGAGGGGCAGCGCCCCTCCAGTGTGGCGGCGCCAAAGCCGGCGCAAATCCTCATGGCACTGCGACGAGTGTTTCAGGTGCGCCTTCGGGCAGCACCGTTTCCCCGGGTTTCACGATGCTGAACACAACTGGCTCTCGCGTTACTCGCACACTATCCCCATCCATCTGCGCCACCGTGAAGTCACTGTTCTCAATCCCGCCGTCCTCCGGGAAATCTTCGCGGAAGTGTGCCCCGCGAGAGTTCTCGCGCGCCAGTCCGGCCTTTGTGATCACTTCCGATATATCACAAAGCGACTGCAAATTCAGCCAGTCATGCCAGGTCAGGTTGAAGGCGAGGGTGCTGTCATCCACGCCAATGTCCATCAACGCTTGCGATACTTGCGCGATATCGTCCAATCCACGGGTCATCCCCGCAGCCGTCCGCATGACGCCCACATGCTCCCACATCGCATCCTGCAATTGCTTGCGAAGTGGCATCACGAGGCCGGGCGCGCGCGAGAGCGGATAGGTGGCGCGTGCAAACTCCGCCTCGAGGGCTGTTTCATCCGGGTCGCGCAATGACATAGCAGCAACATCGCGGCCCATCACATCACCCGCGATCCCGCCATAAACGGTAGAGTTCGCAACGCCATTGCCACCCAGACGGTTCGACCCATGCGCGCCACCGGCGTCCTCTCCAGCCACGTAGAGCCCTTCCAGCGCCGTGCGCGTGTCCACGTCCACCACGACGCCACCCATGAAATAATGCGCGGTCGGTACAACCTCGACCTTGCCAGCAGCCAGGTCAAAACCACTGTCCGCGCAGCGTTTCACCATGCCTTTGAACTTCTCGGCCACCCATTCTGGGCCGAGATGCGACATTGAGATGAATACGCCTTCCTGTTCGGGGTTATTGTTTTTGCGCATCTCCGCATAGATGCCACGGCTGACGACATCGCGGGTCGCGCGTTCGCCTTTGCCGTGGTAGTCAAACATGAACCGCTGGCCGGCATGGTTGATGAGTTGTCCACCCGCGCCACGCAATCCTTCTTCGAGCACGGTGCCCGTCATCCGAGTATGATCACCCGCCAATAGACCAGTGGGATGAAACTGCACCATTTCCATATCACGCAGTTTCAGTCCGGCCCGCAGCGCCATCGCAAGACCATCCATCGTCTTGTCACCGGACGGCGTGTGGTACTTGTACATCGTGGGCCCGCCACCGGTGGCCATCAGCACACATTTTGCACGTACAAAACGAAAGCGCCCGGTGCGCATGTCGATCATTAGTACGCCGGAAAGCCCGGAGCCGTCTTTCGATGGAACGAGACCGACCGCGCGATGCTCCTGCAGTTTCTCGACACCGCTGGCGAGAACCTTTTCCATCAGACGGTTGATGATCTCGATGCCGGTCAAATCGCCCTTGTGTACCGTGCGGTCTGCCGTTTGGCCCGCAAACGCCTTCTGGTGCAACGTTCCGTCCGGATTGCGATCAAAGAAACAACCGACTTCATTCTCAAGTTCGCGGATGCGGACCACCGCTTGCTCGCATAAACGCCACGCCATGTCCTGATTTGGGAGCCACTTGCCCCCGTGGATCGTGTCCATGAAATGCCGCTCGACCGTGTCCCCACCGCCCAAAGCGACATTGTAGCCGCCTTGCACCATCCGCGTGCAGCCGCATTTCCCGATCAACCCTTTGACGGCAATCGTGATCTTGGTCCCTTCGGGGGCTGTTTGTTGCGCATGCAACGCCGCGAAAAGCCCCGCACCGCCAGTGCCGAGGATCAATATGTCAGTGTCGTGACGGTCAATATCGCTCAATCGGGTCATGCGGCAGCCTGCATCAAAAAGACAGTTGCAATCAGGAACGAGGCGGCGGTCGCGGCGGCGGCGAGAGTCTTTTGCGGGCCCGACCACGGGAGCCATTCAAGCGCCATCAGGCGGAGCCCGCCAAACATGTGGACGGCGAGGAGGAACACCAGCCCAAACTCGGCCAGTTTCACAGCGTCTGCCTTTGTAATGGCGAGGAAGCTGTCTAATCTTGCGGGGTCGGCCATCGCCATCGCAAGCACCCAGAAGTGCAGGGGCAGGAACAATGCGAGGAGCAAGCCTGACAGGCGGTGCAGAATATAAGCCAGCCACAGCGGGTGTGCGCGTGACGTAATGTTGCGGGCGGCCTTCATGCAAATGTCACGGCCCAGACGGCACGTGCTCCCAATAAAAACAATCCGCTGCCTATCACCCACATGAAGACATCCAGAAGGGGCCCGCGCAGACCGCCCCATTCCTGGGAAATCGTGCGTAACCCAATCGCGCCGTGAATCGCGACCGCGACGACGAACAGTCCATAGAACAGGAACCACGCGATGGAACCTTGCGTCCGCCCCAGGATCTCTTCCGCGCTCAATCCGCCCTGGATCGCATAGATCATGACTGCCAGATGCCCCAGCACCAAAGGGGCCATCAGCAACGCCGTGATGCGTTGCAACATATAAAGCCGCAGGCTCATTTGCTCCTCCCACGTTTGAAGAAGGCTTTGGCCGTTTCCCGTTTGAGACCTGCAATCGCAGTCATCGGGTCCAAATCATTTGGGCAATAGGCCGTGCAGGACCCCATGGAATGGCAGCTGTGACACCCGCCACGCCCTGAGACTGCATCAAGAATAGTTGCGCGGCCTTCGTCTTTTGCATCATTTAAGAGGGTCCAGGCGCGTTGCAGCGCAGCCGGGCCGAGGTAGTCGGCGTTCCCCGCAACCGTGTCGCATGCCGCGTAGCAGACCGAGCAGTTGATACACTCAATGCCTGCGTTTGCCGTCACACGCGCAGCACTCGTTTCATCGACTGCGGCGATCGGATCATCGCGCGTCAGATCGCCGTGGTGGAAACCTTCCGCTGCAACCCACTTGTCAAAGAACGGATCCATGTCGACCGCAAGGTCCTTAATCACAGGCAAGTTGCGCAGGGGGCCGATCGTGACTTCGTCTCCGTCGAGTACCTTGGAAATATGCGTGCGGCAGGTCCAACGCGGCACGCCGTTGACCATCATCGCGCAGGACCCGCACATGCCAACCCGACAGGCAAAACGATAGCTCAACGTCGGGTCCGCATTTTGCTGCACCCAGGATACAACATCGAGGACCGTTTGGTTGTCGTAGAGCGGCACCGCGAATTCGCTTTGTGAGTTCGTCGTGCGTTCGATTGAAACTTTTATCGTCTTGCGGGTCATTGCCGTTGCGTCTTGCTGCTGCTTGGGCATCATAGAAGATAGTTTGGCTTAAGAAACGCGAATTTCTCTTTCAGTTTCTATAAGTCAGTCTGACATATAGGATGGTGGGTATGACCTCTGATGCGATCAACCAAGCACTGGCTGCGCGATTTCAAGATGCACCCGATCTTGCAGAGGTCCCAAGAGGAGCGGAGACACTTGCCGCAATGGCCGGGCGCGGTTCCTGTCGTGCATTCCGCGATGATCCGGTGCCAAAGGATTGGCTGACGCTTTTGTCAGCTGTTGCCTTGTCGTCACCCACAAAGAGCGACCTGCAACAGCGCGACATCATCATGCTGCGATCCACGCAGGTCCGACGTCAGCTTGCAGACCTGGTCGCAGGGCAGGACTGGGTGCGCGATGCCCCGATGATCGCCGTTTTCTGCGGAAACAACCGGCGGCAACGCCTTTGGCACGCGTGGAAAGAAGTGCCGTTTGCGAACGACCACTTTGATGCGGCGTTCAACGCGGCCGGGGATGCGGCCATCGCTTTGGGGGCATTCGTCACTGCGGCAGAGGCCATGGGCTTGGGCTGTTGTCCGATCAGCGCGGTGCGCAATGCGGCGCAATCGGTCTCGTCTCTGCTAGACCTTCCTGACCATGTGTTTCCGTTTGCCGGTTTGGCTTTCGGTTTTCCGGCGCAGGCACCAAAGATTTCAAAGCGTCTGCCGCTGAAAGTAACCTATCATGAGGACCGATATACGGAAAATGATCTGAAGGTCGCAGTGGACGACTATGACGCAGATCGTACGGCAACGCAGCCTTATGCGAAGCAACGGTTCGCAGACCGTTTTGGCCTATCCGACAGCTACGGTTGGTCAGACGATAAAGCCCGCCAATACAGCACGCCAGAGCGGGCGGACTTCGGTGCGTTTATGCGCGCAAAGGGTTTTCGCTTCGACTGAAGATCAGCGCTTTCAACCGCAGATTTCTTTCAACGCATTCGTCGACCCCGCGACCATCAATGAAAAAGGCGCCCCATCCGGGACGCCCAATGCGTAAAGCGGCGGGGCGTCCACCCCGCGCTGAGATTAGCAGCTGTAGTACAGCTTGTATTCCATGGGGTGAGGTGTGTGCTCATAAGCGTACACTTCTTCCCACTTCAGTTCCATGTAGCCTTCCAGCTGGTCTTTGGTGAAGACGTCGCCTTGCAGCAGGAAGTCGTGATCGGCTTCCAGTTCCTCCAGGGCTTCACGCAATGACGCACAAACCGTTGGGATTTCGGCCAGCTCTTCTGGTGGCAGATCATAAAGGTCTTTGTCCGAAGACGCGCCCGGGTCGATCTTGTTCTTGATGCCGTCAAGGCCAGCCATCAGCAGTGCTGCGAAGCACAGGTATGGGTTCGCGGATGGATCCGGGAAGCGCGCTTCAACACGTTTCGCCTTTGGCGATTCAGCCCAAGGAATACGCACGCAGCCAGAGCGGTTACGGGCAGAGTAGGCGCGCAGCACGGGGGCTTCAAACCCTGGGATCAAACGCTTGTAGGAGTTTGTCGATGGGTTGGTGAAAGCGTTCAGCGCTTTCGCGTGCTTCAGGATGCCGCCGATGAAGTACAGGGCTTCCTGTGACAGGTCCGCATATTTGTCGCCAGCAAAGAGCGGCTTGCCGTCTTTCCAGATCGACATGTTCACGTGCATGCCTGTGCCGTTATCGCCAGCGATGGGCTTTGGCATGAAGGTTGCGGACTTGCCGTAGGCTTGTGCGACGTTGTGGATGACGTACTTGTATTTTTGCAGCTCATCCGCCTGAGTTGTCAGGCTGTCAAAGATCAGGCCAAGCTCATGCTGACAAGAGGCCACCTCGTGGTGGTGCTTGTCTACTTTCATGCCCATGCGCTTCATGGTTGACAGCATTTCAGACCGCATGTCCTGCGCGTCGTCGATTGGGTTCACAGGGAAGTAGCCGCCCTTGACACCAGGACGATGGCCCGTGTTGCCCATTTCGTATTCGGTGTCTGTGTTCCAGGCCGCGTCAATCGCATCGACGTGGTAAGACACTTTGTTCATTTCGACAGAGAAACGCACGTCGTCGAAGATGAAGAACTCTGCCTCTGGGCCGAAGTAGGCAGCATCGCCGATGCCGGAAGACTTCAGATACGCTTCGGCTTTCACAGCTGTGCCGCGTGGGTCGCGGTCGTAGGCTTCACCGGTGTCCGGCTCAACAATGTTGCAGTGAATGCAGACAGTCTTCTCCGCATAGAATGGATCGACATAGGCACTTTCGGCCTGTGGCATCAATTTCATGTCGGATTGATCGATCGACTTCCAGCCTGCGATGGAGGAGCCGTCAAACATGAAGCCTTCCTCAAGGAAGTCTTCGTCGACCTGGTCAGACATCACGGTGACGTGCTGCAGTTTGCCGCGCGGGTCGGTGAAGCGGATGTCGACGTAGTCGGCCTCTTCATCCTTGATCAGTTTCAAGACAGCTTTGTTATCCATCAGATGGGGTCCCTTTTCGTGTCGTTAAGAGTGTTGTTGGGAGGGTGACGCGCTAGAGCGCGTCGTCACCAGTTTCGCCAGTCCGGATTCGGATGGCTTGTTCAATGGGAGAGACGAAGATCTTGCCGTCGCCAATCTTGTCGGTTTTTGCCGCACCGATGATCGCCTCAATCGCGCCATCGACCTGATCATCCGCCAGCACGACTTCGATTTTCACCTTCGGAAGAAAGTCCACGACATATTCGGCACCACGGTAAAGCTCCGTGTGCCCTTTCTGGCGGCCAAACCCTTTGACCTCAACAACGCTGAGGCCTTGCACGCCCACGTCTTGCAGCGCCTCTTTCACTTCGTCGAGCTTGAATGGCTTAATGATCGCTTCGATTTTCTTCATCGCGCGCGACTCCCCTGAATTTATTCATCCTGGGTGAGACCATTTCTGTTGCGCAGGAACAATTCAATGGCGAAGTTTGCGCGGGGGCTGGAAAGGCTTTCAAATATGTGTGCCTAAAATTTAGGCAATGTGACGCAAAAAAGTGCTGAATAAGAAGTCAGGGTGCTGAAGAAATGACCGAACTGCTGACCGCCGCCCAAATGCGCGCCATCGAACAAGCCGCGATCGAGAGTGGTGAGGTCACCGGGCTTGAGCTGATGGAGCGGGCCGGGCGGGGTGTCGTGGAGGCGATTTTTGAGGAATGGCCGGAGCTGGCGCCTGCGGCGAGCGGGTCAGGGGGCGCTGCCCCCTCGGCTGGCGCCTCACCCCCGGAGTTGTTAGGGCCAGATGAAGAAACGGCGCGGCGCGCTGTCGTGCTCTGTGGTCCGGGGAACAATGGTGGTGACGGGTTTGTTGTTGCGCGGTTGTTGAAGGAGGCCAGGTGGGGTGTGGAGGTGTTTCTGTATGGGGATGCCGGAAAGCTGCCGCCGGATGCAAGGGCGAATTATGAGCGGTGGGGGGAGATGGGGGAGGTAGTCGTGCGGACGGTCGACCCGCCGCCGCTGGCTGACGACAGTCTGGCGATTGATACCTGCGATGTCATTGTAGATGCGCTTTTCGGAACCGGGTTAACGCGCCCCTTTAGAGGCGTTTTTTCAATTCTGGCCGATGCGCGTGAACGCATGCAGAACTGGAGTGTCCCCATCGTTGCCATCGACACACCGACCGGTATCTGTAGCGACAGCGGCCGCGTTCTAGGCAGTGCCATCCGAAGCGACCTGACAGTGACGTTTCACCGTCCGAAGAGGGGTCACTATCTAGAATATGGGCCGCAAAAGTCCGGGCATCTGCGCGTCGTTGATATCGGTCTTGCCGATCGTCCTGTTGTGTCAGACGTTCTGGAAATTCGATCCGGGGTGGACGCAGAGGTCCCGGCGAAAAAGGACGGCCACAAATACTCCCACGGCCATGCCCTCATCCTTTCCGGCGGCGTCGGCAAAGGCGGTGCGGCGCGCTTGGCGGCACGGGGCGCGCTTCGGGTCGGGGCGGGGGCCGTGACGGTTGGGTGCCCACCTGCCGCGCTGATCGAGAATGCGGCACAGCTGAATGCAATCATGCTACAGAGGGTGACGGATGGCGATGCGCTGACAGAATTGCTGCAAGACAAACGCCTCAACGCGCTTTGCATTGGACCGGGGATGGGCCTTGGCACCCGGGAAGCCGGGCTTGTCGCCGCGGCGCTCGCAGCGCAAGTGAAAGACGTAGGTCGGGGTTCACCCCGACTCCCCGTCGTGCTTGATGCCGACGCGCTGACGCTACTCTCACAAGACAACACACTCTTTGCCCAACTCCACGACAATTGCGTCCTCACCCCACACACAGGCGAGTTCAGACGACTCTTCCCTGACATCGCCGCCAAACTCGACGCGCCTGCCACCAAGGGGCCAGCCTATTCCAAAGTCGATGCCACGCGCGACGCCGCCAAACGGGCAGGGTGCGTTGTGCTCTTCAAGGGCCCGGACACCGTCATCGCGGACCCGAGCGGGCGATGCAGTATCAACGCCTCAGTATATGAGCGCTCCGCACCTTGGCTCGCCACTGCAGGGTCAGGCGACGTGCTCGCAGGCTTCATCACCGGGCTGATGGCGCGGGGCTTTCCACCGATGCAGGCGTCCGAGACGGGCGCGTGGGTGCATACCGAATGCGCGCTCAACTTTGGCCCTGGCCTTATCGCTGAGGACCTACCAGAGCAATTGCCGCAGGTTTTCCGCAAAATGGGCCTCTGAAAACGAAAAATGGCGCGGTGGGGCCGCGCCAGTTGTCTTGGGAATGAGGCGCTTTACGCGCCGGTGATCATCTCAATGCCATCAGCATAGATGATATGCTCGCGGTCGCAGATGAGGGTGTAGACCGTCATCTCAACCGTCTCGTCCTGTGCCAGAAACTCACCATCAATCAGACGGGCCGCACTCACAGCCGCAGCAGGTTTGCCAAACAGAGCCTGTGCCCGCCAATCGCGGATATAGATCTGGGCATCGGGCGTAACAATCATGTCCCGGTCGGGACGGGTGTGGCCCAATGATCCGGCCTTGATGCGGATTGGTGCGAGGCTGACCTTTTGGGCCAACACGTCTTTCACAACAGCGGTGCCACTGTCGCGGGTGATCACACGATCGCCGGGGAGAATCTGCTCGACAGACATTTCGCCTTTCAGCGTCAGAACCGTGGTGCCACCACAAATGCCTTTGACCGCCGGCGCTGTGACCGCTTCTGATGCTGCAAATTCGTTTGTTCCAAGGCGCATTGCATTTTCCCCGCATGCTTTTCTTGATGCTGCCATGTGTCGGTCGCAAATGCGGCAACAATGCGTTCCGAGATGGTCCATTTTTGGATGATTTTTCCGCTCGCATCCTGTGCAGAGCTTTGATACAGAGCGCCAAACAAAAGGGGCAGGCCCTGAAAAACCTGCCCCTTTTGATCATCGCGGGTGTGGCGAAATTGGTAGACGCACCAGATTTAGGTTCTGGCGCCGCAAG
>JAHDEX010000007.1:3459-103374 GCA_020628545.1 Paracoccaceae bacterium | reverse complement strand
TTCGTTTCCGGGCCCATCCGAATGATCTCTGCGTCATAGCCGTCCGCGATGATCAGACCAGTTTCATCCGGTAGCAACTCCGTTGGAAAGTCCGTGTCGACCGCCCAGAAAAACCTGTCACACCACTCAAGATAACCCTGCCATTTGTGGTCGGATTGGAAGTCAGCCCGGGAGGATTTGCATTCGATCACCCAAATCTCCGACTTCGGCCCGAGGGCCATGACGTCAACGCGCAAGCCTGACGTCGGTGTCAGTTCTTCCACCGTGACGAAGTCGTGACTGCGCATGTGACGCGAAACGCCCCGGGCAAGCAGTTGGCCGGGCATCAAGGACGGAATGAGCATATCATCTGGCATTTTCAAAACATGAACAATACGTGAACAAAAATCAAGCCTTCGCGTAAACAGAAGGTTTTGACCCTGCTCCCGTTAACAGACTAAGCTGCTGTTATGGCAAGGGACTACACACTGACATCACGCACAGATGCCGCCGCAGAGGATGCGGGCTTGGCTTCGCCGAATTGGTATCGCTCACCAGTTGAGCCGTCTGACATTCGGGCATTGATGGTGAAGTCCGACAAAATTGCCCTGCGCGAGACCGTGCTTTGGCTAGGGCTGATGGTTTTCTTCGCAGCTGTGGGCATTGCGCTTTGGCCCACGGCTTGGTCTGTACCGTTCTGGCTGGCCTACGGCGTCCTCTACGGCTCTGCCTCGGATTCGCGATGGCATGAGTGTGGGCATCGTACCGCTTTCGCGACGCCCTGGATGAATGCGGTCGTCTACCAACTGGCGAGTTTCATGCTGATGCGCAATCCGGCGGTCTGGCGGGCGAGCCATGTGCGGCACCACACAGATACCGTGATCGTCGGGCGCGACCCGGAGATTGTTGCGATGCGACCGCCCGATCTGCTCAAGGTCTGTCTCAACCTCTTTGGGCTTCTCGACACGATCCACCTGATGCGCCGCATGGTCTTGCATGCCTCCGGCCAACTGCATCCCGAAGAAGCCATGTACGTGCGCGAGACCGATCGTCCGCAGGTCTTTTGGACGGCGCGCGTATGGCTTGCGATCTATGCCGCGACGGTCCTTGCAGCCATCGCGTTCGGCTCTTGGATCCCGCTGATGCTAATCGGCCTGCCGCGCCTTTACGGGGCCTGGCACCATGTGATGACAGGACTTTTGCAGCATTTGGCACTTGCGGAAAACGTAACCGATCACCGGCTAAATACGCGCACCGTCATGATGAACCCGGTCAGCCGGTTCATTTACCTCAACATGAACTATCACCTTGAACATCACATGTTCACGATGGTGCCCTACTACAATCTTCCCAAACTGCATGCCTTGATCCGTCACGACACGCCGGCACCCGCCCCTTCTATCACGGCAGCTTTGCGAGAAATTTTACCGGTCTTGTGGCGGCAATTACACTATGAGGAGGCGGTGATCGTTCCGCAGCTTCCGCCCACTGCACAGCCTTATCGCCCGGAAGTTGACCGCCTGCGACCCCATGCCGTTTAGCAAATCTCTGTCATGCCCTTGTCGCGGGGCATCCCGCGCCTTACCTACGGGCTTGGCGAGCTTCTGCTCTTCTCGTGTTCAGGGCGGTTACATTCCAGTGGCCTTAAGCAAATCCGAGGGAGCTGGCTCTGTCTGAGCCCTGGTTCAGTTATCTGGCGCCCACCTGTATATACAGGTCCTCGGGAATAAACCCCCTACGGTTGCTGCGGTTCTCGCCACCCTTTTGCTTATGAAGGGAAATGTCATGTTCAGACCCTTCTTGCTCCTCACCGGTCTATCGGCGCACAGCGCGTCCGCAGATATCACGGTGACCTTTGGGGACGGCAACCCGTGGGATTCATTCACTATCACAACTGATACCTGCGCCATTTCAGGCGCGACGATGACGATCGACCTGACAACATCGGTCGCCGGTGTCCTGATCGACACAGAATACGGTGGACGCGGTACGCAAGACCCGATGCCCGCAGAACTGCACGAGGGGCTGGCCACACTTCTGCCGGTGACCGACGGCGATCAACAACTCATCCTCTTGATCGCGACCCTCGACCGCGACAATCCCATTGTGCTGAAGATGGACGTCGATGATACCGAGCGCGGCAGATTTGGCCCCGAGATCCACGTCGCCCAAAATGAGGTCGCAGGTGCAACGGCAGTTTTGCAAGTTGCTGACGACCAAACGGTTGGCACTTTTGCGAATGACGGCGTCGCCAAGGTGCCCTTACCAGCCGCAGTGGCCAACTGCCTGTTCATCGGGTGATCAACGCGCGTCCATCCATTCTGTCATCAGAAAAATACCGCCCAAGACCGCCATTCCCACAACGACATGATCGTAGGCGATGTTGACGTCATAGCCGTAAATCTGATCTGGCGACACACCCGGGCGCCCTGATGCATTACTGCCGACGATGACGGTTGTGGTGCCGTTGGTCAGGGCGGTTGGACTGGTTGATGGGACGACCAGAGGGTCCTGCAGTCCCGCATTGACGCCATCGGCCACAACCACAGATGGACCATGAATGGCCGCCAAAACAATTGCAACGTGCCACAATTTGCGCATAATAATCTCCAATCCTGATCGCGTTAACGCGAATTTCGCATAAATGCCTCACGAAGCGGTTAACGCTGCGTGGGTTCCGGGGATTGAAAGATCGAACACATTTCAGCGATTTTTCTGTCCAGAGTGGAAAGCGCAATCAGGCGTTCCTAAGTAAAGAGTATCGCCAGAAAGGCTATTTCAATGAAAAAGACTGCCCTGATATTTGCACTACTTGCTTTGGCAGCACCTGTTGCTGCGCAGGATCTCATCGTGAAATTCGCCGGTAGCACGCCAAGCGACCAGATCTCCTTTGAGGCGAATGGTTGCGACTTGTCCAATACTATCGTCATGCTTGACCTTGCGGGGTCTGCGGGCGATCTGATCTTCGATGCCAGCAAAGGTACGTCAGCCCATCAACCCGTTGAAATCATAAGCGGTTATGGCGCCCTTAGCCCTGTTCGCGACGGCGATAAACGCCTGCAGGTTCTCGTCCGTGATCTCCCCCGAGGTGAATTTCTGAACCTGTCTGCTCAACTGAGCGATACACACGGCCAAGGTGCAGGAATGACATTTACACCGTCGCACATCGCAGGCGCATCGATCAGGGTGGCGCTCAGCGATCGTGTTCTGAAAGGCACCTTTGATGCCGCAGGCACCGCGAAAGTGACACTGCCCGCGGACGCGAGCGTTTGCATGGCATCCGCGAACTAGGAATTTTGGTAAAAATGCGCGTTAGCTGAAGGCGTTCGGCTGCGCTTCGCGCGCCATGTGATCAACCACCGCGTTCACGAATTTCGGCTCTTTTCCGTCCGGAAAGAACGCTTCCGCCACGCCGACGAATTCCACAATCACCACTTTTGGTGGTGTTTGTTTCGCCAAAAGCTCTGCACCAGCCGCCCGAAAAAGGGCCCGCAAGGTGGGATCAATGCGCGCGATAGGCCACTTTGCAACAAGCGCGCGGTCGGTCATCTGATCAATCGCGGCCTGTTCGTCGACTGCGCGATCCATCAAGGCACGGAAGGTCTCAACATCGCCCTCCTGCATCTCGTCACCGTCATAAACGGCGCCAAAGCGGTGATCTTCAAACTCCCGCATCACCTGCTCGACCGTTTGGCCGGAGGCCTCCATCTGAAACAGTGCTTGGACGGCATAAAGCCGAGCCGCCGATTTCATCTTACGGATTTGGTTATTCGACAGCGTGGTCATGCAGTGGAGTTGCCTGATTGGGCGAGAAGAATCTCGGAGGTGAACCCAACACCTTTGTCGGGACGGCCCCATCTACGGCTGAGTGCGATCAGGTGCAAGGCCGCGGCGGCTGCCCCACCACCTTTATTCTGCTGGTCAGGATCGGCGCGGACTTCGGCTTGGTCGTAATTCTCGACCGTCAGAATGCCGTTCCCAATGCAAAGTCCTTGAAGGCCCAGCAACTGTATGGCGCGCGAACTATCGTTGCACACCGTGTCGTAGTGCGTCGTCTCCCCCCGGATCACACAACCGAGCGCGACGTAGCCGTCAAAGTTGCTCATTCGCTCTGCGATGCCGATGGCGGTTGGAATCTCCAATGCACCAGGGACATGCGCAATGTCATGGGTCGCGCCTGCCTTTTCCAACTCTGCAACGGCACCAGCGATCTGCATATCGCTGAGGTCTTTGTAGTAGGGCGAGGCAACGATCAGCACTTTCACCGGCTTCTCAAACTCCGGCAGCGGCATGATGTAATGCGGGGGACCGGCCATTATCCAAGCTCCGAAATTTTGCGTGTGCCAATGATTTCAAGGCCGTAGGCCTCAAGCCCCACGATCTTTGGCGTGGGAGAATTTGTCAGAAGTTCGATCTGAGACAAGCCCAGCGAGCTCAGTATTTGCGCGCCGAGACCGTATTGGCGCAGCGTCTTGGGTGAGACTTCATCAGCGACGTCGAGTTTCATCGACGTATCACGCAAAAGCACCACAACTCCGCGCCCCTCGGCCGCGACAACCTCCATCGCGTGATTGAACTCTGCTGCGCGGCCTTTGGGGCCCGTGCCGATGATGTCCAACATTGGGTCCATCGCGTGCATCCGCACAAGAACAGGCGCGTCGGTGGTGATGTTTCCTTTCGTCAGAACGATATGTTCATCCCCATGCGCCTCATCGGTATAGATCTTCATGTCCCACTCACCTCCGAATTCGGAGGTGATGACCTCTTGCTCGCGCACTTTGACAAGGTTGTCGTGGCGACGGCGATAGGCAATCAGGTCGGAAATCGTTCCGATCTTCAGGTTGTGCAACTGCGCAAAGGCAACGAGATCCGGCAAACGGGCCATCTCGCCATCTTCCTTCATGATCTCGCAGATCACACCAGACGGGTTCAGACCCGCCAGGCGCGAAATATCGACAGCCGCTTCCGTATGCCCTGCCCGGACAAGCACGCCGCCATCACGGGCGCGCAAAGGGAAGACATGACCGGGCGTTGCAATATCCGCGGCCCCTTTGCTCGCGTCGATTGCGACCGCCACGGTCCGGGCGCGGTCGTGTGCGGAAATCCCCGTCGTCACACCCTCGCGTGCTTCGATCGAGACGGTGAATGCCGTCTCGTGGCGGGAGGAGTTCTGCGACGACATCAGCGGCAAGCCCAGCGCATCAATGCGGTCTGATGGTAGCGTCAGACAAATCAACCCGCGCCCGTGCGTTGCCATGAAGTTGATCGCATCAGGTGTCGCCATCTGCGCCGGGATCACCAAGTCGCCTTCGTTCTCGCGATCTTCGTGGTCGACAAGGATGAACATCCGTCCGTTACGGGCATCTTCGATGATGTCCTCAACCGACGAAATCGCGTCTTTCCAGTCTTCCTCGACCGGTCCCGGCTTTTCAAAGTTGGCGTTCATGGCGGGTCCTCATTGCGTTGTGGCCGGGATAGACCAGCGCCCCATGTTTGGAAAGACCGTCATGACGTCACAAAACAACGCATCAAGGGTGATTGAAATAGCGAGCACCCGAAAGATAACCTGCGGTTTGCGCGGCTTCTGCCCAGTCGCGTTCAAACATCGTCTCACCCACCAGAACAAACCTGTCCGCCGGTTTGCCTGTGGCGTGGATGATGGCCTTCACGTGGTCGCGCGTATCCGACCAGGACAGATGGGGATGCGGTGCATCCGCGATCCGGTCGAGCACGGAGATCCCGGAAAGATCAATCAGCTGATGGACAAGACCAATGCGCAGGCAGGCCTTTAAATCAGAGAGCTTGTCCGTTACCAAAACGGGTGCCTGCTGGCCAACCCGGTAGACACCCAAAGCATTGCTGGAGAACAGAAAACCCACGAGGTCGTGCCCCGTACTCGCACGGATGCCAGCGTAGGTTTTGTAAGGCAGTCCCAGCGCTTTGGCACGCTTCACGCGGAGCCGGACGACTTCAAGCGGTAGCTGTGGCAACAGATCTGCACGTGCCTTGCGCCAGGTATAGGTCCGCCACGATCTGCCACCTTCAAGCGTCGGACCGTTGTTATGGCCAATAACCGCCGTCATCCGTACTCGCGAAGCCGCGCGACATAGCGAGCCATTGTGTCGATCTCAAGATTGACCGCGTCGCCCTCGCGCACATCACCCCACGTCGTTGCAACCTTCGTATGTGGGATAAAATTGACGCCAAAAGTGGCCCCGTCCACTTCATTCACGGTCAAGGATGTACCATTGAGCGTGACCGACCCCTTGGGGGCGATAAACTTTGCCAGATCGTCAGGCGCCTTGAAGGTGACGCGCGTGCTGTCGCCTTCGTCACGGACAGAGGTCACCTCGGCCACGCCGTCAACATGACCAGAGACGATATGCCCGCCCAACTCGTCCCCGACCTTCAGTGCGCGTTCAAGGTTGATACGCCGCCCTGCCGACCACGTTTGCCGCCCGATATTGGTCAAACCAACGCTTTCTGCAGAGATTTCAACGTCGAACCAGTTCTGCGGCTCCGACCCCAATGCGATGACCGTCAAACAGACGCCGTCGCAGGCAATCGACGCGCCGATGTCGATTGTCGCAGGATCATAGGAGGTGCCGATCCGCGCACGCAGATCGCCGCGCTGTTCAACCTCCAGAACTGTGCCGATGTCAGTGATGATGCCGGTGAACATAAGTGCCTCTTTTCGATTCAAACCAGACCTATCGCTGGGTCGCACGGGTGACAACGGCGATCTGATGCGGGATCAAGGCCGCAAGCCATATTTTCGCCAGAGACACCGCGCATTATATCAACCGAAACGTATCTGTACTAAGTGTTCCGTGTGATTTCGCCAGACCAACGCCACTTCCTTTTCCTGCAGGGGCCCCACGGGCCTTTCTTTGCGCATTTGGGTGACATGTTGCGCACCGCAGGCTGCGCAGTATCCCGCGTCGGGTTCAACGCTGGTGACCGCGCATTCTGGTTTGGAAAACCGGGATTTGTGCCATTTTATGGCACGGCAGATGACTGGCCGGAAACTTTTGATCACCTTCTGACAGAGCGTCATATCACCGATGTTGTGCTTTATGGTGATATTCGCCCGATTCACGCAAAAGCCATCACCATCGCCGAACATCGTGGTGTGACCGTGCATGTCTTTGAAGAAGGCTACATGCGTCCCTACTGGGTTAGTTACGAGCGGGGCGGCAGCAACGGTCACTCCCGCCTGATGAGCCTTGATGTCGCGACGATGCAAAAACTGCTCGCGCGATCCGATCTTGAGGTGCCGACACCCCCTGCTCATTGGGGCGATATGCGCGAACACGTCTTCTACGGCGCCGTCTATCATTGGTTTGTGATGTTCTTGAACAGTAAGTTCCGTAACTTTACGCGCCATCGCGAATTGCCGGTCACGACAGAGGCACTGCTTTATTCCAAACGCCTGATTCTCATGCCGCTCATCGCGATTGATCGCATGCTCGCCACGCGTCGGATCAGGCTCGGCGGGTTTCCGTATCACCTCGTCCTGATGCAGTTGGAACATGACGCCAGCTTCCAGGCACATTCCCCCTTCTCGCGGATGGATGAGTTCATCGACATCGTGATGGAAGGGTTCGCTCTCGGGGCGCCGAAGCATCACCACCTCGTCTTCAAGGCGCACCCGTTAGAAAACGACCGCTCACCGGTGCGGCGCTTGATCCGCAACGCCGCACAACGACATGGCGTTTCTGGGCGCGTCCATTACGTCCGCGGGGGCAAGCTGGCCCGGCTTCTCGATCAAGCCCGCACCGCTGTCACCGTCAATTCAACCGCTGGCCAGCAGGTCCTGTGGCGCGGCATTCCGCTGAAGGTATTCGGAGACGCCGTCTATGCCAAACCGGAGTTCGTTTCCGAACAGCCGCTCCCGGCATTCTTCGCCAACCCGGATAGGCCCGACAGCAAAGCATACAAGGATTTTCGGCGCTTCCTGTTGGAAACCTCACAAGTTCCCGGCGGGTTTTATTCATCGCGGGGACGGCGCCAGTTGCTACGCGAAGTCGTGGATATGATGCTGGCTGAGGAAGACCCCTATGATGCGCTCAAGGCGGGCAAAGTTCCGCCGCGCCAACCCTTGCGGGTCGTGAACTAAGTCGCACTAGACCTTGTTGCACCAGACACCATCGCTGCGCAAAAGTCACAGTTTGTGACAGCATTGCGGCGTAAACCTGTCCGTCTGCTAGGAATTTTCGCCCTTATCCCCTAGCCTTCAGACAAAAGAATACCCTGAGGCAGAACATAAGGTCGAGGAGACCAGCAGTGAAAACCCTGACATTGCGCCTTGCAAAAGGCGTGGCCATCGTCGTGACTCTAGGCGCAGTTGCTGCCTGTGGCGTCCCAAGCTCAGGACCTAACAAGTCCCAAATTTTTTCTGGCAGCGTCCTCGAACAAGGTGATGCTTTCATCCTGACCGTCGATGACCGTGTGAACGCCATCGCCTCTGTGACACCTGCCCTTGGTTTCTCGGCCGGGTTCCGCAATGCGGCGACCCTCGGCTCTGACACGATTGCACCGGGTGACGTACTGGCGCTGACAATATGGGAAAACGTGGACGACGGTCTGCTTGTCCCAACTGGGCAAAACGCGACCGTACTGGAAGAAGTTCAGGTTGATGGCTCCGGCTTCATTTTCGTGCCGTACGCGGGCCGTATTCGTGCTGCGGGCAACTCTCCCGAAGCCATTCGCCGCATCATCAGCAACAAACTCGCCGATCAAACACCTGACCCACAGGTCCAGGTGCGCCGCCTTGCCGGTGACGGCGCGACCGTTGCTGTGGCAGGTGCCGTAGGTGCACAAGGCGTCTACCCGATCGAGCGTCCGACACGCACCTTGGCCACAATGCTCGCCGCCGCGGGCGGCATCGCGATTGAGCCTGAAACAGCGCAGGTGACCGTGGTCCGTGGCAGCCATTCCGGGTCCATCTGGTTTGAAGACCTCTACGATCACCCCGGCCATGACATTGCATTGCGCAGCGGCGATCGCGTGTTTGTCGAAGCCGACACCCGCAGCTTCACCGCGCTGGGTGCGACAGGCCGCCAGAACGAGGTGACTTTCGAAAGCCAGTCGATCTCGGCCATTGAAGCGATTGCCCAGGTTGGCGGTTTGTCGTCGACCCTCGCCGATCCAACAGGTGTCTTTGTCTTCCGCAACGAACCGCAGGAGATCGCGAACCGTCTGACCGGCCGGACCGATCTGATCGGCACACAACGTGTGGTCTATGTCCTTGATTTGACACGGCCAAATGGCATCTTTATGGCCCGCGATTTCGCAATCCGTGACGAAGACACCGTCTTCGTGACCGAGGCACCATACAGCCAGTTCAACAAGACAATTGCGGCCCTGACAGGTTCGCTGGGCGCTGTGCGTGCCCTGGATACGACTGTCTCTGGCCTGAACTAACGTGAACACGTCCGACACAGGACGCATGCCCGCCGCAGAGGACTCCCCTTTGCGGCGGCTTTACGTTTTCAACGGTGGATTTCTGACCCAAACGCAGGTCCGTCGGATTATGACGCTCGCGGGGTATGACATCAAAGTCGGCAAGCCGGGCGCGGACGATGTGATTGGCGTCTGGGGCAATTCTCCAACAGCGCATCGCGGTGAGGCGGTTGCGGAAATGACCGATGCGGACGTCGTCAGGGTCGAGGATGCATTCCTGCGATCCGTCCTGCCAGGGCGCGACGGGTCCCCACCGCTTGGCCTGCAAATTGATACCAGCGGTGTGCATTTCGACCCGAGCACACCGTCTGACTTGGAAAAACTGCTTGCGACGCATCCGCTCGACGATTTCGCCCTGCTCAACCGCGCGCGAGACGCGATGCAGCAACTGCAGGACCTCCACCTTTCCAAATACAATGCCTTTGACCCAACCGTCCCTGCCCCAGAGGCGGGATATGTGCTTGTCATCGACCAGACCCGCAAAGATGCCTCTGTCACGGCGAGCGGTGCTGACCTGAATACCTTCCGTGAGATGCTTTATTTCGCGCAGGAAGAGCATCCGAACGCACGCATCATCGTGAAAACCCATCCCGAAACTCAAGCCGGACATCGAAAGGGCTACTTTTCCGAGGGTGATTGCATTGGGCGCGTCACATTGGACGACACGCCACGGTCGCCATACGCCCTGCTGGAAGGGGCCATTGCCGTCTACACCGTGTCGTCGCAAGTCGGGTTTGAAGCGATCCTGATGGGGCATAAGCCCGTTGTCTTTGGGCAGCCGTTTTACATTGGCTGGGGCCTCAGTGACGACCGCAAGCCACTGGATCGACGCCAGAGAACGTTGACACGCGCGCAACTTTTTGCGGCTGCGATGATCCTCTATCCAAAGTGGTACGATCCCTACCGCGACAGGCTTTGTGAAATCGAAGATGTCATCGCAACGCTCGCGGCCCAATCCCGTGCCTGGCGTGAAGACCGTGCGGGCTGGGACGCCTACGGGATGCGGCTGTGGAAGCGCAAACCGTTACAGGCAGTGTTCGGTCAAATCAAACCAGTCGCTTTCAAATCAACCGCAGCCGATGTGAACGAGAAACGCCGCGCCATGGTGTGGGCCAGCAAAGCAGACGCAGCACCCGAAGGTGCCGTGCGTATCGAAGACGGCTTCTTGCGGTCCCGTGGCCTCGGGGCCGACCTCGTCCCGCCCCTCTCTCTCGTCTGTGACGACCTGGGTATCTACTATGACCCGACCCGACCCAGCCGGTTGGAAGAGATCATTTCCGCATCGGAAAACCTCAGCCAACCGCAGCGCGCACGGGCCGAGCGCTTGATCCGACGGCTTCAGGCCCACGCGGTGTCAAAGTACAACCTCAACAAAGGCGAACTTCCATCCGGGCTTCCTGCAGGGCGACGCATTCTCGTACCAGGACAAGTCGAGGATGACGCCTCCATCGCCCTCGGCGCGGGCGAGATTTGCACCAATCGTATGCTGCTTGCAGCGACGCGTGCCGCCAACCCCGCCGCGACGATTATGTATAAGCCGCATCCCGATGTGGAAGCCGGCCTGCGCGATGGTGCGGTCAACGACGTGGAACGCTTCGCAGATATTATTCTGAACGACGTTGACCCAATCGCTGCAATTTCAGCCGCCGATGAAGTGTGGACGATGACGTCCCTTCTCGGCTTTGAGGCCTTAATCCGCAATACCAGCGTGACCTGTTTTGGCACACCCTTCTACGCGGGTTGGGGGCTCACAGATGATCGCGGAAAGCCATGTCCGCGCCGCGCGGCACGCCCCGACATTGTCGCCCTCACCCACGCCACGCTCATTGCATATCCGCGCTACTTTGATCCTGTGACCGGTCTTGCCTGCCCTGTTGAGGTTGCCATTGATCGCCTGCAAAACGGCGATATTCCCGCACCGACCAAGGGCAATCGCCTTTTGGCAAAACTGCAAGGCGCGTTTGCAAGCTACGCCCACCTATGGCGCTAGGTCGCCCTGTCCCATGAGGTCCAGAGATCAGCGCCCACAGCGCGGTCCGCAACACGCACAAATGCATGCGCATCACTGAGGGCCGAAACGCCGAGACTACCAAGCGCCGCGAGCCCGTCTCCGCCGATCAGCTTTCCCGCCTGAAAAAGTTCCAGGCGATCAACCAAGCCAGATCGCAACAAACTCCCTGCGACGGCGCTGCCGCCTTCGCAAAAGAGGCGCGTAATCCCGCTGTCCGCCAAAGCTTTCAGTGCAGCGACCATATCAACCTGCCCGGCAGTTAAAGCGCACGGCACACTATCGATGCCCTGGCTCAAATACCGCGAAACGTCAGCGTCAGCGCCGTGACACATCCACACCGGCACCGCATCGGCAGTTTGGAACAAGGACGCGTCCATGGGCAGATCCGCCCCCGTACTCAAAACCACACGTACTGGCTGACGCCGCTGGCCCATGCCGCGCACGGTCAGTTGTGGATTGTCCGCACGCACGGTGCCCGCGCCGACCATGACCGCGTCGTGGGTCGCTCTGAGGGCGTGAACCGCCCGGCGCGCATCAGGTCCTGTAATCCACTGGCTTTCCCCCGTCTGGGTCGCGATCCGCCCGTCCAGCGATGTCGCAAGCTTTAGCGTTACAAACGGCCGATTGCGTGTGATCCGCGAGAGAAAGCCCGCATGATCAGCCCGCGCCGTGGACTCTTCGACCCCCGTCGTGACCGCCATCCCAGACGCGCGCAGCATCGCGATCCCGCCGCCATTCACGCGCGGATCCGGGTCGTCGCACGCAACTACAACACGGGCCACGTCTGCATTGATCAGCGCCTGCGCACAGGGCGGGGTCTGACCCGTGTGCGCACATGGCTCGAGCGTCACATAAACCGTGGCCCCTTTTGCGGCAGGCCCTGCCTGCGCCAGCGCCTGGGTCTCAGCGTGCGGACGACCACCGACAGCCGTCCAGCCGCGACCGAGAATGCGTCCGTCTTTCACGATCACACATCCGACCGCGGGGTTCGGCCACACCTGACCAAGACCGCGCCGACCCAAAGTCAGCGCAAGCCGCATGTAATGGCGGTCTGATGGACCTGTCACGTCTCGATTTTGGGATCGGGCCGTAGCTCACTGACAAACTTGTCAAAGTCATCGGCTGCTTGGAAATTCTTATAGACACTCGCAAATCGGACATAAGCGACGGTGTCGATCCGCGCGAGGCTTTCCATGACAATCTCGCCGATGGTCGTCGATGGAATGTCCGTTTCACCCATGCTTTCCAAACGGCGCACAATCCCGCTGATCATCTGATCCATCCGCTCGGGTTCAACTGGGCGTTTCTGAAGCGAAATGCGGATCGACCGTTCGAGCTTGTCGCGGTCAAAATCCTCGCGGCGTCCGTTGGACTTGATTACAACGAGATCGCGCAGCTGCACACGTTCGTAGGTCGTAAACCGGCCGGCACACGCCGGGCAAAAGCGGCGACGTCTGATCGCGACGTGGTCCTCGGCGGGGCGTGAATCTTTAACCTGTGTATCTACGTTTCCGCAAAAGGGGCACCGCATCTTCGTCCTCGTTAGCTGCCATGGGTGGGACTTTCTGCCCACTTACCTACAGCGACTATAGGGGACGCGCAAAACTTTGGGTAGCCCACATTTGGGACCGCCTTATGTTGTTTCGGAAGGGACTATTCCGTGGTCAGGCACGCCATCTCTGTGGTGGTTTCACTTGTGAAAGTGACCGGAACCGACACGATATGGTCGGACGGCAAAGTGCAGGTGTCCTCGGTCGCGACAACGTACGACGGTGTCAGCAAAGGCTGTGAAATCATGGCAACCTGCGGAGACAGCTCATCGATGTTCATCTCCAGGTCGCCGTAGTTGGCGAACGCCGGTGTGGCGGCGGTCAGTGTGATCAATGCGAGTGTGAAGCGGGTCATGGTCGACATCCAGTTGCGGGGTTGGTGATCAACATATGTAACCCGAACACCCATCGCGCTACCCCTGCTCCGCTTGTTGTGAAGCACATTGATGCACAGTGGCGTGAGCAGTGTTGCACAGAGTTGTGAGTGAAAAGAGCGCTTTAGAACAATTCCACACCGGAACTCGCAGGTCGCCTGGGCGCGCGCGCGCCTTTTTCGGAGGCTTCAATGCCTTTCGGGGCTTGGACGAACTTCTCTGTCAGCCGACCGGTTGTCGGGTAGAAATGGATCCGTCTTGCCTGCCTCCCTCCGAGACTTTGCCAGTCAATCGGAATACCTTCATTTGCGAGATACTTTTGGACAAACTCAATGTTTTTCTCGCCCACGGAACCCAAGAATTGGCTCATCTTGCCGCCCCCTGCGAGCTTCACCCGAAGACGATCACGCTGCGCGCCCATCTTGAGAAGGTCATTGATCAACAATTCCATCAGATGCGCGCCGTATTTGACATGCTGACTATCGCCATTGCGCGCCTCTGGCAGCAGGAAATGGTTCATTCCGCCAACTTTATTGGTTGGATCGTAAAGGCAGGCAGCAATGCAAGACCCCAGGACGGTTGACATGCACGCCGTGGGGTCTGCGGAAACCGCGAATTCACCCTGGATCACGCTGATGACCTTCGCTGTTTCGACTGACATTCAGAGGCCCTTTCTTCAGCCGTACCTATGACTTGCTGCTTTCGGTTCAGAAGCGTCGTTCTGCGCCTATCAACTTGGCAATTGCCGTTTAGAAAAGTTGGACGTCCGCATCTGCCATTGGTGCCGACAATACTCTCTCCTCTGACAATCCCATCAAGCGACGTCGTAATTCCGCCAGATGTAATGTCTCGCCAAGCGCTGCCGCAGGAAGCATCAGTTCATCAAGATCAGCATGTGACGCAACGCGGATGGCACGCCCCAAATCGTTCAACTGTTGAATGATGAGATCCATATCTTGCAATCCAACCAAATTCGTCCGCAGTTCTTCCGCCGTCTCGATAGAAAAAATCGTCCGCTCAACGTCTTGCAGGCGGGCGCCAAGCGCGAAAAGTTCGCCGCAGATGTTCTTTAGCAGAACCTGAACGGCGATTTTCGTCTGGTTGGCGTGACTATCCAAGTGGGCCCACCACTTGCTCGATGCAGGCCTTAAGTTGCGGCGTGGTGAAGGGCTTTTTGATCATATTGTTCATGCCAAGCGACCGGCCTTTCGCCACAAGATCAGGCGTGGGTTTCCCAGTGATCAGGATGAATCCGACACCTTTTGTCGCGCGGTTCGCCCTGAGATTGCGCAGCAATTCGAGGCCATCCATGACCGGCATGTTCATGTCGGACAAAATCAGATGTGCAGGCTCCTTCGCGAGCCGCTCCATCGCCGTCTGTCCATTATTTTCGGTCGAATTGTTCCACACCTTCATTTCTTCAAGCGCTTGAACAATGAGACCGCGACTGGTCGGCATATCATCCACAACTAAGACTTTCAGGTTATCCTTGAGCGCCATTTTGGTCCTTTCTTGCTGGTGCCTTATGGCGCCAATTTTTCAAACGATGTGATGCCGGTACTGCGAAACTGTGCTTCTGCCGGTCCGGTGAGACGCTCAGAGTGGCCAATGAAAAGGTGACCCTGTGGCGCAAGACTGTCGCGAAACCTTTGCCAAAGTTTGTGTTGCGTGCTGCGTTCGAAGTAGATCACAACGTTTCGGCAAAAAATGATGTCGAAAGGGGCCGCGTGCCGCCATTCATCGACAAGATTGATGCGCTCAAACCGAACCATCTCCTTCAGTTCCGGGCGCACGTAGACAACATCGCTACCTCGGGTTCCCGGCTCGAACAGCAAGTCTTTCTCGTCGGGCTTGAGAGAAGCCACTTCGGTCGCCCGGTAGGTGCCGGCCTGCGCCTTTTCCAAGATGCGTCCGTCAACATCCGATCCTAAAATCGTGACCGCATTCGACTTTAGGTCTGGCCAACACCCTTTGATGGTCGCCGCGATAGAGTACGGTTCTTGCCCGGCAGAACACCCCGCCGACCAGATGCGAATGCCCGCCCCACTCAGCATTTTTTCACGCAGTGCCGGTAAGACAGTCGCCTTCAAAGCATCAAAATGATGCCGTTCCCGGTAAAAAGACGACACATTGGTTGTGAGCGCCGATAGAAGCTCTTCCGCCTCGGAGGCCGCTCTTGGTCCGGTTGCCAGGTCGCAATAAGCTTTGAAATCGGGCAGCCCCAGTGTCCGGATGCGACGGGCCAGACGCGCGTAGATCAACCCCTTCTTTTCAATTTTGATATTCAGTCCATATTGCTGCGACGCGTGTCGGGCAATTTGCCGAAAATCCGCTTCGGTGAAGGTCAGATCGGACGCCAGTGTGCGATGCCGGTCACTCATTGAGGGCAGGCTCCTCACCAATGCCCATCATCGCTTCAAGATCGATGACGCGCGTCATGTCGTCCTTGATTGAGATCACTCCGCAGATTGCGGTGTTGTTGGCGTCTTCCTTGATGCGCGGCGCCTCCTGCATTTCTGACAGATCGACGGTGAGGATTTCTGAAACTGACTCCACAAGCAGCCCAATCACCTGTTCGCCGAGGTTACAGATGATGATCACATTGCGCTTCGTGGGTTCAAAAGGCGGGAACCCCAGTTTGCTTGCAAGATCGATGATGGGAATGACCGCACCGCGCAGGTTGACGACACCAAGAACAAACGGCGGCGAATGCGGAAGCATTGTGACAGGTTCCCACCGCCGAATTTCGCGGATGCGGTTGAGTTCAATGCAAAAGCTCTGCTCTCCGACGTAGAGCGAAATAAACTCGAAGACGGCACCGTCATCAGCGACAGCTTTGGTCTCATCATACATGTGCAGGCTCCGTCAGTGGTGAAGATGGTTGCGCGGGCAGCTGCGACATTGGTGCCGCGGAAACCGCGCTTGCGATGCCATCAGGATCGACGATCAAAGCAATCTTGCCATCGCCAAGTATGGTTGCGGCCGAGATTCCAGTGATCTTGCCATAGTCGCCTTCAAGGCTCTTGATGACGACTTGACGCTGATCAGAGATGCCATCCACCGCTATCGCGCACTGACTGATTTTTTCAGTCCGGACGAGCAAAAAGACCCGGTTTTCCAATGGAATATCCCGCGCGGGGTGCCCGAGTGCTGTCCCAAGATCCACAATGGGAATGTATTCACCGCGAATTTGCAGGACCGGGTGTTCCACGCCGAGCATGAAGATATCTTCTTTGCGGGGTCGGATCGTCTCTGAAACGCTGGCGATTGGGATAACCATCGTCTGGTCAGCAACTGTGACGACCATACCATCCATCACAGCAAGGGTCAGCGGAAGCGTGATCGAGAATGTTGATCCCTGCCCCGGAGAGCTGCTGATCCCGATGCGACCGCCAAGCGACGTGATCGCGGTCTTGACCACATCCATCCCCACGCCACGTCCGGACAGGTTGGTCACTTCTTTTGCGGTTGAAAAGCCTGGCGCGAAGAGCAGCTGGTCAATTTCGGTGACGCTGAGATCTGCATCCTCAGCCACGATGCCCTTCTCAACCGCAATGGCTTTGATCCGATCACGATTGAGACCAGCCCCGTCATCCATGATTTCGATCAACACGTTGCCAGAGCGATGCTCGGCCGAAAGTTGAATGACCCCTTCAGGGTCCTTACCTGCGCGGACGCGGGTTTCGCTTTCCTCAATCCCATGATCAATCGCATTGCGGATCATATGCGTGAGCGGGTCGCTCAAACGCTCAACAAGCGTCTTGTCGACCTCGGTGCCTTCGCCAACGGTAACGAATTGCACTTTCTTGCCGGTTGCTGCGGTGACCTCACGGACAATACGCGCCATACGTTGGAAAAGCGGCTTTACGGGTTGGGCACGGATCGCCATCACCCCTTCCTGGATTTCCCGCGCGAGGTGTTTGTAATCTTCGAGATCAACTTGGATATCATCAGATTTCCCAAGACCCGCATCTTCGATCCGCTGTGCGATGACGGATTGGTTGATGATCAGTTCTCCAACCGCGTTGATCAGTCGATCGACCCGTTCAAGATCGACGCGCAAGGTCGCTTTTGCTTCGCGCGCCGCGGCGGACGGGGGGGATTTGACAGGGCCTTTTGCGGGCTTCGCTGCAGTCTTCGCTGGATCTTCGGGGGGTCCAGACGACTTGTCCCCCTCAGAGTCCTGTTTTGACGGTGCCTCAGGTGATGGTGGTTCACCAGCCCCGTTTTCGGGGATAGCCGCTACTGCCGCTTCAGGCGTTGTAGTGCGCAGCACCTCACCGTTTGTGCCCATTGGATGGACCGAGACGGTGCAAAGGTCTTCGACAAAACCAAAGACAGCTTTGACGGTTTCATCGGTCGCGGGCGTTTCAAGTTTGATATCCCACGAAAGATATCCGTTTTCCCAGTCGCTGTTGTCGATGTCATCGGGGATCTGGGAAAGATCAGCGATCACCTCCAGTGAACCGAGGTCACCAAGCGCGGCAATAAGATGGAGCGGATCATTCCCGACCTCATAAAACGCGCGTGCAGGCGTGAAACTGATGCGAAAGCCTGCCTGTGTATCCTCTTCGGCGCCGCTGACGGCGACATCCGGGATTGCCAGAACCATCGGCTGAAACGAGAACTCCTCCTCGGGCTCCTGATCCTCATCAGGGAGAAACTCTGCCAAGGCGGCCAGCGTTGTATCAACCGCTTCCTGATTGATCTCCGTTTCCATGCGCGCCGCTTCAATCAAGTCGATCAAAACATCGCCGGAGCGCAGCAGGATAGGCATGAGATTGTCGTCTGCTTGCAGCTCATGCGACCGCACGGCATCAAGCACGGTTTCAAACTTGTGTGCGAACCCAACGAGGTCCTCAAGCCCGAACGCGCCGCCGGATCCTTTAATTGAGTGAACGGCCCTAAAGACAGCGTTCACCGTCTCACTGTCGCCTGTCCCGTCGGCCATCTCATTCAGGCCGTCGGTCAACGCATCACTCAGGTCTTCACATTCCTGGAAGAAGATATCGCGAATTGAGTTGCCGCTCATGCCGCGGCTCCCGTCACACGCTTGAGCGCTGAAATGAGTGAGACATCGTCGAACGGCTTCACGATCCAGCCGGTCGCGCCTGCTTGCCGGGCACGCGCTTTCAGATCATCCCCGCTTTCCGTTGTGAGGACGAGAATGGGAACGCGGTTGTTCACCTGCCCGCCGCGGATCGACTCGATCACGCCAAACCCATCCATGTTCGGCATATTGATGTCCGTGATCACGACATCTGCATCGGCATCTTGAAAGGCCTCAACCCCCAAAACCCCATCGTCAGCAGTTTCGACGTTGAAACCGGCATCGCCCAGCGTGACAGATAAAAGGTGCCGGATCGTGCGAGAGTCATCAATGGCCAACACTTTAATCGACATGCAGGGTCCCTTCTGAAAGCAGTTCGTCCGCCAGCCCAAGACTTTTCAGCGCTGCTGTGACGGTTTCTGACGGGTCGAGCAGCGTGAATGGCACATCATCGGCGGCCCAAGTGCGCTTCCCAATCATTAAGACTTGCGCAACAAGCGTATCGATCCGTTCGACTGCGGATGCATCCACCACAATTCGCGTGCCACGTCGCGCCTTCAGCGCGTCAAAAAAGGCGCCGCAGGCATTGGCGCGCGGGTCAGCGGGGAGTTTGTAGGTTTCTGGGTCCGAAGACATGCGCAGACTTCATCCATTCGGTTGACGATCGCGCCTTACGCGCGGTGCCTGCATCTAAGCGCCGGACCTCTAAGAAAGAGTGAACTTCAGGGGAAATTGCGTATCAAAAGCGCTGTGTCAGACGACGCGCTTCGCGGCGGAAGGTGCCATCATCTGTGCGGGAAACAGACTGCTGAGGATCGCATACGCTTGGCCTTTGTCGTGCATGTTCGCATCACATCGCAATGCTGGCGCCAGTGACAAAGTCAGACGTGTCGAAGCGGATGTGATGTTCAAGCGGGTCATGGTGAGTCCTTTCACGCACTACCTGACCGAGAAACCGGCGCGCTGGCAATTACGTGAAACCTGACCTCACACGCTCTTCAGGCGCGCGGCGCGCCCCGTGAACGATTGTAACATTTCCTAGTTGGAAAGATGCGCGATGACCCGGCGGTGATGAGGGCGATCACGGTGTTCAAAGACGTAGATCCCCTGCCAGGTCCCAAGCTGCAGCTGTCCATCTGTCACGGGGATCGCCAAGTGGGTGGGTAGCATTGCGGCTTTGATATGGGCCGGCATGTCATCCGGCCCCTCGTAGGTATGGGTCAGATAGGACATCGAAGGGTCCGTCGTGGGTGGCACCAGCCGGTGGAAATAGTTCTGCAGGTCGGTTTGCACCTCCGGATCCGCATTCTCCTGAATGACGATGCTGGCGGATGTGTGTTGGATCATCAGAGTCAGAAGGCCCGTCCCGCTGACCCAGGCAGCAACGTCGCGCGTGAACTCATAGAGCCCCGGTCCGCGTGTTGCGATTTCGAAGGTTGTCTGTTGCATCTTGGGGATCAGTCGAAAACGCGCAGACCCATCTGGTCGATCATCTGCTTGGCCTTGGCGATCGCGGCTTCGTCGGCAGCCTGCTTACTGTCCAGCGTATCCGCACGGATCAGATAATGTTCTTTCAACTCGCCGTTTACTTCACGCGTAATCCGCGCCGCGAGGCGAAACTTCCCACCGTCGGGCATCGGCTCTGGCTTGATCGTGAAGCCTTCGTAGTCTTCGCCCTGCGGAGGTTCTGGCGTGTTGCCGCCACCAAAAAGGCGCGAGAGGAGTGACATGACATGCTCCGTTTGTGCGTACTTGATACAAGAGTGGCCCAGCACCGCGTTAGGTTCAAGCCGCCTCTGGCGCCAACCACCCCACATAGCGAATGGCCCGACCAAAGGCAGGTAAGTCGCCAGTGATGTCAAAGTGGTAGCGGTCCTCCCGCTCCCAGATCGCGACCCGTCCTTGAGGGGCGAGCCATTGCGGCAGCGGGACGATCAGAAAGCGCGCGGCGCCCGTGGTGAAAGACAATCTTCCGTCCTGCTTCACCGCCGGTTGCAAGACGGTGGTGATTGGCCCGAATCGTTCTTCCAGCCCATCAGCTGTCGCGCGCAGGGTGGATGTCGTGGTGCAAGGTCCAAACCAACGCGTCCAGCGCTCTCCCCTGTCATCGGCAGCAATCTCAAGTCTGAATGGTGCATCCTGCATCGGTTGCGGGAACCCGGCCAGCTTGGCTGCAAAACGCGCCAACCCTGCCCCGGCTTTCACGGTAACCTGTCCGGCAAAACGCCGGGTTGCATTCCCCAGATGCAGATCGCGGATCATCGGCGACAAACTGCTCGCTTTGTCAGCGAGCACAATTGCCAACGGCGCGGTTGTCACGCCGCCGCCGCCCATCCAGTGTCGATGAAGCGAGATCGTGTTTCCGGCGACGGAAGTAGACACGTGTCGTAGCGACCAAAGATCCGATAGCGATTACGCGCAATCAGGTGATAGATCGGATCGCCTATGCGGTGGGGAACAACGGAAATGACACCCAACGCTCGCCACGGCAATCCAATAGCCGACATTGCCGCGGCAAACGCGCCCAATTGCCCGTAGATGCAGCCGTTTACGATGACAACATTCGTCTCAAAATCGCGGGTGTTCAGGCCAAGCGCGGCGTAAATCTGCTCTCCCAGCTCAGATTGCGCCAGGGCAAACGAAAAGCGTTCTTTGCGGTCCTTTTTCAGCATGAAGCGGAAGAAGCCAGAGCAAAGAACGCACTCGCCGTCAAAAACGATTAGGTCGCGGTCGCCCAAAACCTGCTGAACTTCAGCGGTCAGGTCCGCGACCCGTCCTATCACTGATCCAGGAACGATCGCAGCTTCCGCGACCGGCTTGGGTGCTTGAGCTTGCGCAGCGCTTTCGCTTCGATCTGACGAATACGCTCACGCGTCACGCTGAACTGCTGCCCCACTTCTTCCAACGTGTGGTCGGTGTTCATGCCGATACCGAAACGCATCCGCAGGACACGTTCCTCACGCGGCGTGAGCGATGCCAGCACGCGGGTCGTCGTCTCTTTCAGGTTCTCCTGAATGGCGCTGTCCAAAGGCAAGATCGCGTTCTTGTCCTCGATGAAATCGCCGAGCTGTGAGTCCTCCTCGTCGCCAATCGGCGTCTCCAGCGAAATCGGTTCCTTGGCGATCTTCATCACCTTGCGGACCTTTTCCAAAGGCATCTGCAGTTTCTCTGCAAGTTCCTCTGGTGTCGGCTCCCGGCCAATCTCGTGCAGCATCTGGCGACCAGTGCGGACCAGCTTGTTGATCGTTTCGATCATATGGACCGGGATCCGGATCGTGCGGGCCTGATCAGCAATGGAGCGGGTGATCGCCTGACGGATCCACCATGTCGCGTAGGTGGAGAATTTATAGCCGCGGCGGTATTCGAATTTATCCACGGCCTTCATGAGGCCGATGTTCCCTTCCTGAATAAGATCAAGGAATTGCAGGCCGCGGTTCGTGTACTTTTTCGCAATCGAAATCACGAGGCGCAGGTTCGCCTCGACCATTTCTTTCTTGGCCTGCCGGGCTTCTTTCTCACCTTTTTGCACCTGCTGTACGATGCGGCGGAATTCGGGGATGTCGACGCCGACATACTGTCCAACCTGCGCCATATCACCGCGCAGACCTTCGATCTTGTCGGTGGAGCGTTCGATCAGCATCTGCCAGCCACGACCCGACTTCTGGCTCATTTCTTCAAGCCAGTTCGGGTCCAATTCACGTCCACGGTAAGCATCGATAAACTCACGGCGGTTGATCCGCGCCTGGTCCGCCAGCTTCACCATCGCGCTGTCTATCTGCATGATCCGGCGGTTGATGCCATAAAGCTGGTCGATCAGCGCTTCGATCCGGTTGTTATGTAGGTGAAGTGAATTCACCAACTCCACAATCTCGGCCCGCAGTGCCTGATACTTGTCTTCTTCCTTGGAAGAGAAAGAGCTGTCTTCGTTCAGCGTCGCCGACATCCGCGCATCTTGCATGTCAGACAGCGTGGCAAAGTCGCGTGCGATGATCTCAAGCGTCTCAAGCACGCGCGGCTTCAGCGCGGCTTCCATCGCGGCCAGCGACATGTTGGCCTGATCGTCGTCATCGTCATCGTCGTCTTTGACAATCGGATTGCCGTCAGCGTCGAGTTCTTCAGCCTGCTCACCCTCAGACTTGGCCGGTCCCGCACCGGGGGACACAACAGCGACCTCTTCCACGCCGTCTTCACCCATCTGATTGCCGAAGGTGGTCTCAAGGTCGATCACGTCGCGCAGTAGAATGTCTTCGTTGAGAAGTTCGTCGCGCCAGATCGTAATCGCCTGGAAGGTCAGCGGGCTTTCACACAGCCCGAGGATCATCGTGTTGCGGCCAGCCTCAATGCGTTTCGCAATCGCAATCTCGCCTTCGCGGGACAGCAGTTCTACGCTGCCCATCTCCCGCAAGTACATGCGGACCGGGTCATCCGTGCGGTCGAGCTTTTCCTGCTCTGCCCCACCAAGGGCAACTTCACGGTTGCCAGCAACGGTCGCAACCTCGCGCGAGCCCTGTTCGGCCTCTTCGCTTTCCTCGTCTTCGGTGACCTGAATGCCCATCTCGGACAACATCGACATCACGTCTTCGATTTGGTCAGACGAGACCTGATCAGGCGGCAGTACCGCGTTCAGTTGGTCGTAAGTGATGTATCCACGTTCGCGCGCATCGGCGATCATCTTTTTGACGGCGGCCTGGCTCATGTCCAGTGTGCCGTCCTCCTGATCGCGATCCTTCTGATCGTTGGTATCCTTGGCGGCCATTCACGTCGCTCCTTCGCGGGGGTCGTGGGCGTTCAGCCCTCAGTGGTGATTCGCATGATTCGGTTTTGAACGAATCAACTTGGGAATCAGCTGATTCGCAAGCACATCACCTGCGATTAAACGTCTCTGTTGCTTCCTGTGCGCTGGACTGTTGTCCAAACTGCTACTTTGTCGGCTTGCCTGCCTTGATCGTCTCAAGAAGCTGATCAAAGGCTGACTTCTCTTCTTTGTTTAACATGGTGCCGTTGTCGGCTTTTTCAAAGTCTGTCGTCTCATCCTGCGCCTCACGCACCGATGTATCCATCATCCGCGCCGCCTGAGCGAGCCGCCAAGTCAGGCTTTCGTCAGCCTGGCCCTGCAACTCGTCCATGCCTTCGTCCAGTTCCTTGCCATAGCTTCGTTGCGCAAAAAGGCGTTTGAAGTCAGTGGTCAGGCAGGCTGTCGCGAATTCGAGATCTCCGGCACGGCGCACCGCCGGATGGATTTTCACATGAGGTTGCGCCATGAGGTTTTCAAGTGGCGCGATTCCGACACTTTTATTCAAAGCCTCACGAATATCTTGTGCGCCCGACAACCGCAGGACCGCATCGCGCAACACGGCATGATCGGGGTCCTGACAGTCCATCTGATCGATCTGCACTTCAAACGCGTCCACAACCGCTGGCGTCGCAATCAACGTCGCGAGGATTGCACTTTCGAGCATGTGGTCAGTTTTCGCGGCCCCTGCCCCCAGCATGGACGACTTGTTACTGGCCAGCGGCGCCTTCGATTGCCGCCACGTTGCTGGGCCACCGCGTGTTTGGCGCTTTTGTGTTTGCGCGGGGTTAGGTTTGCGGGCGCGGAACAACTCCCACCGCATGTCCTTGATCGCTTGACCATAGTGGCTACGGATCGATGGATCTTTGATCAGTTTGATTTTGTCGCGCAACGCCTTGTCCAACGCCGCTTTCCGTTCCGGGCTGTCAAAAACTTTCCCGTCAGTTTCCCGCTGCCAAAGCAATTGCACCATCGGAATGGCCGCATCGATGAGGCCCTGCATCGCCTGCCTGCCTTGCTGCTTGATCAGGTCATCGGGGTCCAGCCCCTCCGGCATCAGGGCAAAGCGCAGTGATTGACCGGCTTCAAGCAGTGGCAGCGCAATATCGATCATCCGCATCGCCGCTCGCAGTCCTGCCGTATCGCCATCCAATGCGATGATCGGCTCGGGCGAGATCCGCCACAAAAGCCGCAGCTGATCTTCTGTAATCGCGGTCCCCAGCGGTGCAACCGTCGCCTGAAACCCCGCCTCGGACAGCGCGATCACGTCCATATAACCTTCCGCGACGATCAGTGGCTGGCCTTTGCCTGCCGCCTCACGCGCGGGCGCGTGGTTATAGAGTGATCGCCCTTTATCGAAGAGCGGCGTTTCAGGCGAATTGTAGTATTTGGCGGGATGGTTCGGATCCATCGCGCGCCCACCAAAGCCTATCGCCTTGCCGCGCCCATCGCGGATCGGGAACATGATCCGGTTGCGAAACCGGTCATAGGGAGATCCGCCACGATCACTTTCGGCGGCGAGCCCGGCGGCAATCACCTTCTCTTGCGCGACACCTTTTCCCGTCAGTTGCGCCATCACACCACCGCGTTCCGGGGCAAAGCCAATTTCCCACCGCGCAATGGCGTCCGGCGATAATCCGCGCGTTTCCAAGTAGTCGCGCGCAGGCCCCGCGGCAGCGGTTTTCAGCTGAAGCTTGTGCCACTGCACCGCCTGCTCCATCACGTCGGTCAGTTCGCTGCGCAGATCAGCTTTTTCCTGAGCGCGCGGATCGCGTTCAGGCATCGGCATGCCCGCTTCATCCGCCAAAATTTTCACGGCTTCTATAAAGGACACATTTTCGGTTTCGATCACAAAGTTGATTGCGTCGCCTTTGGCGTGGCAGCCGAAGCAGTAATAAAACCCTTTACGATCATCGACATGGAAGCTTGCAGTCTTCTCCTGATGGAACGGACACGGTGCCCAAAGGTCGCCCTTCCCTTGGTTCGATTTGCGCGGATCCCACATCACCTTGCGTCCAACGACCTGTCCGAGCGACAGACGCGTGCGCAATTCATCCAAAAATCCCGGTGGCAAACTCATCATGGCATTATCGTGTCTGTGACCGGCAGAGTCGAGCCAATCCGCATGTGACTCATCGGCGGTGATTCTCTCATCCGAAGTCGAGATTCCTGCACCTGCGTGAACAATCCGCCAAGCCCCGAAAGACCGTTTCCAAGCCCGAAAAGTGGATATCCGCCGACAAGGACACTTTCAGCATTTATGACACACTTGTGGCACACGTTAACGTTTTGTTTTTATTCATTTTTAGAAAAATCAAGCTGCAATCCGAGCGATTTGTGCACGGTTTTTGCGATGTTCGCCACATTTCAAACAAAAGTCGGCGGGTAAAACGGGAGCCGATTGTATTTGCACAGGTGTGCGGCCGGGGGGTTGCTGCAGGTTACGTGCGTAAACCAGGGAAGACGATTATGCGCCATAGATTGACTTGCGAGTTCCGCAGGTTCCTCGCCAATCGGCAAGAACCGATGGACGAGTTCCGGAAAAACGAGGACGGAAACCTCACCACTATGGGTGTGTTTCTCGTTCCACTGATGCTTGTACTCGGCGGGATGTCCGTCGACTTCATGCGATTTGAAAGCGAACGTGCCTTGCTGCAAGACACGGCTGACCGCGCGGCACTGGCTGCGGCGAACCTGGAGTTCACAAACCCAGGCGAAGGTGTCGGCAAAGTTCGTGATTTCTTCGAAAAGGCAAACCTTGATCAGTATCTCGACGGCGATGCCATCGTTACCGAGACGATCAACAACCGCACGGTTGAGGTCAATGTGACTCGCCCGATGAACACCTTCTTCTTGAAGCTCGCCGGCATCGAGAGCTTGGACGCAGGCGCCCGCTCAGTTGCGACACAAGGTGTTGGTAACGTCGAAATCTCTCTGGTTCTCGACATCTCCGGCTCCATGCGTCACCCAACTTATGACGCCGATGGTAACGCGACTGGCCTAACGAAGATGGAAGCGCTGCAAGAAGCGGCCACAACCTTCGTGAACACCGCTCTGCAAGACAGCAACGCAGATCGCGTGTCGATCTCGCTGGTTCCTTACGCACAGCACGTGAATGTCGGCCCAAACATCTTCAGCCGGATGAACACAAACCAGTTGCATGACTATGCATACTGCGTTGAGTTTGAAGACGGTGACTTCGCTGAGCCGGGCATCGATATGTCCAAGACGTATCAGCAGGGTCAGTTTATGGACCACTGGTCATCCGGTAGCACATTGAACGATCCAATGTGTGCACCTCGCTCCTTCGAGCAGATCTCTGCCGTGACACAGGACCGTGCTCACCTGCTGAATCAAATCAGCCAGATGGAACCAACCACGCAAACGTCGATCTTCCTCGGCATGAAGTGGGGCCTCGCGCTGCTGGATCCATCAACACGCCCACTGGTTGCGCCTGATCTGGATCCAGCTTTTGCAGGCCGCCCCGCAAACTTCAGCTCTGAAGATGCGCAGTACGACACCACGAAAGTGATTGTTGTGATGACAGACGGTCAGAACACGGACGCAACCTACATCAAGGATGAGTTCTACCAGGACGCAAACGATGCGCACCACTGGGCGAACAATCCATTCCGGTACTGGTACAGCAACAACGTCCACAGCAGCTACCACAGCCAGTGGGACTTCAAAGAAGTGCGTTACAACAACGCAAAGGGTAACCAACTTCTTGCTGACAGCTGTGACGCAGCACGCGAAAAGAACGTCCAGGTGTTTGCCGTTGCGTTCGAAGCGCCAGAAGACGGTGCCCGCGTGATGTCAGAATGTGCGACAACGATTAACCACTTCTTTAACACCAACGGCGATGACCTGAACTCTGTGTTCGAAGCCATTGCTGAGCAGGTGACAAGCCTGAGGCTGACACAATGAACAAGTACATGAAAAAACTGGCAAACGCCTGTACTGCATTCCGTCGCGAAGAAGACGGCAACATGACAGTCGACTTCGCCATTGCCCTGCCAACAGCCTTCCTGTTCGCTGCGGCAACTTTCGAAACCGGCATGATTGGCCTGCGGGACATGATGCTTGAACGCGGTGTTGACGTTACCGTTCGTGAAGTTCGGATTGGCCTGCTGCCAGACCCTGATCACGACACGCTGCGCACCGCAATCTGCGACAACGCGATGATCATACCGGACTGTGAAAACCAGCTGAAGCTGGAAATGGTCCGCAACGACATCCGGAACTACACGCCGATGGACAGCCAGCCTGACTGTGTGGACCGTGCCGAAACAGGTACGCCACTGATCAACTGGGCCAACGGTGGCAACAACGAACTGATGATCCTGCGTGCATGCTCATTGTTCGACCCAATCCTGCCAACGGCAAAGATCGGGGCCTCCGTACCTAAGCAGAGCGAAGGCGCCTATGCCCTCGTCGCAACTTCATCCTTCGTATTGGAGCCGTACAAATGATGCGTTTTCCACAAACACTCCGCAGCCGCGTGAAAGCGTTTCGTGATGACGAAACCGGTAACGCATCCGTCGAACTGGTCTTCATGGTTCCGCTGCTTGCAGTGATCACCTTTGGTCTGATTACATTCTTCACAGCCTTCAAAGCGAAGACGCAGGCAACACGGGCCGCAACGGTTATCGCTGATATGGTCAGCCGTGAAACAAACCCGATCACCCCAACCTATCTGACCGGCGTTTCCGGCCTGATGGACACGATGATCGAAACAGATGAAACGCCAGAATATCGTCTGACCGCATTCACGTGGAACCAACGCGCAGGTGAATACCGTGTCCGCTGGTCAAAGCACGACAGCAGCCACGGTGCACTGACACATGCGGATCTCAACGCGGTTTCTGATCGTCTTCCAACGTTGAAGAAGGGCCAGCGCGCCATTCTTGTTGAGACATGGGTCGACTACGAGCCTCTGCACTCAATCGGTTACGACGAGAGTTCGACGTCTTTCGAGAACTTCCTGGTCGCTGCTCCGCGCTTCGTCCCGCAGCTGTGCTGGCTCGCAAGTGAGACTGACGACACGATTGTGCCACGGTGCTAGTCGCCTCGAACGTCGGATCGCTGGGACAGCAGAAATGCAATCTGTTCGGCCATAAATTTGGTTTCCCCTGCTGACACAGCACCACCGACACCAAGATAACGGCCTAACCGCCACCACAACCCCGGAGCCCAGCTCCGGGGTTGTTTGCTTTTGAGTGTCAGCACAAACCCATTCGACGGCTTAAACGCAAGAATACCCCGGTCCACCCCTTCAATCTCGTCAATCCGTACAAGGGTTGTGCCGTGCGAGTCGACCAGCGCATCCTCGCGTAGCTCCACACGACCAGAGGTCGCCCGCCACATCTTGGTGCCCATGGCAACGACGACCAACGCCAATATGATGCCGAAGGTGGCTGTCACCGCTCCCGGCGGATCACTGAAGACCGTATAGAGTAGCACCGCACCAAGGCCAAAAAGCGCTCCCGCTCCCATCACTCTGCGCAGGGAAGATGCCTCGACAACCGCAATGACCCCATCGTCTCTCATTCTCGTCCGCTGTCCCCGCCCCGACCTTTCGGTTCCCTACCCCGCGCAATGCGAGAAAGAAAGCTCAGACGCCCAGGGGGCGCACTTCGTAACCACGCTCTTCCGGTTCATCGTCGATCATTTCAGACGGAAAACCGGGTGCCGTGATTGTCAGGCCGGTCGCGTCCTCCAGCCTGCGGATGATTTCGTCTGATTGCGCACGCTCGCCATACCGCGCAATGCCATCCTCGAAGATAGAGACCATCAGCGGACTAATTTCCAGCGGAACATCATGCGCCTGCGCAAGGCTTTGGAACAATCCGATGTCCTTTTTCACCAGATCCATCGTGAAATTGATGTCGCGACACCCGTTGAGGATCATCTGACTTTCAGTCTCGTGCACAAATGACGTGCCAGAGCTGATCTTGATCGCCTCATATGTCGTTGCGAGGTCAAGGCCTGCAGCTTTCATCGTCACGAGCGCCTCACACAGCGTCAAGAGGTTTGCGGTCGCGAGGTAGTTTGTCATGACCTTCAGCTGGCTCGCCGATCCGATCGGCCCCGTATGCAAAACCCGTCGTCCCAGAATGGTCAGAATAGGCAGAACTTGCTCAAACGTTGCGCGCTCGCAGCCTGCAAAGATGCTGATGTTGCCGGTATCTGCACGGTGACATCCGCCCGAAACAGGACATTCAACAGCCGCACCGCCTTTGGCGATGACCTTCTTAGACAGAGCAATCATTTCGTCCGCATCCGTCGTCGACATTTCCATCCAGATCTTTCCGGGCCTGACATGCGGCAGCATCTCCGTCACAACTGCGCGACAGGCGGCAGGGGAAGGCAGGCAAGTGATCACCACATCACAGGCGGCCATCATCGTGGCAGGTGATCCCGCTGCAACCGCGCCCCGGTCTTCGAACCGCGCGACGAGGGTTTCGTCGAGGTCGTAAACCTGCAACGCCATCTTATTGCGCAAAAGGCTGCCCGCCAGCTTTCCGCCGACGTTCCCCAACCCAATGAAACCAATTTGCATAGTAAGTGCCCTTCCCCTTGATCGGTCAGATCAGATGCGGGGCGCGCGAAGCCGTCAAGAATATCTTTCACCAACGCTTCTTTTCACCGGACGGGTCTGAGAGGCTGGTTAAGCCGATTCCAACGCTCGCACCGATACGAACGGGTAGGTTTGTAAACTTCCGCCGCGTAAAATGGTTTCTTTGGGCGGGCAAAGGCTCATACCGACCCCCATAATGCATACGTAGTCAAGTAGTTTACGTAATTGTTTTCGTTTGAATTAACGCGCTAGCGCTTAGAAATTAGGCATCTCCCTCGCTATCGTGCCTAATAAATATTTTGTAACCGCTTACACCAACACTTTTTTCATCCGTAACCGTCGCATAACGTCCACTTGATTTTCAATCTAATGCGGGCAAGCCATTGAAACCCATTGACCAATTTTCCAGCCTGAACAGCGCGGTCCTCCTCAGCGGACTTTCGGAAGACATGCGAAAGAGCCTTTTGGAAAGGTGCCAAGTGGTCGCGGCGGACAAGGATCGTCCGATCCTTCTACAGGACGAACCTTGCAACAGTGTGTACCTGATGGTCGAGGGGACAGTTGAGATCAGTTACGTGAGCCCGGAAGGTTATCGCACCATCATCGGGCACGGCGGCCCCGGACGGACACTTGGCGCGATTGAAGCTGTCGCAGAGCGTGTGTGCGCCGCAAATTGTATCCTGCATGCAGGGTCAACCGCGCTTGCCTGGCAACCGGAAGACATTCGCGACGCGATGAGCGACCCGATCTTTCGTCGCAACTTTGCAAACCTCGCCTTCCTTGCGCTGCAACATGACAACGCCTCAAAAGCCATCGACCAATACTACTCAGCCGAACAGCGCATTTGCCGCTATCTTGGCCGCCTCGCCGCTGAAACAAGCACTTTCCGGCAAAGTCAAAGCTACCTTGCGACAGCGGTCGGTTGCACGCGCCAGACCGTCAACAAAGAATTGAGTTTGCTGAAGCAGCGCGACGTGATCCAAATCGCCAAAGGCAGGGTCGTCATTAAAGATCGCGAAGGACTGGAAGCCAGAATTCTTGAACTTGAAGAGCGGCGTAGCACAAACTCGAGCTGACCCCTCCATCCAGTCAGGCATGGGCAGCCTTGAGGGGTTGCACCTTGTAAGTTGCGACCATTAGGGTGCCGGCAACGCAATGCCGGGACCACAGATGCGCTTCCGCCCCCTTCTGAGCACCGCAACAGCTTGTCTGGCTTTGGCCTGCGCACCTGCGCCGGACTTACCCACTTCGCAATTGTCCGGTGACGGGCATGATACCTATCCGAACCTGCTCCCCCTGTCGCAACTCCAATCCCAGGCGGCCGGTCTCGGGCAAATCACGCCGCGCTCTGAAGTTGCCTTTGCTCAACGCCTCGCAGCCTTGCGGGCACGTGCCGCGCAATTGTCGCGCCCGGTCGTCGATAATGCGACACGTCAGAGGATGAACGCAGCTGTGACGCGCGCCGCGTTGCGGTGAGGTTTGGAATTCGATAACAGCCTCAAGACATGACCACCACGACCGGAGCAGCCGCATGACTTCCCCACTTCGCCTTGGCATTGCCGGACTAGGAACCGTTGGCACCGGGGTCGTGAAAATTGTGCAAAACCATGCCGACCTGCTTGCAACGCGGTCAGGACGCCCGATCACAATCACTGCTGTCTCCGCCCGGTCAAAGTCGAAAGACCGTGGCGTTGACCTGAGCAACTACGCTTGGGAAGACGACCCGGTTGCCCTTGCTAAACGGAAGGACGTGGATGTTTTTGTTGAGCTGATGGGCGGCTCCGAAGGTCCTGCAAAGGCCGCTACAGAAGCGGCCCTCGCCGCAGGCAAAGACGTTGTCAGCGCCAACAAGGCCCTTCTTGCAATCCACGGTCAGGCCTTGGCCGAAGCAGCGGAAAGCGGTGGTCAGGTGATCCGGTTCGAGGCGGCTGTGGCAGGCGGCATTCCGGTGGTGAAAGCGCTGACAGAAGGCCTCGCCGGGAATGATATCCTCCGCATTATGGGGGTGATGAATGGCAGCTGTAACTACATCCTGACCCGGATGGAGGACGCGGGCCTGAGCTATCAGGAGGTTTTCGACGAAGCCAACAACCTTGGCTACCTCGAAGCTGACCCGGAACTGGATGTGGGCGGCATCGACGCGGGACACAAACTGGCGCTTCTGGCATCCATCGCTTTCGGGACTCAGGTCAACTTTGATGCTGTTGATCTCGAAGGCATCGGGTCGGTGACAATTGAAGACATCCACCAAGCCGCTGATATGGGGTACAAGATCAAACTTCTCGGCGTTGCTCAAATGAGCGGGCGCGGATTGGAACAGCGCATGGCCCCCTGCCTTGTCCCCGACACATCGCCGCTTGGACAGCTCGCGGGCGGCACCAACATGGTTGTGCTCGAAGGTGACAGCGTCGGGCAAATCGTGCTCCGTGGCGCGGGTGCGGGTGAAGGCCCGACCGCGAGCGCGGTGATGGGGGATGTTCTCGACATCGCACGGGGTTTCCGGTTGTCCACATTTGGCCAGCCTGCCAGCGGCCTGCGTGCCGCGCGCGCCGCCCACTCGGCGATCCCTGCGCCCTACTACCTGCGTCTGCAACTGGTCGATAAACCCGGTGCACTTGCCAAGGTGGCCAAGATCTTAGGCGAAGCTGGGATCTCGATCCACCGCATGCGTCAGTATGATCACACGGACGATACAGCACCCGTTCTCATCGTGACACACAAGACCACGCGCACAGCACTAAGCGAGGCGATTGCAGCCTTCGCCGACACGGATGTTGTCGACGGCACACCCGTCGCCCTACGCATTGAAGAAGTTTAACGCCACGATGAAATCCGGGGCAGAAGGTCTAGACTGTCCCTTTTTTCGAAACTGTTAGCGCTCTCAAGGTTGTTCCTCAACGTCATCCTGCCTAAGCCGACATTGAACATACGAAGGATTGAATAATGCCCAACACCGTTGATTTTAACGACCGCGCACTGTCGCTGGGCTTGGCCCGCGTGTCTGAGGCTGCGGCAATCGCATGCGCCTCTTTGATTGGGCGCGGGGACGAAAAAGCAGCTGACCAAGCCGCGGTTGACGCGATGCGCACCCAGCTGAACGCCCTCGACATCGCAGGCGTCGTGGTCATCGGTGAAGGTGAGCGCGACGAAGCGCCGATGCTTTACATTGGCGAAGAGGTCGGCACTGGCAACGGCCCCGGCGTGGACATCGCGCTGGACCCACTGGAAGGCACCACGCTGACAGCCAAAGACATGCCAAACGCGCTCGCCGTGATCGCCATGGGGCCGCGCGGTTCAATGCTGCACGCGCCGGACGTCTACATGGACAAACTGGCCATTGGCCCGGGATATCGCAGCGGCGTCGTGACACTCGACATGTCGCCAGCCGAGCGCGTATCCAACCTTGCAGCTGCAAAAGGTTGCTCCACCAACGACATCACGGTCTGCGTTCTGGAACGTCCGCGCCACGAGCAGATGATTGAAGACATCCGCTCAACCGGCGCTGCAATCCGCCTGATCACTGATGGTGACGTTGCCGGTGTCATGCATTGCGCCGAGCCAGCAAAGACCGGCATCGACATGTATATGGGGTCCGGCGGTGCGCCCGAAGGCGTCCTCGCTGCAGCGGCGCTCAAATGCATGGGCGGGCAGATTTTTGGGCGCCTGACATTCCGCAATGACGACGAAAAGGGCCGCGCGGCAAAGGCGGGGATCAAGAACCTCGACCGCGTCTATACCCGCGACGATATGGTCACGAACGATGTGATCTTCGCGGCCACTGGGGTCACCGACGGCTCGCTGGTGCCTGGCATCAAGCGCGAAGTGGGTTTTGTGACAGCTGAAACGATCCTGATGCGGTCCAAAACCGGCTCTGTGCGCCGCATGCAGTACCGCAATCCAACAGGCTGATCCGCAAGGTAACCTGATTAATTGAAGATGTGGGGCGTGGCCAAGGCTGCGCCCCTTCTTTATGTGTGACGTCATGAATCGACCACAAGATGATGCGTTTCTCGGCGTTGCCGCCTCTGCCACCGGGCGGCGGTGGATTGGCCCGTCTGCGGAAGAGGACCGGCTCTCGCAAGCCATGGTGCAAACAACCGGGCTGCCTGCCCCGCTGTGCCGCACATTGGTCCGCCGGGCTGTGTCACCCGAAGATGCGCGCGCCTACCTCGCCCCGACCCTGCGGGATCTTTTACCCGACCCGCGCAGCCTGAAGGATATGGAGGTTGCAGCGGCGCGTTTTGTGCAGGCGGCGACGGGCCGAGAGCGCATCGCCATTTTCGCAGACTACGATGTCGATGGTGGTTCCTCTGCCGCGCTTCTGATCTCATGGCTGCGCGACATGGGATGTCGCGCCACGCTCTATGTTCCCGACCGCATCGATGAAGGTTACGGGCCCAATGAAACCGCGATGGCAGCGCTTGCCCGCGACCATGACCTGATCGTCTGCGTCGATTGCGGCACGCTCTCCCATGGTCCCATTGCTGCCGCCAAGGGTGCCGACGTGGTGGTCCTCGATCACCACCTTGGGGCAGAAACCTTGCCCGACTGCCACGCGGTCGTGAACCCAAACCGGCAAGACGAAAGCGGCGACCTTGCCCATCTCTGTGCGGCTGCCGTTGTCTTCCTGATGCTGGTCGAGGCGAACCGCCAACTGAAGCTCGCAAATCAACGCGGCCCAGACCTGATGGCGCTCTTGGATCTGGTGGCTCTCGCCACCGTTGCCGATGTCGCCCCGCTCATAGGCGTGAACCGCGCGCTTGTCCGCCAAGGCCTCACAGTCATGGCGCGCCGCCAACGGGTTGGGCTGACGGCCCTCGCCGATGTCGCAGGACTTGATCAGGCACCCACCTCCTACCATCTCGGATTTCTGCTCGGGCCCCGTGTGAACGCGGGCGGGCGCATCGGAAAAGCCGACCTTGGCGCGCGACTCCTCGCGTCGGACGACCCTGTCGAGGCCAACGCCATGGCCGCCCGGCTTGATGAGTTGAACACAGAACGGCGCGACGTCGAAACGCGCGTCCGTGACCTGGCCTTGCAACAAGCCGAAGACCGCGGCTTCGACGCACCCTTGGTCTGGGCCGCCGGTGAAGGCTGGCACCCGGGCGTTGTGGGCATCGTCGCCTCCCGCCTGAAAGAAGCCACCAACCGCCCCGCCATCGTCATTGGACTGGATGGGGATGAAGGCAAAGGCTCCGGCCGCTCCGTCTCGGGCATCGACCTCGGTGCCGTCATCCAGAAAGTTGCCGCCGAAGGGCTGCTGATCAAAGGGGGCGGCCACAAGATGGCCGCTGGCCTGACCGTGGCCCGCGACAAACTGGATGAGGCAATGGCCCGCATCGGCGCACTTCTGGCCAAACAGGGCGCTGACCGTATCGGCCCATCCGATCTGCGGCTTGATGGCGTGCTGTTTCCCGGTGCCGCAACGGTCGAGCTGATTACCCAGCTTGAGACTGCGGGCCCCTTTGGTGCCGGTGCACCTGCCCCCCGTTTCGCCTTTGCAGACTGCCAGATTCTCTTTGCCAAACAGGTCGGCGCAAACCACCTCAAGATCACCTTTGGCGACGGTTTGGGTGCGCGCATTGACGCCATCAGTTTCGGTGCAATGGACGGCCCACTTGGCCCATTGCTGCTAAATCACAACGGTGCCCGCTTTCACCTCGCTGGGCGGCTGGAACTGAACTCTTGGCAGGGTCGCACCAATCCGCAACTTCGGCTGGAAGACGCAGCACCGGCTGGATAATTTTCGCGGATCGCGCCAAAAAACCGCTTGCGGTATCGGGTGGCTTTCCCTAAATAGCGCTCACACCAGCGTGCTCCCTTCGTCTATCGGTTAGGACGCCAGGTTTTCAACCTGGAAAGAGGGGTTCGATTCCCCTAGGGAGTACCATGGTGACCTTCCCGGACATGATGTGAAACAACTGGCAATGCGCCGTTTAGTTTGGCACACGCAGCCCGCAGCGACGGCACATTTTCTCAGGCATACTCGTGCTTTCACGCCAATCATGGCGTCCCAGCAAGCATCGAAGGCTGAGCCATCGCCGCCCCCGCCGTGTCCGACGAAATAATCCAATCATGTTTCCACAATCGCCTTAACGGATACGCGCGCATGGCCTCTCAATGCACAGGCGCACGTATGCATTAACCATCGAATGCAGCATCACAAAGATGATGCTGTGGCGGGAACGGGTTTGAGGGCAAGGCCCCCGATTTCAACCAACAGACTGATGATTTTTTCAACGCCCTGCCCAGACTTCAGGCTCGCGAAAACATAAGGCCGCGTGCCGCGCATCCGGTCGGAATCACGCTGCATCACCTCAAGCGAAGCACCCACGTAGGGTGCCAAATCCGTCTTATTGATCACCAGCACATCCGACTTCGTGATCGCCGGCCCACCCTTGCGGGGGATTTCCTCACCCGCTGCGGTATCGATCACATAGATCGTCACATCCGCCAGCTCCGGGCTGAAAGTTGCAGAAAGATTATCTCCGCCCGATTCAATTAACACGAGGTCAAGCTGCGGGTGCCGCTTTTTCAGCGTGTCCACTGCCGCAAGGTTGATCGACGCATCTTCGCGGATCGCCGTATGCGGGCAGCCACCCGTTTCGACACCCAAAACGCGGTCCTGCGGCAGGATCTGCATGCGCATCAAGGCTTCCGCATCTTCCTGCGTATAGATATCGTTGGTGATCACCGCCAAGTCACAGCGATCCTTTAACGCGCGCGCCAGTTGCGCCGTCAGCGTCGTCTTGCCCGCACCCACCGGGCCACCGATGCCAACACGAAGCGGTCCATGTGGTGAGGTCATGAGCGGAAGATCCTTGCATATTGGGTTTCATGGCGCATTGCGCTGATGTCGGCTGCAAATGTCGCGGCACCAAGGTCGTCGATGGTTTGGGTCAGCGCCGTGGCCGCAATCTCAGTAATCGCAGGTTTCAACTGCAACACCACCGCCTGCCCTTCGGTCTGGCCCAGCGGCACCAACCGGACTGCGGCAGAGACAAGATTGGCAGCAAAGCTGTGCAGGTAGGTTTCAATTGTCAGCTGGACTGGCAGGCCGTGGTGTGCCGCCGCAGCACCCACAGCCAGCGGCAAAACCATGTCCGGCACGTCATAGCCCCAGACCTCCCGGATCGTGCGGGCAAAGGCAGCGCCTTGTTGCTCAGCCTCTAGCAAACGCTCCTGCGAGGGTGCCAATGCGCGTGCGAGCGCATTATGGGAGGCCAGCGTGCTTGCGTCCGCCGCAAACCCTGCCGCCAACAAGATTGCATCATTGCGTCCCGCCCCATGCCGCAGAATATCATCAATCCACGCCTGAGCTGACCGCGCATCGGTCACATGACCCTCAGCAATTGCCGTCTCAAGCCCATGTGAATAGCTGAACGCCCCGATGGGAAAACTGGGCGAGAACCACTGCGCCAGCGTCAGCACGGCATCTGCATCAGTCATGGTGATGATGCCCATGCACATGGTCCGGTCCATGCTGATGCGAATGATCGTGGCCATGGGTCCGCCCATGGCCGTAAGCGCCACCCTCGGGTGAGAACGGTTCTTCCACCTCGGTCACCGTCGCACCAAGGCGCACCATCAGGTCACGCAGCACGTGATCCGGCTGGATCAACACCCGTGCCTCTTCGATCTGACATGGACAATGGCGATTTCCGATGTGCCAAACGACAGACAACAACCGGTCTGCGGTGATCTGCAACAACGGCTCTTTCGCGGCCCGCACAGCAATGCGGCGCCCATCCTCTCTGACAACAACATCGCCCTCGTTCAAAGAGGTCGTCTGCGCCAAGTCGAGCAGCACCGACGTCCCGTCATCACAGACCAGCACTTTGCGCCGCAAAAAACGGTCGTCATAGCTGAGCGTCAGTGTCGTCTCACCCGTGCCAGCACCCGGGATGACTTCCATCGCGCGGGGCAAGGTCATTGCGCGCGCACATCGGTGTAAGTGTAGGTATCGGTGCCTTCGGTATCGCTGTAGCCGATCAGGATACCCGTATCGAGCTCCGGAAAGTAGATCATGTCTTCCACGTGGTCATACTCTTCCCCGTCGAACTCAGCGCGCACCGGAATTGCATCAAACGTACAGGATCCGATCGTAAAAGCCTCCATCGGGCCCCATGTGTGCTGGATATCTTCCTCTTCCGCGACACGATCGACATAGCTGGTGGACTTCCCGAGCCAGGATCCACCCGGTGTGGGAGCAGGCAACTGCTCAATCGGGTCGGTGAAGGCGAAGCGCCAGATCGTGTCGAAGTCAAGCTTCCCATCGACCACATCCGCCAGCTGCAACACGTGAATACCGCGCGCCGCGATGGTTTGAATGGCCACACCGTCCGCGTCTTCCTCGGTGCGGATCGTCACGACACCGTTGGGTGCACGCGTATGAACCTCTTCCTCGCCATCAACAGTGAAAACAATCGCGCCCTTGGTGAGCGTTTCTGCAGTTGGGCAAGCGGCTTGCACCGCGAACGGAAACGCAGCGAGCCCGAGGGATGTCATGATAAAGGTACGCATGACGTTACCTTAGAATAAGAAGTACCGCTGCGCCATCGGCAGCACCTCTGCCGGTTCGCAGGTCAAGAGCTCGCCATCCGCGCGTACTTCATAGGTCTCCGGGTTCACCTCCACCTCTGGCGTCGCGTTGTTCAGGATCAGATCTTTCTTGCCAATGTCGCGCGTATTCTGCACGGCGACCAATTGCTTGGCCACGCCCAATTGGCTGCGCAAATCACTCGCCGCCGCAGCAGCACTCACGAAGGTCACGGCGGAATGCTCCACCGCACGCCCCATCGCCCCAAACATGGGCCGTGAATAGACTGGCTGCGGCGTGGGGATCGAGGCATTCGGATCACCCATCTGGCTACAGACAATCGAGCCTGCCATCAACACCATCGCCGGTTTCACACCAAAGAACGCAGTATCCCACAAGCACAGGTCCGCCCGCTTGCCCACTTCGATTGAGCCGATCTCATGGCTGATCCCATGCGCAATTGCAGGGTTGATCGTGTATTTCGCGATGTAGCGGCGGACACGCATGTTGTCGTTCTCGCCCGTCTCCTCGCTCAACCGCCCGCGCTGCTTCTTCATCTTATCCGCAGTTTGCCACGTGCGGATCAACACCTCGCCCACGCGCCCCATCGCCTGACTGTCGGACGCGATGATCGAGAACGCGCCCATGTCATGCAGGATGTCTTCGGCGGCAATCGTCTCGCGGCGGATCCGGCTTTCGGCGAAGGCCACGTCTTCGGGAATCGACTTGTCGAGGTGGTGGCACACCATCAACATATCAAGGTGCTCTTCCACCGTATTCACCGTGAAAGGCCGCGTCGGGTTGGTCGACGACGGCAGAACGTAGTCTTCACCACAGATCTTGATAATATCCGGCGCATGGCCGCCGCCCGCACCCTCTGTGTGGAAAGCGTGGATCGTGCGGCCTTTCATGGCCTTGATCGTATTTTCCACAAAGCCGCTTTCGTTGAGCGTATCGGTGTGGATCATCACCTGCACGTCCATCTGATCGGCCACATCAAGGCAGGTATCAATCGCCCCCGGCGTCGTCCCCCAATCCTCATGCAGCTTCATCGCGCAGGCACCTGCGTTGATCTGTTCGACCAAAGCCGCAGGCAGCGACGCATTCCCCTTGCCCGCAAACCCGATGTTCATCGGCACGCCATCGACGGCCTGGATCATCCGGCCAATGTGCCAAGGCCCCGGCGTGCAGGTTGTCGCGAGCGTCCCATGGGCAGGCCCCGTACCACCGCCAAGCATTGTGGTCACGCCAGAGTGCAAGGCATCCTCAATCTGCTGCGGGCAGATGAAGTGGATGTGGCTGTCAAACCCGCCCGCGGTGAGGATCTGACCTTCGCCCGCAATCGCCTCCGTCCCCGGCCCAACCGGGATCGTCACACCGGGTTGCGTATCGGGGTTGCCCGCCTTGCCAATCGCATGAATACGCCCGTCTTTGAGGCCCACGTCAGCCTTATAGATGCCGGAATTATCCACAATCAGCGCATTGGTAATGACCGTATCCACGGCGCCCTCGGCCCGGGTCATCTGACCTTGGCCCATCCCGTCGCGGATCACCTTGCCGCCGCCGAATTTCACTTCCTCGCCGTAAGTGGTGAAATCCTTCTCCACCTCAATGATCAAGTCGGTATCCGCGAGGCGCACCTTGTCACCCGTCGTCGGCCCATACATTGCCGCATAATCGGCACGGGAAATTGAAGTGGCCATCAGGCGGTCTCCATCGTCAGTCTCATTTGATTTTCACACCGCGCTTGCCGAGCCGCCGGGCATTGGATCGCGTCTTGCGGCGCACCGGTTTGATGGCAGCCGCGGCGATCTGATCGGCGGTGCCGCCGCGCAGTGCGACCTTCGTCGAATCCGTTGCAGCCTTTGTCATTGCGTAGACCTTTTCCGAGATCATCCGCCCGTCTTCGGTCGGCGTCACCGACCAGACCCCAGCCATGCCCATGAGGCGCATGGCGATCACGGCCTGCGCCTCCGCCATCACGTAGCCGACTTCCATAGCGTTCGCCCAGTAATGCAGCGGGGTATTGCGATGCGTGAATAGCCGGAACATCACAGCTCTCCCATCACAGCCTGATTAAACCCATAAACCTTGCGCCCCCCCGAGAGCGGGATCACGTTGACCTCGCGCCGCTGACCCGGCTCAAACCGCACAGCTGTCCCTGCGGCAATGTCCAGCCGACAGCCGCGAGCGGCGTCCCGATCAAAATCCAGCGCGCTGTTGGCCTCAGCAAAATGGTAATGGCTGCCGACCTGGACGGGGCGGTCGCCGGTATTGGAGACCATGAGCGTCACAGCCTTTCGGTCAGTATTGAGGGCGATCTCGCCCTCTGCAGTCATAACTTCTCCTGGAATCATCGCGAACTCCCTTCCGCTTTGCTTCACTTACTCAAATCAACGAATTGGATTGTGGACAGTCACCAATTTGGTCCCATCCGGAAAAGTGGCCTCCACCTGCACTTCGTGGATCATCTCGGGGACACCCTCCATGCACTGATCGCGAGTAATCACCTGCCCACCCGCCTGCATCATATCGGCGACCGAGCGGCCATCGCGCGCGCCTTCCACCACCGCGTCAGTGATCAAAGCAATCGCTTCAGGGTGGTTCAGCTTCACACCACGCGCCAGCCGTTTCCGGGCAACCTCAGCGGCCATTGCCACAAGCAGTTTGTCTTTTTCACGAGGGGTCAATTGCATCTTAAAGCATCCATGTCTTGGGAAGCGGGCCGCCGAGCAGGTGCCGGATCACAGGCACCATCGCGCGGCGGAGGTCAAAACTATCAGGCGCGAGAATCCGTGCGAAAAGCACGCCTTCGCGGATCAGGCTAACGCCGCCGGTCGCAGGCATCATCACTTGAAGGGGTCTAAGGAAGGCCTCGGCATCATACCCAGCATACAGAAGACTAGCCATCGCGATGCAGCCCTGTCCTGCGGCCGATCCTTTGAGTACTGCATCGACATCGCCCTGCAAACGCACCGCATCGGCAAAAACGAGTTCTCCGTTGCGCCAGACACGCACGTCATCTGAAAAGACGGCATGGTTCACCGTCTCGCCCATGGTGGCGCGGCCAAAGACAAGCGGCTCAACCATCAGAAGCGTTGCATCCGATGCGAGATCGACATGAAGCTTGCGCCGCAACGCACCGCGATCAAAGAAAATTGTTTCCTGCGGTAACCAGTCGATCCGCGCGCCTGCAGCGGCGGTCAATTGGGTGGTAAGCGTCGCTGGCAATGGGTCAACTGCGCCATAAATGCGTTCCGCAGCTTGCGTCGTCAGCGTCAGCCGCGCGCCCGCCTCTGCCGCCGCTTGCACCGTAAAGGCATCTCCGCCGGTCATCCCCCCGGCGGTATTAAGGAGCACCGCATTCAAGGCCGCATCAGACCCATGCGGGAAGAGCATTTTCATGGAGCCTGATGAGCGAAAGTCTGAAATCACGCTCGAAGCGCCGCGCCGCTTGGCTGCAAGGTCAATGGTCCCCCGCGCCCGCGGCAGTGCAGGTGCTGACAGATCAGACACGTCTATTTTGGCAGCTTGGTTAATCTTCCACCCCGGAGCGATAATGCCTCGCAACAATCCCGCAACTCCGGAAGGGATGCACGGAAAATCCCGTTTTCAGCGCCCACCCGGCAACCAATTGCCCAATAATTGGGCGCGATGATGAAACTTCTGCAATGTCCAGTCTTCAAAACGCCCATGAAAGAAGCACAGGGCTGGTGCAACGACGGCACGCCCGCGTGCCGATTGTGATGGGATGCGACGGGTCTCTCGTCACACAACTGGCGAGCCACTAGAGTGCCCGCAACAAAACGCAGGTAATCGATGGCAGAGCAGCATTCAGGCCCGTTCAATATCATGATCGTCGGGCAATCAGGCCGGTTAGAGTATGAGGCCCTTCTTTTTGTCGCCTCGTTGCGTGCGATGGCGCCCGGGTTTGCGGGCAAGATGATCGTGGTCGAGCCGCAACCGGGCGACCGCTGGACCCACGATCCCCGCATGTCCGACGCCGTCAAAGAACGGCTTGGAGAACTTGAGGCTGAAGTTCGCCCCTTCGAGAATGTCCATTTCGGCGAAGACTATCCCTACGGCAATAAGATCGAAGGCCTGACGGCCATGCCTGCAGGCGAACCCTTTGTCTTTTTTGATACCGACACATTAATCACCGGAGATATCAGCTTGGTGCCATTCGATTTTTCGCGGCCTGCAGCCTCGATGAAGCGCGAAAATACCTGGCCGAAAGAAGAGCTCTACTGGCCCGGGTACACCGCCGTCTGGAAGTCGCTTTACGACAAGTTCGACCTCGACTTCGCCAGCAGCCTCGATCTGTCGCAGCCCGACGACTACTGGCAGCGCTATCTTTACTTCAACGCCGGTTGGTTCTTCGGCGCTTGCCCTCAAGAATTTGGGAAACGTTTCACCGACTGGGCCGTGGCAGTACGCGATGACCGCCCAGAAGAGCTGGTCGTGCAGTCGCTCGACCCCTGGCTTGATCAGGTTGTCCTCCCCCTTGTGATCCACAGTTTCGGCGGCGGTCGCCCCGGACCTGAACTCAGCGGGCTGGACGGCGACATCACCTGCCATTACCGGCTGCTGCCCTTGTTCTACGCGCGCGAGAGCGATCATGCGGTTGCGGTGATGGAAGCCGTCGCCGCACCCAACAAGATCAAAAAGCTTCTGAAGCTCTACGAGCCCTACAAGCGCATGGTCTTTCAGGGCCGCGGCCAAAAAGTCCGCGCACTATTTGATCGCGACAACCTGCCCCGCAAAGAGCAGCAGATCCGCAACAAGATCAAATCCGAAGGCTTCTGGATCCGCTAGGCTTGACCTCGCAGTGCGGCTGCGCCGCAAATCATGTTTTCTGACAGCATGCGCCGCAGCGCTGCGGTCCGCAGGCGCCCGTGAACCGCGTGGCACCGACCTTTGGGGACGCTGCCCTCCCCCCGCCGGTTTTGGATCAAAGAAGCAATTTATACCCCGGTAATATTGACTCATTTAAATCCGGGCATTAATTGCCTTCCGAAGGAGACAGCGATGACCCATTATACCGCATTTGAAGATTTTGAGATTGTTGCCACGGGCGACATGACCGCGATGATTGCCGCCCAGCGCGCAGCACTCCCGCGCGGTGTGAACCTGCTGATTTATGATGATGAGACTGGACAGGTCCGCGACGTCGACCTGCGCGACGCGCCACCGCCGCAGCGCGGGCGCCCCAAGCTCGGTGTCAAACCGCGCGAAGTCACTCTGCTCCCCCGCCATTGGGCGTGGTTGTCAGAGCAACGTGGCGGTGCCTCGGCCAAACTGCGCAGTCTGGTGGACGACGCGATGTGGGCTGAAGGCGGGCGCCGCAGTGAGGCGGCACGCCAGAAGGTGACTTACGCGTTTCTAAGCTCCATCGCGGGCGATCTGCGCCGCTTTGAAGCCATGAGCCGTGCGCTTTTTGCGAGTGACTGGGATGGCTTTGTTGCCGAGATGGCCGACTGGCCGGAAGACGTGAAGCGCTATGCGATGCGACTTGCGGGTGTCACTGGCTGAAAAGGCCGCTCGCGTCGGAAAAGCCTTTCACTTCAATCGGGTTGCCGGAGGGGTCCTGGAAGAACATCGTCCATTGCTCCCCCGGCTCCCCCTGAAACCGCACGGACGGTTTGATGATGAAATCCGTCTTGCGGCTCTCGAGGCGCTCTGCCACCTCTTTCCACTCCTCCAGCGGCAGGACCACGCCAAAGTGGGGCATCGGCACCATATGATCGCCAACCTGACCTGTGGGCGCACTGGCAAAGGGTTCGCCCAGATGCAGCGACAGTTGATGCCCGAAGAAATCGAAATCCACCCAGGTTTCGGTGGACCGCCCTTCGGCCGCACCAAGCCCGTCAGAATAAAATTCCCGCGCCTCGTCCAAATCACGAACGTGTAAGGCAAGATGGAATGGATGCGGCATGTCTTTGGTCCCTTTTTGCGGTGCGCCGTTGCAGCTTAGGGCGCAATTGGTGTTAAGTCTGCCGCAAAACCATCAATGGGAGAAAAGAGATGACCGACGGCCCAAGCTACGGCTTTGACACATTACAAATTCACGCCGGTGCGCGGCCAGATCCGGCTACAGGGGCCCGGCAGGTGCCGATCTATCAAAGCACGGCTTACGTCTTCCGCGACGCCGATCACGCAGCGGCACTCTTCAACCTGCAGGAAGTTGGCTACATCTACTCGCGGCTGACAAACCCAACCGTGGCCGCCCTACAGGAACGCGTCGCCACGCTGGAAGGCGGGGTTGGTGCCGTCTGCTGTTCCTCGGGTCACGCCGCACAGATCATGGCGCTTTTCCCGCTGATGAGCCCAGGCTTGAATATCGTCGCCTCATCACGGCTTTACGGCGGCACGATCACGCAGTTCAGCCAGACCATCAAACGCTTCGGCTGGTCGGCGACTTTCGTGGATATGGACGATCCCAAAGCTGTCGCAGCGGCGATTGATGAGAATACGCGCGCCGTCTTTTGCGAGGCGATTGCCAATCCCGGCGGGCACATCACCGACCTGCGCAAGATTGCCGATGTCGCGGATGAGGCTGGAATCCCGCTCATCGTAGACAATACCTCTGCCACGCCATACCTCTGCCGTCCCATTGAACATGGGGCGACGCTCGTGGTGCATTCCACGACGAAGTACCTCACCGGCAATGGCACCGTCACCGGTGGTTGTGTTGTGGACTCGGGCAAATTTGACTGGGCCGCGAACGATAAGTTCCCCTCGCTCAGCCAGCCGGAGCCCGCCTATCACGGGTTGAAATTTGCCGAAACCTTCGGCCCTCTTGCCTTCACGTTCCATGGCATCGCCATAGGCCTGCGTGACCTTGGCATGACGATGAACCCACAGGCGGCGCATTACACACTGATGGGCATTGAAACTCTGTCACTGCGCATGGACCGGCACGTCGCCAATGCCGAAAAGATCGCGAACTGGCTCGAGGGGGATGACCGGGTCGACTACGTGACCTACGCAGGCCTGAAATCCTCGCCTTACAACAAGCTTGTCACCAAGATCTGCCCGCGCGGTGCGGGCGCGCTCTTCACGGTCGCGGTCAAGGGCGGCTATGATGCCTGTATCAAGCTCGTCGATAGTCTGGAAATTTTCAGCCATGTGGCGAACCTCGGCGATACACGCTCGCTGATCATCCACTCCGCGTCGACCACGCACCGTCAGCTGACACAGGAACAGCAGGTTGCGGCGGGCGCCGGTCCGAATATCGTGCGCATCTCCATCGGGATCGAAGACGCCGATGACCTGATCGCAGATCTCGATCAGGCGCTCTCAAAAGCGACCGCATAAGACGGAAGGGCGCGGGGTGACCCGCGCCTACTCCGCCACAATTTCGGTGACCACGGACACCTGTGCTGTGATATCCAAAGTGCCCGGCGCGATGGCAACACTGCGGGCACCAAGCGTTTCAAACATCTGCGGACCACCACCGCCACTGGTCCCGATCTCGGAGATCGACAGGATCGACCCGGTCGTGATCTTAGCGGCCTGCGCGTAAAGGGTGGTCTTGCGGATTGCGTCTGCGACAGCCGCGCGGCGGGCGTCGTCTTCCAGCGCCGCACGGTCCTGAACATCAAATCGCAAGCTGTTGAGCTGATCTGCTCCGGCGACAACCACGGCATCAAGGATCGCACCAGCGGCAGACAAGTCCCGGGATGTCACGGCGATATCGCTGCTTGCGACGAAACCGGTGATGCGCGGTGCTTCATTTGTCTCGTAGGTATTTGCGTAGCGGGGTGAGAGGCTGATGCCCGAGGTTTGCAAGTCGTCCTCCGGGATCCCGCTTTCCATTAGCGTGACCAGAACGGCATCGAGATCGGTCGCCATCTCGCGCATGGCCGCGCTGGCATCTGCTGCGGTCGCTTGCACTGACAATGAGATTTCCAGCATATCGGGCACCGCAGTCACCGCGCCTTCGCCCACAACGCTGATGCGGTGCGACGACGTATCAGCCGAAGCCGGCATCATGCCTGCACCTGCGATGCATAAAGCCGTACTCAAGACCTTCATTTTGTACATTTCGCACCTCCGCCTTGTGTTTGTGCCACATTGACCTTCAATTCCTTTTTAACAAGGCACATCGGCGATGCAGGTCGAAAGGCTTGGATACGGCGGATTTTCGCGATACATGTGTTTTCGCCGGAACTGGTGCTTTCTGGTATGTGGTGGGGTTTGCTAAGTAGATTACATGACGCCGAATTTTGCGCTTTTGCTGTCCTCTGATGGACTCGTGTTGTTGCAACGCCAGGACGACGCTTGGGCGCGTGTTGGTGAAGCGAGCCTTGAAGCCGAAGATCTCAACGCCGAAATGGCGGCGCTGCGGGCCATCGCGGCAAAGCTGTCAGACGATGAGATCCGCACGAAACTGATCCTGCCAGACGATCAAATCCGCTTTTTGACAATTGAAACGGCGCGCACCACACAAGAGGATATCGAGGCTGCGGTTTTGGCTGCAACACCGATGACCCTTGATGAAATACGTCTGGATTTTGAACGGTTTGGCGGCCGCACTTACATCGCCGCCGTCGCACGCCAGACGCTTCTGGAAGCTGAAACCTTCGCGCAAGAGCATGGCTTTGCGCCCGTCTCATTCACCGCATTGGCCGAACCTTACACCTTCACGTCTGAGGTCAGTTTCGGCCCGACGGTTTTTGCGCAAGACACACTCGGCATCGATGACGACATTGCGCGCGACGACGCTGAGCCACTGCGCGCGGCGCTGCGCGACACCGCCGACGGTCCGGACTTTAGCATCGCGCTGACGGATATTTCGGAGGACGCCGCGGAGACCCCTGACACGGCAGATCAAGCGGACGAAGAGCAGCCGGTTTTCATCGCGCGCCCCCGCGAGAACGAGACAACGGTGGCGGAATCTGCCGTCGAAACGCCAGCGATCACCTTCAAACGGCGTGAACCCGCTGATGCCCCGTCAGAGGCCCCGAAAGTCGAAGCACCGACATCCGTCATCGCAAACCTCAAGCCGACAGCTCCGGAAACGCGCAAATCGGAACCGAAAGCGGCCAAGACCGGTGCCCTCATGACTGCGCGGCGCACGCAGAGCCGGACCGAAGCAACAGCAGACATGGCCCTCTCGCGTGGACTGGGCGCAAACAAAGCAAGCAAATCACGCTCCGTTGGCGGTCTTGCATTGGCGGCAGGTTTTGCGGCCCTCGTTGTTGGCGCAGGTATCTGGGCCACACGCAGCGTCGACGGCAACCTGGGCGAACTGCTGACGCTTGACCCCGGCCTGCAGGAAGACCCGCTCGCCGCAGCGCCAGCGCAGGTCGCCGTCGTTGAACAGCCCGCTCTGGTCGTGGAAGAGGCTCCGACTGCGGCGCCTGAAACACCGGTCGTTGCAACTGTGGACGAAACAGAACAGGCCGCGCCGATTGTCACGGCGATCCCCGGTCGCGTCCTCAGCCCTGCAGATGCTGCACGGATATATGCCGCCACCGGCGTCTGGCAGCGCGCACCACGCCTGCCGGATCGCGACGTCGATGAACAAGGCACGCTCGAAGGTCTGCACAGCTTTGCGACCTTGCCAGCCGCAGACCGTCTGCCGCGCCCAACAGGGCCAGAGAACGCCTCTTTGAAGCATGAGCTTCAGATGATCGCCCCACTCAACCCCGCGCCCATCAACCAGCCGCGCCCCCGCGATGAAGATGGCTTCATCCTTGCGGCGCAGACAGGCACTGTCCTTCCCACCGGCGTCACGATCTACGCCCGCGCCCCCGCCGCGCGCCCGCCCCTGCGGCCGACGGACGAACGCGTGTATCTGCGCGACGACTCGATCCCGCAGGTGCTGACCGATGGCATCTCGCAGATCGCCTTCGCCAACTTCACAGTCGATTCCAAAGTCCCAGCCGCCCGTGCCTTCATTGCGCCGGTGCTCAGCCAGCCTGACCCGGTGGTTGTCCCGAAATTCGTGCAAGCCCCAACGCTTGAAGAGAAAATCGCGATCATCACCGAACCGGCAGAGCCGCTTCCACCAGAAGCTGGCCCCGAGATTCTGAGCGAGCTACAGGATACCGCAAGCACAATCACTCCCGCACTGCCAACGGCGGAACAGCTTGTCGGGCGCACATTCGGCGCAGTCAGCGAAATCGACGATTCGCTGAACCAGCGTGTGCCAGAGGCCGTCAGCGCCGTGACTGCCGATCAACCTTTAGCACCACCGCCGCTTGATGATGCCAACGCCCCGCTTGGCTTTGTCGAGGTGATTTTCGGGCGTCCAGCCATCGAACCGCCGCTGCGTCCAACGCCGGAGGCGGCAGCTCCTGTAGATACTGCCACCGCCACCGCCGATGAGACGCTTACACAAACAGACACCGATACGGCAATCGCAGAACAGACCCCGGAAGATGCAGAGGCCGCGGACATCCCAGCCCTCGCCAGCGCGGTTGAGGAAGCATTGGAAGAGGCGCTGCCCGTGCCCGCGGTGGCACAAGACCCGGCACTTGCCGGGTTCCGCCCGCTCGTGCGCCCTGCCAGCCTCGCCCCCACATCGCTGATCACTTTTGAAGCGATCCCCGCGCTTGCTGGCGCGCGCCCCAGCTTACGTCCGAACGATCTGGCCCCCTTGCCCGAACCGGAGCCAGAGCCAATTGCAGCCCCTATCGCAGACCCGGCAGCCCCCAACAACGACAATATCACCGCCATCGTCGCGGCGATTGCAGAAGCCGCCCCGCCGAGCCTCATCGTTGCACCAACAGCGCAAGCCATTGCCGTCTCGCCACGCCCTGACGCGCGCCCCCGCAATTTCGCGCGGGTCGTGGCCTCAGCCCAAACCCTGACCAATCGCCAGCAAACCCGCGACACCGCTGCCGCAACATCCGCAGCCGTGGTGCAGCAGGCACCACGCTCCGCACCCGTCACCGGCGGGCAGACCGGCGTGACCGTCGCGCGCGCCGCCACTGTCGATAACGCGATCCGCTTGCGCGACATGAACCTCATTGGCGTGTACGGAAAACCGGGCGCGCGACGCGCCCTGATCCGTATGCCGAATGGCCGTTTCGTCAAAGTCGAGGTCGGCAGCCGTCTCGACGGTGGGCGCGTCACTGCCATTGGTGACAGCGCCCTGAACTTTGTGAAGCGCGGGCAGACCTACGCACTTCAACTTCCCGCGGGCTAACGCCCTCATCCGTATCTAACGCGTTGCCACTTGTTGCTGCACTTGCAACAAAGGGTCTATGGAGTCCTTCCTTTTTCAAGCGTCCATCTATCTCGGCGCGGCCGTGCTTGCCGTTCCTTTGGCCGCGCGCCTGGGGCTCGGCTCAGTTCTGGGCTACCTCGCTGCGGGGATCCTGATCGGACCCGTCTTTGGTCTGGTCGGAACCGAGACAAAGGACCTGCAGCACTTTGCAGAGTTCGGCGTGGTCATGATGCTTTTCCTCATCGGGCTGGAGTTGGAACCACGCGTCCTCTGGAACATGCGTGATCGCCTGATCGGACTGGGTGGTTTGCAGATCACCGTGACCGTCGCCTTGATCACTCTTGCCGCCATGGCGCTTGGCTACAGGTTCTCGGTGGCTTTCGCAGTTGGCATGATCTTCGCGCTCAGCTCCACCGCCATCGTCTTACAAACGCTAACAGAGCGTGGCTTGGTGCAGACGAGCGGCGGGCGGTCGATCTTCTCGGTCCTGCTCACGCAGGACATCGCCGTGATTCCGATGCTTGCCATCCTGCCCCTTCTGGCCGTAGCCCCTGCGATCAGACTGGCCGAAGACGGGTCACTGCAACGGACGCTCGATGATCAGGATCATCATGCCACGATCAGTCTGGTGGAAGGGCTGCCCGGCTGGGGCGTGACGCTTGTAACCCTCGGTGCCGTCGCGGCTGTGATCCTGACGGGGATCTTCGCCACGCGCCCTGTGTTCCGTTACATCCATCAGGCCAAACTGCGTGAGATGTATACCGCGCTCGCCCTGATGATCGTCGTCTCCATCGCAGTGCTGATGACAATGGTGGGGCTCTCTCCTGCTCTGGGCACATTCCTCGCAGGTGTTGTCCTTGCCAACTCCGAATTCCGTCATGAGCTGGAAAGTGACCTTGAGCCGTTCAAGGGCCTCCTTCTTGGGCTCTTTTTCATCACGGTCGGCGCAGGTATCGACTTCGGCCTCTTCTTCCGCGAACCCAGCTATATCCTTGCCCTGACGATTGGCATGATGCTGATCAAAGGCGCGGTTCTGCTGGGGCTGGCCTACCTTTTCCGCCTCAAATATCGCGACCGCTGGCTCTTCACCCTCGGCCTTGCACAGGCGGGTGAATTTGGGTTCATCCTGATATCCTTCTCCCAACAGCAAGGCGTTCTTTCGCCCGGACAATCCGGCACATTGCTGCTGGTGACTGCGCTTTCCATGCTGATCACGCCGTTGCTCTTCATCCTGGCCAATTACATAAGCCGCAATCAAAAAACCGACGACCACGCGCACGACGTCGTGGACGAACAAGGTGCTGTGATCATTGCCGGCATTGGCCGCTTTGGCCAAATCGTGAACCGCCTTGTCCAATCCGCTGGCTTTTCAACCGTCGTGATCGACAGCGACCTCAGCACCGTGCAAATGATGCGCAAGTTCGGCTTCAAAGGGTTCTTCGGCGATCCAACCCGCCCCGATGTTTTGAAAGCCGCCGGTTTGGAATCCGCGCGCGTGCTTGTGGTGGCGATTGACGACAAGAAGATGGCGAATACGCTTGTGGCCTATGCACGCAAGACGCGCCCCGACCTGCACATCGTCGCACGCGCCCGCGACCGCGTCCATGTTTACGAGCTCTATTCAGCAGGCGCCAACGACATTGTACGCGAGATGTTTGACGGGTCGCTGCGTGCCGGGCGCTACGCCCTCGAAAACCTCGGCTTGTCGGAATACGAGGCGGCAGAGGTGGAACACACCTTCTACACCCACGACCGCGCCGCGATGCGCGAACTGGCAGAGGTCTGGAAGCCCGGCATGCCCGTGATGGAAAACGCGGAGTATCTGTCCCGCGCGAAGGCGCTCAACAACGACCTTGAGACCGCCTTTGCGTCAAAACAGCAGACCGGCGAGGCAAAGGCCGACGCGCTCAGACGGCGCGTCGGCCAAGCCCCCAAGAAGCCAGACTAGCCGTCAGAGACACCGGCCTCGGCAAAGGTCGCCATGCCAGAATGGCAGGCAATCGCCCCTTTCAGCACGCCAATCGCCAGCGCCGCGCCGGACCCTTCCCCCAACCGCAGGCCAAGCCGCAACAATGGTTCTTTCCCAAGGGCTTCTAACATCCGCTCATGCGCGCCCTCAGCACTCAGATGCCCAGCAACTGCATGATCCAACGCGCCGGTCTGGGCGGTTTCCAGAACAGACGCCGCAGCCGAGCAGATAAACCCGTCCAAAATCACCGGGATCCGGTGATGACGTGCCGCCGCAATCGCGCCAGCCATTGCCGCCAATTCGCGCCCCCCAAGGCACCGCAGCGCGTTGAGCGGGTCAGTCGGCGTATGCAATGCCAAGCCCTTAGCGACCACGTCGGTCTTGCGCGACAGCCCCGCATCGTCAATGCCCGTGCCGCGCCCGGTCCAATCCGCTGCCGTCCCGCCAAGACAGGCGGCCGCGACCGCCGCAGCAGCCGTTGTATTCCCGATCCCCATCTCGCCGGTCACGAGCAGGTCCGCATCAGGATCAATTGCGGTCCACCCGGTTTGCAGGGCGGAGACGACCTCCGCCTCGCTCATCGCCGGCGCGGTTGTGAAGTCAGCCGTGGGCGTATCCAGATCAATCGCATGCACCGCCATCTCAGCACCGAATGCCTTCGACAGCTGATTGATCGCCGCGCCACCATGTTCAAAGTTCGCCACCATCTGCACCGTCACTTCCGGTGGAAAGGCCGAGACCCCTTGCGCACAAACCCCATGATTGCCCGCAAAAACAAGCACCTGCGGCTTGTTGATCTCGGGGCGGTCCGTTCCCCGCCAACCAGCGTACCAGATCGCAAGGTCTTCCAGGCGCCCCAATGCGCCCGGCGGTTTGGTCAGTTGACCGTTGCGGGCCTCAGCACCCGCGCGCGCAGCAGTGTCAGGCCCCGGGGCCTCTGCCAGCAGATCCTGAAAGCCGGACAGATCAGTGAATGGTGCGGTCATAGAGCCCCTCATTGCAAAGCGTTTTGCATCTGTCTAACGATGGCGGCTGGGATGGAAAGACCACAAAGGACCAATCCGTGACGAAACCCGACCAGTCCGCATTTCATTGGCAGGACGTGCCAGCGGCCATCGGCCTGCTCACGCGCATCCCGATGCCCGTCGATGCCGACCGCGCGCAGATGCGCGGTGCAGCTGCGGCCTGGTCCTATCCGATTGTGGGACTGGCGGTGGGGTGCATTCTGGCGGCACTCGTCGCGATCCTGTCGACCATCGGCATCCCCGCGCCGGTGACAGCCGCTCTTGCGCTTTCAACCGCCATCATCATCACCGGCGGCATGCACGAAGACGGTCTGTCGGACAGCGCGGATGGCCTCTGGGGCGGGTGGGAGAAAGCCCGCAGGCTTGAGATCATGAAAGACAGCCGGATCGGCGCCTACGGGGTCCTCGCGCTGATCCTCAGTGTCGGACTGCGCGGAATCTGTCTTGCGCTTCTGATCGCGAGCCCGCTCTGGCTTATCGCCCTTCTGGTCCCTGCAACCGTCAGCCGCGCCGCGTTGGTGGTTGTGATGCACATCCTGCCTAACGCCCGCGACACAGGCCTCAGCCACGCGGTCGGGCGTCCATCAGGCAAGGCTGCAGGGGTTGCCATCGGGCTCGCCGCGCTCTGCGCCCTGCTCGTTGCGGGCGGTCTCGCCATTTCCTTGTGTCTGATTGCCACTCTGGCGACCTTGGCCTGCATCGCCATCGCACGTCGCAAGATCGGCGGCCAAACCGGCGACATCCTTGGCGCGACCCAACAGGTGACCGAAATCGCGATGCTGGTCACACTCACCGCCTACATCAGTTAGCGGCTCAATTTTCGCAAGTCATTGCGGCCGCGAACGCGAGACGGGACGTATCGTCTCCGATCTTCTGCACCGCAAAATCGCCGTCAAAACGGATGGCCAGCAATTCTGTCCAATCCGCACTAGCGACCAGAACTTCGGATGCGCCAGCGCAGGTCCGAATACCACCCGCGATGTCAGGCTCACCGATCCGATGGTTGCTCACGCCACCCATCGCGCCCTCTTCCATAAGCGTCCAGGCATCACCGTCACGTCCGACCTCAAAGATGCGTAGTGTCTTGGCCAGATGCGGCCGGTCAACGTAGGCGATCTCAATTGCGCCGTCCCCATCAATGTCCGCAATGCCTGCAATCGCCAGCCAGCGAAACCGCTGCCCAATTGGCTCATTCGCCACAACCGGCGCAACCGCGCCATCCACAACCCCAAAGACCTGCACGCGGGCACCGAGGCCAAAGTCACTGACCACAGCCACCACTTCGGACTGCCCGTCGCCATCAAGGTCAACAACACGCGGCGCGGTATCTTCAAAAACCGCCCCCTCGTAGGACACTGTCGTCGCGCCCGCAGCCGTGGTAATTTCTAGCGCGGCATACTCCCCACCGGGCACCACGTTGTGGCCATAGATGCCCGTGGGTGACACATACCGGGCCGCCTCAATCCCATCCGCCTGCGCACCAGCAGCCGCAAGCATCAAGGCGGACAGGCAAAAGGATCGCACGTTAGATCTGCTTTTCAGGCATCTGCACGCGCAGCCCATCCAACGCGTCGGTGACCTTGACCTGGCATGTCAGACGAGAGCGCACAGGATCCGGCTCATAAGCGAAATCAAGCATATCGTCTTCCATCGCCTCTTTGGCAGGAAGTTTATCGACCCAAGCAGGGTCTACATACACGTGGCAAGTTGAGCAGGCACAGGCACCGCCACAATCGGCTTCGATGCCGGGAATGCCATTGTCCCGGGCGCCTTCCATCACGGTCAGCCCATTGGCAACATCAACGACATGCTCCTTGCCGCCATGCTCCACGTAAGTGATCTTCGCCATACTATCCTCATCTGGCCAGTCTTTCGCGCGACAACCTAGGCGAGGAACCCGCAACTGACCAGACCAAAGGCACCATTGGAAATGGCGAAAAAGCCGCTATGGTGCGGCCACTTGCACGATTTGCCGTAGATGTGATGACGCCACGCGCCTGTATCCTTCCTTGCATCTTGATGTGTCTAATCAATTGCGCCGCCCCACCGGCGCAACCGCCCCTGTCAAACCCTGACGTGGCAGAGCTGAGCACTGTGTTTGACGCCCGCTGCTTTGCCAAAACCGCGCCGCAAGAAGTGACGACAATCGTCACGCAGCAGGTCATGGTGCGACCCGCAACAACCAGCCCGGACGGCAGCATCACCTTCCCGCCAGTCTTCCGGAACGAGGATCTCCCGGTCACCGAAGTCATCGACAATGGGGTAGAATTCGAAACGCTCTGTGACGCAGAGCTGACAGAGCAACGTATCGCGACCCTGCAACGCGCCCTGAAAGCGCGGCTCGTCTATGAAGGGCTGATCACCGGTGTCTACGATGCTGCGACGCAAGCGGCCGTCCAGTCCGTTCAGGTCCCACGCGGCATCAACAGCCCAAAGCTTTCACGCAGCCTTGCCGAAGAACTGGGCGTCGTCCCAATCAGCACGCCGCCCTAGCCAAGAAGTCTTCAGCCTTTCGCACCTCTTAATTTGACCGCAGGTTGAGCGACAGCAGACCGTTCTGAAACGGTGCCATGTTGGTGACGAAGTTGCGGTCCGGGGTCGCAGGCATTGGTATGAAATCCCCGGTCACCAGAGTGAAGTTAACACGCGCGCCCGCAGGATGGTTCGCGCAACTGCGACCACCCGCAGGTGCACGCATCGGGTTTACGCCGGGCGTGTTATGAAGAAGCGTCGCTGTCACACCGGTGTTGTTCTGAAAGCAAACACGAGAGGCACCCGGTGTCCCCGCACCCGGCGCAAACGACTGATCGATGGCCAGGGGGCCAGCCGCGCTGACAAAGTTGATGGTTCGCGCAAACGGATCGACCGGTGGCTGTCCGCCACCCCCGCCGCCGGGGCCGCCAATGTCGCCGGTGCCTGCGCAGGCAGCTAATGAAAGCGCGCATACTGCCGCGCTGAATGATTTGATTGAAAACATGTCAGTGTCCTTTCCAGTTGAGATGCGGAAAGGATGTCAGATCGTTTCATGCTTGGGCGGACGTCGTACCCAGAACGTCACGCAATAAAGGCGGCCCAATTGGACCGCCTTTTCATCGTGCACTGATGAAAGCGCTATTCTTCTTCGAGGCTCAGCGCCACGAACCGTGGGTCACCACCGCGACGGACGAGGAGCAGCAAAGACTTCCGCCCAGCATCGCGCGCATCCGAGATACGGGTCTCAAAGCCCTCGATGCTGGTCACCTTTTCCTGACCCGCTTCGGTGATCAGATCACCTTCCACGAGACCCTTTGAGGCCGCTTCGCTTTCGGGATCAATTCCCGTGATCACCAGACCTTCGTCTGCCGTAATGGCGAACTGTTCTATCAGTTCTTCCGTGATCGGCGACAGTGTCAGGCCCAGCAGATTGGTTTCTTCTGGCGCCGCTTCTTCCTCAGTCTCTTCCGGGAAAGCGACCGCCTCAGAGGTCTCACGACGGCCAAGCACAACCGTCAGGTCCTGCGTGTCACCATTGCGCAGCACGACCACGGGCACTTCCTTGCCCACGGGCGAGTTGCCGACGATCCGCACCAGCTCACGTGTGTTCTCGATCTCGATCCCGTCAAAAACGGTAATCACGTCGCCTGACACCATGCCTGCATCTTCTGCAGGGCCCGCTGGCACGTCCGTGACCAGTGCACCGCGTGCATCCGCCAGACCTTCGATGGCATCGACCATATCGGGTGTGACATCCTGAATGCGGACACCCAGCCAACCGCGGCGCGTTTCACCGAACTCGATCAACTGGTCGACAACGTTCGTCACAACCTCAGACGACATCGCGAAACCGATCCCGATGGAGCCGCCGTTTGGCGACAGGATCGCGGTGTTCACACCAATCACGTTGCCGTCCATGTTGAACAAGGGACCACCAGAGTTGCCGCGGTTAATCGCAGCATCCGTCTGAATGTAGTCGTCATAAGTGCCCTGCAGCGCGCGGTTGCGGGCGGACACGATACCAGCCGAAACAGAGAAGCCCTGCCCCAGCGGGTTACCCATCGCCATGACCCAGTCACCCACACGGGACCCGACGCCATTGCTGTCGCCAAATTCAACGAACTGCAGCGGCTGGTCGTATTCAACCTTCAGCACCGCAATGTCGGTGTTCGGGTCGGTGCCGACAAGTTCTGCCACCAAAAGCTCTTCCGGCTGACCGTCGCCCGGGAAAAACTCGATCTGGATCTCATCCGCGCCTTCAATGACGTGATTGTTGGTGACGATGAAACCATCAGCCGAGATCACAAAGCCGGACCCAAGGGCCGACGACCGGCGCCGCTCCCCACGTGGATCGTCTTCAAGATCATTGAAAAAGTCTTCGAACGGAGAGCCTTCGGGCACGATGCCCTGTGGCCCGGTGCGTCCGGCGACGAGTGTTGATGTGGTAATATTCACCACCGACGGGCTCACTTGCTCGGCCAGATCAGCAAAGGTCGCTGGTCGCTCTTGGGCGAAAGCAGGTGCTGCCTGCGACAAGGCGAGCGCGCCCCCGAGCGCCAGTGCTGTCAACAACCCTTTGATCATCTGGCCAGATCGATGCGACCATTCCTGCGAGATCGCGATTGCTTGTGATGTCACGAGTATCTCCCTCTCATGAGTGTGGCGGCGGCCATGCCGCGCGCTGTTCCTGATGTTCTATGTAGGTCAGCAAAGACACAACACAATTATTACAATCTTCCATGTCACGGCCGTGTGATGTTCTGATTGTGCCAATTGAACACCCATCCGGCTTTATCAGTTCCAGAGATGCTCTAGAATTATAGCAAATTTGAGGCTAACGTTTCGTTAATCAGATCGCCGGGTCCACGGCGCTGGTCTCTCGGAAAGTCAAAAAAACAATGCGTTCGGTGGATTTAGCTGCTTGGGAGCAGCCGATGAAATGGGTCGCCTTCGGCTTGGGTCTGTGCAGCACAATCTGTGTTGTGCAAGGCTGGCAGCTTGGCGCGATGCTCTTCTCGCTCCCGTTTTGCCTCATCTGGATATACTACGCCTGGCTGCGCACAGAGCCGCAGTTGAAGTGGATAAATGTCACATTTGCGTGCCTCTATGCCTACGGATTAGGCCGGTATGCCTTTTTGGCAATGGTGGCGAATACCTGACTTGACCCAACGGCAACTTCGGTCGCACCGTCGCGGGCATATTACTACGCCCGATTTTGGGTTTCGCTCCGAAAGACAATTATGATTACGACCGAATTTTCCCCAGACGTCTGGGTTGCCATTGCTGGCGCGCTCTACACAATCGGGTATCTCATCATTAACCAGGTCATGCTCCGCCTTGTCATGATGGTGGGGTCATTCTGCTATATCGCATACTACGCCACGGTGGGCGATGCGCCGCTTTGGGGTGCCATCTATGGCTCCATCCTGATGATCGGCACCAACATTATCGGGCTTTGTGCGCTTTACCTGCGCAACGCCAACATGTTCATGCCCAAGTCCGCTGAGGACCTTTATAGTCTTTTCACCCCCATCCGCCCCGGTGACTTCAGGTCGCTGATGCGCCTTGGGCAACGGCAGGTTCTGTTCAAAGAAACAATCATCAGTCGCGAGGGGGAACCAATTGAGAAGCTCTACTTCATCATCTCGGGCACGGCGCAAGTCCTGAAGCGTCAAAGCGCCTTCCCGATGCCCGGTCCGGTATTTGTGGGTGAGGTCGCCTACCTGCTAGAAGCCAATAGCGCCGCGACCACCATCGTCCCCGCCGGGACGGAAATGGTCGTCTGGGACGTCGCAAAGCTGCGCCGCGCGATCCAGCGAAAACCACGCCTGAAACTGGCGCTCGACGCTGTGATCTCAAAAGACCTCGCAATGAAAGTCAGCTACAGCGTCGCACCGGCCGACATGGGTGGCATGCACGCAAATTTAAAGGCGCCAACGATTACGTCAGCGCCTTTGCAGCAATCTGCTTGAACGTTTTCAGTTGCCGGCAGCCGCACCCTGATCGCTCTTCAGATAGTTGAAGAACTCGCTGTCCGGTGAAAGCACCATAGAAGAGTTTCCAGCCTGCAACGCTCGCGAATAAGCGGTCATGGAGCGGTAGAATTCAAAGAATTCCGGGTCCGACCCAAAGGCCTCCGCGAAGATCGCGTTGCGCTCGGCGTCAGCCTCACCGCGTGTGATCTCGGACTGACGAGTCGCGTCAGACACAAGCTCAACCACGGTCCGGTCGGCACCCGCACGCACACGCTGCGCTGCCTCGTTACCACGGGCAATTTCGTCTGCCGCTTCGCGTTCCCGCTCTGCTTTCATCCGCTCGTACGTCGCGTTCAAGTTTTCCGGTGGCAAGTCAGTCCGCTTCAAGCGCACGTCAACCACCTGCAAGCCCAGCGCGTTTGCTTCGGCAATGGCGGAGTTCCGGATGCGCAGCATCAGTGCGGCACGGTCTGTCGACAGGATGTCGTTGGAAGACACCGAACCCAGCACCTCCCGCGTTTCAGCGCGCAGGATGGAATCCAGACGGCGCGCAGCGGCTTCTTCACCGCCGCCACCAACAGCTTCACGGAAGCGTTCAACGTCAACGATCCGATAACGCGCGAAAGCGTCAACCACCAGACGACGGTCGTCAGACGGCGTGACTTCCAGCGGATCAAGATCCCGGCTCAGGATGCGGTCGTCATAGCGCACAACCTCTTGAATAAGCGGCAGTTTAAAGCTGAGACCTGGGTCCTCTTTCACGCGAACGATCTGACCGAATTGCAGAACAAGCGCTTTCTGGCGTTCGTCCACGATGAACACGGACGACATGATGCCAAGGATAATTACCGCAAGTGCGGGAAGAAGAATGGCGGAACGGCTCATCAGTTGGACCCTCCTGCATCGTTGGTTCGGCGAAGTTCATTCAGCGGCAGGTAAGGCACAACCCCCTGCCCGCCACCGGCGTTGTCATCCAGCAGGATGATATCGACGCCACCGAGAACTTCTTCCATGGTTTCAAGGTACAGGCGCTTACGGGTCACTTCGGGTGCTTTCTCGTACTCCGCCAAAACGGCTGAGAAACGAGACGCCTCACCCTGTGCTTCGTTCACGACTTGAGACCGGTACGCTTCGGCTTGTTCGAGAAGCTGTGCCGCTTCACCGCGTGCACCCGCCACAACTTGGTTGGCATAAGCATCCGCCACGTTCTGCAACCGGTCCCGTTCCTGTTCGGCGTCCTGCACCGCGCGGAAGGCCGCGATTACCGGCTCTGGCGGGTCAGCTTTGTCGAAGTTCACACGCACAATGTTCACGCCACTGTCATAGCTATCCAGTGTGGATTGGATCAGGTCCCGCAAACGGTCCGCAATCGCACCACGGTCCCGGTTGAGGATCGGCGCAAGCTCAGACTGCGCGATAATCTCACGCATCGCGGATTCGGACACGGCCTCAATCGTCTGGGGCGGGTTTGCGAGGTTGAACAGATACTGCTGCGGATCGGTGATGTTCCACACCACCTGGAAATCGATATCCACGATGTTCTCATCACCCGTCAGCATCAGACCTGCGTCAGATCCAGCCCGGCTTGTGCCGATGTCGATGTTGCGTTCAGTTGTGACCGCCAAAATCTCTTTTGTGACAATGGGCCACGGGGCAAAGTTCAAGCCCGGACCACCGGTCTGCGAATATCGACCGAGCATCAGCTCAACTGACTGTTCTTCCGGCTTCACGGTATAAAAGGACGAAAGCAGCCAGGCACCAAGTGCGACGACCGCACCAAGCCCCACCATGCCGCGTGTAATCTGTGGACCACCACCGCCGCCACCGGACCCACTGGTCCGGTTGCCACCGCCATTGCCGCCCATCAGCACGCGCAGCTGTTCGCGGCCCTTGTTTACGAGATCGTCGATTTCAGGGATCTGCGGCCCATCATTTCCGGGTCGGCGTCCGCCGTTGTTCCCGCGATTTCCGTTCCCATTGTTACCAGAGCCGCTGTTGCCACCGCCGCCCCACGGGCCACCGTTATTGCCTGCCATCGTGCATCCTATTCCAGTTGTGCGCAGTCCACGCACCGTCCCGCCTTATGTGTGGTCTCGCAGCCCAAAATCAAGCTGATCTCGCGTCACGTCGACCGCACCGGCGCCTTCATCGTCACGAGTTCTTCGGCCATTGTGGGGTGAACTGCAACCGTCCGGTCGAAATCTTCCTTCGTGGCCCCCATTTTCACGGCGATTCCCACCATCTGGATCATCTCGCCCGCGCCATCCGCGACAATATGAGCCCCCAGAACCGTCCGATTGGCCTTTGAAACGACCAGTTTCATCAGTACCCGGTCTTCCCGCCCTGCGAACGCATGGTTCATCGGCTTGAACGAGGTGCTGTAAACTTCAATCGGCTCCTGTGCCGCGGCTTCCGCCTCCGTCAGACCCACCGTCCCGAACTCGGGCTGCGTGAACACCGCTGACGGGATCAACGCATGATCCACCGGCGTCGGCGTGCCGTTAAAGACAGTATCCACAAACGCCATCCCCTCCCGGATCGCCACAGGCGTCAGGTTCACCCGGTTCGTGACATCACCAATTGCAAAAATCGATGGCACCGCCGTCTGGCTGTATTTATCCACAACCACCGCACCGCCATGGTCGAGCTGCACACCCGCGGCTTCAAGCCCCATCCCACCGGTGTTGGGCCGGCGCCCGGTCGCGTACATCACCTGTCCGTAGGTCGTCGCCGTGCCATCTTCCAGCACCGCTTCGATTCCATCATCCATCTTGCGCAGCTCCTTCACGTTCTGACACACGTGCAGATCAACACCCCGCTCGCGCATCCCGGCCGCAATGATCTCCCGCGCTTCATCATCAAAGCCCCGCAGGATCTGCTCACCACGGTAGACCTGCGTGACCGCCACACCCAAACCGTTCAAAATCCCTGCAAATTCGGACGCGATATACCCGCCCCCCACAATCAGGATCGACTTCGGCAGCTCCGGCAGCCAGAAAATGTCGTTCGAGGTGATCGCAAGCTCTTTGCCAGGAATATCCGGCACAACCGGATGCCCACCCGTCGCCACCAGAATGTGCTTTGCGCTGAACTCCTGCCCATCCGCCAGAACCACCGTATGCGGGTCCTTCACCGTCGCGCGCTGATGAAAGGTCTCCACGTCATTGTTCGCCAGAATGCGCCCATAGACGCCCTCCAGCCGGTCCAGCTCCGCATGCAACTTGGTCGTGAACGCCGACCAGGAGAAATCCCCAACCGAAATATCCCAGCCATAGGCCGAGGCATCATCATTGGCATGGGCAAAATGCGAGGCGAAGACCATCAGCTTTTTGGGCACACAGCCCCGGATCACACAGGTCCCACCCATACGAAACTCTTCCGCCAGCGCGACTTTTGCGCCGGTCTGAGCCGCCACCCGTCCGGCCCGCACACCGCCAGAGCCACCACCAATGACAAAAAGGTCATAATCAAACGTCATCAGGTCGTCCTTCTTCAATGTCGCACCGCTGCCGGGCGTCTTCGGGGACCAGACATAGGCGGGTGCGACAAGAACAACAACGCCCGGTCACGGATTGGTGTAACCGGGCGGTTGGCAGGTCAGAGAAGAGCGGGACGCGGACGCGGTCGCCTCACCCATCCATATCAGCAAAGATGTTGTCTTTCTCAACAAAGTCAAAGCGCGATTCTTCCACACCTTCTTTATCTTGGTCCGTCACCAGCACGCGCCCGTCGCCATGACCAACAATCACCGTATCGCAAATGTCGATGAACAACCCGTTCTCGACGACACCGGGGATCTGATTGAGCACAAGGCTCAACTGACGCCCATCCCCGATCCGGTTCAGATGCAGGTCGAGGATGTAATTGCCTTCATCCGTGGTGAACGGCGCCTCCCCGTTCATGCGCAGGCTTGTCGTCCGGCCGAGCACATCCATCCCGATCAGCGTCTCTTCCACAAGCGCTTTGGTTGTTTGCCAACCAAAAGGGATCACCTCAATCGGCAAGGGAAAGGCCCCCAGCGTATCGACACGTTTTGCCGCATCGGCAATCACGATCATCCGCTCTGACGCGGTCGCCACGATCTTTTCCTGCAACAGCGCGCCGCCGCCGCCTTTGATCAGGTTCATCTGCGCATCAAATTCATCGGCCCCATCAATCGTCAGATCGAGCGTTTGCGCTTCATCGAGCGAGATCACCTCAATGCCAACGTTTTTCGCCAAAGCGGCGGTCCTGCTGGAGGTTGGTACGCCCTGAATGGACAGCCCCTTGTCCCGCACCATCTCGCCCAGGCACTGTACCAGCCAGGCTGCGGTTGACCCGGTGCCGAGCCCCACTTTCATGCCACTTTTGACTTCCAGCGCTGCACGTTTGGCAGCAACAAACTTCGCACGGTCAATCGGCGACAAATCCGTTGTCATCTTGGGGGCCTCCACACCATCTGATGGCCTTGGCTTATAGGCAGATTCTGGCTGCGGGGAAACGCTTATCGGTTTGTCTGCAAACGGGACGGCAAAAACGCGTTGAACCGGTCGTTTTTGGGCTGTCACACAGATTGCACTACGTGCAGGTTCACGCACAGGTTTCGCCGGGCACAGGACGCGCAGACAATGTTTCTCTCTGTTTTTGACATGTTCAAGATCGGCATCGGGCCGTCATCGTCGCACACCATCGGCCCGATGGTTGCTGCCTCCCGGTTTCTCGATCATCTGCGCGCCCAGCCATTTCAGATCAAAGGCTTGAAAGCCTCTCTGCACGGCTCACTCGCCTTTACCGGCGTGGGCCATGCCACGGACCGCGCCGTCATCCTCGGACTCGCAGGGATCACCACCGATGACTATGATGCAGCCAAGGCCGAAGCCGCCCTCGCGTCGGTCAAGGAAACCGGCACCGTCTCACCTCCCGGGTTCGAAACACTTCTGTTTGCACCGGCCAACGACCTGACCTTCGACTATGGCCCGGCTCTGCCAGGCCATCCCAATGGATTGCAGTTGCACGCCACAGACGCGCAGGGCGACACGATCATCTCCGAGACCTATTATTCCATCGGCGGCGGCTTTGTCCTGACCGCCGACGAATTGGCGGAAGGCGCGCCTGAAGACGACGGCCCACCCGTGCCTTACCCGTTCAAGACCGCGCAAGACATGCTCGATATGGCGGCGAACTCGGGCAAAAGCATTGCCACGATGAAACGCGCGAATGAGCTGGCCCGCGCACCAGGCAGCGACCTTGATCGTAACGTGATGCGCATTTGGTATGTGATGAAAAACTGCATTGACCGGGGCCTGTCCGAGACCGGCACCCTGCCCGGCGGCCTGAACGTCAAACGCCGGGCCAAGGGCATCCACACTTCCCTGACCCAAGAACATGGCCTCAACATGCCCGCACCGCATGTGATCAATGACTGGATTTCGGTCTACGCGATGGCCGTGAACGAAGAAAACGCCGCCGGGGGTCAGGTTGTGACTGCCCCCACCAACGGGGCCGCAGGCGTTATTCCCGCCACCATCCGCTACTGGCTTGACCATGTACCAGGGGCCACGAGCAAACGCGTGCCAGAATTCCTGCTGACGGCAGCGGCCATCGGCGGGCTCATTAAAACCAACGCTTCCATTTCGGGCGCGGAATGCGGGTGCCAGGCAGAGGTTGGCTCTGCCGCCGCCATGGCCGCAGCAGGTCTCTGTGCGGTGCTCGACGGCACCCCCGAACAGATCGAAAACGCCGCAGAGATTGCCCTCGAACATCATCTGGGGATGACCTGCGACCCGATCAAAGGCCTTGTGCAGGTCCCCTGCATCGAACGCAACGGCTTGGGCGCAATCAAAGCAGTTTCGGCGGCCTCGCTTGCCAAACGCGGCGATGGCACCCATTTTGTCCCGCTGGATGCGGCGATTGAGACGATGCGCCAGACCGGCGCCGACATGAGCGAGAAATACAAGGAAACCGCCCTCGGCGGCCTTGCGGTGAACGTGCCGAACTGCTGACGCGCGCAATTCTCAACAAATTTAGTATTAATCAAACACTTAGTTCACAGCTGTGAACTTTTCCGCTGACCCCCAAACAGCCCCTCAGCGAAGGGCAAAGCCATCGTCTTCTTCTTGCCAAAAATACCTCCCCGCCGGAGGCGTCCCGCACCCTCCGCACGCGCAACACAAGCGTGACCAAGCCAAACATGTCTTGCGCCCGGCACGGGCGCTCAATTGGATCAAACGTGGCCCCTCGCACTTCGGATCATTGCGCCCTAGGGTGCGCTATGACCCAAGATCGCCCCTTCCTCGGCATTCTCTTTATGCTGGGCTTCTGCATCCTCGCACCGCTAAGCGATGCAGTCGGCAAATACATCGGCCCCGACATCGCACTTCTTGTGCTGGTGATGATGCGTTTCCTTATTCAAGCGGTCATTCTGACGCCACTGGTTGCGATACAAGGGCAGTCGTGGCGTCTGCCGGAAGGTCTCTTCTGGCCGGTCCTGCTGCGCACTATTCTGCAAACCTTCGGGATCGGCTTTATGTTTGCCGGTCTCGCCTATCTGCCGCTCGCAGATGCGTTGGCCATTGCCTATGTGATGCCGTTCCTGATGCTGGCGCTTGGCTACTTTTTCATGGGCGAAACCGTTGGTTCGCACCGGATTGCGGCTTGTGTGGTTGGCTTTTGCGGCACGCTTCTGGTCATTCAACCCAACTTCGCAGAAGTCGGCTGGCCCGCGCTTTTCCCCGTCGCCGTTGCCGTGATCTACGCCTTCTTCATGATGGTCACCCGCCAGATCGCCAAGAAAATTGATGCGATCCACTTGCAAGCTGTCACAGGCTGGCAAGGCAGCCTGCTCCTGATCCCGGTCCTGCTTCTATTTCCAAACGCACCCGGTATTGCGATGCCATGGCCTGACCTAACCCCGCTTGTCCTGCTGGGTGTCTTTGGGGTTCTTGGCACCGTCTCGCACCTCTTGATGACCTGGAGCCTGCGTTACGCGCCAGCTGCGACACTGGCCCCCATGCAATACCTGGAGATTCCGATTGGCACGCTCTTCGGCTGGTTGATTTTCAGCGATCTGCCGAACGGGCTCGCCGCCGTTGGGATCTGCATCACCATTGGCGCTGGGCTCTATATTATCCTGCGCGAACAGCGGCTATCGCGTCAGCCAGATGGTGAGACGGCAGTGTGATAATCGCAGGGCCTGCAACCTGGATCGTCACATCAGGCAGCGCGGTTTTGTTGGACGAACTGACCACGCCAGCAGGCCGCAGCTGCAACTCATCCATATCCCACTGCAACCCGCGCGACGTCGCGATTGCATCCCCCATGGGGAGCACCGAAAGCGGCGTGCCCTCAGGGAGTTGAAACCGCGCGCCACCATCGGGACAACGCAAGCAGCAATCCACTTCGTCAACAAGGATCAAAGGCGCCTCGCTCCGGCGCACCATCACGTTCAGCGCAGCGAGTGTGTGATCAAGCCTTCCGCCCAGGAAACCGGCACCGATCAATACTGGTGCGCAGACCCGCTGAACCACCTTTTCGAGGTCCGTTGTGTCCTGCTCTGCAATGTGGACCAATTGTGGCGCGAAATCCTGCCGAGCGGCGTCAGAAAGCGAGTCGAAATCCCCGATAACCTTGCTAGGATGAAGGCCTGCAGCGTGCAAAATATTCGCCCCACCGTCCGCTGCGACAAAGACATTGGTCAGTGTTTGCAGGATGTTAAGAATTTCAGGGGCAACGTGCGCTCCACCGACCAGGGCCACCGGCCCGTCCGAGGAAACAATCGGCGCTATCATAGGGATTGTGCCATATTCAGAAAACCTGCCTTATTTCGGCCTTGAAATAATACCGCAAATACCGCGGAGTTGTGCCGGATTGAGAACCAATTGGTGGTAAACAGACTGTCAAAGCGAACGGCAGAAAGCGAGCATTTTCATGGTTGGGTCGAGCAAGATTCTTACTGTCTCCTACGGCACTTTTTCGTGCACCCTTGAAGGATTTGACGACTCCTTTGGATCGATGAAAGCCATCGCGGAATATTTCCGCGACCTGGCCCAGGAAGATCGCTACTTCGGTGCGGAACCACCGACCCCCGATGCCGAGATGCTGGCACGAATTGCCGAGCGGGAGATTTCGCGCCGCGTGGAAGCCCAGATGGATGAACGTGGGGTTCACCTGCGCGCCACCGCGCCTGCCGCTGCACTGGCTGCCATTGATGCCGCGTCCGAGGCCGCGCCGGCGGAGGCCGGCGCTGAACCTGAGCCTGCTGGCGACGCGCCATCCGAAGATGCCGCCCCAGCTGCCGCTGTGGCATCAGAAGAATTTGAAGAGGAGGCCGAAGCCGCGGTTGCGATGCCACCGCAGATGGACGCCCCTGAGGTTGATCCGCTCGCTGCTTCCGCTTTCATGGCCATGCCAACAGAAGACGCGCCAGCTGCACCTGCTGCCGGGGTTGCGCTGGGGTCGAGCGATATTGCTGCAAAGTTAAAGCGCATCCGTGCGGTCGTGGGCGAGCCCGATGCGGAGATGGAAGACATCGAAGCGGCACCGTCGACTGACTTCCCGAATGTTGCTGACACGGCGGGAGAGCCGGTCGAAGACGAAGAAAGCGTTACTGCCGACGCCAGCGACGCTGATTTGGCTGACGAAGAAAGCGCAGCCGACGCGCCGGAAGCGGATGTTGCAGAAGACGCAGCAGATGACGCTGAGGCGGAAGGTGAGATCGCGGATGATGAGGCCGCTGCGTCTGACGCAGTCGACGCGGAAGAGGAAACCTCTGAGGACGACACAGCAGATGCCGAAGACTTGGCGGCACAGTCTGAGGACGACGCGGCTGAGACGAGCGACGCGGAACTTGACGAGGACGTGCTGGGCGCTGACGAAGCCGACGTTGTGTCTGACGAAGCGTCAGAGGCCGAGGATGCTGCAGCAGAAGACGTCGTTGCCGAGGAAGATGACGCGTCCGACGAGATGGTTGCAGACGCCGCTGATGGCGCGGAAGTCACCGCAGACGACGCTGATGAAGAGATCGTCGCCGACGCTGACGATGCGACCGACGAAGTCGCGGCCGATGAGATGACCGACGAGGTCGCGGCTGAAGCAGATGAGGCGACCGAGGAACTCGCAGCTGACGCGAACGAGGCGACAGAGGAACTCGCGGCAGACGCGGATGATGCGGTTGCGGAAGACGACGTCGCGACAGACGACGACGGCAGCTCAATGTCCGACATGATCGCGGCGGCGCATAGCTACGCTGGCGAGACGGCGGAAGATGAGCTGATCACGGACGACGCTGACAGCGCCGAAGACGAGGCTGAAGCCCAAGACGACGCCGAGGCAGTTGAGGCCGCAAAAGACGACGTTGCTTCAAACGCGATTGCCGCTGTTGAAGCGATGATGGACGGCGATGAGGCTGACACCGCTGCGGCTGAAGAAGCCCGTAAGCTGGCTGCGGAAGATGCAGACTGGGCAAAAGCGGCCCTCGCATCTGCCGATGAACTGCCAGAGGCCGAAGACACCGACACGCCCGACAACTTCTTTGCGCCTGATGCAGAGGATGTCGCTGAAGACGCAGCGGACGAGCCTGCGGACATTGAAGATCTGACGGAAGACGACGATGCGTCTGATCTGTCATCCGACCTCAGTGACATTGATCCGCCGGTTGTGCCAACAGTGGCGTCTGCCGCTGGCCCTGCACGTATCGTGCGCATTCGCAAGGATGGCCCTGCCGAGATCTTGCTGGCTGATGAAAACGCCGCTGGACTGGAAGGTCTTGATATCGCGCTGAAGGCGGAAGACGGCGAGACGGAAGCTGAGGAGGCTTCAGAGGCCGAACCGCTTGTATTGACCGAAGCGGATGAGGCTGAAGACACGGTCGCGGAAGCTGATGCTGATACAGGTGCCGACGAGGCCGACGCTGAGGCATCCGACATTGCCGAGGATGCGGTCGCGGCAGATATCGCGCCAGAAGACGACGCACCCGTGGCAGATGTGCCTGCTGTTGCAGAAACGTCTGAAAACCCCGACCACGATGACATTCGCGCAGCCATTGCGGCTGCGATGCCAACCGGTAGCCTGTCAGACGAGGATGAGGATGATCTGCAGCGCGAACTCGCGTCAGTTGCGGAAGAAGTTGTCGTCCTTGAGGACGCGGAGCCAGAGGTTGCCGAGATCGAAGTTCCCACAGAGGCCGAAGACGATACGTCTGACGTGTCCGTGATGGAAGACGATGCGGAAGTGGCCGCGGATGAGCCTGCAGAGGCCGCTGAAGCGGAGGCAACAGAGCAGCCGAAGATGCCGGAAACCGTGCAGTCTTCGCCGCGCAGCCGTCGCCGTCTGCCGGATGCGGATTATGCCGTCACACGGATGATCACACAGGCTGACGAGGCCCTGAATGAGCCTGCAGGCAGCCGTCGTCGCAATGCGATTGCGCAGCTCAAGGCGGCAGTTGCCGCAACTGAAGCTGCACGCCAGCTGGGCGACGAGTCAGACAAGCGCGCCGCTGCGGAGAACGAATTCCGCAACGACCTGAACGAAGTTGTGCGCCCAAGCCAGATCATCGAAGCCGATGCCGAGGATGATCGCCCGCGCGCCGCACCATTGAAGCTGGTGGCATCGCAGCGGGTCGATGAGGACGCGGCGGAAAAGGCTGCGGCTGCTAGCAAGTCGGACAACGACTATGGCGGTTTTGCGCAGTTCGCAGCGTCGATGGGCGCGACAGAATTGCCGGACCTGCTGGAAGCGGCCGCGGCTTACACATCCTTCGTGGAAGGGGTTGAGGATTTCTCCCGCCCGCAGATCATGAAGAAAGTGCAGATGACGACCACCGAAGAGTTCAGCCGCGAAGATGGGCTGCGGTCTTTCGGGACGCTGCTGCGTCAGGGCCGGATTAGCAAGGTGCGCAACGGGCGTTTCCAGGTGTCCGAGCAGACACGGTTCCGTCCGGATGCGCGGTCGGCGTAAGCCCTTCGCTTTGATTGCTTTCTTGAACGGACGCGAGGCATTCGCGTCCGTTTTTCGTTTGGCGGCGTGGGACTGGCGCTGCTGGCCATCAAGCGGCGCGCGATCGGTCGATTTCGCGGCGTGACACTGCCCGTCAAACTGTTAATTTGCCTGCATTGTTTTGAGGATGAGTCACGTGATGATGGTGAAAGGTTTTTGGTGGTCGACAGCCCTTTTGGCGGTCAGTGGCACCGCAGCGGTGGCGCAGGACTGGTCCGCAGTGGATGCAAACGGGGTGCGCGAGGCCTCTGTCGAGAATAACGGCGCGGCGATCCGCTTTGACTGCAGCACCAGCGATCTGACGGTGCCGAACGCGATAACGCTGACCGTGGGCGACGCCGCGATCAACGGGCCGGTCACGTTCAGCTTTGACAATGGGACGAGTGTCGCGGGTATCTTTGCGAATAACACGCTGGTTGCGGATACTGCTGAGAATGGGGCGGTTTTTAGCTTGGTCCGCGACCTGATGCGGTCTCAGAACGGAGTGAATGTGGCCGCGCGCAACGTGCCTGAACAAGCCTTTGCGCTGCGCGGCTCTGGCCGTGCGATTGGGGCGTGTGAGGTGGATGAGGCAAGCTTTGCAACCGCGCCGGAAGCGCGCCCCGAGGAACCGGCTGAACCGGACGTGGTCAGCGAAACGCCAGTCGCGGACGAACCGTCTGATACCGCGGACCTGACTTTGCCGACACGCCCGGCGCCGATTATTCCGGACGGCGTGGGCACATTGACGGCGCCGGTGGATGGCGATCCCTTTGCTGACTACCGACTTGCCGACTGCGGCGGGGTGCGCGGGCTGATGTTGATGAACTACGACACGCTGAATGGCGTGACGGAGTTGAGCGATTTTTGCTTCGATGCAGAGACCGGCACCCTCGATTCATCCGAACCACGCGCGGGTTTCTCGGCGGCGGAGGATGGCACGTTTGAGGTGGTCGAGAGTGGCGACACGCGCGTGAGCCGGGTGCGCATTGAGCTGGCGGATGATCTGCGCTGCGGCGGAATGCTGGATGCGCAAACGGTGAACTACGTCATCCCGGACGGCACCTTGTCGCGCAATCCAGAGACGCTTTTCCTGTTCGCACGCGGTATCACGGTGCCGGACGGTGCCGGTGGCACGGCACTGTTTGAGACCGAAGAAACGTTGCTGTCGATCCGCGACTTTTCCGTTCGGCGTATCGCGCCCGCCACAACCGAAACCTCGCGCCTGCCGGCGGGGGCCGACTTGCGCGGTGTCCTGTCCGGGTCAGGTGCAGCGGGCAGCTTGGACATCACCAATGGCAATGGGTTCTGGGTGGGTGAGGCCGGTGGTGGCGTGACATTCACCGTGGATGATGCGGGTAGCGTCATTGGCTCCGGTCAGTTTGATGCGCAGAACCGCAAGCTTGTCGGACAGGACCGCAACGACTGGGTGACAATGAGCGCCGAGATCCCTTACCTGCGCGGTTATGTTTTGGGCGAAAGTGGCGATGCGTTGATCGCGTATGGTGTTGTCCGTGGCAGCTACGTTGACGGGCGCGACGACACGCATCAGTTTGAGGCAAGCGCCACGTTCACGGCGTGCGGCACACCTTAGGCGTCCGGGTCTGCCTGACCGATGCCTTTGAAGATCGACTTCAAGGGGAGCGCCCAGATCACGCCCAACGCAAGGTAGATGCCAAGTTCGGCAAAGATTGATGGCCGGTTCAGCGGGTCAGGATAAAGCCAGTTCATCACGCTGACGCAGACCACGATATAAAGCGGGACGCCCAGCACCAGAATGGCGAGCGACCAGCGTTTGCGTGCTTTGTAGCTGAGCGCCATCGGCCCCTCTTAGTCTGCGAACGGATCCGTCACGAGGATGGTATCGTCCCGCTCCGGTGAGGTGGAGAGTAGCGCAACAGGGCAGCCGATCAACTCTTCCACGCGGCGGACATATTTGATCGCTTCTGCAGGCAAGTCGGCCCAGGAACGTGCGCCTTCGGTGGAGGCTGACCAGCCCGGCATTTCCTCATAGACGGGCGTGCAGCGGGCCTGCTGGTCGGCGGCGGTGGGCAGGTAGTCGAGCGTCGCGCCGTCGAGTTCGTAGCCGGTGCAAATTTTCAACGTCTCAAAACCGTCCAGCACGTCGAGTTTTGTCAGCGCGATGCCGGTCACACCTGAGGTCGCGCAGGTCTGGCGCACAAGGGCTGCATCAAACCAGCCGCAGCGGCGTTTGCGGCCGGTAACGGTGCCAAACTCGTGCCCCCGGGTGCCAAGGCGGTTGCCGTCTGCGTCGTCGAGTTCCGTCGGGAAAGGCCCCTCACCCACGCGGGTGGTGTAGGCTTTCACGATACCAAGGACATAGTCGATGGACCCGGGGCCAACACCAACACCGGTGGCGGCTTGTCCCGCGATGACATTTGATGACGTCACGAAAGGGTACGTACCGAAGTCGATATCGAGCAGCGCACCTTGCGCGCCTTCGAAGAGGATCCGTTCGCCTTTCTTGCGGCGCTCGTTCAGCACTTTCCAGACGGGGGCCGCGTAAGGCAGGATCTCTGTCGCGATCTCTTTGAGTTGGGCCAGCAGCGCATCACGGTCGATCGGTTCAATCCCGAGACCTTTGCGCAGCGGGTCATGGTGCTGCAGCGCGCGGTCCACGCGGGCCTCTAATGTGGCTTCATCAGCAAGGTCGGCCACGCGGACGGACCGGCGCCCCACCTTGTCCTCATATGCGGGCCCGATGCCGCGACCGGTGGTCCCGATCTTGGTGCCTTTGGATGCAGCCTCTTCCCGCGCCCGGTCCAATTCACCGTGAATGGGCAGGATCAGCGGGGTGTTTTCAGCGATCATCAGCGTCTCGGGCGTGATGGTCACCCCCTGTTCGCGGATCGCGGCAATCTCTTTCACCAGATGCCAGGGATCGAGCACGACACCATTGCCAATGACCGAGAGTTTGCCGCCACGCACGACACCTGATGGCAGCGCGTTCAGCTTGTAGACCTTGCCATCAATGACCAGCGTGTGGCCCGCGTTATGCCCGCCCTGAAAGCGGGCGATGACATCGGCGCGTTCTGACAACCAGTCAACGATCTTGCCTTTGCCTTCGTCGCCCCACTGCGCGCCCACGACCACTACGTTTGCCATGCTGATCTGTCCCTATCTGGAATCCCCGCACCGCTATACAGAGGCACCCCGGCAGGGGAAACCGGAAACTGCGCCAGAGCGCACCCTGTCTTCATCTGGCCGAAACAACTCTGCGGGTGTGGGTGCAAAACCCACATGGCCGTCAGGCCATTCCGGCGCTGGACATCCGCACGCGAAAGCGGATGATGCGGCAAAACACGATATGAGGGGCAGGATGGGCTTTCTGATCCGCTGGGTCTGCGCGCTGGTATTGCTGGCGGCGACGTATAATCCGACCGATTACAACTACACCCGCTGGGTGATGACCGGCTGGGAAGAGCAGTTGCCGCTAAAGGTGCTGGGCGGTTTGGTTCTATTGATCGGCTACATCATTTACCTTCGCGCCACGGTCCGCTCTATCGGGATATTCGGGATGATCCTGATCCTTGCGGTGGCGGCAACCTTGGTCTGGGTCGCCTTTGATTTCGGATGGCTCGATCTGTCGGACCCGTCGTTCAATACGTGGCTGGGGCTGGTTGTTCTGTCGATTGTGCTGGCAATTGGATTGTCGTGGTCGATTGTGCGGCGGCGCATCTCAGGTCAGGCGGATGTGGACGACATCGACGAATGACGCGGCGACGCCTGCCCGGGCCGCAATCCGCCCTTGCGGCGTTGGGCGCGAACGCCTAGATACGCCCAAACATCGTTTCAAACAGGCCTCACCCACATGGAAAATGTCGTCCTTGTTGTCCATCTGATCCTCGCGCTGTCATTGATCGGCGTCGTGCTGATGCAGCGCTCTGAAGGGGGTATGGGCGGCCTGGGTGGCGGCGGAGGCGGAGGTACCGCCGGAAGTCGCGCGCCGACCACGGTGATGGCGAAGTTCACGTGGCTACTGGCGATTGCCTTTATCGCGACGTCGATCACGCTGACGATCATTGCGGCACAGAACTCTGCCGGGGCCTCGGTGATCGACCGCCTTGGTGATATCCCGCTGACAGACGACAGTGGTGCGGCTGTGCCTGATCTGGGCGATAGCCTGTTGCCACCGTCTTCAGACGATGCGCCACTGGTCCCATCGGGCGACTAAACACAATATTTAGCGATAATTCGGGCTGACCCAGCGTGATCTTGGGTCAGTTTGCATTTGGGCGGTTGCGGGGGCCGTGCGAATCCGGATATTCTTAAATCCCGTGATGGTGCGAAACCTGCAGGCCGCACTGAGCAGAAAAACACGGGGGGCTGCCGGGCATGGCGCGTTATATTTTCATTACGGGTGGTGTTGTTTCGTCCCTTGGGAAGGGGCTGGCCTCTGCTGCCTTGGGTGCGTTGTTGCAGGCCCGTGGCTATTCGGTGCGATTGCGCAAGCTAGACCCCTATCTGAACGTGGACCCCGGCACGATGTCGCCATTTGAACATGGCGAGGTGTTTGTGACCGACGATGGCGCGGAAACGGACCTCGACCTCGGCCACTATGAGCGGTTCACGGGTGTGCATGCCCGCAAGACGGATTCGGTGTCGTCGGGGCGGATCTATTCTTCGGTGCTCGAAAAAGAGCGGCGGGGGGATTACCTTGGCAAGACCATTCAGGTGGTTCCGCATGTGACCAATGAGATCAAGGATTTCATCAACATTGGTGATGATGAGGTCGATTTCATGCTCTGCGAGATCGGCGGCACCGTTGGTGACATCGAAGGGTTGCCGTTCTTTGAGGCGATCCGGCAGTTTGCCCATGATAAGCCGCGCGGACAGTGCATTTTTATGCATCTGACGTTGCTGCCCTATCTGTCGGCGTCGGGTGAGTTGAAGACGAAACCGACCCAGCACTCGGTCAAGGAGTTGCAGTCGATCGGGATCGCGCCTGATGTGCTGGTGTGCCGGTCAGAGCAGCCGATCCCGGAGCGGGAGTTGGAGAAGATCGCGCTGTTCTGCAACGTGCGCAAAAGCTGCGTTGTGCCGGCCTATGATCTGACGTCGATCTATGAAGCGCCGCTGGCCTATCATGGGCAAGGTTTGGATCAGGCGGTGTTGGATGCGTTTGATATTTCCCCTGCCCCAGCGCCGAAGCTTGCGACATGGCATGACGTCTATGACCGTATTCACAACCCGGAAGGTCAGGTGAAGGTCGCAATTGTGGGCAAGTATACGCAATTGGAAGACGCCTATAAGTCGATCGCAGAAGCACTAACCCATGGTGGCATGGCGAACCGGGTGAAGGTGAAGATCGAGTGGGTCGATGCGGAAGTCTTTGATCAGGGTGACGCAGCACCGCATCTGGAAGGGTATCATGCGATCCTGGTGCCCGGTGGGTTTGGCGAGCGTGGGACCGAGGGCAAGATCAAAGCCGCGCAGTTCGCGCGGGAGCGGAACGTGCCGTATCTGGGGATCTGCCTCGGGATGCAGATGGCGGTGATTGAGGCTGCTCGGAACGTGGCGGGGATTACAAAGGCCGGGTCGGAAGAGTTTGACCACGAAGCCGGTCAGAAGCGATTTGAGCCAGTGGTTTATCACCTGAAGGAATGGGTGCAGGGCAATCATGCGGTGACGCGGAAGGCCGATGACGACAAAGGCGGGACGATGCGCCTTGGGGCCTATACGGCGGCGCTCACCGAAGGGTCCAAAGTTGCGGAAGTCTACGGTGCGACGACCATCGAAGAACGCCATCGTCACCGCTATGAGGTTGACATCAAGTATCGCGAGAAGCTTGAGGCCTGTGGGCTGACGTTCTCTGGCATGTCGCCGGACGGGAAGTTGCCAGAAATTGTGGAATGGAAAGACCATCCATGGTTTATAGGTGTGCAGTACCACCCAGAGTTGAAATCAAAACCGTTTGCACCGCATCCCCTGTTTGAAGGCTTCGTCAAGGCAGCGGTCGAGAACTCACGGCTCGTCTGACCCGGATTGGGTCACCGCAGGAGGCCCATATGTTCGATCATCTTGAATATAGCGTGAGCGATATAGACCACGCGCGCGCTTTTTACGGCGGCATAGTGCAGGCGATTGGCGGGACCGAGGTTTTCTTTGATGCCGACGGGCATGAGCTTGGCTTGGGTCGGGACGGTGTGGTGCAGCTTTTGCTTTTTCAGGGCAACGCCACTGGGCCCGCGATGCACGTTTGCTTTCAGGCGCAAGGAAAAGATGCGGTCACGACCGCTCACACCGCGGCGCTGAAGGCGGGCGGGACCTGCAATGGTCCACCGGGATATCGGGATCACTATGGTCCGGGCTATTTCGCGGCCTTCATGAAGGACGCGGACGGCCATAACGTGGAAGTGCTGTTCCGCGAACCGCAGTCTTAGAAGTTAAACTCTAACGCGCGCGTGACTGAGACGCTGATCGATAGCTGATCCGTGCTGCCGCCGCGCACGATGGGGCTGTCGGCCGCATCGCCGAGAAACTCACGATAGGTCACGCCGCCTTCGACACCCCAAGCATCATTGAAGTCGTAGTTGACGCGGGCCGCGACACCGCGCGACAGCACGCCGCCGCCTGCGTCGAATGCGTCAAAGGCGCTGGCGTTTGCTTCATCCGCCGTGACGCCAAAATAGGTCGCCGCATAATCGTCATCACCCCCAAAAAGGCGCGGCCCGGCACGGAAAGCGAGCTGGCTGTTGGGGGCATAGATCAGGTCGGCTCCGGTTTCGGCCACAAAGGATTCGTGCCCGATCACGCCGTACCGGACCTCTGCAAAGGAATAAGTACCCCAGTTACGCGTCACGCCATCCGGGATGTCTGTCAACGCGACGCCGCCGCCCAATTCGAGCGCGAGGTCAATGTCGTTCAGCCCGGTCAGTTCTGCGCCGTCATCCTCTGAGCGCTCGCCAACGATGCGAAAGCCACCCTTGAAGCCAAGCCCGTCGGCTTCTGTGCCACCAAAGTCGAGCGGCCCGAACTTCAGGCGATCAAAAGAAACGCTAGGGGCGAAGACCGTTTCGGGCGTGTCAGAGCCAAAGTACGTCGGCTCTGTACGAACACCGGCGCCTACGGTCACACCAATGGTGCTGTCCTGCGCAAACGCCGGGGCGGCTGTGCTGAGCCCGATCAAAAGTGCCACTGCGCGCATGAAGGTGCCTTTGTTCAAAATGATCCATGCTCCCTTGGCGCGGGTGTGCAGATCGCGTAGGAGGCCCGCAAAGCGCGGAGCCTGTGATGCTGTCCTATCAACACGCCTATCATGCTGGCAACATGGCTGACGTTCACAAACATGCCATCCTGGCTTGGATGCTGGCGTATCTGACGCGCAAGGATAAACCCCTGACTTATATGGAAACGCACGCCGGTCGTGCGCTTTATGACCTGCAATCTAGTGCGGCGACCAAGACAGGGGAAGCGGCGCAAGGTATTGAAATCGCAGAACAGTGGTTTTCCGCCGATCACCCGTATCGGCAGGCTTTGGCGGCTGTGCGGGCCGCGCATGGTGCGCAGGCCTATCCGGGATCGCCGCTTGTTGCGGCGCATCTGTTGCGCCCGACTGATCCGCTGTTTCTGACAGAGCTACACCCGCAGGAGTTTGCCGCGCTGAAAGAGGTGATGACGCCGCATCGCGCGATCTGCCAGCAGCGGGACGGATGGGAGATGGCTTTGTCGCAATGCCCGCCAGAGCCGCGTCGGGGGATGTTGTTGATTGATCCGTCCTTTGAGGTGAAGGCGGACTACAAGACGATCCCGAAGACAATTGGACAGATCCATCGCAAGTGGGGCGTTGGCGTCATTGCGCTGTGGTATCCGATTTTGACCGATCAGACGCATGTGCCCATGATCTCTGCATTGCAGGCGGCCCACCCTGATGCGCTGACGCATGAGGTGGGTTTCCCCCCTGCCCGGCCCGGGCATCGGATGGTGGGGTCGGGCATGTTTGTGATCAATCCGCCATTCGGGCTTGCCGATGAGGTGGCGTGGCTGTCAGTGAAGTTCGCGGCTCTTTAGCCCTACCCGCCCAGGATGTCGTCGAGCGCTTGCTGGACGCGGTCTGCTGGGACTGCCGCGCCGATAATGCCATCGGCGCGTTGAAAGAGGCTCGAAAAAACACCGACTACGTGCCAGCTGGTCCTCTGTTGCACCAACAACGGGCCACCGGAGTCGCCGCGCATGGCCGCACAGCGGACTTGCAGGATGGGCAATACGGAAGACGTGATGGTACCACAGTCTTTCGCGACGGAAAGCACCTGAGGGCGAAGACCGGCGTAGCCTGCGAGGTGGGGGCGTGCGGGGACTGTGACGGATTTGATCGTGATTTTGCCCGCCGATGCGCCGAGAGGCTCGTCCAGAACAAGCAGTGCCCAGTCTCTGCTCGGCGGGATCGAAAACACCGGCGTCTCAAGATCGATCAACGGGTCAAGTACGTAACGCGCGACGGGTGAGACGCCCAGGTAGTCGCCGCGCTGGAAACCTGCCACGAAGGTGAGGTCGCGGGGGGCGATCCAGTGCATGTCATTGAAATTGAAAACGCAATGCGCGGCGGTCAGGACAACCGCGTCGGCGATCAACGTGCCGGTGCAATGGTGACGGGTGCGCCCGCTTGCGTAGTTGACGCGACCGACGGCGCGCCATGGGGGCGTTGCGGCATCAACGATGTCGCGGGCGCGGACGGCATCGCAGCCGGATGAAAGCTGTGCGCCAGCCGCACAGATCGCGTCGTATTGCGGGCGGAAGACCTCGGTTTCGCGCGTGCTTTCAGAGGTCTGTTGGGACAGGGCGGCGGTGGCTGTCATCATGATCAGCGCGGTCATGCTGAGCAGCTGCCGTCCTATCTTTCTTGTCATCCACACGCGTCTTTCACCTCATCCGTTCCGCGCAGCATGTCACCCTTCGGCGGATGAAGTCCACGTGTCTGGTCTTTTCAGCGGGCGGTCGCCGCCCTATATCGGCCTCATGTTTGGAGAATTGCTGAAGCGCCTGACGGCCCCGGAACCCGCCCCTGTGAATGATGAAGACGCGCGGCTGGCGCTGGGTGCGCTGCTTGTGCGCATCGCGCGGTCCGATGGTGACTACAGCGCTGTGGAGGTCGACCGGATCGACCGGGTGTTGTCGAAGCGTTATGGCCTGTCGCCGTTTGAGACCGCGAAACTGCGTGGCGATTGCGAGACGTTGGAAAGCGAGGCGCCTGATACCGTGCGCTTCACCCGCGCGATCAAGGACGCGGTGCCGTATGAGGACCGCAAGGCCGTGATCTCTGCCCTGTGGGAGATCGTGCTGGCGGATGGTGAGCGGGACGATGAGGAAAACAGCCTGATGCGTATGATCGCCCCGATGCTGGGTGTGACCGATCAGGACAGCAATGCCGCCCGGCGCGCCATAGAAGGGGCCATGTGACCTAACGGAAAGCGTGGTCACACCATTGCCGAATCTGTTTTTTTCCGTCCTAGTACGCCGCAGCTAAGGGGAAAGTACTGCGCGCGTGACGGCTCAACCGGTTATTGAGATACGGAACCTGCATAAGGCCTATGGGTCTTTGGAGGTGATCAAAGGTGTCGATATCGCGGCCCCGGCAGGCCATGTGGTGTCGCTGATCGGGTCGTCCGGGTCGGGCAAGTCCACAATTCTGCGCTGCGCGAACTTGCTGGAAGATAGCCAGGACGGCGATGTCGTCTTTTGCGGGGAGCCGGTTGTCTGGAAAGGGACGGGTCTGGCGCGTAAGCCAGCCGATCCCAAGCAGATCATCCGCATTCGCACCAACCTGTCGATGGTGTTTCAGCAGTTCAACCTTTGGGCGCATCTGACGATCCTGGAGAACGTGATGGAAGCGCCGGTCACTGTTTTGGGCCGTGATCCCAAAGAGGTGGAAGAGGCTGCGCGCAAGTACCTGACGAAAGTGGGCATCGGCGACAAATGCGATGTGTATCCGGCGCAATTGTCGGGTGGGCAGCAGCAGCGTGCGGCCATCGCGCGGGCGCTGTGCATGGAGCCGAAAGCGCTTTTGTTCGATGAACCAACGTCGGCGCTTGATCCTGAGCTAGAGCAGGAAGTGGTCAAAGTGATCAAGGATTTGGCGGCAGAGGGCCGCACGATGCTGATTGTGACCCACGATATGCGCATGGCTGCTGACGTGAGCGACCATGTGGTATTCCTTCACCAAGGCAAGATCGAGGAACAAGGCCCGCCAGAGGCCCTTTTCGGTCAGCCAAAATCGCAGCGGTTGCAGGGGTTCCTCTCTGCCACCCAACACTGATCATCAAATGGGAGAAAACTGATGAAAAATCTGTTCATCGCATCCGCCGTGGCGACGCTTGTCGGCACCATGGCTATGGCAGACGGGCACGCTGTTGTGCGTCTTGGGACTGAGGGCGCCTACCCTCCATGGAACTTCATCAATGACGCGGGCGAAGTTGATGGCTTTGAGCGTGAAGTCGGTGATGAGCTTTGCGCGCGCGCAGAGCTGACCTGCGAGTGGGTCACCAACGAGTGGGACAGCATCATCCCGAACCTCGTGTCCGGCAACTACGATGTGATCATCGCGGGTATGTCGATCACGGAAGAGCGTGACGAAGTCATTGATTTCTCTGAGAACTATTCTCAGCCTGATCCATCTTCGTACCTTGCCGCCTCACAGGACGTAAACCTGGAAGGTGGTGTGATCGCGGCACAGACTGGCACAATTCAGGCAGCGCATGTTGCCTCAACCGGTGCGACACTGCTGGAATTCGCGACACCAGAAGAAACCATCTCAGCTGTGAAGAACGGCGAAGCAGATGCGGTTCTGGCTGATGCATCTTTCCTGGCGCCGATTGCTGAAGCGGAAGCTGACCTGTCGATCGTCGAAGGCGCGGACGTGCTGCTTGGCGGCGGTGTGGCAGCTGGCGTGCGCGAAAGCGACCCGGAGCTGCGCGACAAGCTGACAGCAGCGATCCAGTCCATGAAAGCGGACGGTTCGCTGAACGAGCTGATCGTGAAATGGGAAATCGGCGTCCCATTCGAATAAGCTGATCACGCCCCGATCTCTAGATCGGGGCGTTTTCTTTCCGATGCCTACCTGACCACCGGGTGAACCCATTTTCAGCTATTGCACTGATCCTGCGGCCCTCGAAGGGTTCCGTTGGTTGTCATGTTACCTGACGACCGGCAAGCACATGAACATGTACTGGGCCTTTGGCACAGTGCTTTTGTTGCTTGCGATTACGGCCCCCTTGGCGCTGCTATTCGGCTTCGGAGGTGCAGTTGCTGCGCGGAGTCGGATCGCCCCGCTGCGCTGGTTTGGCCAAGGCTATATGGCGGTGGTGCGCGGCATCCCCGATATCGTCTTTTTTCTCTTTTTTGTCATCGCCTTAGACCAAGCGCTTGAGTACATTCGGCACCGCTGGAAATGTCCGGACTGGGAAGAGCCGGTGCGGCAAGGCAATGACTTTATCGTATGCCAGATCGCGAAACTGCCGCTTAATAACGCGCCGCAGTGGATCCATGAAGTTTATGGGTTTTCGCTGGCCGTTCTGACCTTTGCGATTGTTTTTGGGGCCTTTGCGGGCAACGTGCTTTATGGCGCGATGAATGCGGTGCCACGGGCGCAGGTGGAAACCGCAGAAGCCTATGGCTTTACGCCTCGCCAGACTTTTCGTCGCATCATTGTCCCACAGATGTGGGTCTACGCGCTGCCCGGCCTATCAAATGTCTGGATGGTGCTGATCAAAGCGACACCGCTGCTGTTTCTGCTCGGTGTTGAGGACATCGTCTACTGGGCCCGCGAACTCGGCGGTTCAAAGACGCCGCAATTTACCGACTACCCTCACCCAGATTGGCGGATGTGGTATTTCGGGGCGCTGTTGGTCTTCTACCTGCTGTTCACGCGGGTGTCGGAGGTGGTCTTTGACCGGCTGATGACCCGGTTGACCTTTGGCCAGGCAACAGCGGGCGGTGAAGCCCAGCGGAAGGTGGCGGCATGAGCTGCGCTGAGACAATTGCGGCCTATGCGTTCCGCTCCATTGGCTACGGCGAGCGGTTGTTGCCACGCACCGATTTCACGATCTGTCAGCAGTTCACCCTGATCGGGTCGGGGATGATCTGGAACATCTATTTTGGATTGCTGGCGCTGGCGATTGGCTTTGTGATCGCGAATGCAGTTGCGGTGGGCAAAGCAAGTGCAAACCCGATGTTTCGCAAGCCGGCAGAATGGTTCGTCTTCATCTTTCGCGGCTCGCCGCTATTCATCCAGTTCTTCTTTGCGTATTTCTGCTTTCTGTCGCTCAAGAATGTCTTTCCAATCTTTAGCCCACTGACCTCTGCCACCTTCGGGGCGCTGTTTGTGTTGATCCTAAATACGGCTGCGTATTCAGGCGAGATTTTCTACGGCGCGCTAAAGTCGATCCCAAAGGGCGATATCGAGGCGGCGGACGCTTACGGGATGACAGGTTGGTCGCGGTTCCGGCGGATCATCTGGCCCACCATGATGCGGCTCGGATGGCCCGGGTATACCAATGAAGCGATCTTTCTGTTTCACGCGACGGCGCTTGTGTTCTTTGCCGGGTTCCCGGCGTTCCAGCAGCGCGGTGACGCGCTTTATTATGCCAATTACTTTGCGGATAAAACGTTTAACCCGTTTATCCCGTACCCAATTCTGGCTTTCTATTTCGTGCTGCTCAGCCTCACGGTGATTGGCGTGTTTGGCTTGATGAACCGGCGGCTGAACCGGCATTTGCCGCAGGCGGCAAGGACGCGTCTGAAACGCCGTCCAATGTTGATGCGGTAAAGAATGGCGACGCCAAAGCTGTTTCGCAGTCTGGTCCATCTCCAGCTGCGATAGGTCATATTGCTTTACACTATGTTCTCGTTGAAATCGGTTTTGCGCTTGCCGCGTGCCTCAATGCATCCCCGCTTCAAGCATCCGTGTTCTACGGTGCGTTTTGGGAGGTCGCCGGTCCATCGCGCAACCTGAACCAGGCGCTTGCTGCGATCGATGCTATAGCCCCTGTGGCGACCTTCTATTCGCGAACGATTGATTGTCCCGCACCGATCCCGCTGCCCACTATGGCAAGCCTTGGGTTTCTGAGGCTCGCAGCACTTTTTGGCATGCGTTTTCGGCGGCGCCGCGATTTCGCGCTGGCGTCTGAAAGCTGATAGGTCCACATTGCCTGCCGGGACTTTTGGGGCAGAAAATGCGTTGGCTGGACGAACATCCGAATATCAAATCCATCCGCTGTGGTGCAGCTGATCTGAATGGGTTAGCGCGGGGCAAACGACTGCCGCGTCGTTTTGCCGAAAAGATTGAGGCCGACGGGACGCGGTTTCCGTTTTCGGCGCTGAACCTCGACATCTGGGGCGAGGATATCGACGAAAGCCCGCTTGTCTTTGAGACCGGTGATCCTGATGGCGTGCTGCTTCCGACGGAGCGCGGCTATGTGCCGATGCCGTGGCTTGCGGCACCTTCTGCGCTGCTGCCGGTGTGGATGTATCACGAAGATGGCCGCCCCTTTGCGGGCGATCCGCGGCATGCGTTGGCGGCCGTTGTCGCGCGGTATAAGGCGCGTGGGCTGACGCCTGTGGTGGCAACCGAAATGGAATTTTATCTCGTCGATGACAGTGGCCGCGAAATCCAGCAGCCGCCCTCGCCCCGGTCCGGCAAGCGGCGGCCGGGATCCGAGATTCTGAGCTTAAGGGCACTGGATGCGTTTGACGACTTTTTCAACGATCTCTATGCCGCATGCGATCTCATGGAGATTCCGGCGGAGGCTGCAAGTTCCGAGGCGGGCACCGGGCAGTTTGAAATTGCCATCGAGCACTGCGCGGATGCGTTGAAGGCTGCGGATGATGCCTGGCTGTTCAAGATGCTGGTCCGGGGATTGGCCCGCAGGCACGGCATGGCCGCAAGCTTTATGGCCAAGCCCTATCAGGATTATTCCGGCAACGGGCTCCACACGCATTTTTCCGTGGTGGATGATGCCGGGGACAACCAAATGGCCAACGGCACGTTTGAAGGCAGTGACCTGCTGCAACAGGCGATTGCGGGGTGCATGGCGGGAATCGCTGATCTGACGTTGATCTTTGCGCCGCACGGGAACTCTTACGAGCGGCTGGTGCCGAATGCCCATGCGCCAACGGGTGTTTGCTGGGCCTACGAGAACCGGACGGCGTCGATCCGGGTGCCGGGTGGCAACCATGCGGCACGGCGGGTGGAGCATCGTGTCGCGGGGGGCGATGTGAACCCTTACCTGATGATTGCTGCGGCTTTGGGGTCAGCCTTGATCGGCATCGAAGATGAAATGACCCCACCGCCACCTATCAAGGGCAATGCCTACGATCTGGATTTGCCGCAGATCCACGGGACCTGGTCTGCAGCGATTGACGCTTTTGATGCGAGCCCGATTGCGCGCCGTATCTTTGACACGCAACTGGTCGATAACTTCGTCATGACAAAACGACAGGAGCTGAAGTATTTCAACGCGCTGACGCCAGAGGAACAGCTTGAACTGTATCTCGACACCGTTTGAACACGCGCTCCCCATTGCCGGTGCGCGAGGCACTGGATAGGTTGGCAGCATAGGCTTGACGAAGGTTTCCACATGAAAATCGGCATACTCCAAACCGGTCACTCACCACCGGAATTGATTGGAGAGAATGGCAACTACGGATCGTTGTTCGTCAATCTTCTCGACGGTCAGGGTTTCGACTTTGAGATCTTTGACGTGTTGAACATGTCGTTTCCACCGGGCCCGGAGGTCTGCGATGGGTGGCTCATTACGGGGTCGCGCCATGGAGCCTACGAGGACCTGCCTTTCATTGCGCCGCTTGAGGATCTGATCCGTGGCATCATCGCGGCGGACAGGCCACTTGTGGGCATTTGTTTCGGCCATCAGATCATCGCGCAGGCCCTGGGCGGCACGGTTGAGAAGTTCGCCGGGGGCTGGGCTGTTGGGCGACAGACCTATGCGTGGATGGGCGAAGATGTGGCTTTGAATGCCTGGCATCAGGATCAGGTGACCACCCTGCCCGAAGGCGCGGACGTGATTGCGAGCAATGATCACTGCAAAAACGCTGCAATTGTCTATGGCGGCAAGGCCTTCACGGTGCAGGCTCATCCGGAATTTGACAGTGCTTTTGTGAAGGGCTTGGCAGAGACACGGGGCCGCGGGGTTGTGCCTGAGGCCCAGCTTGCGGAAGCACACGCCAATCTCAACAAGCCGACTGACAATGACCGCCTCGCCCGCGATATTGGGACCTTCTTCAAGGAAAGAAAACTCGCATGACTTGGATGGATAAGATCCCGGAAGCAGCGCGCAACTACTTGGACGCGAACCGCCTGGATGAGGTGGAATGTGTCATCGGGGACCTGCCCGGGATCGCGCGCGGCAAAGCGGTGCCTGCCGCCAAGTGGGAGCGGCAGGATTACTTTCACCTGCCCGAAAGCATCTTCTTTCAGACCATCACGGGTGATTGGGGTGAGGCGGCTGGGCCGGAAGGCTTTACGGAGCCGGACATGTATCTGCGCCCTGACCTGAGCACCGCGACTGCTGCCCCGTGGACCCATGACGGGACGCTGCAAGTGATCCACGACGCCTATAACATTGCAGGCGACCCGATTGCCTTTGCGCCGCGCAACGTGCTGAAGCACGTGGTGGCAAAGTATCAAGCCAAAGGCTGGACCCCGATTGTGGCGCCTGAGATGGAATTCTTCCTCGTCTCGCGGAACACGGACCCTGCAAGCCCGATTGAGCCGATGATTGGGCGGACGGGGCGGCCTGCTGCGGCACGTCAGGCTTATTCGATGACGGCAGTTGATGACTACGGGCCGGTGATCGACGACATTTACGAATATGCAGAGGTTCAGGGGTTTGAGATCGACGGGATCACCCAAGAAGGCGGTGCCGGGCAGCTTGAGATCAACTTGTTACACGGCGATCCGGTCGCACTTGCCGATCAGGTCTTTTACTTCAAGCGCCTGATCCGGGAAGCGGCTTTGAAACACGATTGCTTTGCGACGTTCATGGCCAAGCCGATTGAAAACGAACCCGGAAGTGCCATGCATGTGCATCATTCGGTGCTTGATGCCGATGGCAACAACATCTTCACCCAGGCGGATGGGGCGGAAACCGACGCCTTCCGCCATTTCATTGGTGGTCTTCAGCACAAGCTGCCCAACGTGATTGCGGTGATGGCCCCCTATGTGAACAGCTATCGGCGCTACGTGCGCGACCACGCAGCGCCCATCAATCTGGCCTGGGGTCGCGATAACCGGACGACGGGTATCCGTGTGCCTTTGTCCTCGCCCGAAAGCCGCCGGGTGGAAAACCGCCTCGCGGGCATGGATTGCAATCCATATCTGTGCATCGCGGCGTCGCTGGCCTGCGGGTATCTGGGCATGGTGGACAAGATCGAGCCGGAAGAAAAATTCAGCGGTGACGCCTATGAAAGCGAGGATGACATTCCGCGCGGTCTTTATATGGCGCTCGACCTGTTTGATGAGGCGATCGATATTCACGAGGTCATGGGCGCGGAGTTTGCGCGGGTCTATTCCATTGTGAAACGCGCGGAATACAGCGAGTTCTTGCAAGTGATCAGCCCGTGGGAGCGCGAGCATCTACTGCTGAACGTTTAGGATGTCCGTTCTTTATCGCAACGACCGGATCGCGACGTTTCCTGACAGTTGGTACGCAGATGGTGTTGAAACCCCGCCGCTGCGGGCAGAGCTGAAAGGGCAGCACACCGCCGATGTGTGTGTGGTTGGTGCCGGGTACACTGGGCTAAGTGCGGCGCGCGTGATGGCACGGGCCGGATTGTCGGTCATTGTGCTGGATGCCCATCGGGCCGGGTTTGGGGCATCGGGGCGCAATGGCGGCCAAGTGGCATCTGGTTACAACGCGTCGCAACGCAAGCTGACCAAAATACTTGGGGATGAGACAGCCAAAGCGCTGTGGGATCTCACCGAGGAGGCGAAAGCGGATGTTGCGGCCTTGGGTCCTGATATCGACCGCAAGCCCGGTATCGCGCATGGGTGCTATTCAGATGCAGAGCGCGTAGCGCTTGAAGAGGATGCGGCGTTTCTGAACAGGGCGTACGGCTATGATCAGATCGTGTCCTATGATGCAGCCGCATTTCGGGAGATTGTGCAGTCTCCCCTCTACACGGGTGGTGTTCTGGATCATGGCGGCGCGCATATCCATCCATTGAAATACGCCCTCAAGCTTGCAGAGATGGCGGAGGCGGCGGGCGCTGAGCTTTACGAACGCAGCCCCGTGCATCACATCGCGCAAGGCAAGCGCCATTCCGTGCGGACGAGCAAAGGCCGGGTCACAGCGGATCATGTGGTGCTGGCGACAAACGGGTATCATGCCGGGCTGGACCGGGCACTTGCTGCGCATATTCAACCGGTGAACAGCTTTATCATCGCGACAGAGCCATTGGGGCCGCTTGCAGCAGACGTTCTGTCGCAAGCCATTGCGGTCGAGGACCACAAGTATTTCGTGAATTACTACCGGCTGTCAGATGACGGGCGGCTTTTGTTCGGCGGACGGGCCACAGGCCGCACCGCGTTTCCGAATGATATCGCGGGGTTGCTTTCGACGCGGATGACCGCGCTGTTTCCGCAGTTGGCCGATGTGCGGGTTGATTACGCGTGGGGAGGTGCGCTGGGTGTGACGCCATCGGGGTTACCAGCGGTGCTGCGGCTGGCGCCCACGATAGTTGCAGCAGGCGGGTTCACGGGCCACGGCGTTGCCCTGTCGGGTCTTTGTGGGAAGGTCTTGGGCGAAGCGATTTTGGGCCAGGCGGGGCGGTTTGACACGCTGACTGCATTGCCGACGCCAGGCTTTCCGGGCGGAACGTTCGGTGGGCGGTTGCTCTTGCAAGGATACTTTGCGCTTCAGAACCTTCGGCAAAGCCTCTCACGATAGCGCCACAACAGCCTCGGTTAGTGCTCGCCCGAGCATCACAAAACCAGTACAATTCTGTGCCATATTGACCTGAGCGAGCGAACGAGGTGAAAAATGCCCGAATTGCCTAACTTGGTTCAAGCTGAACCGATCCCCGAAGCTGCGATGGCTGAGGTGGCGCGTATCCTGCAAACCGGTGATCTTTTTCGTTATACAAGCGCGCAGTCGCCGGTAGCGTTGCTTGAGGAAGAGTTCGCGCAGAAGCTGGGCGCGACCTACGCGCTTGCCGTCGCGTCTTGTTCTGCAGCACTTTTCCTGTCGCTCAAGGCGCTTGACCTGCCACGCGATGCCAAGGTGCTGATACCGGCATTTACATTTGCGGCGGTGCCGTCTGCCGTCGTGCATGCCGACTGCGTCCCTATCCTGTGCGAGTGTGGCGACGATTACCGCATCGACCTTGTAGACTTTGCGGCGAAGCTGCCCGACGCGGATGCGGTCATCATCAGCCATATGCGGGGCCACACGTCCGATATGGATGCGATTATGGCACTGTGTGACGCAGCGGGTACACCGGTAATTGAAGACGCGGCCCATAGTCTTGGCACCACATGGAGCGGCAAAAACATTGGTACGATTGGCGCCATCGGCTGCTTCAGCTTTCAGTCGTACAAGCTTTTGAATGCCGGCGAAGGCGGGATCATGATAACTGACGATCCTGATCTGATCGCGCGTGCTGTGATCATGTCAGGTGCGTACGAACACAACTGGAAGAAACACCCGGTTTTGCAGAAACCTTTCAAGCGATGGCAGAACACATTGCCGCTTTATAATCAGCGCCTGAACACGATGTCTGCTGCGTTGATCCGCCCGCAACTCGATCTGATTGACAAACGCGTATCTGACGGGCGGCGCAACCACGATCATGTTGCAGCACAACTGCGCACCCATCCGCATTTGGAGGTGCCGTCTCCGCTTGCACAGGAACGTCGCGCGCCGGATTCGATCCAATTCAACCTTGTTGGGATGTCGCCCGCCGAGATCAGCGCGTTTCAGTCAGCCGCGAATGCCTCAGGCCTGAGCGTGCAAATTTTCGGAGCGTCCGAAGATAACGCGCGCGCCTATTGGAACTGGCAATTCCTTGACCGTGACTGGGACTTGCCGAAGACCAAAGCGATGCTGATGAAAGCCTGCGATGTGCGCCTCCCCGCCCGGCTGTCGCTGGAGGACTGCGACGTTATTGCGCGAGTCATCCTGAAAGCGGCCACGGAGGCCACGCAGCATGCCGCGGCCTAGTTGCCTTGACTTTGCCAGCCGGCTAACGGGCGCTTACGCGCGCCCGTAGGCTTCGGCCATCGCGATCTGGACCGCCTGTTGCGGTGTGCGATCGCCCCATGTGACCAGTTGGATCGCCGGGTAGAACCGCTCGCAGCTTGCCACCGCCGCGCCGATCATCGTGTCGACCTGCTCTGCCGATGGCCCTTGATCGCCTGACAATACAAGACCGTAGCGGTAGACCATCATGCGTTGCTCGTCCCACCAGGTGAAAGAGCCGGACCAACACATGTCGTTGATGGTGTTCAGCGCCTCATAAAGCGCGGGCATGCGACCGGCGGGCGGTTCCATTTCATAGGTGCAGATCAGGCGGAGCGTTTCGTCCACCGCAGACCACGCCAAGGTGATGGAATAGGTGCGCCATTGGGCCTCAACGGCCATGGCGATCTGATCATCATGGATGCGGTCGAACTCCCATTCATGATGGTTGGCAATATGTTCGACCAGATCAATCGGGTGCTGGTCTTCAACGTCCAGAAAGCTTTCGGAAAGTGCCATGCAAGTCCTCGCCTGTCTTGCGGTCGGGCAATGGCAGCGCCCTACCGCTTTGTGACTGCTCAAGGGTCAGTATTTTTGTTGTCTGTCCCTACGAGATATGGTGCGTCACAGGGCGCAGTCTGTAAAGCCATTTCTTGGGGATAAGCGGACCGAAACCGCAGTATCTTGTGGACAATCACAAATCTGCTGTGGACGACGTGAGGGCGACCTAGGCGTTTGCGAAACAGATTATTCCTCGGCGATCCCCGTCAGGCGCAAACTGGCAAGGGCGCCATCAAGCAGGGCCGTATCGTCAAGCCCGCTGAAGCTGAGCGCCGCGACGGGTGTGCCGCGGAAAGTGCCGTCGATGATTCCATCGGCCTGGATCTCATAGGTGTCGGCCACAAGCGTGCCGCGAAACGTGCCTGCAAACCCATTGCTGCTACCGGCGCCGATCACGCCATTGTCCATCGACAGGCTTCCATCAAGCCGTTGCCCTGCACCTTGCATATCGATTCCAGCGAAGTTGATCATATTGGCGGTGATCGCGCGGGACTCAAAATTGGCGATCAGGCTCGCGTCGCCCACAAGCGTCATGCTGCCAGACCCTGTCTGCGGCGTCACCACAACCTTGGCCATACCACTGAAAGTGGCGCGACCTGCGTTATCGACACTCCCTGGAACGGTTGGGGCAATCGCCATCACATCTTCGGACAAGCTGTCGAAGGATGCCGACAGGATCGCAGATTCATCATCCGATATTGGGCCAAAGGGTGTTGGCTCATCAAAATCAAAAGGTGAGCCACCGCAGGCGGCGAGCACAGACAAAGCGACGGTTGCGATCAGGCGTGTCATCATAGCCTTCTGACCCTCTAGGTTGCATCAAACGCCAAGCTGTCGCGCAACCAAAGCAGAAATGCGTCAGGCGTTTGTCCATTCTGGGCGGGGTCCGGCCTTCGGCAAGTTCCCGCCTTGTCATTCTGTAGCACGGGTTTCAGAGTGGCCCAAACAGCCATTCTGCGGAGCCGCACTGATGAACATTGCACTTTTGAAAGCCCTTTGTGAAACGCCCGGCGTCCCCGGCAATGAACATCGTGTGCGCGACTTGATCACATCTGAGATCGAAGGGCTGTTTGACGAGGTGCGGACCGACCCGATGGGATCGCTTTTGTGCAAACGAAACGGCACGGGCGACACCCCGACAAAGATCATGCTGCTGTGTCATATGGATGAGATCGGCTTTCTGGTCAGCCATATCAGCAAAGACGGGTTTCTCTACCTCAACCCCGTCGGTGGGTTTGATGCCCGCAACCTCTTTTCCCGGCGGGTTCGGGTGTGCACCGATGATGGTGACTACCTTGGCGTGATGAATCCGGGTGGCAAGCCGGTGCATATCGCAAGTCCTGAGGACCGCAAGAAGGTTCCGCAAGTCACCGACTTCTTTGTAGATCTCGGACTTGGCAAAAAGGCCCATGACGTCATCAAGGTTGGCGATTTTGTGGTGATGGAAGAGCCGCTGATCGAGATTGGCGACAAGATCGTGTCCAAAGCGCTTGATAACCGCATTGCCTGCTGGCTGGGGATTGAAGCGATCCGTGCATTGGGCGACGCCGGGCGTGGCGCGGAAATCCACGTAGCGTTCACCTGTCAGGAAGAGGTCGGGTTACGCGGCGCGCGCACGTCCGCTTTTGCGATCAAACCCGACGTCGGCATCGGGATTGACGTGACCCTGTCTTGCGACACCCCCGGCGTGCCGGAAAAGGACGTGACGACGAAGCAAGGTGAAGGTTTTGGGCTGCACGTGCGCGACAGCAGTTTCATTGCGGATCGTGCGTTGGTGAAGGAGATCGAGGAGATCGCGATTGCGGAAGAGATCCCCTACCAGCGGACGATGCTGGCCGCGGGTGGCCAAGACGGTGCTGCGGCCCAACAGGCGGCTGCCGGTGCGCGGGCCGTCGGGATCGTGGTCGGCACGCGCTATATTCACACGGTCACAGAGATGATCGAAAAGAGCGATCTGCAAGCCGCGTTGGATATTCTGGTCGCGTATCTGAAGAAATTCTAATCAGGCGGCGGCCAACATGGGACATCGCGCGTGATGCGAGGCTGGAGGGGGCGCTGCCCCCGCCTACGGCTCCCCCGGGGTATTTTTATCCAAAAGAAACCGAGGTCACTTCTTGGCTTCGAGGGCGGCGATCCGGGCTGCGAGGGCCTCGTTTTCCTCGCGGGCCTTTTGGGCCATGGCGCGGACGGCATCAAACTCTTCACGGGTGACCAGATCGCGGTCGGCGAGCCAGCGGTCCAGCATCGACTTCATTGCGTTGTTGGCTTCGTCCTTTGCGCCCTGGGCGACGCCCATCGCGTTGGTCATCAACTGGGACAGATCGTCAAACACTTTATTGCGGGTCTGCATGGCAGGCCTCCTTTGTCGCTTAGGCCTTATATGGGCCGCAGGGCTGACCGGCGCAAGGTTTTGACCGGTTGACTTTGCCGCACCCTCTGGCATGTCACGGCCATGGCAGCACCGATCCCTTTCCCGGCGATTTCGCCTGAAATCTTTTCGATCAACCTGTTTGGGTTTGAACTGGCCCTGCGCTGGTACGCGATGGGGTATATCGTGGGGATCGCCATCGGCTGGCAGATCATCGCTTTTGCATTGCGCCGGCCGCATCTGTGGCGCGGCGATACCGCCCCGATGCAGCCCAAACAGTTGGAAGACCTGCTAACCTATATCGTCATCGGCGTGATCGGCGGCGGCAGGTTGGGCTATGTGCTTTTTTACGACCCGCTGCGGTTCATGGCGGCACCTTGGGAGATTCCGATGATCTGGCAAGGCGGTCTGTCGTTTCACGGCGGGTTTCTCGGGGTCATTGCGGCTGTCTTTCTATTCAGCAGGCGGTTCAAGGTTGATCTTCCCGCCCTGTCAGACGTCATCGCAGTTGCGGCGACGCCGGCCATCCTGCTGGTGCGGATCGCCAACTTCATCAACGCCGAATTATGGGGGCGGCCGACGGATGTGCCGTGGGCGGTCGCGTTTCCGGGCGAGGCCGCGCAAAGCTGTGCCACTGCAACAGAACTTTGCGGGCGTCACCCATCGCAGCTTTATGAGGCGGGGCTGGAAGGGCTTTTGCTGGGCACCGTCCTGCTGGTCATGATGCTGGGTTACGGCGCTTTGAAACGCCCCTGGCTGATGACCGGGACGTTCTTTGCTGGATACGGGATCGCGCGGTTCCTTGTGGAATTTGTCCGGCAACCGGATGCGCAATTTGTCAGCCCCGGCAATCCGCTTGGGCTTGCGTTTCACATTGACGGATGGGGCGTCACCATGGGGCAGACCCTGTCGTTGCCGATGATCCTGATCGGTGTGGCGCTGATTTTCTGGTCGCGCAAACGCGCATGACACCGCTTTCGGACAGTCTGATCCGGCGGGTGATCCAGACCGGGCCGATCACTGTGGCCGATTATATGGCTGAGTGTCTGAACCATCCGGAGCACGGGTATTATGCGACACGCGATCCGCTGGGCCGGGCGGGTGATTTCATCACAGCACCCGAGATCAGTCAGATGTTTGGCGAGCTGATCGGGCTTGCGCTGGCGCAGGCCTGGATGGATCAGGGGCGGCCCACGCCCATTGCCTTGGTTGAGCTAGGTCCGGGGCGCGGCACGCTGATGGCGGACGTACTGCGCGCGACAGGGCCGGTTCCCGGGTTTGCGGCAGCGGCACAGGTGCATTTTGTGGAGACATCCCCTGCCTTGCGGGCGGAACAGGCCAAACGCGTGCCCGATGCAATCTGGCATGACACGGTGAATACATTGCCGCAGATGCCGACCTTTCTGATCGCAAATGAGTTTTTCGACGCTTTGCCGATCCGACAGTTTACCCGCGACGCTGCGGGCTGGCGGGAGCATGTGGTGGGTGTGGAGGACGATGGCCTTCAGTTAGGCTTGTCGTCGCCTGCGCCAATTGCGCTGCTGGATGACCGTCTTGTTGACACGCAGCCGGGCGATATTGTTGAGCACTGCCCTGCCCTTGCGGGCATCGTGCAGAGCATCGGGGCGACCATTGCTAGGCATGGCGGCGCGGCGTTGATCATTGATTACGGCGATTGGCAAAGTCTGGGGGATACTTTGCAGGCCGTCCGGGCACATGAAACGGTTGATCCGCTAGCGACACCTGGAGACGCCGATCTGACAGCACATGTAGATTTTGCTGCGGTGGCCCGTGCTGCAAGCCCGGCGGTCTATTCGCGGCTTTCGACCCAGGGCGTTTTTCTCGAACGGCTTGGCATCACACAACGCGCACAGATGCTTGCCAAATCGTTGAGCGGTGCCGCACTTGACCAGCACATCGCCGCCCATCGCCGCTTGACCCACCCCGGCGAGATGGGCGAGACATTCAAGGTAATGGGGCTGACCCCGCCGGGCGCACCGCCGCTGCCCGGATTGACTGCCTAAGGGATATGTCGTGACGCTGGACGTCATCACTGATGAGCTGCTTGATCCTATTCCGCATGGGTTTTTCACCCGGAGGGGTGGTGCATCTTCCGGTGTCTACGCCGGTTTGAACTGCGGCTTCGGGAGCTCTGACCAACATGAGATTGTTGCCATCAACCGCGTGCGGGTGGCTGACAAAATGGGTGTGCCAATCACGCATCTGGTTGGCGTGCATCAAGTCCATTCCGCGGACGTCATCACCGTGACTGAACCTGCCGAGGAAAAACCGGTCGCGGATGCGCTGGTGACCAATGTGCCGGGGATCACACTGTCGGTGCTGACAGCTGACTGTCAGCCGGTTCTGATGGCGGATCATACGTCGGGTGTCGTGGGCGCAGCACATGCGGGATGGAAAGGTGCGATTGACGGCGTGCTGGAGGCCACTTTGGACGCGATGGAAGCCCTTGGTGCTACGCGTGACAAGATCGTTGCCGTGATTGGTCCGTCGATTTCTCAGAAGGCTTATGAAGTCGGCCCGGAATTTCTGGACAGGTTTCTTGCAGAAGATCCGCTATACGCCCGTTTCTTCGCGCAGGGCGATGGCGACCGGATGCAGTTCGATCTGCCGGGCTTTGGTGTGATGCGGCTGCGGGGGGCTGGCATTGCGGACGCGCACTGGACACGGCACTGCACATACAGCGATCCAGACCGCTTTTTCAGCTATCGCCGGTCTGTTCATCAAAAAGAGGCGGACTACGGGCGGCTGATCAGCGCGATTACTTGCCCAACTGGGGCGTGACTGCGGCCATCGCTGCCATCCCCTTGCCGCATTTGCCGAGACAATCGCATCGGTTGCTCCCGTGAATGTCTCCGCAGTGAAAACAATCAACTATTTTTCAATGATTTAGCTGCGATCAACCTGACGTTGGGGAAGCCCCATAAAAAACTGCAAGGAACCGCGATTTTATTGTCTGCGCTGCCAAAATACTGCCCAGTTCCTCGCTCAAATTGTTCTCAGAAACGCAACAACACGCGCCGGGCGCAACCAACAGGACGACGTTATGAGCAAGAGTGACTGGATGAGAGAAACGAAGGCCGCAGCAAACGACTGTGAGACCAATATGCCTTGGACGCGCGGGCTGCGCCGTCAGGCGATGATCGCAGACAGGCTGGACACAGAAGGCTCAAAAAGCAAGATCACCCTCGCCCCGATGCCAGCGTTTATGAATACCGACATTTCCGTCTAGACGACGACCCTCCCTCCCCCGGCTTTCCCAAGGGCCACGTCTCAACCGCGCTGTTAGGTCAGCGCGGTTGATTCGTGTTCAGAGCGCAAATTGTTGCTCACGCGAGAATGACTTTCGCAAAATGTGGCAATCTCGTTCATGCTTTTTCAACAATTATAGGTCATGGCGCGGGATTGGCCGCGCCTTTCCCTTGCGACGTCTATTCCTTTGACCGAACGTGCGCCGATCGGCCAATATCCGCCTACCGTTATTGGTACCCGTAAATGTTGTCGGTGGGGCCGGCAGTTACGGCGAACGATTGTTAAAAGGTGCTTATATGAACCAGTCCCGCCCCGCAGTTGATGGTCACCCAGGTCCGCAAACATCCCCTTCGACAGCTCTTTCGCCTTCGCCCAATGGCCAAGAAGCGCGACCGCGCCCCAAGCCGCTGATGCGCAAGTACGAAGTGACCTACCTGACCCCTGAAAACGAGATTGAAGAGTTTTCACGCATTGCGCCGGCCGCACCGCCCTTTGAGGACGCGTTTGCCGCTATCGGGCGCGGCGCGATCCTGCAGACCGAGATGGGCCCCGTTGCCGTTGAAGACCTGCTTCCCGGCGACAAGATCAAGACTGAGTCAAACGGATTCCAAACGCTGCGCTGGCGCGGCACGATGACCATCGTCCCCGGTGCACGCAACAAGCGCCCTGAACTTGGCACGATGACCCGCCTGACAGCCGATGCGATGGGTTTCGGTCGTCCGGGCCCTGACCTTGTATTGGGGCCATCTGCCCGCATCCTGCACAAGGCGCCCGGCATGAAGACCCTGACAGGCAGCGATGTTGCTTTCATCCCGGCACGCGACTTTATCGACGGATCCAGCATCATTGAATTGAAGCCGATCGCGCCTGTGCATTGCTATCAGCTTGGGTTCGATGGGCATGAGCGGATCATGGTCAACGGGATTGAGATCGAAACGCTGCATCCTGGCCTGCCTCATATGATCCCGATGCGGCACGACATTCAGCAGCTCTTCATGTCGCTCTTCCCGCACAAGACCCGCCTGTCAGATTTCGGGTCTCTGCTTCACCCGCGGATCAACTTGCGTGATCTGGACCTGTTTGCGGTCGCGTAAGCGAAAGTCTTTTGATGAAGATCGGCCTGTAACCTACTGGGTTGAAGGCCTTTTTGATGCCAACAAAAAAGGCAGCCAAAGCGGCTGCCTCATCCGAGCGATGATGGCTCACGACTAGTTCATTTGAACCTGAAGCGGGTAGTGTCCATCCTCGAACGGACCGAACAAATCGTCCAGATCTGGATGCGCGACCGGCTCACCGGAGTAGTCCGCGATCAGGTTCTGTTCTGACACGTAAGCGACGTAGTAGCTTTGATCGTTTTCGGCGAGAAGATGGTAGAAGGGCTGATCCTTCTCCGGGCGGCTTTCTTCTGGGATCGCCTCGTACCAAGCATCCGTGTTGGAAAAAATGGCGTCCACGTCAAAAACCACCCCTCTAAAGGGATGCTTCCTGTGACGGACAACCTGACCTAAATGATATTTCGCACGCGTTCTATACATAACAAACAAATAACCCCTGACACCTTTTACTAGACAGCTTCGCCTGCCAAAGTCCATGGCGAAGTGGCGTAAATCGTGGAAACAATCTGTGGACCTAGCACTAACAGTCGTAAATATCACAGCTCCTGTTTTCATTTTGGCGACCATTGGCTTCCTATGGGTGCAGGCGGGATTTGAATACCGGGTCGAGTTTGTCACGCGCCTTGCGATGACGCTTTCGGTGCCCTGTTTGATCTTTGCGTCGCTGATGAAAACAGAGGTGGAGCCGAGTGCCCTTGCGGCGCTTTCGTTGGCGAGCCTTGTGGCTTATACACTTGTAACTGCTGCATTTTTTCTGCTCGTAAAGGTGATGCGCCTCAATGTGGCGATCTTCCTTGCGCCGCTGATTTTCGGCAATACTGGCAACGTTGGTATGCCGCTTGCGCTATTCGCATTTGGCGAAGTTGGGCTTGATTACGCGGTCGTGATTTTTGCGGTCATGGCCATGATCTCTTTCACTTTTGGGATCTGGCTCGTTTCTGGCGGCGGATCTTTGAAGAAGCTGGTGCAGGAACCCATGGTCGGTGCCACATTATTGGGCGCATTGTTTCTCTGGCAGGGATGGGAGACGCCTGAATTTCTGACCAACAGCATCGAGTTGATCGGCCAAATCGCCATACCCGTGATGCTGATTACCTTGGGCGTCGCCGTGGCGCGACTTGAGACGAAGGCCATGGGGCAAGCGTTTGTCCTGTCCATTATCAAGGCTGTAATCTGTGCCGGGTGTGCCTGGGTAGCGGGGACGTGGTTTGGACTTGATCCTGTGGCCGCGGCAGTCCTGATCCTGCAAGTGGCGACGCCTGTTGCTGTGACCTCTTACATGATCGCCGAGAAATACGGGCAATCTGATGCGCAACCGGTGGCGGGACTGGTTGTCGCATCCACGCTTTTGTCGGTTATCACTTTACCGCTGATCCTGGCATTTGTGATCTAAAACCCGTTCACAGGCAGGTCCAAACCCGCTAGGGTAGAAAAAAAACAAAAACAGGCGTGAGGCGATGAGCAAATTCTTCCACGCATTGGCATTGATTGCGGCCCTGGGCAGTTGCAGCGGGGGTGGCTACGGCTCTGCCCCACGGGGGCTAGATGATGCTTGTGCGATCCTCAAAGAGCGGCCCGAATACCGGCGGGCCTTCAAGCGGACAGAGCGGAACTGGGGCGTGCCGATGCCCATTCTGATGGCGATTATCTATCAGGAAAGTAAGTTCATCTCGGACAACCGGCCACCGCATCAATATGCCTTGGGTGTGATTCCGATTGGGCGACAATCCTCGGCTTTGGGGTATTCGCAAGCGCTTGATGGGACCTGGAAGGAGTATCAACAGGAACGCGGCGGGCGTGGTGCAAACCGCGAGAACATTCGCGATGCGACCGACTTCATGGGCTGGTACATGGCGCAGACGGTGGAAGAAACCGGCGTGGCGATCAATGACACGCGCAACCAGTATCTCGCCTACCACGATGGGCGTACCGGGTTCCTGCGTGGGACGTACAAGCGCAAGCCATGGCTCGTGCGGATTGCTGGCGAGGTTGAGGCGCGCGCGGTTCTTTATGATGCGCAGTTGAAAGCCTGCAGGCTGTCATAAATCCCAGAAAAAGGGGCCCGCGAGGCCCCTTTCTTTTTGTCCTCTCTCCGCCGGATCAGAACCCGCGACGCCGCATTTCGCTGACGATGTTGAACTGCCCTTCGCCTATCGCTGCGCCGGGCACCACGTCATTCAGAATCACTGTCGTTTGCCCGCCGGTGTCGTCTGTGACCACCCATTGACGCAGTTCCACAGGGTTTGCGGTGAAGACAAGCTGGATGTTCCCGTACTGCGGGTTGTCGGGGTCCTGAGCCGTGATCGTCGTCGTGGTGCCGTCCGACGTATGGCCCGTGACCATTCTGCGACGGCCCAGATCGACGTTCTGTTCGAGGATGATACTCAGCGGTGTCTGGTTGAGCGGGTAGCGGTCCGGTTCGGTGTTGGAGCGCGGATCAAAGATCGCGACCTGCCCGCCACCAGCAATCATCAAAGAATTGTCGGGCGGGTTGTATTCGAACCGGATGCGGCCCGGACGTTTGATGTAGATCTGGCCCGTCGACAGGGTGCCGTCGACATTGATTTGGGTAAAGCCACCCTGCGCGGTCGTCAGACGGTTCAGATAGCTGGACACTTCGCCCAAGGACAATTGCTGGGCCTGCGCAGAGGTGATCAGTGCAGGTGTGGCGAGTGCGGCCGCACCCAAGGTCAGAAATGAACGTCGATACATGATGGTCCTTTACGTGGTCCATGAAGGTTGGGGTTCAGATAGGATGAGCGTGCCCCATGCACCAGATGCTAAGCGATAACATGCCGGTGTTGGCGGCTATCGTTCGTTTTCCGTAAGTGCCAATCAGGCGTCCTGGGCCAACCGCGCTTCCAGCACATCAAATGGGACGCTGGGTTCGTCCTTGGCCCCGCGGATCACAAGCGACGTTTTTACTGAGGCAACGTTTGGTGCGCTTGTCAGCTCCTCGGTCAGGAACCGTTGGAACGTGCGCAAATCGGGTGCGACGCATTTGAGGATGAAGTCCACTTCGCCGTTCAGCATGTGGCATTCGCGAACGAGTGACCAGGTCTTGCACATATCCTCAAACGCGCTCAGGTCGACTTCGGCCTGACTGACAAGTCCGACCATTGCGAAGACCTGTACCTCAAAGCCCAATTCGCGCGGATCCACGTTGGCGTGATAGCCGCGGATAAACCCAGAATCTTCCAGGGCGCGCACGCGGCGTAGACATGGCGGCGCGGAAATACCGACTCGCTTGGCCAGTTCCACGTTCGTCATACGGCCATCGGCCTGTAGCTCTGCCAGGATCATCCGGTCAATTTCATCGAGCTTTTGCCCTGGCATTCTGATCCCCCTGAGATGTTTTCAAATCCGTCGCAGCTGGCTTGGTCTGCGCAATATTATTACTTATATGGGCAATATCCGTGCGCGCAAGTCCTGTTGGCGCGGCAGGGTCGCAAAAGCGTGATCCGGCCTTTTCTCAGCATTCGTGCCCCGCTATATCGGTCCAACACTGGATTGAAAGGCTGCCACCCATGTCCGAGACTCGTCACACCAAGGTTCTGATCATTGGCTCCGGCCCCGCGGGGTATACTGCGGGCGTCTATGCGGCGCGGGCGATGCTGGAACCGGTATTGGTGCAAGGGATCGAACCGGGTGGGCAGCTGACAACGACCACTGAGGTCGAAAACTGGCCGGGTGACACGCAGGTGCAAGGCCCTGACTTGATGGTGCGTATGGAAGCCCATGCGCGCGAGATGGGGTGTGAGATTGTGGGCGACATCATCTCCTCGCTCGACCTGTCCAAACGTCCATTCACGGCGCAGTCTGACAGTGGCACGGTTTACACAGCAGATGCGGTGATCTTGTGCACCGGTGCGCGGGCGAAGTGGCTGGGCCTGCCGTCGGAAGAGAAGTTCAAAGGTTTCGGCGTGTCGGCCTGTGCCACCTGCGATGGGTTCTTCTATCGCGGGCAAGAGATTGTGGTCGT
>JAHDEX010000007.1:0-3359 GCA_020628545.1 Paracoccaceae bacterium | reverse complement strand
GAGATCCCTTGCAAGGGTGTCTTTATCGCCATCGGCCATGCGCCGGCGTCAGAGCTGGTGAAAGACCAGCTGGAGACGCACAACGGCGGTTATGTGAAAGTTGAGGCGGGCACGACCCGCACAGCGATCCCCGGCGTTTTTGCTGCGGGCGACCTGACCGACCATGTCTATCGTCAGGCCGTGACATCCGCGGGGATGGGATGCATGGCGGCCCTTGATGCGGAAAAGTTCCTGGCGGAGCAAGAAGACAGCGATGTCGAAAAAGACACGACGTTACCGCTTGGTTATGGCGCGCCGGAGACCGCCGCCGAATAACGCACATCCAGATTTGGGAGGATCCGATGCGCGCAGCTGTTGTACGTGAGTTTCACGAAGACTTGTCGATCGAGACGGTGCCGGACCCCCAATGCCCGGAGGACGGTGTTGTTCTGAAAGTCGATGCTTGTGGTGTGTGCCGGTCGGACCATCATGGTTGGGTGGGTCAACATCCGAAGGTCAAGAACGGCTCTATCATGGGGCATGAATACTGCGGCACAGTGGTGGAAGCTGGCCGGTCTTCCAAACACAACGTTGGCGATGCGCTGATTGCTCCGTTTATCCTCGCATGCGGCAATTGTCCGGAGTGCCACACCGGCACGTCGAATGCCTGCAAGAATGCAGCGGTCCCGGGGTTCGGGTTGCCTGGTGCCTACGCCGAATACGTCGCTGTGCCGTTTGACCACAATCTGGTGCGGCGCCCTGAGAGCATTTCGACCGGACTGGCTGCAGGCTTGGGGTGTCGGGTGACCACCGCTTGGCACGCGCTCACCGATCGCGCGGCGGTGCAAGCCGGTGAATGGGTTGCGGTGCATGGCACTGGTGGGATCGGCATGGCGGCGATGTTGCTGGCCAAGATGCTGGGTGCGCAGGTTGTTGTTGTCGATATCGTGCCGGAGAAATTGGAAAACGCCTTGGCCTTGGGCGCAGATGCAGCGGTGAATGCGGCGGAAGAAGACGTCGTGGCCGCGATCCGCGACCTGACTGGCGGTGGTGCGGATGTCTCGGTTGAGGCGCTTGGCATTTCGCTGACGACAAATGCCTCGATTGAGTGTCTCGATGTTTTGGGGCGACATGTGCAAGTTGGGTTGCCTGCCGGGGATCATGCGCAAATGACGATCAACATGAATGCGGTCTACACCAAGCAACTGGCGCTTTATGGCACGCGCGGGATGCCTGCGTGGAAGTATCCTTCGCTTCTGAGCATGATCGAACGAGGGGCGGTTGATCTGTCCCCAATGGTCGCTCGCGCGGTGGGTTTGTCTGATGCAACCGCAGAATTGCGCGCGATGGATGGGCCGATGGGGCCCGGGACAGCGGTTATTACAGATTTTCGGGCGTAATCGGCCCGCCCTACCCGCGGTATTGGGCGGACGTAATGAACTCGCCAAACGCCTCGCACCAGACGAGCACCGTCGTATAGGCGTCGATATTAATGTCGTCCGGCACTGTCAGCGCAAAGCCACCGAAGGTTTTGACGTCACCCACGATCACAGACTGGTCCTTGACCGCCTCGAAAGACGCCTCATCATCGACAAACGATGGCACGAGGTAGAGCTTATAATCCGGGCCGGGTGCCAGTTTGCCGGTGTGGACGATACTTTCGGTGCCTAGGCTGATCTCACCCTCGCCCCAATGCAGAAAGTCGCTTCCGGGCAGGTCTCGGGACAGGGTTACTGTATAGAGCGCATCTGCCGACATCTCTTCAAGCATCGCGGCGTCAGGTGACGGCGGTGCCGTGAGGATTGGCAACAGGTACACGCCAAGTCCAAATCCGAACGCAACTGCCACGATATGCGTGACCAAAAGGATGAGTCGCTTCATCATATTCCCCTGACACAAGATGCGATTGTTTCCAGCATCGGGGCACCGGATCGGTATGGCAAGACACTTGTGCTTATCGGGCGACACTTCGCACTTGCAGCACGTTTGTTCTTGCTTGAACAAACAGCCTCGGCAATACGTTCATCCGTGAACAAAGACTGAGTCGGCCCGGTATGCCTAACGCCAAACCCACAACTGAAGAGCAAGATCAGCTCTTTCGCCTTCTGCGCCAGGTTGATCTGACGCCGGACGCGACGCAGCGGGACATGGCGGGCAAGCTAAACGTCTCGTTGGGGCGGCTCAACACACTTTTGCGCATGGCCACAGAGCGTGGCCTTGTCGAAACAACACAAAGCGACAGTACCGACCGCAGACAGCGGGTCGCCTATGCCCTGACCTCCCGCGGGGCTTCGGAAAAAATTCACCTCACCGACGCATTCTTGGCCAGAAAGTTTGCGGAATACGACGCGCTACACGCCGAACTGACCGGTGCAACCTCTGGCCTCCAATTCAATAGCAGGACCAAACTGATGCAAAATAACCTTGCCCCCATCCCCGAACTGTTCGTGTCCTACGACAGCGCCCAGAAAATGAAGATGGAGGCGGCAGAGCTGCCATCCCACGATCTGACACCCCGTCAGATTTGCGATCTGGAACTGCTGATGAACGGTGGGTTCTACCCGCTGAAAGGCTTCTTGTCGGAAGCCGATTACGACGGTGTCGTCGACAACATGCGCCTGGCTGATGGTCAGCTTTGGCCAATGCCGATCACGCTGGATGTGTCCGAGAAAGAAGCGGAAACGATTGAGATCGGGTCCGACATCGCGCTGCGTGATCAGGAAGGTGTGATCCTTGCGACGATGACCGTCACGGACAAATGGACACCAAACAAAGCGAAAGAGGCTGAGAAGGTCTTTGGCGCGGATGATCTGGCCCACCCTGCTGTGAATTACCTGCACAATCAGGCGGGTGCCGTGTACCTCGGCGGCCCGATCACAGGTATCCAACAGCCTGTGCATTACGACTTCCGCGCCCGTCGCGACACGCCGAACGAGCTGCGCGCCTACTTCCGTAAGATGGGCTGGCGCAAGGTTGTGGCCTTCCAGACCCGGAACCCACTGCACCGCGCGCATCAGGAACTGACCTTCCGCGCCGCGAAAGAGGCGCAGGCGAACTTGCTGATCCATCCTGTTGTCGGTCTGACAAAGCCGGGTGACATCGACCATTTCACACGTGTTCGCTGCTATGAGGCTGTGCTGGACCAGTACCCAGCCGCCACCACATCCATGTCTTTGCTGAACCTCGCAATGCGCATGGCGGGCCCACGGGAAGCTGTTTGGCACGGTCTGATCCGCAAGAACCACGGCTGTACGCACTTTATCGTCGGTCGCGACCACGCAGGCCCCGGTAAGAACTCAGCCGGTGAAGATTTCTATGGCCCCTACGATGCGCAGGACCTCTTCCGTGAGCATCAGGAAGAAATGGGCATCGAAATGGTC
>JAHDEX010000131.1 GCA_020628545.1 Paracoccaceae bacterium | reverse complement strand
CGATCACCCGATAGGCACCTGCTATCCGCTTGATTGCGATTTGGTAAGCGGCGTCTCGTAGGGAAAACCCTTCCGATGTTCTAGCAAGTTCAGAAACTTCGGAGAAGCTCCGATGCATCATTTCCTCCAGTCCCGATCGAACCAGATTGATCTCACTTCTTTCACTCAAAAACGCTGAACGGTCGTCTTCGGCTATCGGCTTTCCTGTCATCCTCTCAAGTGAACGTGCGAGGATCAGATGATCGCGCTCTGACGTGCGGCGCTCCATCAAACCAAATGGGATATGCGTGAGGTTCTTCACCCATTCGAAATAGCTGACCACAACGCCGCCCGCATTGGCAAGCATATCGGGGATCACTTCGATCCCGCGGTCTCTTAGCGTTTTGTCAGCTTCAAACGTCACCGGACCATTTGCAGCTTCAACGAGGAGACAGCAATTGATCCGGCCCGCATTGCGGGCATGAACAGCGCCTTCCAGCGCAGCCGGGATGAGAATGTCGCACCTGTCTTCGAGCGCTTTTGCCCCATCCAGGTCAAAGGTTCCGCCTGCAAAGCCGCTCAGGCCACCGGTGTTCGCTAGATGCGTCTTCAACGCTTCGATATTGAGGCCGTCAGGATTACGGCAGACGCCATCTCGCTCGATCACGGCTGTAATCTTGCAGCCGTCATCTTCGCTCAGAAACTTTGCAGCGTGGTAGCCGACATTCCCCAACCCTTGAACAATGACTGTTCGATCTTTGAGCCGGTCACTGTCAAACCCGGCGCGTGCCCTGTCGCGCAGGGACTTGAAAAACGCATGGATGGCGTATTGAACACCGCGTCCGGTGGCCTCGGTGCGGCCTTCAATCCCGCCGCCTTCAACGGGTTTGCCTGTGACGCATCCCATGCCATTGATGTCTTCAGGTTTATAACGCCGATATTCATCGGCAATCCACATCATCATTTGCTGGTTCGTCCCAACGTCGGGGGCCGGGATGTTGGTTGCAGACGCCAGGAACCCATGGCGCATGAGTTCCTGAGCAAACCGGCGGGTGATTTTTTCCAACTCATGGGGTTCCCATTGAGACGGATCGATCTCCAAAGCGCCTTTGGAGCCACCGAACGGCAAGTCCAACAAAGCGCATTTGTAAGTCATCAAGGCCGCAAGGGCCTCTACCTCGTCCTGGTCTACGTTGGGCGCGTACCGGATTCCACCCTTGCCTGGCCCGGCATGGGTTGAATGCGTCGCACGCCACCCACGGAAGGTGAACATGCGGCCACGCAGGCGCACACCAAATCGCGTCACATAGGTTGTGTTGCAGAGCTTGATTTTCTCTGCAACGCCTTCGGGCATATCTATGTTGGACGCCGCCTGATCAAACATGGCGTCTACTTCAGCAAGGAAACTGGCGCTCATGATTTTGCCCCTCCGTAACCACCACCACCCGGTGTTTTCATGATGAAGATATCTCCGGCGGCCATGCTGACCGCGTCATTGCCTTGCAAAAGTTCGATCGCGCCATTTGCCCGCCTTACCGCATTTTCCCCGGTCGCGCCCGGCGTACCGCCCCCGGCCCCTTGTGGCGGGACAACCCGATGGGAGCTCAGCGTTGTAACGGTCATGGGTTCAAGGAACTTCAGCTGTCTGACGATGCCATTGCCGCCAACGAACTGTCCCAGACCACCGGAGCCTTGGCGGATGGAAAATTCGTCAACCCGGACTGGAAAGCGTGTTTCCAAAACCTCAGGGTCGGTCATGCGGGTGTTCGTCATGTGGCTGTGGACGGCGCTGGTGCCATGAAAGCCATCCCCCGCACCGGTGCCGCCGCAGATGGTTTCATAGTTCTGGTAAACATCATTGCCGTAGACAAAGTTGTTCATCGTCCCCTGGCTACCGGCGATCACGCCAAGCGCGCCGTAAAGCGCATCGGCAATGGATTGGCTGACCTCAGTATTGCCAGAGATGACCGCCGCAGGGGCCTTGGGGTTGATCATTGAGCCTTCGGGGACGATCAATTCGAGCGGTTTCAGGCACCCTTCGTTCATCGGAATGTCACGACCGACAAGCGTCCTGAACACATAAAGAACCACGGCCCGACAGATCGACAGGGGCGCGTTATAATTCAGCGCGCTTTGGTCGGATGTTCCGGTGAAATCAATCGTCGCTGCGCGGTTTTCGCGGTCCACACGGATAGCCACGTCGATCTTGGCCCCGTCATCCATTTTGTAGCTGAAGCTGCTGTTCTTCAGCACATCGAGGACGCGGCGGACGCTTTCCTCGGCGTTATCCTGGACGTGGCCCATATAGGCATGCACCGCGTCTTGGCCGAAGTGCCGGGTGATCTTTTCCAACTCCGCAACACCGGTCGCATTGGCGGCGATCTGTGCGGCCAGATCCGCCATGTTCTGATCGATATTGCGACATGGGTATGTGCCGGAGGCCAGCAACGCGCGCGTCTCTGCCTCCCGAAGGATGCCTTGATCGACCAGGCGGAAATTGTCGATAACGACGCCTTCTTCTTCGATGGTCCGGCTGTCGGGTGGGGCGGAGCCGGGGGTCTTGCCGCCGATATCCGCGTGGTGACCCCGGGAGGCGACGGTGTAGATGATCTCCTCTCCCGCCGCGTCGAACACGGGCGTGATGACGGTGACATCCGGCAGATGGGTGCCACCATTGTAGGGGTTGTTCATCATGAACACATCGCCGGGACGGATTTTGCCAGCGTTTTCCCGCAGGATCACGCGCACGCTTTCGGACATGGAGCCCAGATGCACCGGCACATGGGGCGCGTTGGCCACCAGATCGCCGTGTTGGTCAAAGATGGCACAAGAGAAATCGAGGCGTTCCTTGATGTGGCGCCCATTTGCTCAGCGATGGACATGAAGAGGTTGTTGAACACTTCCAGCATGACAGGATCGACCGAGGTCCCGATGGCCTCCGCCCGTGCAATGGGGACTGTGCGCTCAACGATCAGGTTGCCGCCGGCGGCAACGGTCGCGCGCCAGCCGGGTTCAATGACATTCGTGCCCGTAGGCTCAGACAGAATGGCTGGGCCATCGACGGAGGCGCCAAGCGCGAGCTGGGTTCGGTCAACAAGGGGGACGTCCCGCCACGCCCCTTCAAAACAGACGGGAATGTTGATCGGTTTTGCATCGCCCTCGCGCGGGTCTGGCAGGCTGACCGCTTCACCCGTGCCGCCGATGGCCTCGACCACAAGCACGTCAATGATCAGGTCGCTGGTGTCCGGCACAAATCCAAAGCGTTGTTTGTGGGCGCGGGTGAAGGCGGCTTCCATTTCGAGCGCAGTGCCAAAATCAACCTCAAGGCTTTGTTGCGCATCGCGTGGGCGGATTTGGGCGCGTTTGAGGATTTGGATATCCTTGGCATTAATGCCTTGCCCAAGCACCTCTTCATACGCCGCCTGTTCCATCGCCGTCAGCGCGTCCTCGGCCAAGACATCGTCCAGAGGTTTCTCGAACTGCTGTTCACGCATCGCGCGTACATCAGCCAGCCCCATGCCAAAGGCGGACAGAACGCCTGCGAAGGGATGGATGAAAATTCGCTCCATCCCCAGCGCATCCGCCACAAGGCAGGCATGCTGGCCACCCGCACCCCCAAAGCAGTTCATTGTGTATTTGGTGACGTCATAACCGCGTTGGACACTGATTTTCTTGATCGCATTGGCCATGTTTTCAACGGCAATGCGCAGGAAGCCTTCGGCAAGGTCTTCGGGGGTTTTGCCGTCTCCGATTTCTGCCGCCAGGTTTTCGAATTTCCGGCGCACCACGTCCCGATCCAGCGGCTGATCCGCATTCGGGCCAAAAACGGGGGGGAAGTGGTCGGGGTTCAGCTTACCGAGCAGCACATTGCAATCGGTGACGGTCAATGGCCCGCCCCGGCGATAGGCCGCAGGACCGGGATTGGCACCCGCACTTTCGGGGCCAACCTGCATCCGCCCATCACGATAGGACAGGATCGAGCCTCCCCCGGCCGCGACCGTATGAATTGACATCATCGGCGCGCGCATCCGCACACCTGCGACCTCGGTCTCAAACGAGCGTTCGAACTCTCCGGCGTAATGGCACACATCGGTCGACGTACCACCCATGTCAAAGCCGATCAGCTTATCGTACCCAAGTTCCTCGGCGGAACGGACCATGCCAACCACGCCCCCCGCAGGGCCCGACAGGATCGCATCGCGGCCCTGAAACAGGTTAGCATCCGTCAACCCGCCATTGGACTGCATGAACATCAAACGCTTACACCCGCCCGAATGCGCCCCAAGCGCATCCGCAACCTGGGTCACATAACGGCGCAGGATCG
>JAHDEX010000057.1:12347-25900 GCA_020628545.1 Paracoccaceae bacterium | reverse complement strand
CGGAACATGTCTTCGGACAGGCGGGTGCGGAACAGGATCTCACCCATCCAGATGAACATGGGCAGCGCGGTGAGGGTCCAGCTGGAAGAGGACGCCCAGATCTCTGACACCATGTTGGCGCCGGTTTGGAGGTTCTTCGTCGTCAGGAACTCTGACGCGATCCACGCGCTGCCGATCAGCGAGAGACCCACCCAGAGGCCGGAGCCCAGAAGGATGAACAGACAGACGATCAGGATGAGGGTGATGGTGACGATGCTCATTCCGCGTGGCTTTCGATTGTGTCACGCACGATCCGGTGCTCGCCGCGCAAGATGAGGTGGAGGAGGTTGTCGAGCATGCAAAGCGTCAGAAGCGCGCCGCCGACAACCATCACGGATTGCGGGATCCAGAGGTGGATCGCGTCCTGGCCCTGGCTGACTTCATTGAAGCGCCAGGAGAAGTAGACGAATTCATATGCGTAGTAGGTGAAGTAAGCGGCGATGGCGGCCCCGATGCCGAAGCACCAAAGCTCCATCACGTATTTGATTTTGGCAGGGACGGCGTTGAGCAGGATTGAAACGCGGATATGCGCGCCGCGCCCGAGCGCGTTTGCGAAGGCAAAGAAGGAGGCTGCGGCCATGGCGTAGCCTGCATAGTTTGGCGCGCCGGGGAAGACCTCTCCGGTCCAGCGGGCGAGCATTTGCAGCACGATGAGACCTAGGATGGAGATGAGGCAGAGCGCGGCGAGCAGACCGCTGATGAGGTAGAGAATATCGAGTATGCGGCGCAGCGTTGCCATCTGGGGTCCCCCGTTTGCACGATCATGAGGCCGCACAAGGCGGCAGGTCGTGTAATGTGGCCCGCCGTGTCAGCGGGCCACTTTTTTGTCGCTTAGTTTGCGGCGCGGTAGGCGTCGATGATGGCGGCACCAGTGTCGCCAGCGGTTTCCAGCCAGTCGGCTGCCATCGTCTCACCGATCACTTTCAGTTCTTCGACAAGCGCGTCACCTGCCGGGCCGACCGTCATGCCGCCTTCTGCCAGACCGTCCATGGTGAACTGGGTGTAGGCGATGGCCTTTTCGAGACCAGCCGCTGCCGCTGCGTCAGCGCAGCCGGTGATCACCGCCTTGTTCTCATCCGAGACTTCGGCCCAGACATCGGAGTTCACCATGACAGAATTGCGGGGCAGCCAGGCGTTGACTTCGTAGAAATGCGAGAGGCTTTCCCAGACCTTACGGTCATAGCCGGTGGCGCCCGAAGAGATCATGGATTCGGCCACGCCCGTTGCGAAAGCTTGGCTGATTTCAGCTGCTTCGATGGTGACTGGCAACATGCCCGTGAGTTCTGCGAGCTTCGCTGTGGTCGAGTTATAGGACCGGAACTTCACGCCTTCCATGTCGGCAACCGCGTTCACTTCCTTGTTGAAGTAGAGGCCCTGAGGCGGCCACGGCACGGAATAGAGCAGCGTCAGGTTCTGCTCTGCCAGCACCTCTTCAATCGTGGGGCGGGCGATCTCTGCCAGCTTCTCTGCATCGTCGAACGATGTGGCGAGGAAGGGGACGTTGTCATAGGCGAAGACAGGGTCTTCGTTCGCATGGGCCGAGAGCAGGCGTTCGCCGATTGGGACCTGACCGGTCTGGATGGCGCGCTTGATGTCAGCGCCGCCAAAGAGTGACCCGCCGGGGTGGGTTGTGATGCTGATGTCACCGCCAGTGCCTTCAGTAACGCACGCAGCAAACTCAGCAGCATTCTCCGAATGGTAGTTCGACGCGGAATAGGCCAGCGGCATATCCCAGCTTTCCTGTGCGGCGGCAGGTAGGGCCACGGCGGCCAGTGCTGCAGCGCAGACTGTTGTCTTGAGTTTCATTGGTAGTCTCCCTTGTTGGTTGTTCATTGGGTGAACCGGGCTGGTTCGTAGGGGGCCATGTCCAGATTGGGGACCTGACCGGTGATGAGTTGCGCCAACAGGCGGCCGGTTTTGGGACCGCCTGTGAGGCCAATGTGCTGGTGGCCGAAGCCGGTGAAAATGCGGGTGTTGCGGACTTCCCCGATCAGCGGCAGGGAATCGACGGTTGCAGGTCGGTGGCCCTGCCACTCGATCTCGCCGTCCCATGTCATATTGGGAAAGGCCGCTTTGGTGTGGCGTCTGAGCAGGTCAAACGGGGCTTTCGACGGGCCCGCTTCAAGCCCGCCGAATTCAACGATACCAGCGCAGCGCAGGCCCTGTTCCATCGGGGTCGCCGCGAACTTGCCGGAAGCGATCATCATCGGATGGTTTGGTCCGTTCTGCGCGTTCTTGAAGACGATGTGGTAGCCGCGTTCGGTTTCGAGAGGCACGCTGAGGCCGAGTTTGGCCATCAGCGGTTTGGACCATACCCCCGTGGTCAGCACGGCTGTATCGCCTGTGATGGGACCTTGATCCGTGGTGATGGATTCGAATTGGCCGTCCTTGGTCACAAAGTCGGACACGGTGGCTTTGACGAAAGTGCCTCCGCGCGCGATGATTTCTTCGCCGAGTGCTTTGACGTAGCCGCCGGGATCGCGGACGTAGCCGTGATGCGGTAAGGATGCGAGGCAGGTGATGTCGGGCGACAGGCTTGGGTCGTACGCCGTGACGTCGGCCCCTTCACGGATGACTGGGGTGAACCCGTGTTGCGCGCGCAGGGCCCAGCTGTAGGCGTCAGCCTCGAACGCTGCGCGGTCCTTGTAGGCGTAGGAATAGTCGCTCTTTTCAAGGAATGCTGCGGCTGCGGTCCCTTCGGTAAGTGCGAAGTGCTGGTCTACTGAATCCGAAACGATGGGTGTCAAATCTGCCGCGATGCGCCGGGTATCAGCGTCGTTGGCATTGGCGAGGTACTTGCGCAGCCACGGCAACAGCTTGGGCAGATAGGACCAGCGCAGGAAGAGCGGATAGTCCGGGTTCAGGAGCATTCCGGGCGCTTTGGCGATGAGGCCAGGGCCGGTGACAGGCACCATTGCAACGGAGGCAAGCACCCCGGCGTTGCCTTGGCTTGTTCCGCTGGCCCAGCCTTCGCGGTCAACCACAGTCACGGTCGCGCCGGCGCGCTGGAGCCAGAGCGCAGTGCTTGCGCCGACGATCCCTGCACCAATCACGATCACATGCTGTGACATCAATCCCCCGATTCTTGATGGTCAGAATGGCAGCATCTGATATTTCGTCAACAATTTATTGACAAATTGTCGATATGAAGCGTTTACTTCCTTTATGACCGATGATTTTTTGGGCCCCGTTGTCAGTTCCGCACATCTTGCATCCGGTACTTTTCCGGAAATCAGCGAGCTTGAGTTCGCGCTGACCCTTGCCAACAATGCGTTTCACCGCTGGATGGTGCGTTGCATGGCCACTTCCGGGCAAGTGGAACTGTCGCCGCTGGAAATATTGGTGCTGCACACAGTGTTTCATCGCGAAAAGCCGAAGAAGTTGGCGGACATCTGTCTCGTGCTGAACATTGAGGACACCCACACCGTCAATTACGCGATCCGGAAGTTGCGCACGGCGGGGCTGGTGACGGAGGGGCGGCAGGGCAAAGAGAAGACGGTGCAGGTGACGGATGATGGTGCGGAGGTCTGTCAGAAGTACCGGGAGGTGCGAGAGAGATTGTTGCTCCGCAGCCTGAAAGCATTGGAACTGGACCCGAAACAAGTGAGCCGGTTGGCGGCGCTGATGCGCTCGCTCAGCGGGCAGTATGATCAGGCTGCGCGGGCCGCGACCACATACTGAGCGTTGCAAAGCTCCTGTGGCTCTGGCTTTGATGGCGCATGATCGGAATTCTGATGCTGGATACGGTATTCCCGCGCATCGTCGGGGATATCGGCAACCCGCGTAGCTTTGACTACCCGGTGACCTACGCCGTTGTATCGGGTGCGACGCCGGATGCCATTGTTCTCGGGGATGTCCGCCCTTGGGTGGACGCGTTTATCGCGGCGGGGCAGGGGCTTGTTGCGGGCGGATGTACGCGCCTTGCGACAACCTGTGGGTTTCTGACTTTGTTGCGTGCGGAAGTGGCTGCGGCGACGGGCGTGCCTGTGGTGTCATCCGCGCTTGAGCTGGTGCCAGAGCTTTTGGCGGCCCGGCGCAGCCCGGGGATATTGACGATTTCGGCGCAGTCGTTGAGTGCGGCACATCTGGCGGCCGCGGGTGTGCCTTTGCAAACCCCTGTTCAGGGTGTGGATGGCGGGCATTTCGCCGCGTCGATCCTCGGCAATAAGACCACCTTGGATGCCGATGCGTCAGAGCAAGAGATGATCGCTGGTGCAACAGCCCTTTGTGATGCGTATCCGGAGATCGACGTGATTGTGCTCGAATGCACAAACATGCCGCCCTATGCGGCGGCAATCACCGCTGCGACGGGCCGGGAAGTTGTGTCGATCTTGACTGCGCTAGATGCGTTGCAGGGGCTGGGGGACTAGCGGCCCATCGCGGCGGCGATGCCCGCCTCGCATTCCGGCCCGTAGTCCTGATCGCCCGGGGCGCAGGATGCGGCGGCCTCGCACAGACGCGTAATCAGCGCGGTGTTGCCACCGGAGTCCTTGCGCAATTGGGCAAGTGTTTCGGCGGGGGTTGGGGCGAACGTATCTGCGGCGAAGGCCGCGACTTCACTTGTCGGACCACATCCCGCAGCTGAGAGGCGGCGATCCAGCATGGCTTTATCCTCGCCCGTGTCGAGACTGCACCCATGGCGCAGTGAAGCAATTTGTATCGATGTCAGGAAACCGGAGAGGTTGCGGTCCGTCGAGATCATGGCGTCTGGAGGCGCGTCGCCGATGTAACAATGGAGATAGGTCTGCGCCGCAGACGCACCGGGGCCAAATAAGAGCAAGACAGATGACAAGACAAAACAGAACCGACGCATCGCTAAATTCCTTAACCGATAGGTTCAGCTTAGCGTGTGAACTGTCTTTCGCGAAGGGGAAAGTCGGCTGAGCGACATCAGTTGGGCATTTCCTGGCCCAAACCGGTGTTAATCTTGGGGAGCGGTGCGCGATCAGGCGATCTTCTTTTCCGGATAAGTCGGTGCGAAGAGGCCAAGCGCTTGGGCGCGTTTGATGTCGGCGCGCAGATCGCGTTTTGCCGCTTCGAGCAGTTGGTCCACATTGTCCAGGACAAAGTAGATCGGCTGGTTGATGTCGATCCGGTAAGGAGTGCGCAGGATATCGATCACGTCGAATGGTTTTCGCTCGACCGCGACCTCTTCCACCGAGTGGCGCAATTCGCCCGGAGATGAGGCAAGGCCGGATCCAAGCGCCTTGATCTCAGGACCTTCTTTGATCAGCCCGAACTCAATGGTGAACCAGTAAAGTCTGATTAGCCACGCGTAGTCCGCTTTGTCGCAAGTCAGGCCGGTTTCGCCAATCTTTTGCGAAAAGCGCGCAAAACGCGGGTCAGTCAGCAGAGGCGTGTGGCCGTAGATTTCGTGAAAGATGTCCGGCTCTTCGATGTAGTCAAAGTCTTCGCGGCTGCGAATGAAAGAGGCGGCGGGGAACGTGCGTTCGGCAAGCATCCCGAAGAATTTGGAGAACCCGATAAGAGCGGGAACAGGGGCGACGGTCCATCCCGTCAGGTCCAGCAGCCTTTCCGAGACCTCCGTACATTGCGGGACGCGGTCTTGTGGCAGATCAAGCCGCCTTTGCCCGTCGCGGAAGGGCTTTGCAGCATAGCGATCCACGTTGGGTTGCTGTTGGGCGACGAGGTCTCGCCAGACTGCATTTTCGGAAGCAGTGTAGCGGATCTGCCCGTCAGCATCCGGATGTTTTGCGGTATAGCTTGTTTGTTTTGGCATGGCGCGCCTTCCTTCCTTGCAGGAAAGTTTGCATGGTCGTGCCGGGCATGTGATGCCTATTCTTCGTAAATCGCCCGTAAAATTCGGTATGATCTACCTCGAATCGCATCACATGAGGTGAAATTTTGCTGGATGACTATGAAGTGCGGATCTTAAGGACGCTGCAACATCACGGCAGGGCCAGCACGCAGGAGCTTTCGGAGGCCGTTGGCCTGTCCGCGTCACCGTGTTGGCGGCGGATGAAGCGGTTGGAAGAAGACGGGTATATCACCCGATACGCGGCCGTGCTGGATGGCAAGAAGCTGGGATTGCGCGCGTTTGCCTATGTGCAGATCTCATTGATCGACCACACGGAAGCGGCGATCAAAACCTTTGGCGACTTCGTTCAAGGCAGCCCGCAGGTGTTGGAATGTGTATCGATCACCGGGGATTCTGACTATCTGCTGAAAGTGGTGGCGTCGGATCCTGAGGCGTTAGAGGCGTTCATCATGAAAGACATTCTCCGCCTTGGTGTTGTGCGGACCACGACGACGAACTTTGTCTTGCGACAGATCAAAAGCGGGGGGCCTTTGCCGGTCGGCGAGCCGGGGGTTTGACCGGCGAACGAAACCATTTTGAAAAAAGGCGTTTTTCGCAGCGGCAATTAACATCAAATTCAAAGGTCCCGGTCTAGTCGTTGGTGCATCAGATACCAATCAAGGGACGATACTATGCATACCCGTCGTGAATTTGTCGCTGGCAGCCTGGCTTTGGGCGCTGCTGGTCTGGCGTCGCCGAGCCTGGCTGCAGACAAGGTTTATCAAATGGTCCGCATTGACGGTCTTGCGGAACAAGCGGTCGGGGCTGAGATGCTCAAGGAGATCTATACCCGCGCCGGCTTGACCGTCGAAATTACTGCCATGCCTGGCAAGCGTGCGTTGCAGGAAGCCTCGAGTGGGGCAAAGGATGGTGAGACGCTGCGGATCTTCGCTTTAGGGGAAAATGAGCCGCGATTGAAACGTGTGCCCACAGCGATTTCCAGTTTGCGGACGGCGGTTTTCGCCAAGAAAGGCGCGGGGCTGACGATTTCATCAGTCGAGGATCTGAACCCCTACAAAGTGGTTGTCGTGGCAGGCGTGCTGCACACAGAAGCGGCGTCAAAGGATGTGCCGGATGTGCAGGCGGTGAAGGATTCCGAGCAGATGTTCAAAGTGCTGTCGGCCGGGCGCGCCGACCTCTCGCTCTCCGGCTACATCGATGGGCTATCGAAGCTGAAGGCGCTTGGGTTGGACGATATCGAGGCGCTTGAGCCGCCGCTGCGCGAATTGGAGTTGTTCCATTATCTGCACGAATCTCATGCGGACCTTGTCCCGGAGATAGATGCGGTCGTCTCTGAAATGGCGGGGTCGGGTGAACTGGCGGCGCTGCGCGAAGAAAAAGAAGCAGCGTACCTCGCGGCGATTTGACGGGCAGATGTCTGGCGCAAGTATTGCGCGCCCCTCGCATGGGCGCGCTTGTTGCGCGTTGATCGGCGTGTGTGCTTGGCGCGGAAACGCACAAATGGAATGAGGGTGCGATGATCGGTTTTCAGGCGCGGTCTATCAAGGTGCAATTACTGGCACCGACACTTATGGCGATGTTGCTGTTTGTCGTCATTTTTTCACTGTTCTGGTCGCAGCGGTATTCCAACGCGTTGCGGTCCGCGTTTGAGGCGCGGGCCCAGCTTGCCAGTGAATTGTCGGTCCAGCCCTTGGGCAGTGCGATCTGGGCGTTTGACGAGGATCTTGCAAAAACGACCCTCGCTGCGCTGGACGCGGGGGAGGGTTTTCAGTTCGCAGCTGTGATCGCCGACGGGGCCCCCTTTGCGGTGCACCTGCACGACATGCCGGAGGAAAGTGTTCTTCCCGACCCGCTGTCAGAACTTGTTGTGCAAATGCAGGACGATGATGTGACAACCTTGACCCAAGGTGATCTGGTTTTGACGCGCACCCCGGTGCCCGCCGAGGGCGAGGTGGTTGGTCACCTTGTGATCGGGTTCTCTTCCGGCGTGATTGCCGCGCGCGTTGACGCGGCGCGATTTGATGCTGCAGTGATGGGCGCGATTGCTTTCATAATGATCAGTGCGGTCATGTTCTTCGTGTCACGCGTGGTTACCGCGCCGCTGGCAGGGATCGTCGAAAAGATGTCCGCACTGTTGAACAAGGAAAGTGACTTCGCGGTGCCAGAGGCGGACCGCAAGGATGAGTTTGGTTTGGTTGGGCGCGCAATTCAGGCGTCCCGCGACGGGTTGCGCGAGACCACTGCACGTAATGCGCGGGAACAGGTCCGTCAGGAAGAACAAGCCCGGGTGTTTTCGCACTTGCGCATGTCCTTCAAGGCACTGGCGGCTGGCGATTTTAGCAGAAAAATCACCGCCGAATTCCCTGAAGACTATCAGGATTTGCGCCACGACCTGAATGCGACAGTTGATAATCTGGGTGACCTTGTCAGGGGCATTGTGAATGTGTCCCAGCAGTTGCAGGCGCGGGCTGCGGATATCAACCAATCCTCGACGGATCTGGAACACCGCACCCAACATCAGGAAGCCACGTTGCGAGAGACACGCACCGCCATCGGGTCATTGACGGAAACGGTGACGGCCTCTGCTGATGGGGCGGTGCAGACGAAAGACTATGTCGAAGGCGCGCGCAACGGCGCCATTGCAACGGGTCCTGTAGTTGCGAGTGCGGTTGAGGCGATGAAGGCGATCGAAACGTCGTCCGAGGCCATTACGCAGGTTGTGACAGTGATCGACGACATCGCATTTCAAACAAATCTGCTTGCTTTGAACGCGGGGGTCGAGGCCGCACGTGCCGGAGAGGCGGGCCGAGGCTTTGCGGTCGTGGCGTCAGAGGTACGCGGACTTGCCTTGCGGTCTGCCGACGCGGCGAAAGAGATCAAGGCTTTGATTGAGACGAGCTCTGGCCACGTGCAGGAGGGTGTCGCGCATGTCACCGGTGCCGGTGACGCGCTGACGGCGATTGTTGATACCGTGGGCGGAATCTCGGATCACATGACCCGCATTTCATCTGCAATCGACAGCCAGAACGAAAGCCTCCGTCTGGTCAGTGACGGCATGTCACAACTGGATGATGTCACCGGGGAATACACCGCTGTTGTGGCGCAATCGACGCGCGCGGGGCGGCAACTGATGGAAGAGGCGACGCTTCTGAAAGAGCTTGTTTCGCAGTTCAGCCTGACGCCGCAGCAAGACACTGCGCTGCAACATGACGGACAAGATGTGGCGGCGTGACGGTGTCCCGCGCGGGGCAGGGACCAGAATCTTAAGTGTTTCGACCTTGCATTGAGACACTCAGGATCGGTTTTCGCGCTTGAACGAAGCGAGTGGCAGCGAAAGATCGACTCAAACGAAAGTCGAAACGCTGTCGGCTCCTCTCTTTGAGCAACACCCGCATAAATTGCGCGTGACATCTGCCTCATCAGCCTCTGGTATCGCGTGACGTTAGACCCTTTACTTGTGTAAAGGTTGTGGCGTCTTCACCCACAGATACTGTCGAGTCAGACCGGGGCTGTCTTTGCCGGAAAGCTTTATGCATTCTCATAGCTGTTGGAGCGAGCAGCGATTTTTCGTGAAGACAAGGGACAGGCGCGACATACTGCGGCGCAGCCTATATTGGGGGTTGTGAGGACCTTTGCCCCGGTCGGCATTTTCCACACTTAGATTTGGCTCAGCTTATGTGTGAGGCGCAGCTCTGTCACATCTTCCATGCCAAGTTTTTCCCGTGACGAACGCCACAACTGCATGATGCGCTGGTAGGAGATCCCCATTTCGACCTGCGCCTCCCGGAACTTCTGGCCCTGTGCCACAAGGCGGACGAGCGTCCGCTCCCGGTCCGTCAGGCCCTCCGCTTCCCAGATCAGGCTTCCATCGGGTGTGGCCTCTGTCTGATTGGGTGCAATCGTGACAAGGATGAGGTTCCGCAGCTCCCCGCCCGCCAGCTCCGCAGATTGGAACATCGCGATGTTGGTTTGCATGTTCAGACCGGCCACTGGGCCGCGGCCGATCGGGATGCGCCCTAGCCCGGCGGCGGAGGTGACTGACATATCCGACGGCAAATGCAGTGGCGCGCCGACGCGGATCGGATGACCAATTTTTGCAAAGACGTCTTTGCAGGCGTCGTTGACGGAGAAGACCGTCCCGTCTCTTTCAATCAGGACTGCCGGGGTTGGAAGGGCCGCAAGCACCATATCGCGGCTGACCTCTGACGCCTTGGCGATCTGAAAGGTCCGCCCGGACGCCCATGCAACTTTCAATTCCGGCAAAACGCTACGCAATCGTCGGATGATGTCCTGCGCTTTGTTGGGGTCGCGACTTCCGTCGAAATAAAGGTTCAGCGCTGTCCAATGATCATCGGTCCGGCCCAGATCACACACGATGCAATCGTCGATACCCTGCGGGTTGAGCCATTGCCAAAACGCTGTCTTCCGTAGCTTGGATTTCGGTAGATAGCGCGACATTTCGTATGGAAAATACGGGTAATTCTGCTGCTCGACCGCTGTCCACGGGTCTTCTGCAACATAGTGGCCGAGATAAGACCCCACCTCTTCATCTTTGAAGCCCGAGATCAACGGACTGGTGAAGGTGTTGGAAACCTTCTCAGGGATCACGATTTCAGACGTCCGCAAATCTCTGAGACTCAATAGGATTTTGGAAGCGCCCGTGAACTTTTGAAGTTCTTCGAGCGCCGTTTGCCAGTGTTCCTGATCCACAACCGTCTGGATCAGGCTAAGCGAGAGTTCTTTCGCATCCATTGAATAGTATTTGTTCATCCCCCCAGCAGTATGGGAGGAGGCACTGTATGCGTCAATCGGAACTCGCGCTGAAGCCACCGAAACCGGGCCATATTCCCTTTTTCGCCGCGTTAATGCGCGCTGCGCCTTTGCCTGAGTTCATTTTCAAGTCCGAGGATCAGGTTTTCGTGCTCGCACATGCTGAAAAGACGCATCCGGGTTGCCTCAGCGACTCCGTGGGTGACAAAGAACCCATCGTATTTCTCAAAAGATGTCGACAGTTCTTGCAGAAACGCGCGGCGGTATGCATGTTTAACCGGGATGGTGCGGCCCGTCAGCAGACCACAAAGAAGCGTGCAGCCCCTTTGTGTCTCTGGCGACAGAAGTTGCGCCACAGGGAATTTCTCTTCACTGACAATGTCTTGTGTCCAGCTTGGCCAGATGTGACCGACGCCGACGGCGGCTGCCGCACGGATCAGCGTGTTCACTAAAAGCACGCTGCCCAAGTTATCGGCCCCTGCAACAACGGGATAAAGCGGATCTGCGTCGTCGTAAGCGAAGATTGTTGATGATTGTTGAAAAGTCATAGCGGCCTTTCGTGTGAGAGGACCTCAAGAGGCAGGAAAGCGGCGTGCACAGGCGCAAGGGCGCGGGCGGTGGCGATTTTTTCGCGACGCAAGGCCTGAAAATAGGCTTTGCGCCATTCCTGCGTTCCGTATGCGCGACGGGTGTCGGCAAAGAAGACGTGAAAGAAGTATTGCCAGGCATCGCGGCGGTCATCGGGCACGGGGCCGTTGGGTGAGAACCACCCTTCGACGGTTGTGCGCTCTGGCGGGCTTCGCTTGGTAAAGCGCATCACGTCGTCGCGCGTGCAGGCGGTGAGAAACTCTGCCGTGGACCACGGCCGTGCATGCTCAGGGGGGGCGTAATTGCGCTTTCCGACACCCAAATTTCGCATCAGCAGCACGAGCTGTTTTGGGGTCATGTCATCGACCTCAATCGGCACGGTGATCGGCACTGGGGTGCGTTTTCCTTTTGTCATTTCAAAGACCTCACGCTGAAAAACTGTGACCGCAACGGGTGCCGGGCTGCAGACCGAAAATGCGGTCATTGATCTTATCGGCCCACCAGAAGAGGAGATGATGATGAACGTCCGAACACTGCGACCGGCCGACATTCCTGCTGTGGCCGAGGTTGAAAAGATTGCTTGGGGCGAGAATGCTGCCACGCCCGAGACGATTGCGCGGCGTGCCGCTGTTTTTGAAAAGGGCAGTATCGTGGTTCTCGACGGAGAGGTGATTGTCGGTTACGCGGCCTCTCAGTTGACGGACCATATCTCGACGGCGACCTGGTCTGAACAGACCGATGACGGTCAGATCGAGAAGTCGCATGTGCCCAGCGGGTCGTTGGCTTATGGCGTTTCGATGTCCGCGCGGCCCGGCATTTCCGGAAAGGGCGTCGCCTACCACGTGATCTCTCATTACGCCGAGATGTATCTGGGTGGTGGATGTCAGGCGTTGTGCGTCGGGAGCCGTGTGCCCGGTTTTGCCAAATGGCGCGCCGCCAATCCGAATGCAACGCTGCAGGACTACCTCAAGCCGCTTGATGATGGTCGGAGCAGGGACCCTGAAGTGCGGCTTTATAACAGTGGCGATTTCCGGGTGCTTTGGGGCTTGCCGGATTATTATCCCGATCCCAAAAGCCGCGGGCATGGTGCGATGATGGTTCGGACCTGAGCCGAAGCTCGTCCAGCCGACCCGGTGGCAATGTATACGTGACGACATTGGTTTGCTATCTTTGCGATGAACTTTGGGGGTTCATAGCGTGGGGTGCGAACAGTCGGCATTGTCGGGTGTTGTTGATTTTTGTTGCGATGCATTTGCGACAGGGATCAATCAGCGTGCCTATGACCACGCTGTGTCAAAGCTGGCGAAACCTGAGCCACAATCGCAGCATGGGTTACTCGCACTTTATGCGGGGCGTGCGGCCTGGCGGCTGAAGCGACCACAGTCGAGCCTTGCACATTTTTCAAGTGCGGTTGTGGCGCTCAGCCAAGGAGCGACCGACACGGCGCTTTTTGCCGCGCGGTTGGATTACGGTCTGGCGCTTTATGAGCGCGGCCGCCATGAGGCCGCGCTTGAGCAATACTTGTCTGCGAAGACGCTTGCGATTGCGGATCTGGCGGCACGGCGGGTGCTTGATCGCCGGATCGCGGCACTTTTTATTGATGAGGGTCGGTATGTTGAGGCGGAGGCCTTATTAGGGCCTGACCCGTCCGAAAATGCGTCGGTCTCTGACCGGCTGGCGTGGTTGAACTACCACCTTTTGTTGGCCGAACGGACCGGGCGCATTGCGGACGCGCAGATGACGGCGACGACGATCCGGTCCATTTGGGATGATCATGCCGGGAACCCTTTGGTCCAAAAACGGATCGGCGCGCTTTTGAACGCGTTGCGGGTTGATGGGATTTTGCGTGGAGAGGCGTTTGTGCGCGACGCTTTGAATGCTCTGGCAGAGGCCCCGCCGCAGCTGTTTTCCCTAAACTCTTACATGCGTGTCGAAGTCTTGCTGGCATCGCTTGCGCGCGAGGCTGGGCGGCTGGACGACGCGTTGGCGATCATCGAGCGTGCGATCGTGCGCGGGATGCGTGACTATGATGGGCTGCCTGCCGATCTACTAATGATGCAACGAGAGATCTTGCATAAACTGGGTCGGGGTGAGGATTTCCTTCAGAGCTTTGACGCTTTGATGGCAGGTGCGCTGACACGCGGCCAATTCCCGTTCGATCAGATCACGGCCGAGACGTGTCCGTTGTTGATCACATTGATGGACGATCCTGCCATCGACCAAATGGATCCGTCCTTTGCCGCACGCGGGGCCGAGACACTTGTTCGCTTGATCGCAACGGGCTTGCCAGCGGACCTGCGATGGCAGGCTTATGCGTGTCTGGCGCGTGTTGTACCTGATCCGCGCGGTCAAATTCTATTGGCGAAACTGGCGTGTC
>JAHDEX010000057.1:0-12247 GCA_020628545.1 Paracoccaceae bacterium | reverse complement strand
GCTTGGGTTCTGGATGGCACGCTTTGGCCTGACGACCGCTTGGCAAGTCAGCCGGTGCCGGGGACTTGCCGTAGTGGGTCGACAACGCTCCGGTTCTTAAAGACAGACGGGGGGTATCGGCGCGATGTATCCGGCGCACTTGGATCTGATCGGTCGTTGGTTGATTGGACCGAGGGAGCCTTGACGGCGCGAGTCGCCGACCTGCTGCAGGCGTTGGAGGCGGGTTACGTAGCAACAGACGCAGCGGCGGTGCTTTGCCGCGTCTTGATTGCACCGGTCGCAGACCTGCTGCCACATAGAGAGCCAGTTGTCGTTCACGCTGATGGGGTTTTGACGGCCCTGCCGTTTCGAGCGATTTTTCCGCCGCAGCAATCTGGCGGCATCGTTTATGGCGAGGGCGAGCAGGGCCATATGCGCGTAAACAGCGCATATCGAAGTGCGGTGCATTTGGTGGGGACGGACGAACTGTCGGGATCAAATCTTGAGACGGCAGCGCTGCGCAAACTAGGACCTGTTGCCTTGCAACCTTTCACAGTCGGGTCGCTGAAACAGGCTCTTTCTGACGCAACCGATATTTTACACATATCCTGCCACTTTGAATTGGACCCGGCACAGCCGCGTCGGTCGCGTTTCGCGATAATGCCGGGAGAGCCAGATCTGACGGCGGCGGATGTGTTGGACTTGATCGCGTCGCAAAAGGGGCGCTCGCCGCGATTGGTGTTTTTGGCGTTCTGCGACAGTGGGTTTCGCGGTGGCCCTGCCGATTTCCCGGGCGTTTTGCTGGCGCAGGGCGTCGACGCGGTCATTGCGGCTGCGTGGAAAATTCCCGAATTTGAGGCGACCCGTTTCGCCTGCGCCCTATATACCCACCTGAGCGCGGGCTTTACCCTCACCACAGCGTTTGCGAAGGCTGAAGACCAGACGCGCTTCTATGGGTTCAAACTTTTCATGGGGGCGGGTTCGCCCGGACAAAAGGAGAGGCCTGATCGATAAACAAAAGTATCCACACTTCGGCGCTGCCTTGGCCGTGTGTTTGGAGGTCTTTGGGTATCGGATGGCGCCCGGCACAACCGCGACAGGCATTTGCAGGGACATCTTTGGGTGCGATGCGTCTGGCGTTACACGGCGGATGCAAGGCGAAACCGGGATCTACGCCGTTGAATTATCACAACTTGTCGCGCGGCTGGGGATTGATGCGGATGGTGTCTTTCCGGAAGATCTGACGTTGCCGCCAGACGTGCTCCGCCAGAAATTGAAGGACGCCCATCTTGGGATCTACAGCCGCCAAGCAAGTGTCGGGCTTTTGCGCGCGCTGCAATCGTTTGCCGGCGCGCAGGGGCGTGTCCGGATAGAGCGGGTGAAGCATCGTGGGTCGGCATTCACGGCGGCAGCCGATGTTGCAGAGCCGACGTGGCAGCAATTGTTCGTTGGAGATGCCGTGAGGTTTGTTTGCGATGGTCCTTCCACGGGGCGGCTGATGCTGCTTGACTATGCGGCGGACGGTCAGGATGTGATGCTGTTGATGCCTTCCGCGTCACGGGACTGGCGGCGACCGGACGCTGTTGGGCGGATCACATTTCCCGATAGCCTCGATGCGCCGCTGAAAGTGATGCCCGTTGAAGGCAACCGCCACGCGAGCGCGGTTTGGCTCGTGACGCCGTTTGCCGAAGGGTTTGACCAAAACCCAACGATGACGGTTACGCTACCTGCGACGGAAGCGGACCCGGGGCCAGAGTTTCGGACGCTGTCGCCGATTGCCATTCGCGCGCTTCAGAATGCGCTGAATGCAGGCAAGGATGGTCCGATCCTTGCCGCCGATACGGTCACATACCGCGTGTCCGACTGGTAAACTTGGGACGGTAAAAAAGTTCTGCAATTCAGATGGTTAAAGGTGGCAAGAGGCCTTGCCGCCCAAGGCCGACGACAGTCAATACATTAAGGATCTGATGAAAGTGTCCCCGACGAGAGGAGACGTTTTCATGGCTGACACACCCCACCATTTTGCGCCGGGTGGCGCACTTTACAGTTTCTTCAAAGACACACGCTATGCGCCTGATCTTAAACGTCCGGTGCGGCGTTTGACGCAGCTTTTTCCCGGGCAGGGATGCGGGATCTGGCTTGATCGTAAGTCGGACTGCTGCGTTTTCTGCCGGTTGCCTGCGGGCACACGCCTTGCGGTGATGGGCGAGGGGCATGAGGACCATTTTGACAATTGGGAGGTCGCCCCGACCGACTATACCGAGATGATCGATGTGTCGCTGCGAGATGCGGACGATGTTGACAGTATTCTCTGCTTCAACGGCGGATCGTTCTTTTCCGATCGCGAAGTACCTGCGGCGGCGCGCCAGCATCTCTACCGCCGCTATGCTGCCCATCCCAAAGCGAGCGAGTTGATGGTCGAAGCGCGGCCGGAGCTTGTGAAGGACACAATGCTGGACGAGGCGCAAGAGATCATCGGCGGCAAGAACCTGAAAGTGGCGATTGGGCTTGAAAGCATGGATGACCGCGTACGCAATGAGGTGCTGAAAAAGTTCATCGGCAAACAGAGTTTTCTGCGCTCGATTGAGAAGTGCCAGTCGCGGGGGGTGAAAACCTTTGTCTATGTTTTCCTTGGCGCGCCTGGGTTGACGGAAGCTGAGGCGTATCGAGACGCCTATGACTCGATTTCTGCTCTGGCGGATCTCGGTGTGGATGAGATCGCGCTGTCCTGTGCGTTTATTCCGCCGGGTGGGCGGCTGGAAGAGATGTACAATCGTGGTGCCTTCCGTCCGCCTTGGCTCTGGACGATTGCGCAGTTGATTGAAGATGCTGCAGCGCATCAATGGCCGCTGGCCGTGGGTGGGTTTGATGATTTCCCGCCGCCGGTTGCGATCTCGCACAACTGTGGGACCTGTGATGATGACGTGCTTGCAGCAATTGAGACGCATCGGCAGACCGGTGTGTTTTCAGCGCCCATGAATTGTGGATGTCAGGACGAGTGGGCGCATCTTTTTGAGTCAAACATCGCGGTTCGCGCGGGGTAAGTTCGCGCGCCTCGTATCGCCTGCCGCCACCGAAGCGGCAGGCGATGATCTTTAGCCCAGGTCGTAAAGGTATACTTCAAGCTCCTCGGTGGATTGCACGCGCAGTCCGATGGAGTCGAAGGCGAAGGCATCCCCGCCGTCGCGGCTGGTGTCGCGGTTTGCGGCGGCGAAAGCCTCAAAGGCGATAATATCCTCCTGGAAGGCCGCGGAATTGAAGAGGTCCTCTTCGACAAAGAGTGCCAGTGTGTCGACACCGCGAGAGCCTTGATAAACATCGCGCGCGCCGCCGTTTTCTGCCGCGACGTAGATCAGCCGATCATTGCCCACGCCACCTTTGACGTAGTCGCTGCCTGCGCCGCCTTTCAGCACGTCGTTGCCGCCGCGGCCTAGCAGCAGATCGTTTCCTGCGGCCCCATCAAAACTATCGAAGGCCGAGCCGCCTTTCATCTCATCATCCCAGCGGCTGCCGGTTGTTCTGAAGATCGGGAGAGCACTGTGGTCTGGCATGTCGATGGGTGTAGGCGCTGGCGCCGGATCAGGATCTGGCGTCGGGTCAGGGTTCGGTGAAGGGGCTGGTCCGTCATCGGGAGCAGGTGGCTCCACTGGGGTCGGATCTGGTGCGCTTGCCCCATCGACCACGCGGACCTCTACATTCTCGATCCTGCGGACGGTCAGGCCGGTGCCGCCGAGTTGAAAGCTGGGTCCCCCAAACTCACCGGTGTCGTAGTTGTTGCTGATGAAGCGCTGCAACGCCTGTAGATGCGATTGAAAAGTGCCAGAACTGGCCACATCCTGTGTCACCTCAATTCGGAGCGTGTCGTAGCCGCTTGATCCAACGTAAAGGTCTGTGGCGTCACGATTTTCTGCCATATTGTAAATCAGCAGGTCGTTGCCTGCGCCAGCATTCAATCGGTCATTGTCAGCGCCGCCGTCGAGACGGTCATTGCCGCCCCGGCCCGCAAGTGTGTCATCGCCTGTCCCTCCGTGAAAATCATCGGCTTGGCCAGAGCCCAGCATCGTATCATCGCCGGGATTGTCATCGGTCGCCGGTGGTATTGGTGCGGGATCTGGCGCAGGCGCAGGTGCAGGGGCTGGCCCTTGATCATCGGGGTCAGGCTCTGGCGGCAAAGATGGCCCATTGTTGTTGCCCGGCACGCCGTCGCGGGCGACGTCAAGCAGGCGGGCGAAGTCGCTCCAGACCGCATCCCGGTGTTGATAGACGGTGCGCGCGCCATCGTAGTTGCCAAGCGCCTCGCCGCTTTTATCGACCCAGTGGTTGTTGCCGATGCCCGCTTTGCGAAACGAGCCGCCCCAGCTGTAGGCGCCCGGGTTGTCGTTGTTGACGCTGTCGAGCAGGTAAAGGAGCGAGGGCGTGTCACCCATTTTCAGCCCATCGGGGGAGCTGCCACCATAAAGGTCGAAGGTGTAATCAGAATAGTAGAGTTCCCCCAGTGCCCCATGACCATCCACGTTCTCGCGGACCCAGCCGAGGTTCGCTCCGGGGTTATTGCTGCCAGAGGATGTGACATACATGCCGCGGAAGGTTTCAGCGGCGTCGATCCAGAAAAGATCCTCATACCGGCTGTCGTTAGCGATGGCGTTTTTCATCCAGTTGAAGGCGGCCGGATTGCGGCTGTCCTGCCCGTAGCCGAAGATCGTGTAAACGCGAACGTTGTCTACGATATCAGGTGCCTCGCGCAGGGCGCGTGCGATGTCATGGACCGGCCCCCAGGCCAGCAGATAGAGCGGATCATCGGGATCAGCCTTGCGCGCTTCTTCGATAATCAGGCGTGCGCCATCCGACAGCCCGCCCGGCCAGGAGCCGTTGGTCGCACCCTGCGTGACAAGATCCCGTAACTCTCCAGCGCCCGGATAGTCGCCCGCCTCTCGCAGGTTGGGGAGGTCCTGGGCATAGGCGTTGATGATCTTGTTCATTGGCGAGATGCCGTCGACGCCACCGACATCGCTCGAGGTGGCGATGAAGCCTTTGTAGTCAACTTTGTCGGCGTACAAGAGGGCGTGGATAAAGGATTGCGCGTCGTCTTTGTCGTTCCCACCGATATCGGTGGAAATGATTACCTTGGGCTGCATAGCTGCTCCGATATATTTGATTAAGCCACGGCGGACGTTACGCAGGAGAGGTTAAGAAACGCATACCAGTCGCAAGGTGCCGTTAGGGTATTGGCGGAAACGAGCCTCAGCGCCCTTTTTTCACAGGCGCAAACGTGCCGGGATTGTGTCGATTTGATGTCTTGGTAAAAATGCGCGCATCGGACCACCGCTGGTCAGCGGATTGCGGCGGTCTACCTCTCGGGCATGGCGAAATCAGAATCATCTGCGCGCGCTGTCAGTGTTCCGTCAGGGCGCCTCTCTCGCTTTGGGCGTTTGTCGGCGATGACGGCTGGCGTTGCGGGCAACATGGCTGTGAACGGGATTGCGCAACTCGGGCAGGGGCAGCGCCCTGCGTTTCGTGACCTGCTGCTGACGCCCGGCAATATGCGCCGCGTGGCGGATCAGCTCGCGCAGATGCGCGGGGCGGCGATGAAGGTCGGGCAGCTCATGTCGATGGACACGGGCGATGTGCTGCCGCCCGAGCTGGCCGAGATCATGGCGCGCTTGCGCGACGATGCGCATTTCATGCCACCCGCGCAGTTGAAGAAAGTGCTGAATGCAGCATGGCCTGCGGGGTGGTTGTCGCAGTTTGCAAAATTTGATGTGCGCCCGATTGCAGCGGCGTCCATCGGACAGGTACATCGGGCGCAGCTGAAAGACGGGCGCGATCTGGCGATCAAGGTACAGTATCCGGGTGTCGCGCAGAGTATTGATAGTGACGTGGCTAACGTCGGCGCGCTGATCCGGATGACCGGATTGTTGCCCAAGGGGTTTGAGTTGGGGCCTTATCTGGAGGAAGGCCGCAAACAATTGCATGAGGAAACGGATTACCGGCGCGAGGCCGCGCAGCTGATCCGGTTTCGGGAGGTGCTCGCGGACTGGCCGGGGGTGCGGCTGCCGGAGGTGGCAGAGGATTGGAGCACGGATAGCGTGCTTGCCATGACCTATCTGAAGGGCGCGCCGTTTGAGGAGGCCGCCGGGCTGTCGCAAGGGATGCGGAACACTCTGGCGGCGCGGCTGATTGATCTGACACTGGCTGAGATGTTTCGGTTTGGGTTCATGCAGACCGACCCGAATTTCGCGAACTACATGTATGACGCGGCAGATGATGTGATTGTTTTGCTCGATTTTGGCGCTGCGCGAGACCTGGACGCGGATGTTGTTGACGCCTATCGCAGATTACTACGGGCCGGTTTGGATGATGACGCGGAGGGGATGCAGGCGGGCTTGGTCGCCTTGGGTGTGATCGGGTCTGAGACGGCGGAGCATCACCGCGCAAAGATCTTGCAGATGATGGGCACGGTTTTTGCCGTGATGCGGCAGGGCGGGGCGTATGACTTCGCCGATCCCGGCCTGTCGCGGCAGATGCAGGTGGACGGGATGGCCTTGGCGGAGGATGGTTTTGTGCCGCCGCCACTGCCGATTGACGTGCTACTTATTCAACGCAAGCTCGGGGGCGTGTTTTTGATGGCGGCGCGGTTGGGCGCAAAGCTGAACGTGCGGGAGATGTTGGAGAGGTATGTGTAGGGTGCGTGCTTGTCACGCGCCGTGGTTCGCCTTGCGACCGGAAGGTGCGCAGTGAATGCGCACCCTACGTGAGGTCCTCTATTCGGCCCGGGACAAGCCGCAGGCGCCGGGCCATCGCCGGTCCGGCCCCTTGGGCCGGCGATCACGCCACGGGTGTGCCGAGTTGTGAGCGGCCCGTATGTGTGGATGGATAAAGTGCCACGCTGATGGGGTGCTCTCGCCGACCCCCGGACCGGCGATGGTCCTTAGTCCTTGGCGGCCCACCTCGGTTTTGTCTTCGTCAAGAACGCCTCCAACCCGTGCATCGCTTCGTCGCCCTCCCACGTCGCTGCCAACCGCGCGACCGTAGCGTCGATGGTGGCGTCGTCGATGACCGGGCCGAGGCTGCGGGCCATGGCTTTGGCGGCACCCACCGCGCGCGGAGCAACCGACAGGTAAGGGGCGACTTCGGCCGCGACCGTCGCATCAAGATCGTCTGCAGGTACGTGGGCTGCGATGATGTCAAGCCTTTCGGCCTCAGCCGCACCGAACACGCGTGAGGACATGAACACGCGGCGGGCTTTGCCTTCGCCCATGCGGGCGATCACGTAGGGGCCGATGGTGGCGGGGATCAGGCCGAGGCGGGTTTCCGTCAGGCCGAAGCGGGCGTGGTCAGCGGCGATGGCGACGTCACAGATGCAGGCGAGGCCGACACCGCCGCCCATCGCGTCACCCTGGATCCGGCCGATCAGGGGCGTGGGCATTTCGTTGAGCGCTTTGAGCATCCCGGCGATGCGGCCTGCTTCCTTTGCGCGGGTGTCGCGGTCAGCCGTGATTTGCGCCTTCATCCAGTTGAGGTCGCCGCCGCCGCAGAACACGGTGCCTGCGCCGGTCAGGACTATCGCTCGCGTCTTTTCAGAGGCACCGACGGTGCGCGCCACGTCGGTCAGGTCATCCATCATCTGCGCCGACAGCGCGTTGCGCTTTTCGGGACGGTTCAACGTGACGGTCGCGACGCCGCGATCGTCGAGGGTCAGTTCAAGCGTTTCATAAGTCATTGGGGCGTCCTGAGCGTTTTGGCGAATGTTGCGGCTTTGGCGAGCGCGTCGGGGTCGATGCCGGTATCAAACCCCTGCGCATGCAGGAGAGCGACCACCGCTTCAGTTGCGACATTGCCGGTGGCACCGGGCGCATAAGGGCAACCGCCAACACCGCCGGTGGAGGCATCAAAAGTGCGTACGCCGCGGTCGAGGCTGAGCGCGATATTGGAAAGCGCATTGCCACCGGTGTCGTGGTAATGACCGGCGAGTTGAGTGGCGGGAAGTTCGGCGAAGACCGCGTCGAGCATTTTGCTCATCGTTTCCGTCACGCCATGGCCAAGCGTATCACCGAGGCTGATCTCATAGCACCCGAGGTTCGCGAGCGCTTTGGCCACGAAGGCCACTTGCGCCGGCGGGGTAGGGCCATCGTAGGGGCAGTCGGTGATGCAGGATACGTATCCGCGCAAGGGAATGCCTGCCGCACGTGCGGCTTCAGCGACGGGTTTGAACCGCTCAAGGCTTTCCGCGATGGAGCAGTTGATATTGCGCTGGCTGAACCCTTCGGAGGCTGAGGCGAAGATTGCGACTTCATCAGCCTTGGCCTCTATCGCGCGCGTGAAGCCGCGCAAGTTGGGTGTCAGTGCGGCGTATGTGATGCCTTCTGTCCGATCTATCCCCGTCATGACCTCGGCCGCGTCGGCCATTTGCGGCACCCATTTTGGATCGACAAAGCTGGTGACCTCGATCTTCTTCAGGCCGGTTGTCGAAAGCAGGTTCACCAGCTTGACTTTGTCGGCGGCGGCAACGGGTTGCTTTTCGTCTTGCAGACCATCGCGCGGGGCCATCTCATAGATGGTGACATGGTCAGTCATCTTCCGCCTCCAGTGCAAGCAGAAGGGTGCCGTCGCTGACCTGATCGCCAGTCGCGCAAAGGACTTCGGCGATAGTGCCGTCGCGCGGGGCCGTCAGCGTATGCTCCATCTTCATCGCTTCGAGGATCACGAGTGGGTCGCCTTTGGTAACCTGATCCCCCGCAGTGGCGCTGACATTTTTCACGAGGCCGGGCATCGGCGCAGTGATGGTGTCGCCACCGTCTGCGGATGCATCTGCAACGGTCAGTGGGTCGGGGACCGTGAAGTGGTAGCTGTTGCCCCAAAAGACACTGACACCGCCCGGTGTTTGCACAACGCTGGCAGAGACTTTGCTGCCATCGATGTCCCAGCCGGTATCGGTCCGGGTGATCCGGTGCGTGTTGTCGCCAATAATCGTTGTGAAGCTGCTGCCTGTCTGAGCAACCTTTGCGACCACTTCCTCTTCGCCCCAGGTCAGGTGCGCTGTCCGCGCAAGGGGCTGCCAGAGCGCAAACCCTGCCAGAGGTGGCTGTGTTTGGTGCAGGCCCAAAGCGCCGAGGGCGGCGAGGGCACGGCAGCGACTACACGGCACGGCGATGGGGGTGAGCGTGTCTGCGTCGCGGGCAATGAGGCCGGTATTGACCTCCCCCTTTTGAAAGCCATCGTGGTGGGTCAGGGCGCTGAGAAAGTCGATGTTCGTAACACAACCCGCAACATGCGTTTCGCGCAGGGCGGCGCCCAGTTGGTTTAGTGCGGCGTCGCGTGTTGGGCCGTGCACGATCACCTTCGCGATCATCGGGTCATAGAATGGGCTGATCGTGTCGCCTTGGCGCACGCCGCTGTCGATGCGGGTGGCACCATGTTTAAAGGTGCTGGCCTCCGGAAAGGTCAGGTGGTCAAGCGTGCCGGTGGCTGGGAGGAAGCCTTTGGGCACGTCTTCGGCGTAAAGCCGCGCCTCAAACGCCCATCCGTTGATCGCGAGGTCGTCTTGGGTGACAGGCAGAGGCTCACCTGCTGCGACGCGCAGTTGCAGTTCTACGAAATCGAGGCCGGTGATCGCCTCTGAGACCGGGTGTTCGACCTGCAGTCGTGTGTTCATCTCCATGAACCAGAAGCCGTCGGGGCGCAGCGGGCCGGAGCCGTCGACGATGAACTCCACCGTGCCTGCCCCTTGGTAGCCGATGGCCTTCGCGGCATCGACGGCCGCTTTGCCCATGGCGGCGCGAACGTCTTCGGGCATGTCGGGGGCTGGGGCCTCTTCAATTACCTTCTGGTGGCGGCGCTGGAGTGAGCAATCGCGTTCAAAAAGGTGGATGACGTTGCCGAGGCTGTCGCCAAAGACCTGGATTTCGATGTGGCGGGGTTGGGTGATGTATTTCTCAATGAGGCAGGCGGGGTCGCCGAAACTGGCCTCGCCCTCGCGTTGCGCACCTGCGAGGGCGGCTTTGAAATCTTTGGGGTCCTCGACCAGCCGCATGCCTTTGCCACCGCCGCCTGCGCGGGCTTTGATGAGGACGGGGTAGCCGATTTTGTCGGCCTCTTTGTCCAGAAAGTCCGGGTCCTGGCTGTCGCCGTGGTAGCCGGGGACAACGGGTACACCTGCGTCTTCCATCAGCGCTTTAGCCGCATCCTTGAGCCCCATGGCTTCGATGGCTGATGCTGATGGGCCGATGAAAGTCAGCCCCGCTTTGTTAATGGCATTCACGAACGCCGGGTTCTCAGAGAGGAAACCATAGCCGGGGTGGATTGCTTGCGCGCCGGTGTTGGCGGCGGCCTGGATGATGCGGTCGGCCTTGAGGTAGCTTTCGCCGACTTCGGGTGGGCCGATATGCACCGCCTCGTCCGCCATGGCAACGTGTTTGGCGTTTGCGTCGGCGTCTGAGTAGACCGCGACGGTTTTGATGCCGAGACGACGGGCGGTGGTGATGACCCGGCAGGCGATTTCGCCACGGTTGGCGATGAGGATTTTGTCAAACATTGTTATGCGCACCATCCTGTCCGTTGCCCGCCTGCATAGGGACGGGCGTATCCATTTTCGACCATTTTTCCGGCGAGCGGTTGACCATCGACCAACACGCGGGCCAGCAAGCGGTTGTACCGGTCTTGTCCTTCGCCAATGAATTTGATGTAAGAGGCTTCGAAAAATGCCACGCGCAAAGCCAGTTTGGCTTGCCATGCAGCGAACCCTTCGGCTGAGCATCGCGGAGAGAAAAGCTCCGGCGTGTCGAAACCCGTTAGCCGCGCTCTTTGCAGTGAAAGGCCGCACAATAGGCTGACCGTGTCGCCGTCCACAACGCGGACGATGCGGCATCTCCGATCTTCCATCTGAACCGTTTTGGTCAGCGCGAGTGTTGTGTCGGCGCCAACCGGCACGACCAAGAGGCCAAGAAATCCTGCGACCATGACACCTTTGAGATAGATCCGAGGGTCCAGCAAAGTGCGTCGGCCTTGCCGTTTCGGTGGAAGCCCCATGTCAAATTTGCGCGGCTTTCTGAGGTCGCGACTGAAGGGGATGATTTTTGCGCCCTTGCGTTTCATTGGTTTCCTACCCTTTGATCGCGCGCGCAGTCATATTCTACCATCGCGATTGGGTCCTTCCGTCGCCGAGGTGTTCAACGATATCGGCGGGCAGCGGCCATGCGTCATCCTCGGCAGTCAGGGTCTTTGGGACGATATCTTCCCGGAAGGCGTGTCGCATCAGGTGTGGGTGAATGCGTATGGCCATCCGTTTGAGGGCTGTATCAACTTTGGTCTGCGTGTCTTGTATGCTCGCCTCTAGCTTTTCCGTGTCGGACTTGCCCTTCAGCCACTTTGGCAAAGCAATGGAAGAGAGCGCCAACTTGCCTGCGGAGAGCGCGACAAGGAGGAGGATATTGGCGAGGAACTGAGAGATGTTCGCGGTGAACACGTCGAAGCCGAAGTCCCAGGTAAACCAGCCGCGGTTTTTGGTATCGTCGTTGCGCAAGGCGGTGCGTGCGGCTTCAAATTCGCTGGCGAAGCTTTCGCGAAACTGACGCGCAAAGACCCCGCGGTCGAAGTCATCGCGGCCTGCCCACACCTGCAGGCGGGGCCTGACGAAAAGACCCCCACGTGATTTTGCGACAAATTCTTCGAAGTCGAAAATGAAGAAGTAGTCTTCTTTGTAGAGCCCATTGTGGATGACGTAGACAGGAATATCGATTGTCGCGCCGAGTGTTGGCATCTCGGGCAGGCTATTCCAGACTTTGTCGGTGATGGTTTTTCGTATGCTCATTACATCCGGAACACGCCAAACTGCGTGTCTTCTATTGGTGCGTTGAGAGAGGCTTTGAGGGACAGGGCCAGCACGTCACGGGATTTTCGGGGGTCGATGATGCCGTCGTCCCAGAGGCGGGCGGAGGCATACAAGGGATGCGCCTGTTCGTTGAACATGTCGATGGTGGGCTGCTTGAAGGCCGCTTCATCTTCCGCTGACCAGGCCTCTCCATTGCGTTCGATGGCGGCGCGTTTGACGGTCGCCAGCACGCCCGCCGCCTGTTCGCCGCCCATCACGCTGATGCGGCTGTTGGGCCAGGTCCAGAGGAAACGCGGCGAATAGGCCCGCCCGCACATGCCGTAGTTGCCGGCCCCGAAGGAGCCGCCGACAAGCATAGTGATTTTAGGGACGGAGGTGGTGGCGACGGCTGTCACCAATTTTGCGCCGTCTTTCGCGATGCCGCCGTTCTCATAGGCTTTG